>NZ_LUTP01000044.1 GCF_002111585.1 Lonsdalea iberica
CGAAGGCGGCCGTCATACTCCGTTCTTTAAAGGCTACCGTCCGCAGTTCTACTTCCGTACAACTGACGTAACGGGCACCATCGAACTGCCGGAAGGCGTAGAAATGGTCATGCCGGGCGACAACATCAAGATGGTTGTAAACCTGATTGCTCCAATCGCAATGGACGATGGTCTGCGTTTCGCTATCCGTGAAGGTGGCCGTACCGTAGGCGCCGGCGTGGTTGCTAAAGTTATCGCTTAATTGCTGATAATTTATATCGTATAAAAAGGCACTTCGGTGCCTTTTTTTATTGTTGAAGGAAGCAATGAGAATTAAAGAAAAACATACGTAATCAGAGCTTGGTTATCTGGTTAAAAATGAATCACAAAGAATGTATGTTTACTTGTGTATGCCATCACTGATAAAACGAGCCGCTACTTAGTTCGTCGGTACCGACCACTATCCCTCCAGCATTTGAAGCAATTGATCCCTATTGGGACTGACTGCGATAAATATTTACGGCACGCTCGTGCGATTCTCCAAAATGATAAAGAAAAACTTCCAGAACTATATATAACGGCATAGTTTGCATGAAAATATTGTTGACTCTGTAACGACGGGTTCTGCACTTTTGAGAACTGGAGCTGAGGGGGCAATTCATGGAAGGCATTAAATGTCGTTACGTATCTAAACAAGCTGCTAGGTAATGAGCTCATTGCCATCAATCGGTATTTCTTACACGCCAGTATATTCAAAAAATTAGGGATTCATTCGTCTTAAGGATCACTAATATCATGAGTTGATAGACGAAATGAAGCATTCAGATCGCCAAATCGAACCTATCTTTCTGTTTAAGGGCATAACTAATCTGCAAGAACTAGATAAGCTCAATAGCGGTGAAGATGCGGAGGAGAAGTGCGCTCGGACCTGAACCTTGAGCTGGATGGTGCGCGATTTGCGAGTGGCTATCAGCTATGCCGACTCGGTCCGTGATTATGTCAGTCCAGACTTAGTGATTAATATCCTCTCTGATAAAGAAGAATACGTAGGTTGGTTAGAGACTGAGCTGGATTTGATTGGCCGGCTAGGAATCCAGAACCATCTACAGACTCACCTTAAAGACGTTCGAGACCACCACAATGTCGACCTAAAATTGTCTTCAAGGTCAACACAGGGCGAGGTCGGTCAATAAAAAATCATTTTCCCTCTCGGGTTGCTTCCTAGACAGATTTACGTATAATGCGCGGGCTTACCTGAAATGGTAAGCCTGATTCTTTATGAATTCAGAGACAGGTGTTAAGGCCCGTCAAACAATACTCCCAATAGGGGAGTTATGTACTGAACGATTACACTCCCCCATCAATCGAAATGGGTGTGAGGAGTAATTATTTACGTTTATAAATAATTGGAGCTCTGGTCTCATGCAGAACCAAAGAATCCGTATCCGCCTGAAAGCGTTTGATCATCGTCTGATCGATCAATCAACTGCGGAAATCGTCGAGACCGCTAAGCGCACTGGCGCTCAAGTCCGTGGTCCGATCCCGCTGCCGACCCGCAAAGAGCGCTTCACCGTTCTGATTTCACCGCACGTCAATAAAGATGCGCGCGATCAGTATGAAATTCGCACTCACAAGCGTCTGGTTGACATCGTTGAGCCAACCGAGAAAACCGTTGATGCTCTGATGCGTCTGGATCTGGCTGCCGGTGTAGACGTGCAGATCAGCCTGGGTTAATCAGGTCATTGAGCGATTGAGAGGTTGAAACAATGATTGGTTTAGTCGGTAAAAAAGTGGGTATGACCCGCATCTTCACTGAAGAAGGCGTTTCTATCCCTGTAACCGTAATTGAAATTGAAGCAAACCGCGTAACTCAGGTCAAAAACCTGGAAAACGACGGTTATTCTGCTGTCCAGGTGACTACCGGTGCTAAAAAAGCTAGCCGTGTCACTAAACCTGAAGCAGGTCACTTCGCTAAAGCGGGCGTTGAAGCAGGTCGTACTCTGCGCGAATTCCGCCTGGCTGAAGGTGAAGAATTTACCATCGGTCAGAACATCAGCGTTGAAATTTTCGCTGACGTGAAAAAAGTTGACGTGACTGGTACATCCAAAGGTAAAGGTTTTGCCGGTACTGTAAAGCGCTGGAACTTCCGTACTCAGGATGCTACCCACGGTAACTCCTTGTCTCACCGTGTTCCGGGTTCTATCGGTCAGAACCAGACTCCGGGCAAAGTGTTCAAAGGCAAGAAAATGGCTGGCCAGATGGGTAATGAACGCGTAACCGTTCAGAGCTTGGACGTGGTACGTGTTGACGCTGAGCGCAACCTGCTGCTGGTTAAAGGTGCAGTTCCCGGTGCTACCGGTAGCGACCTGATCGTTAAACCAGCTGTGAAGGCGTAAGGGGATAGCAATGGAATTAGTATTGAAAGACGCGCAAAGCGCGCTGACTGTTTCCGAAACTACCTTCGGTCGTGATTTCAACGAAGCGCTGGTACACCAGGTTGTTGTTGCTTATGCAGCAGGTGCCCGTCAAGGTACCCGTGCTCAGAAGACCCGTGCTGAAGTAACTGGTTCCGGTAAAAAACCGTGGCGCCAGAAAGGTACCGGCCGTGCGCGTTCAGGTTCTGTGAAGAGCCCGATCTGGCGTTCCGGTGGCGTGACCTTCGCTGCCAAGCCTCAGGACCACAGTCAGAAAGTTAACAAAAAGATGTACCGCGGTGCGCTGAAAAGCATCCTGTCCGAACTGGTACGTCAAGATCGTCTGATCGTTGTCGAGAAGTTCTCTGTTGAAGCACCGAAAACCAAGCTGTTGGCTCAGAAACTGAAAGAGCTGGCTCTGGAAGACGTGCTGATCATCACCGGTGAACTGGATGAGAATCTGTTCCTGGCCGCACGTAACCTGTACAAGGTTGACGTACGCGATGTAGCAGGTATCGACCCAGTTAGCCTGATCGCCTTCGACAAAGTGGTCATGACTGCTGACGCTGTTAAGCAAGTTGAGGAGATGCTGGCATGATTCGTGAAGAACGTCTGCTGAAAGTACTGCGCGCGCCGCACGTTTCTGAAAAAGCGTCTACTGCGATGGAAAAAACCAACACCATCGTTCTCAAAGTTGCAAAAGACGCGACTAAAGCAGAAATCAAAGCAGCAGTGCAGAAACTGTTTGAAGTCGAAGTCAATGAAGTTCGCACCCTGGTTGTTAAAGGGAAAGTGAAACGTCATGGACAGCGTATCGGTCGTCGTAGCGACTGGAAAAAAGCTTACGTCACCCTGAAAGAAGGCCAGAATCTGGACTTCATCGGCGGCGCAGAGTAAGTCGGAGGAGTAAAGAACAATGGCAATTGTTAAATGTAAACCGACATCTCCGGGTCGTCGCCACGTTGTTAAAGTGGTTAACCCTGAGCTGCACAAGGGCAAGCCGTATGCCCCGTTGCTGGAAAAAAACAGCAAAAGCGGTGGCCGTAACAACAATGGCCGCATCACTACCCGTCACATCGGTGGTGGTCACAAACAGCAGTACCGTATTGTTGACTTCAAACGTAACAAAGATGGTATCCCTGCTGTAGTTGAGCGTCTGGAGTACGATCCGAACCGTTCCGCGAACATCGCGCTGGTTCTGTACAAAGATGGCGAACGCCGTTACATCTTGGCACCTAAAGGCCTGAAAGCTGGTGATCAGATTCAGTCCGGTGTTGATGCTGCAATCAAGCCGGGTAACACCCTGCCTATGCGTAACATCCCGGTTGGTTCAACGGTTCATAACGTAGAAATGAAACCAGGTAAAGGCGGCCAGCTGGCTCGCTCAGCCGGTGCCTACGTTCAGATCGTTGCCCGCGACGGTTCTTACGTCACCCTGCGTCTGCGCTCTGGTGAAATGCGTAAAGTTGAAGCTGACTGCCGCGCAACACTGGGTGAAGTCGGTAACGCTGAGCACATGCTGCGCGTTCTGGGTAAAGCTGGTGCTGCTCGCTGGCGTGGTGTTCGTCCTACCGTTCGCGGTACGGCAATGAACCCGGTCGACCACCCGCACGGTGGTGGTGAAGGTCGTAACTTTGGTAAGCACCCGGTTTCCCCGTGGGGCATCCAGACCAAAGGTAAGAAGACCCGCAGCAACAAGCGTACTGATAAATTTATCGTACGTCGCCGTAGCAAATAATTTTAGAGGATAAACCATGCCACGTTCTCTCAAGAAAGGTCCATTTATAGACCTGCACTTGCTGAAGAAGGTAGAGAAAGCGGTGGAAAGCGGAGACAAGAAGCCTTTGCGCACTTGGTCCCGTCGTTCAACGATCTTTCCAAACATGATCGGTTTGACCATCGCTGTCCATAATGGTCGTCAGCACGTTCCGGTATTCATCTCTGATGAGATGGTCGGTCACAAGCTGGGTGAGTTCGCACCGACCCGTACTTATCGCGGCCACGCGGCCGATAAAAAGGCTAAAAAGCGCTAAGGTAGGAGGAAGAGATGGAAACTATCGCTAAACATCGCCACGCTCGTTCTTCTGCTCAAAAGGTACGCCTGGTGGCGGACCTGATTCGCGGTAAGAAAGTGTCGCAAGCTCTGGAAATTCTGACCTACACCAACAAGAAAGCTGCTGGTCTGGTTAAAAAAGTACTGGAGTCTGCTATTGCTAACGCAGAACACAACGATGGCGCTGACATTGATGATCTGAAAGTTGCGAAAATCTTCGTTGACGAAGGCCCAAGCATGAAGCGCATTATGCCGCGTGCCAAAGGTCGTGCGGATCGCATCCTGAAGCGTACCAGCCACATCACTGTGGTTGTGTCCGATCGCTGAGACTCTGGAGACTAGCAATGGGTCAGAAAGTACATCCTAATGGTATTCGACTGGGTATTGTCAAACCTTGGAACTCTACCTGGTACGCAAATACCAAAGAATTCGCTGACAACCTGGACAGCGATTTTAAAGTTCGCAAATACCTGACTAAGGAATTGGAGAAAGCCTCCGTTTCCCGCATCGTTATCGAACGTCCGGCTAAGAGCATTCGTGTGACTATTCACACCGCTCGTCCGGGCATCGTTATCGGTAAGAAAGGTGAAGACGTAGAAAAACTGCGTAAAGTCGTCGCGGAAATCGCCGGCGTTCCTGCGCAGATCAACATCGCTGAAGTCCGTAAGCCTGAACTGGACGCAAAACTGGTTGCTGACAGCATCACTTCTCAGCTGGAACGTCGTGTTATGTTCCGCCGTGCTATGAAGCGTGCCGTACAGAATGCCATGCGTCTGGGCGCTAAAGGGATCAAAGTTGAAGTAAGCGGCCGTCTTGGCGGCGCTGAAATCGCACGTACCGAATGGTACCGCGAAGGTCGTGTTCCGCTGCACACACTGCGTGCGGATATCGATTACAACACCTCCGAAGCGCACACCACTTACGGTGTCATCGGTGTGAAAGTGTGGATCTTCAAAGGTGAGATCCTGGGTGGTATGGCTGCCGTTGAGCAAGCAGAAAAACCGTCTGCTCAACCTAAAAAGCAGCAGCGTAAAGGCCGCAAGTAAGGAGAGTCGCTGATGTTACAACCAAAGCGTACAAAATTCCGTAAGGTGCACAAAGGCCGCAACCGTGGTCTGGCTGCCGGTACGGATGTGAGCTTCGGCACTTTCGGTCTGAAAGCTGTTGGCCGTGGTCGCCTGACCGCTCGTCAAATCGAAGCCGCGCGTCGTGCCATGACTCGTGCTGTAAAGCGTCAAGGTAAGATCTGGATCCGTGTATTCCCGGACAAACCGATCACCGAGAAACCGCTGGAAGTGCGTATGGGTAAAGGTAAAGGTAACGTTGAGTATTGGGTTGCCTTGATTCAGCCAGGTAAAGTCCTGTACGAAATGGACGGTGTGCCGGAAGAGTTAGCCCGTGAGGCATTCCAACTGGCAGCAGCGAAACTGCCGATCAAAACCACCTTTGTAACTAAGACGGTGATGTAATGAAAGCAAAAGAGCTGCGTGAAAAGAGCGTTGAAGAGCTGAATACTGAACTGCTTGAACTGCTGCGCGAACAATTCAATCTGCGTATGCAGGCGGCCAGTGGCCAGCTGCAACAAACTCACCTGTTAAAGCAAGTGCGCCGTAATGTCGCACGCGTTAAGACTTTACTGACTGAGAAGGCGGGTGCGTAAAATGACCGATAAAATCCGTACTCTGCAGGGTCGTGTTGTTAGTGACAAAATGCAGAAATCTGCAGTTGTTGCTATCGAACGTTTCGTGAAGCACCCGATCTACGGGAAATTCATCAAACGTACGACTAAGCTGCACGTACATGACGAGAACAACGAATGTGGAATCGGCGACGTGGTGGAAATCCGCGAATGCCGTCCGCTGTCCAAAACCAAATCTTGGACGTTGGTTCGCGTTGTAGAGAAAGCGATTCTGTAATAGAGTGAGCGTTCTCTAAAACGATAAACGGCTCAAATTTTTGAGCCGTTTATTTTTTCTACCCATAGTCAGGAAGCAGTGTTATAATGCTGCGCCCTCATTTGTGGGGCTTTTTTAACGGCCTATTCTGGGTCCTATAAAGTAGTAGTTGACATTAGCGGAGCACTAACATGATCCAAGAACAGACTATGCTGAACGTGGCCGACAACTCCGGCGCGCGTCGCGTAATGTGTATCAAGGTTCTAGGTGGCTCGCACCGTCGCTACGCAGGCGTCGGCGACATCATCAAGATCACCATCAAGGAAGCAATTCCTCGTGGTAAGGTGAAGAAAGGCGATGTGCTGAAGGCGGTAGTGGTGCGCACCAAGAAGGGTGTTCGTCGCCCTGACGGTTCTGTCGTTCGCTTTGATGGAAATGCTTGCGTTATTTTGAACAATAACAGCGAACAGCCCATCGGTACGCGTATTTTTGGGCCGGTGACTCGTGAACTGCGTTCTGAAAAGTTCATGAAAATTATCTCTCTGGCACCAGAAGTACTGTAAGGAGCGAAACCATGGCAGCGAAAATCCGTCGCGATGACGAAGTTATCGTGCTAACCGGCAAAGATAAAGGTAAGCGCGGTAAAGTAAAAAATGTTCTGTCTTCCAGCAAGATTGTTGTTGAAGGTATTAACCTGGTTAAAAAACATCAGAAGCCGGTTCCGGCCCTGAATCAACCAGGTGGCATCGTTGAAAAAGAAGCTGCAATTCAGGTTTCTAACGTTGCGATCTTCAATGCGACAACTGGTAAGGCCGACCGTGTAGGCTTTAGATTCGAAGACGGAAAAAAAGTCCGTTTCTTTAAATCTAACAGCGAAACTATCAAGTAATTTGGAGTAGTACGATGGCGAAACTGCATGATTACTACAAAGACGAAGTAGTTAAAAAACTCATGACTGAGTTTAACTACAATTCTGTCATGCAAGTCCCTCGGGTCGAGAAGATCACCCTGAACATGGGTGTTGGTGAAGCGATCGCTGACAAGAAACTGCTGGATAATGCAGCAGCAGACCTGACAGCAATCTCCGGTCAAAAACCGCTGATCACCAAAGCACGCAAATCAGTTGCAGGCTTCAAAATCCGTCAGGGCTATCCGATCGGCTGTAAAGTAACTCTGCGTGGCGAACGCATGTGGGAGTTCCTTGAGCGTCTGATCACCATTGCTGTACCACGTATCCGTGACTTCCGTGGCCTGTCCGCCAAGTCATTCGATGGCCGTGGTAACTACAGCATGGGTGTGCGTGAGCAGATCATCTTCCCGGAAATCGACTATGACAAAGTCGATCGCGTTCGTGGTTTGGATATTACCATTACCACTACTGCGAAAACCGATGATGAAGGCCGTGCTCTGCTGGCTGCCTTTAACTTCCCGTTCCGCAAGTAAGGTAGGGTTACTAATGGCTAAGCAATCCATGAAAGCACGCGAAGTCAAACGCGTGAAACTAGCTGACAAATTCTTCGCAAAACGTGTTGAACTGAAAGCTATCATCTCTGACGTGAATGCTTCCGACGAAGATCGTTGGAACGCTGTTCTGAAGCTGCAGACTCTGCCGCGTGATTCCAGCCCGTCTCGTCAGCGTAACCGCTGCCGCCAGACTGGTCGTCCGCACGCTTTCCTGCGGAAGTTCGGGTTGAGCCGTATCAAGGTCCGTGAAGCCGCCATGCGCGGTGAAATTCCGGGTCTGAAAAAGGCTAGCTGGTAATTGTCACCAATTGAATCACGGGAGTAAAGACAGATGAGCATGCAAGATCCGATCGCGGATATGCTGACCCGTATCCGTAACGGTCAATCCGCGAACAAAGTTGCGGTCACCATGCCTTCCTCCAAGCTGAAAGTGGCAATTGCCAACGTGCTGAAGGAAGAAGGTTATATCGAAGATTTCAAAATCGAAGGCGACACCAAGCCTGCTCTTGAACTGGAACTGAAATATTTCCAGGGCAAAGCAGTGGTAGAGAGCATTCAGCGTGTTAGCCGTCCAGGTCTGCGCATCTATAAACGTAAAGATGAGCTGCCAAAAGTGATGGCTGGTTTAGGTATCGCAGTTGTTTCTACCTCTAAAGGTGTTATGACTGATCGTGCAGCTCGCCAGGCTGGTCTTGGTGGCGAGATTATCTGCTACGTAGCTTAATCGGGAGGAAAGAATGTCTCGTGTTGCAAAAGCACCCGTCGTCATTCCTGCCGGCGTAGAGGTTAAACTCAACGGTCAGGATATTTCGATTAAGGGTAAAAACGGCGAGCTGAGTCGTAAGATCCATGATGCCGTAGAAGTTAAGCAGGCTGACAATGCACTGACTTTCGCCCCGCGCGAAGGTGTTGCAAACGGCTGGGCCCAGGCTGGGACCACTCGTGCACTGTTGAACAACATGGTTATCGGTGTTACCGAAGGCTTCTCTAAGAAGCTGCAGCTGGTAGGTGTAGGTTATCGTGCCGCCGTGAAAGGCAATGTGGTGAATTTGGCCCTGGGCTTTTCTCACCCAGTTGACCACGAACTGCCTGCAGGCATTAATGCCGAATGTCCGACTCAGACTGAAATCGTGCTGAAAGGCGCTGATAAGCAGTTGATCGGTCAGGTTGCTGCAGAACTGCGCGCTTACCGTCGTCCTGAGCCTTATAAAGGCAAGGGTGTCCGTTACGCCGACGAAGTCGTGCGTACCAAAGAGGCTAAGAAGAAGTAAGGTAACACTATGGATAAGAAATCAGCTCGTATCCGTCGTGCGACCCGCGCACGTCGCAAGCTCCAGGAACTGGGTGCGACACGTCTGGTGGTACATCGTACCCCGCGTCATATCTATGCGCAGGTCATCGCACCGAACGGTTCTGAAGTCCTGGTAGCCGCTTCTACTGTAGAAAAAGCTATCGCTGAACAACTGAAGTCCACCGGTAACAAAGATGCTGCCGCAGCTGTGGGTAAAACCATCGCTGAGCGCGCTCTTGAAAAAGGCATTAAAGATGTCTCTTTTGACCGTTCCGGGTTCCAATATCATGGTCGTGTCCAGGCACTGGCAGATGCTGCCCGTGAAGCTGGCCTTCAGTTCTAAGGTAGAGGTGTAAGATGGCTCACATCGAGAAACAAGCTGGCGAACTGCAGGAAAAGCTGATCGCGGTAAATCGCGTATCCAAAACTGTCAAAGGCGGTCGTATTTTCTCCTTCACAGCTCTGACTGTAGTTGGTGATGGTAACGGTCGCGTAGGTTTTGGTTACGGTAAAGCGCGTGAAGTTCCGGCAGCTATCCAGAAAGCGATGGAAAAAGCCCGTCGCAATATGATGAATGTCGCGCTGAACAACGGCACTCTGCAGCACCCTGTTAAAGGTGCACACACAGGGTCTCGCGTGTTCATGCAGCCAGCTTCCGAAGGTACCGGTATCATTGCCGGTGGTGCAATGCGCGCCGTGCTGGAAGTCGCAGGGGTTCATAACGTACTGGCTAAAGCCTATGGTTCCACTAACCCGATTAACGTGGTTCGTGCAACTATCGATGGCTTGGCCAATATGAAGTCCCCGGATATGGTCGCTGCCAAGCGTGGTAAATCCGTTGAAGAAATTCTGGGGTAATTAACCATGGCAAAGACTATTAAGATTACTCAAACCCGTAGTGCAATCGGTCGTCTGCCGAAACATAAGGCAACACTGCTTGGCCTGGGTCTGCGTCGTATTGGCCACACCGTTGAGCGTGAAGATACGCCTGCTGTACGCGGTATGGTCAACGCGGTTTCCTACATGGTTAAAGTGGAGGAGTAACAGATGCGTTTAAATACTCTGTCTCCGGCCGAAGGTGCTAAACATGCACCGAAGCGTTTAGGTCGTGGTATCGGTTCTGGCCTGGGCAAAACCGGCGGCCGTGGTCACAAAGGTCAGAAGTCTCGTTCTGGCGGTGGCGTACGTCGTGGTTTTGAAGGTGGTCAGATGCCTCTGTACCGTCGTCTGCCGAAATTCGGCTTCACTTCTCGTAAAGCCATGGTAACAGCTGAGATCCGTCTCTCTGACCTGGCTCGCGTTGAAGGCGATGTTGTCGATCTGAATACGCTGAAAGCCGCAAATGTCATTGGCATCCAGATTGAGTTTGCGAAAGTGATTCTGTCTGGTGAAGTTGCACGCCCAGTAACGATTCGTGGTCTGCGTGTCACTAAAGGTGCTCGTGCTGCTATCGAAGCTGCTGGCGGTAAAATTGAGGAATAAGTAGCAGATGGCTAAGCAACCAGGATTAGATTTTCAAAGTGCTAAAGGCGGGGTTGGCGAGCTGAAACGCAGACTGTTGTTTGTAATCGGTGCGCTGATTGTTTTCCGTATTGGCTCTTTTATTCCCATTCCTGGTATTGATGCCACTGTGCTTGCCAAATTGCTCGAGCAACAGCGTGGCACCATCATTGAAATGTTCAATATGTTCTCTGGTGGTGCCCTCAGTCGCGCTTCTATCTTTGCTCTGGGTATTATGCCGTATATTTCGGCATCGATTATTATCCAGTTACTGACGGTGGTTCATCCGGCGTTAGCAGAAATAAAGAAAGAAGGAGAGGCTGGGCGACGTAAAATTAGCCAGTACACCCGTTACGGTACGCTGGTTCTGGGTATTTTTCAGTCGATTGGTATTGCTACCGGTTTGCCGAATATGCCTGGGATGCAAGGGCTGGTGATTAATCCAGGCTTTGCTTTCTATTTTACGGCTGTTGTCAGCCTGGTTACCGGGACGATGTTCCTGATGTGGCTTGGTGAACAGATTACTGAGCGTGGTATCGGTAACGGTATCTCAATCATAATCTTCGCTGGTATCGTCGCAGGACTTCCTCCTGCCATTGCGCATACTATCGAGCAAGCTCGGCAAGGCGACCTGCACTTCCTCCTGTTGCTGTTGGTTGCAGTTTTAGTGTTTGCAGTGACGTTCTTTGTTGTATTCGTTGAGCGTGGTCAGCGTCGAATTGTCGTTAACTATGCAAAACGCCAGCAGGGCCGTCGTGTTTATGCAGCACAGAGTACGCATTTGCCGCTGAAAGTGAATATGGCCGGGGTTATCCCAGCAATCTTCGCTTCCAGTATCATTCTGTTCCCAGCTACGATTGCATCTTGGTTTGGGGGCGGTACCGGTTGGAACTGGCTAACGACGATTTCGATGTATCTGCAGCCTGGACAACCGCTTTATGTGCTACTCTATGCGTCTGCAATCATCTTCTTCTGTTTCTTTTATACCGCGTTGGTTTTCAATCCGCGTGAAACAGCAGATAACCTGAAGAAGTCCGGTGCATTCGTGCCAGGAATTCGGCCGGGAGAGCAAACGGCGAAATATATTGATAAAGTGATGACCCGCCTGACTTTGGTTGGTGCGATGTATATTACTTTTATCTGCCTTATCCCGGAGTTCATGCGTGATGCAATGAAAGTGCCGTTCTACTTTGGTGGTACGTCCCTGTTAATCGTTGTTGTCGTGATCATGGACTTTATGGCTCAAGTGCAAACTCTGTTGATGTCGAGTCAATACGAGTCTGCATTGAAGAAAGCAAACCTGAAAGGCTATAACCGCTAATCAAGGCAAGCTTGAGAAGTTACGGAGAGTAAAAATGAAAGTTCGTGCTTCCGTCAAGAAATTATGTCGTAACTGCAAGATCGTTAAACGTAACGGTGTCGTTCGTGTGATTTGCAGCGCCGAGCCGAAGCATAAACAGCGTCAAGGCTGATTTATCTCACATATTTTTCTTGCAAAGTTGGGTTGAGCTGGCTAGATTAGCCAGCCAATCTTTTGTATGTGACTGCAACACTATTTGAGTATCCTGAAAACGGGCTTTTCAGAATGGTGTTGCTGTATAAAATTGTAGGAGTGCATAGTGGCCCGTATAGCAGGCATTAACATTCCTGATCATAAACATACCGTTATCGCATTAACGGCGATCTACGGTGTTGGCAAAACTCGCTCGCAGGCTATCTGTGCGGCTACGGGTATTGCTGAAAATGTTAAGATCAGTGAGCTGTCTGAAGAGCAAATCGAAAAGCTACGTGACGAAGTTGCCAAGTTTGTTGTTGAAGGTGACCTGCGTCGTGAAGTTACCCTGAGCATCAAGCGTCTTATGGACCTTGGAACTTATCGTGGTTTGCGTCATCGTCGTGGTCTGCCGGTTCGCGGTCAGCGTACCAAGACCAACGCCCGTACCCGTAAGGGTCCGCGCAAACCGATCAAGAAATAATCGGGGTGATTGAATAATGGCAAAGGCACCTATTCGTGCACGTAAGCGTGTAAGAAAGCAAGTCTCTGACGGTGTGGCTCATGTCCATGCTTCTTTCAACAACACCATCGTAACTATTACCGATCGTCAGGGTAATGCGCTGGGTTGGGCAACTGCCGGTGGTTCCGGTTTCCGTGGTTCTCGTAAATCTACGCCATTCGCCGCTCAGGTGGCAGCAGAGCGCTGCGCTGAAGCTGTGAAAGAGTACGGTATCAAGAATCTGGAAGTTATGGTTAAAGGACCTGGTCCGGGCCGTGAGTCTACTATCCGCGCATTGAACGCGGCTGGTTTCCGCATCACTAATATTACTGATGTGACTCCGATCCCTCATAACGGTTGTCGTCCGCCGAAAAAGCGCCGCGTATAACGCCGCTTTTAGGATTGTTGGAGAAAGAAAATGGCAAGATATTTGGGTCCTAAGCTCAAGCTGAGCCGTCGTGAAGGCACCGACCTGTTCCTTAAGTCTGGTGTTCGTGCGATCGATTCCAAGTGTAAAATTGAACAAGCTCCTGGTCAGCACGGTGCTCGTAAACCGCGTCTGTCTGACTATGGTGTGCAGTTACGTGAAAAACAAAAAGTTCGCCGTACCTACGGTGTTCTGGAACGTCAGTTCCGTAACTATTATAAAGAAGCAGCGCGTCTGAAAGGCAATACCGGTGCAAACCTGTTGCAGTTGCTTGAAGGACGTCTGGACAACGTAGTTTACCGTATGGGCTTCGGTGCCACACGTGCGGAAGCACGTCAGCTGGTTAGCCATAAAGCTATTATGGTAAACGGACGCGTTGTTAACATCGCTTCTTATCAGGTATCTCCGAATGACGTAGTCAGCATCCGCGAGAAAGCTAAAAAGCAGTCTCGCGTTAAGGCCGCTCTGGAGCTGGCTGAACAGCGTGAAAAGCCAACTTGGCTGGAAGTTGATGCTGCCAAGATGGAAGGTGTGTTCAAACGTAATCCTGAACGTACCGATCTGTCTGCGGACATTAATGAACACCTGATCGTCGAGCTTTACTCCAAGTAAGGCTTAGTACCAAAGAGAGGACACAATGCAGGGTTCTGTGACAGAGTTTCTAAAACCGCGCCTGGTTGATATCGAGCAAGTCAGTTCGACGCACGCCAAGGTGACCCTTGAGCCGTTAGAGCGAGGCTTCGGCCACACTCTCGGTAACGCACTGCGCCGTATTCTGCTTTCATCCATGCCAGGTTGCGCGGTGACCGAGGTTGAGATTGATGGTGTACTGCATGAGTACAGCACCAAAGAAGGCGTACAGGAAGATATCCTGGAAATCCTGCTCAACCTGAAAGGGCTGGCGGTGAGAGTTCAAGGCAAAGATGAAGTTATTCTTACCCTGAATAAATCTGGCATTGGCCCTGTGACTGCAGCCGACATCACCCACGACGGTGATGTCGAAATCGTCAAGCCACAGCACGTAATCTGCCATCTGACCGATGAAAGCGCGTCTATTAACATGCGCATCAAAGTTCAGCGTGGACGCGGTTATGTGCCGGCATCTGCCCGTATTCATACGGAAGAAGATGAGCGCCCGATTGGTCGCCTGTTAGTCGATGCCTGCTACAGCCCGGTAGAGCGTATTGCCTACAATGTTGAAGCAGCTCGTGTTGAACAGCGCACCGACTTGGACAAGCTGGTCATCGAAATGGAAACCAATGGTACGATTGATCCTGAAGAGGCAATCCGCCGTGCGGCCACCATTCTGGCTGAACAACTTGAAGCTTTCGTTGACTTACGTGATGTACGTCAGCCGGAAGTCAAAGAAGAAAAACCAGAATTCGATCCGATCCTGCTGCGCCCTGTTGACGATCTGGAATTGACTGTCCGCTCTGCTAACTGCCTTAAGGCAGAAGCTATCCACTACATCGGTGATCTGGTACAGCGTACCGAAGTTGAGCTACTTAAAACGCCTAACTTGGGTAAAAAATCTCTTACTGAGATCAAAGACGTGCTGGCTTCACGTGGTCTGTCTCTGGGCATGCGCCTGGAAAACTGGCCACCAGCAAGCATTGCTGATGAGTAACCGGATCACAGGTTAAGGTTTTACTGAGAAGGATAAGGTCATGCGCCATCGTAAGAGTGGTCGTCAACTGAACCGTAACAGCAGCCATCGTCAGGCTATGTTCCGTAACATGGCTGGTTCTTTGGTTCGTCATGAGATCATCAAGACGACCCTGCCAAAAGCGAAAGAGCTGCGTCGTGTTGTTGAACCGCTGATTACTCTTGCCAAGACCGACAGCGTTGCTAATCGTCGTCTGGCATTCGCCCGTACTCGTGATAACGAGATCGTGGCAAAACTGTTTAATGAACTGGGCCCGCGTTTCGCGAGCCGTGCCGGTGGTTACACTCGTATTCTGAAGTGTGGTTTCCGTGCAGGTGACAATGCGCCGATGGCTTACATCGAGCTCGTTGATCGCTCAGCTTCAACAGAAGAAGTTGCTACTGCAGAGTAATCTGTAATAGCATGAAAAACCGGGGAAACCCGGTTTTTTTTCGTCTGTACCTTTCGTCACCTCCTCTCTGTCATGTGTTTTGCGATGCTTTGAGTTTATGATGGACTTCTGGTAACCCGTTTCCGGAGGCGATATGTTCATCATTGACGCATGGGCTGAACGTCATATCAGTGAGGCTCAAAAGAAAGGCGTATTCGACGATCTTCCAGGCCAAGGGAAACCGCTTCAGCTGGAAGACAATTCATGTGTACCTGAGGAGTTGCGAGCGGTTTACCATGTGCTGGCAAACGCAGGTTATCTTCCCCCTGAGCTGACGGATCGCAAAGAAGCCATCACCCTTGCTGAAATGATGCAGGAGATTGCAAACGATCATCCTGATTATAAATCGATGTCTAATCGTTTAAAATTGCTTGAATTACGCTTGCAGCAGGCAGGTATTAGTACTGAGTTCTTAAGAGGAAGTTATTGTTCCGCTTTAAGTGCCCGCATCGGAGGGCCAAAGAGCGATAATGTATGATGTGAAAATCACTATACGTGTTCGATGTTCGGTATTAAAATCGCGGCGCGAGTTGTAAGTGGTAATTAAATTAACCAATAGATTCAGGAGACAAAGATGCCTAACTATCGGCATACAAAAGGTCAGATAAAAGATAATGCGATCAGAGCATTGCTTCATGACCCGTTATTCAGGCAGCGTGTGGAGAAAAAAGTGAAAGGTAAAGGGAGCTATCAACGGAAATGTAAGCACAAAAATGCAGGGGGCGGTAACTGGGAGGCCAGTGGTAAGAATGAACGCTTTTACCACTGGCCTTCTGGTTTTGAGGGCAACAAACTTTCCTATCAAAACGCAGCTGGATAATTCAGCTACTTCACATATGATTTATTTACTTTGCTCTTTAAGCAAATCGCGGATTTCCGTTAACAACGTTTCTTCCGCAGACGGTTTAGGTGGAGCCGCCGGTTTCTCTTCCTCTTTGCGACGCATCTTGTTCATTAAATTAATAGCGACAAAAATGGCGAGTGCGACAATGATGAAGTCAAAAATATTCTGAATGAATACGCCGTAGTTCATTACTACTGCGGGAATGTTGTCATGGGCTTCACGTAATACTAGATGAAATTGTTTGAAGTCGATCCCACCGATCAATAAGCCCAGAGGCGGCATGATGATATCAGAAACAAGAGAAGATACGATTTTACCAAAAGCCGCGCCAATAATGACACCGACAGCTAAATCTACTACATTCCCGCGCATTGCAAACTCGCGAAACCCTTTCAAGAAACTCATTGTAATTCTCCTAATAAAATAGTTACTTCAATCATTCTAACAAGTGCTGACGGATTTTCCATTCACCGCCATATCCAAGTTACCTTGAAAGTATTTACAAGAAGAAAGGGCTCGGCTGGAACAAACGTTCAACGTCAGAAACATATTTTTTATCTGTTAAGAACATGATGACGTGATCGCCTTGCTCTATCTGGGTCTTAGCGGTGGCGATGATTACGTTATCGCCTCGCACTACGGCGCCAATTGTTGTTCCTGGCGGGAGCTTGATATTTTCGACGGTACGGCCAACTACTTTTGAAGTGCCTTCGTCCCCGTGCGCAATGGCTTCAATAGCTTCCGCGGCGCCTCGACGTAGCGATGACACGCTAACAATATCCGCTTTACGAACATGTCCAAGCAACGCGGAAATTGTCGCCTGCTGAGGTGAGATAGCGACATCAATCGCACTTCCCTGCACAAGATCGACATACGCCCGACGTTGGATCAGCACCATTGCTTTTTTGGCACCGAGACGCTTGGCGAGCATGGATGACATGATATTTGCTTCGTCGTCGTTCGTGATGGCGATAAAGACATCCATTTGTTCAACATGCTCTTGCGCCAGAAGTTCCTGATCGGAAGCATCGCCGTGAAAGACGATGGTATTTTGCAGAAGCTCAGCCAGTTCTGCAGCCCGCTGCTCATTTTTTTCAATCAGTTTTACGCTGTAGTCTTTTTCCAGCTTGTGCGCCAAGCCTGCCCCAACATTGCCTCCCCCTACAATCATGATGCGTTTGTAGGGTTTCTCCAGCCGCTGCAATTCGCTCATTACCGCGCGAATATGCTGTGAGGCGGCGACAAAAAATACCTCGTCACCCGCTTCGATTACCGTGGATGCTTGTGGCCTGATAGGTCTGTCATGGCGAAAAATGGCGGCGACCTGAGTATCGATATGGGGAATATGTTCGCGCATCGATGAGATGGCGCTTCCCACTAAAGGTCCACCGTAGTAAGCGTTTACGGCGGCGATACTCACTTTTCCTTCGGCAAAGTTCACGACCTGCAATGCGCCTGGGTATTCGATGAGTTTATAGATGTTTTCAATCACCAGCTGTTCGGGGGAGATCAAGTGATCGATTGGAACCGCATCAGACTGAAATAGCTGCTCGGATTCACGGATATAGTCGGCAGAGCGAATGCGAGCAATACGATTCGGAGTGTGAAATAGCGTATACGCCACCTGACAAGCCACCATATTGGTTTCATCCGAGCTGGTCACGGCTACCAGCATATCAGCATCTTCCGCGCCTGCCTCACGCAAGATTCGGGGATGGGAGGCGTATCCGGTTATTACGCGCAGGTCGAATTTATCCTGCAGCTGACGTAGACGCGTCATGTCGGTGTCTACAACCGTGATATCGTTGTTTTCTCCCGACAAGTTTTCCGCCAGTGTCCCGCCCACTTGTCCTGCACCAAGAATAATAATTTTCATCGCTTTTTTGCCGTGTAATGTGTTGACCCGGATTGAGACAATGATAAGAAATCGTGTCAGCCTTTGGTCAGCTTCGCATAGAAGAAACCATCGCCACCTTCAGGGGTGGGGATACATTGAATGCCCGGTCGTTCGAGATCGCCGGTATCGGTCAGTGTGGCGTCGGCATGACGCGCCAAGAATGCCGCGATCTGCTGTTGGTTCTCTTCAGGTAATATCGAACAGGTTGCGTAGACCAGTGTTCCGCCGGACTTCAGGTGCGGCCAAATAGCATCAAGTATCTCTGATTGCAGCGTGGACAGCTCTTGGATATCGCTATCGCGACGCAGCCACTTTATATCCTGATGACGGCGAATGACCCCTGTGGCTGAACACGGTGCATCGAGAAGGATGCGATCAAATGTTTGTCCCTCGCACCAGCTGGCGGGTTGACGGCCGTCTCCCTGACGTATTGTTGCTTTAAGACGGAGCCGCTCAAGATTCTCTTTCACACGTTCTAAACGTTTAGTGTCGACATCAACAGCCATAACCTGAGCCTCTGGCGCAGATTCAAGTATATGCGTAGTTTTACCGCCTGGAGCAGCGCACAAGTCTAGAATGGACTCACCGTTTTTGGGTGCAAGCCAGTGTACACAACCTTGTGCCGACGCGTCCTGCACGGTCACCCAGCCATCGGCAAATCCCGGCAGGGCGGACACAGCGCTGGGGGCTAATAGACGGATAGCATCCGGGTGTTCGTCATGGGCGACAGCGGCCAATCCCGATTCAGACAGCAACTGAAGGTATTCGTCCCGTGTATGATGCAGCCGGTTGACTCGCAGCCACATTGGCGGTTTCTGATTGTTGGCGTCGAGGATGCCCTCCCATTGTGTGGGATAGGCGTCCTGGATACGTTTTAACAACCAACTGGGATGCAGATGTGCACTTTCTAGGCCTGATGCCTGATCCACTAACGAATCCTGCTGACGCTGGAACTGACGTAGGACACCATTAATGAGTCCTTTCATCTGAGGACGTTTAAGTGCAACGGCGCCGTTTACTGTTTCCGCCAACGCGGCATGCGCAGGGATTCGAGTAAAAAGCATCTGATAAATCCCGACCATCAACAGATAATGTAACGTCCGCTGCTTGCCTACCATCGGCTTGGCCATCAACTGCTGGATATACCACTCTAATTGCGGAAGAACGCGCAAGGTGCCGAAGCATAATTCTTGCAACAGCGCGCGATCTTTTTCGGAGATGTTCTTTTGCAAAACGGGCAGGACAGCGCTGAGAGACTGACCTTGATCCAACACTTGGCCGATGGCTTTGGCTGCAATACTGCGTAGGTTGTAATTGTTTTTCATAGGCTAAAGCGGATATCGATCGGTGTTATAGAAATAAAACGCCCGGTGACTAGTCACCAGGCGATGGGGGCGATTTACAGCTGATTTCCTGGGGTGAACCATTCACGGCGTGAATTTAAAAGTCTTGCGTCGACATTGGTTTTTTACCCGCCGGCTGTAGCTGTGTCAGATTGAGAATTCCATCTGAGGTTGCCACCTGGATACCCTGCTTATCGGCTTGCAAGATAGTGCCTGGAACCGCCTGGCAGTGAGTAGCGATGACGTTGGCCTGCCACACTTTTACCGGCAGATCGTCGATGGTGAAGTAACTGATCGGCCAAGGATTAAATGCTCGAATACAGCGCTCCAACTGATCGGCCGAGAGCGACCAGTCGAGTCGAGCTTCTTCTTTACTCAACTTCTCTGCATAGGTTGCCTGTTTTTCATCCTGAACTTCCGCACGCACCTGAGATGCCGACAGTTGATCAAGCGTAGTCAGCAGACCCTGCGGACCCATTTCAGCCAACTTGGCATAGAGCGTGGCGCTGGTATCTTCCGGGAGAATAGGACACTCCACCTTATGCAGCATGGCTCCGGTATCGAGCCCGGCGTCCATCTGCATAATGGTCACTCCTGTGTGGCTGTCACCCGCCCACAGCGCGCGCTGTATCGGCGCGGCGCCACGCCAGCGCGGCAATAAAGATCCGTGAACGTTTATGCAGCCCAACCGCGGCATATCCAGCACAGCCTGCGGCAGAATTAACCCATAAGCGACAACCACCATCACGTCGGCCTCAAATTCGGCAACAAGCTGCTGATGCTCTGCGGGGCGCAGCGATTTAGGCTGCTTGACCGGAATTGCGTGCTGTTCTGCCAGAACTTTTACCGGACTTGGAGTAAGTTTGTTTCCTCGCCCTGCAGGACGGTCTGGCTGAGTGAATACGCCGACGACCTCATGCTGAGAGGAAAGCAGCGCCTCAAGGTGTTGCGCTGCAAAATCAGGGGTTCCTGCAAAAATAATCCTTAAAGACACGTGGTTTCCGCCTGATAGATGGTTATGCGCGACTGCTTTGTCTGGCCAGCTTTTCCAGCTTCTGCCGGATACGCTGACGTTTCAATGGGGACAGATAATCAATGAACAGCTTACCGACAAGATGGTCCATTTCGTGTTGAATACAAATAGCTAACAGTCCATCTGTTTCAAGCTCGAATGATTCGCCGTCACGGTTCAAGGCCCGAATTTTGATACGTTCTGCTCGTGAAACCAGAGCACGAGTTTCTGGGATCGACAAGCAGCCTTCTTCAATGCCTGTGTCGCCGTTTTTTTCAATCAGTTCCGGATTGATCAGCACCAGACGTTCGTTACGTTCTTCCGAAACATCGATCACGATAATGCGCTGGTGGATATCAACCTGCGTTGCGGCCAGGCCAATGCCTTCTTCTTCGTACATCGTGTCGAACATATCGTCCACGATACGTTGAATTTCTGCATTAACTTCTTTGACGGGCTTTGCGATTGTGCGAAGCCGCTCGTCCGGGAAATGTAATACCTGCAAGACTGACATATATTTTTAGATCTGTATCCGAGTGATGAGAGAAAGTTCTGGTCTCTATTCTAGACATTTCCAGTTCTGATTGACAGTATCCGCCATGATTAGCACTGCAGGATGCGGAGCGAAAAATGACGGATACGGAAGTATGGTTGCGCCTGGCGTCGGTGAGCCGATTAGGGGCCAGAAAAATTGCTCAGTTGGTCAATCAGATAAGAGAGGCTTGTGGTTGTTCGCCCGCGTTTCTGCAGGGATTAGGATTGTCAGAATCTCAGGCTCAGCAGTTTTTTGGCTATGAGCATGCGAAGGTGGAGGCTGTTCTGCGCTGGCTTGAACATCCCTCACACTCGCTCGTCGTCTTCGGCACGATGGAATATCCTTTTCTGCTCAGTAATATCAGTTCACCGCCGCCCGTTTTGTATGTTATCGGTGATACCACGCTGTTAGTTTCAGCTCAAATAGCGATTGTGGGCAGTCGGAACCATAGCGCTTACGGAGAACAGTGGGGCCAGTTTTTCGCTCAGGAGTTTAGTCTGAGTCACTTGACCGTCACTAGCGGACTTGCGGTAGGTATTGATGGGATCGCTCATCAGGCCGCGTTGGATACGGGCGGCAAGACGATAGCCGTGCTGGGGAGCGGGATGAATTACCTGTATCCCAGACGCCATAGGCCTTTAGCCGAGAGTATTGTCGAGCAGGGTGGGGCATTAGTTTCTGAGTTTGCGCTGGATACCAGACCGCTGCCGGTCAATTTTCCTCGTAGAAATCGTATCATTAGCGGCCTGAGTCAGGGCGTGCTGGTGGTCGAAGCTTCCCGGCGTAGCGGGTCTCTGGTTACGGCGCGTTATGCCCTTGAGCAAAACAGGGAGGTGTTTGCTCTACCGGGGCCGATTGGTAATGTAATGATGGAGGGGACGCACTGGTTAATTCAGCAAGGAGCGTACTTGGTCACCCATCCAAAAGACGTCATTGAGCAGCTTGGCAGCGATCTTCATTGGTTAACGGAGTCGTCCGATACAGATAAGGCAATTATTTGTTCACAGGAGCGCGAAGTTGAATTGCCATTTGCTGATGTGTTGGCTAACGTAGGAGATGAGGTTACACCTGTTGACGTTGTCGCTGAACGTGCCGGCCAACCTGTGCCAGAAGTAGTTGGTAAACTACTGAGTCTGGAGTTAGCAGGGTGGATCGCAGCTGTACCCGGCGGCTATGTCCGATTAAGGAGGGCAGGCCATGTTCGACGTACTCATGTACTTGTTTGAAACTTATATTCACAATGAAACTGAAATGCGTGTCGACCAAGATACGTTGACTGATGACCTCACTCGCGCTGGATTTGATCGCAACGATATTTACAGTGCGCTGGATTGGTTAGAAAAACTAGCGGATATCCAAGAGGGGCAGACGCCTCCATTGGCATTGGCAAGCGATCCTCTGGCATTGCGTATTTATACGCCGGAAGAAGATCAACGGCTGGACGTCGAATGTCGTGGTTTTCTTCTGTTTCTCGAACAGATTCAGGTGCTGAGTTTAGAAACCCGGGAGATGGTGATTGATCGGGTGATGGCGCTTGAAACCCAAGAGTTCGATTTGGATGATCTTAAATGGGTTATTCTGATGGTGCTGTTTAATGTGCCCGGCTGTGAAAATGCCTATCAGCAAATGGAAGATTTACTTTTTGAAGCAAACGAAGGTTATGTGCAGTAAACCCCTCCCAAGGGGAATCCATGGTTAAGCCGACACTTTTCGCAGAGAAAAAACAGCAGTGTCCGGAATGTGGTGGTGACTTGGTTATCCGTTCCGGTCGACATGGACCTTTTCTGGGCTGTTCCCACTATCCCGAATGTGAATACATACGCCCGCTCAAAGCGCAAGCGGATGGTCACGTTGTAAAAGTGCTGAATGGTCAGCTCTGCCCCGAATGTCAGTCAACGCTGGTGTTGCGCCAGGGGCGCTACGGTATGTTTATTGGGTGTTCCCGATATCCCGAATGCAGCCATACCGAAACGATCGACAGGCCGGATGAGACTGCACTCAGCTGTCCTCAGTGTCATCAGGGAAAGTTACTGCAACGTAAATCGCGTTATGGCAAAACGTTCCATTCGTGCGACCGCTATCCTGAATGCCGGTTCACCATCAATAATCAGCCGGTGGCGGGCGAATGTGAGTATTGCCACCATCCCCTATTAATCGAGAAGAAAACGGCGCATGGCGTAAAGCGATTCTGTGCTAGCAAGTCATGTGGCAAACCCGTATCAACAGAGACGTCCGACAGCAATGAATAACAATATTCCCCTAGAACCATGGTCCCTCCTGTTGAAAAATCTGGAGGATCACCAGGTGATCGCTTATCCAACTGAAGCTGTCTTTGGTCTGGGGTGTGATCCGGACAGTGAGATCGCGGTGCAGCGGCTGTTGGATCTGAAACGTCGTTCTTGGCAGAAGGGGTTGATCCTGATCGCTGCTGAATTTCAACAGTTGGAACCTTATGTGGATGCCTCCTTACTCTCGCAGGCGCAGTTGAATGCCGTTTTTTCTACCTGGCCGGGGCCGGTGACTTGGGTTATGCCGACGAAGCCTGGCACGCCTCAGTGGCTAACCGGCGAATTCACAACGCTGGCGGTGCGAGTCACTGAGCATCCTTTAGTCGTCGAGCTTTGCCGTCGGTTCGGCAACCATTGGTTTCCACGAGTGCCAATCTGAGTGGCAAGCCGCCATGTCGTACCGCACAAGATGTGTTTGAGCAATTCGGAAAAGCGTTTCCCGTATTGGAAGGCCCGATTGGTGGTCGTCAAAATCCATCGGAAATTCGCGATGCCTTAACGGGTTCAATGGTTCGTCCGGGCTAAAAGGAAATGTGCCATGTCATCTGAAGTTAAAGCTTTCGCGGTGTTTGGTAATCCTATCGCGCACAGTAAATCTCCTCAGATCCATACTCTGTTTGCTCATCAGACCGGGATATCACTATCGTATGATCGGCTTTTGGCCCCGGTTGAACAGTTTGAACATACGCTATGTACGTTTTTTCAGACAGGGGTTGGCGCCAATGTAACGACGCCGTTCAAAGAGCGGGCCTGCATTGCCATGGACGCCTTGAGCGAGCGAGCCGAAGCGGCGGGCGCCGTAAATACCATCAAGAAAATGGATGATGGTACATTGTACGGCGATAACACTGACGGCATTGGCCTGTTGAGCGATTTAGAGCAGAACTCGTTAATCCAACCTGGTTTCCATGTGATGTTGATTGGCGCTGGCGGCGCGGCGAGAGGCGTTATTCAGCCCCTGTTGGCCTATGGCTGCTCGATCACGGTAACCAATCGCACGCAGAGCCGCGCTGAGGCGCTGGTGAAACATTTCTGCGATAACGGAAATATCCGGGCGGTGCCTTTGAATGAACTTACCGACGAGGGAGTTGATCTCATCGTTAACGCTACGTCGTCAGGTATTGCAGGCGATGTCCCTGCATTGCCTGAATTCCTCGTGAGTCGCGATGTTCACTGTTATGACATGTTTTATGCCTCAGGGCTGACACCTTTCCTTAAATGGTGTATCGGATTGGGCGTGAGAAAGTATGCGGATGGTTTAGGCATGTTAGTGTGGCAGGCTGCTCATGCGTATAAACTATGGCATGGGGTACTGCCAGACGCTGCTGCGGTGATCCAACAAATGAAGCGAGAACTTCAGTCGTGAATCAATCCATTCAATTTCCCGATATTGAAGAGTGGGATGAAGGCACTCAGGCCATCCGCTTTCCCGTACAGGTCAATGGATTTCAACGCGAATGTGTTCTGCGGGCGGCATCCATTCAGCAGCGATTTGGCGGGGCTAATCGCGAAGAGTGGCTTCATCTTTTCCTATCGAATCGCTGGGATTTGGAAGAGGAGTTTGAGGGCCTAGTTGTCAATGACGTTGAGGACGCCGACGGCCGATTCGTGCTTTAGTCGTTAAGGTATTCATCTTTCCACCTTATATAGTTGTTGGCGGAATATACTAGCCCAACAATTTCCTCTGGAGTTAGCGGTCGTATTTTTCTGGCCGGACTTCCCAAATACAGATAACCGCTCTCCAGCCGCTTGCCAGGTGCCACTAAACTTCCGGCACCGATCATCACGTCGTCCTCGATCACAGCGCGATCCAGAATAATGGATCCCATTCCCACCAAAACGCGATTTCCGATCGTACAGCCATGCAACATCACTTTATGACCGACGGTGACGTCCTCCCCAATCACCAATGGATTGCCGCTCTCGTTTTTGACGGAACGATGAGTAACATGCAAAACGCTGCCGTCTTGAATGTTGGTGCGCTTGCCAATAAGGATCGTGTTGACGTCCCCGCGAATGGCGACGAGAGGCCATATGCTGACATCGTTTGCCAGAGAGACATCACCGATCACAACGCTTGAGGGATCGATCATGACTCTCTCACCTACCGTTGGGGTAAGATTTTTAAAGGGGCGAAGGCTCTTCGTCATGATTAAATACCTCATAGAGGAAAGACATTTGCCGAAAAAAGCAGATTTGGAGTCAGAAAATAGCCTTAGATGCGTAAGATCTCAACGGAAAGGTGAAAAAAACGGCGAACGATAAAAAAGATCTAAATAGGGGTTGTGCAACCCGGAGAGAT
>NZ_LUTP01000045.1 GCF_002111585.1 Lonsdalea iberica
TACGGATAGCCTGCAAGTTGTCGTTGATTTCGTCCAGTGCGCCTTCAGTCGTCTGCGCCAGGGAGATACCATCGCTTGCGTTGCTGGAAGCCTGAGTCAAACCGTTGATGCTGGAAGTGAAACGGTTGGAGATAGCCTGACCAGCGGCGTTATCTGCAGCGCTGTTGATTTTCAGACCAGAGGACAGACGTTCGATCGCAGTGCTCAGAGAAGACTGAGATTTGTTCAGGTTGTTCTGTGCATTCAGCGAGATGCTGTTGGTATTAATTACTTGTGCCATAAGAGATTTCCTTTTAGATATCCGTCAGGACTTAAATCGTTAGGGTTCAGGCTTTTCCGCCCACGGCGTCAACCACCGTCTACAGAAATATCGGCGTTGCCCTAATGATCTTTAGCAATTAAAACCAATATTTTTAAAAGTGATGTTTTTCAGTTAGTTAAAATAAAAAAACCAGTAGATAACATCTCTTTTAACAGAGCTAAAGCGACTGAAACGCGGTAATAAGGTTATTTATCGCTCAATTTTGCGTAATGAAATCGACATATATTCGTTTGCAAACAGCTAAAAAAAGCCTTGGTCAGCAATCAAATATTAAAGTTCGTCACCAGCGTCGCGATCATGTCGAAGAACTCGCCAAATAAATGCTCAGCAAATTGGGGGATTAGCGTCATCAAGGTACCTATCGTCATAATCCCTACCGTCAGCGTCACGGGAAAACCGATGACAAATACGGACAGCTGTGGCGTCATGCGGTTCAGCAAACCGAGAGCCAGGTTGAGGACCAGCAACAGCGTCACCAACGGCAGCGCCAGCATCAAACCATTAATAAAGATAAGACTGCCCGCGCGTGCAATAGAGTAGAAGATATTGGTATCGATAGGCGCCGTATCGATCGGAATCACATGAAAACTATCAGCCAGCATCGAGATCAGCCACAAGTGTCCATCAAACGCCAGAAACAGCAGCATGGCCAGAAGATTGAGAAAGCGCGCCAGCACCGGCATATTCGGACCGCCGGACGGGTCGAAGAACGTCGCGAAAGACAGTCCCATCTGTAACCCAATAACTTCCCCGGCCATACGAAAGGTCGCGAACGCCAGCTGCATCGTGAAACCGATGCACGTACCGATCAATATTTGTTTGACCAACAGCCAAAGCCCTTCGGCAGAGAATATAGGAACGGGTGTAATGGTCAAGTGCGGACCAATCAAGAACGTCGCCAGCAGGCCAAGACCAATTTTAGCCTTAGTGGTGATTTCTTTTTCGTTGAGTACCGGAGCCGTAGAGATGAGCGCCATCAGGCGTATGAAAGGCCAGAAGAACTGATTAAGCCAGTAATAGATGTCGGCGCTGGTCAGGTTAATCATGACTAGCCAATCATGTTAGGTAGATTGCTAAACAAGGTACGCATGTAGTCAAGAAACAACCCGAGCATCCAGGGGCCGGCGATGATGATGGTCAGGAACACAGCCAGAATTTTCGGAATAAAGGAGAGCGTCATTTCGTTAATCTGCGTCGCCGCCTGCAAAATGCTCACAATCAACCCGGTAACGAGAGCCGCCAATAATAGAGGCGCCGCCAAAGCCAGCGCGATCTTCATTGCTTCGTTACCCAACGCCATGACCGACTCAGGAGTCATAAAATATCCTAATGCTGAATGTTAACTGTAAAAACTCTGCACTAATGAGCTTAGCAGCAGCTGCCAGCCATCAACCAGGACAAACAGCATCAGCTTAAACGGAAGAGAAACCGTCGCCGGCGGCACCATCATCATCCCCAACGCCATCAATACGCTGGCGACCACCAGGTCAATAATCAGGAAAGGGATAAAGACGGTGAAACCGATTTGGAATGCCGTTTTCAGCTCACTGGTCACAAACGCAGGAACCAACACCCGCATGGGGATGGCTTCCGGACCTTCCAGCGGGGGAATATCCGCCAATCGGGTAAATAGCGCCAAATCTGTCTCACGCGTCTGGCGGAGCATAAACTGACGCACCGGCGCAGAACCACGATCGATCGCCACTTCCATGGAGATCTTATCCTGACTGAACGGCAGATACGCGTCCTGATACACCTTGGTAATCACCGGAGACATAATGAAGAAGGTCAAAAACAGACTCAGTCCAACAATAATCTGGTTGGGCGGCGCCGTGGCGGTCCCCATGGCGTTTCTTAACAAGCTCAGCACGATGATGATACGGGTAAAACTGGTCATCATCAGCAATACGGCGGGGATAAACGTCAACGACGTCAACAGAACCAGCGTCTGGACCGGAAGGGACCAGCTCTGCGCGCCGTTGGCCATTGGCTGACTGATGATGCCCGGCAGTTGCGCCCAGGCGTTCGGCGCGATAAACACAATCACACCAGCTAAGAAACCGCGCCGCAACAGCTGCGCCCATCGAGATGAAAACCTGTTCATTCTGACTTTTCCGAACGATTCATGACCTTACTGAGGAGTTTGCGAAAGTCGGCAGGATTGACTTGATCGGAAGCCTTGGCCTCATCAATCGCTTTTGCTGGCAGGGTATGAAGCGGAGTCACCTGCTGAGCGGTGACGCCAAGAACCAACCAGGTGTCGTCGACTTCGACGATCACAACCTTTTCGCGCTGCCCGACCGGACAACTCGACACGACTTTCATCATCTGATTATTACGGGCCTGAGGCGTTACGCCGAATTTTTTGGCGAGCCAGGCTAACAGAAGGATAAACAGGAGAATGCCTCCCAACACGGAGCTAACCTGAGTTAGCGCCGAGCCGGGAGTTTGCGACGATGCCTGGCTATGCGCCGGCACCGTAACGGATGCGGAGGTCTGCTCCTGAGTTTGCGCCATAGGTTAGCGGCTCAGGCGACGCATACGCTCAGACGGAGTGATGATATCAGTGATACGTACGCCGTATTTATCGGCCACGACCACCACTTCGCCCTGCGCGATCAGATACCCGTTGATCAGGATATCCAACGGCTCGCCAGCCAAGCCATCGAGCGCAACCACCGAGCCCTGGGAGAGGCGCAACAGTTCTTTGATGGTCATTTTGGTGCGACCCAGCTCAACCGTCAGTTTGACCGGGATATCCAAAATCAGATCGATATCCTGAGACATTCCGGTCGCCGCATCGGCTTCCAGAGACTTGAAGACGCCTTCACTACCGCTCTCTTCTTTTTCCGCGGCTTGCTGCTCATTAAATGCATCAGCCCACAGATCGTCCACGGATTCTTTTTCTTCGGACGGGTTCTTGGTGTCACTCATGGGGCTGTCCCTCGTTGTTCAGAGAAGTCAAAATTGGATTCACTAACTGTTCGACTCGAAGAGCATATTGTCCTTTGTAAGTACCGTATTGACCGGTCAAGACCGGAACACCGTCGACATGGGCAATGATGCTGTCAGGTTTTTCTATAGGCAATACGTCGCCCGGCTGTAACTTCAGCACTTTGGACAACCGCAGCGACACATCGGTAAAGTTGGCGACCAGCTCCAGCTCGGAATGCTGAACCTGCTTGGCCAACGTATCCCTCCAGCTCTGATCTTCCTGTCGGGAATTCTCCATCGGAGGATTCACCAGCAGTTCGCGCAGCGGTTCGATCATGGCAAAAGGAATACAAATATTAAATTCGCCGGTCAGATTGCCGATTTCCACATGGAAAGGCGTGGTGACCACAAT
The DNA here is from genome assembly GCF_002111585.1 of Lonsdalea iberica. Classification (GTDB taxonomy): domain Bacteria; phylum Pseudomonadota; class Gammaproteobacteria; order Enterobacterales; family Enterobacteriaceae; genus Lonsdalea; species Lonsdalea iberica. The sequence continues at coordinate 3,669 of NZ_LUTP01000045.1, forward strand.
ATCGTTAGGCGACGTCGTGATATTGGTAAACTTGACCTGCATCTCGGAGCGCACATATTCCACATCCAATTTGTAGATCGCGTTCCACGCATCCCCGTAGGCTTCCAACGCCAGGCGCAGCATTCTTTTCACCACGCGCTGTTCAGTGTGGGTGAACTCTCGCCCTTCCACCTTGGTGGGGAATCGTCCATCGCCGCCAAACAGATTGTCTACCGCAATAAAAACCAGGCTCGGAGAAAACACGAACAGCGCGGTGCCGCGCAGCGGCTTCAGATGTACCAGGTTGAGGTTGGTCGGCACCGGCAGGTTACGCGCAAAATCATGATACGGCTGAATTTTGATAGGACCGGCAGTGATATCCGGGCTACGACGCAACAGGTTAAACAGCCCCATGCGGAACTGACGCGCGAAACGCTCATTAATGATTTCTAACGACTGTAGGCGCTCACGAACAACACGACGTTGCGTATTGGGGTCGTAAGGCCGGATATCGCTCTCGGGGCCAGAGGCCGACTTGGCTTTGCTATCGCCGTCGTCGCTGTCGCCGTTGAGCAATGCGTCAATTTCTGCCTGGGAAAGAATACTGTCACTCATAATATTTATCGCAGTATGAAAGCGGTGAACAGAACATCCGTGACCACCTGGTTGGGTTGCCCTTGAACCAGCGGCGGGCTAAGAACCTGTTTAATTTCATCAATCAGCTTCTGCTTACCTTGTTCGTTTGCCAACGCGGCCGAATCCTGTCGGGAAAGCAGCAGCAGCAAGCGGCTGCGCACTTCCGGCAAATAGCGGGTGAAGCGGCTCTTGGTGTCTTCATCTGGCAAACGCAGGGTGAACCCAACGTACAACACACGATCGGGATTGTTATCCGGATTAACCAAGTTAACAGTAAATGTATCCAATGGCATGAATACAGGTTCCGGGGGAGGCACTTCTTTCGCCACCGTTGGCTCAGCGTTTTTATGATAAAAGAACCACCAACCCGTGCCGGCAGCACATGTCGCTACCAATGCGATAACGATCAGCAGTATTAACAAGACAGAACGCTTGCGTCCCGACTGTGTTTTTTCTTCAGCCATAGACTAAGATAATTCCTATACTCATTGCCATTGATGCAGCTCTGTGCTGCATATACCCCGTAATTATCCCGTCTATTCCGCCGTTCAATAGGATGAATAGACGAGGAAAATCACACTAGCTTACTGATTTGCCTCACGCAAAGGTATCAACGCCGCTTGAGGAGGACGCGATTCTCTGCAATGAAGCTGGTACATCCACGATTTCCATGTGGGTGTCCAGGCTGCTCGAGTACCGAGGCGAAGACGAACCGCCACTCTGCTGTTGGCCCTGTTGCCATTCGGAGCCCGCGAAGGTCTCGCTGCCCACACTGCTCTGGTTTAGCGTAATGCCGCTTTCAGACAACGCCGTTTTCAGCTGCGGCATTGCAGCTTCCAACGCAGCTCGAACCTGTCCATGCGAAGACGCTAGGTGGATTTGAGCCTGGTTATCTTCCATCTTCATGCTGACCTGAATAGCGCCAAGCTCCTGAGGGTGCAGACGCAGCTCAACGTTTTGCTGATTGTTACGCGTAAACATCACAACCTGCTGGCTAAGCGCCTGTTGCCACTCATCGCTGCCCAAGCGGGATGTCAGTACCGCAGTTTGTGGCGTCGCCGCAGCGGAGGTGTTGGCCTGGGTGCTGTTCAGCGCGCCCAAGGCGCTATTTACCGTCGCGGAACTGGAATTGCTGTTGTTGGCAGATGACGGCTCTTGCGTCACCTTGAACGCGTTGCTTACAGCAGCCGTGATATCGGAAGACTGCACCTTGTTCGATGTCGCAGTCGTATCTACCACACTGTTTTTCAGGTCGGTCGAATCGTCTTTCCCGTTCCCTTTGGACGCCGTTTTACCGGAAGCGCGCCCCAGCATATTAGTCAGCGTCGCATCGTCATCCTGCCCTGTCGTCGCATCATCAGCGACAGTGTTCAGCATTGAGGTCAAGGACGTACTTTGCTGACCCTCTGTGAGCGACTGCAAGGCATTTTGTCCGTCCACACTCAGAGCGGCTACGCCTTCACCCTGGCTGGTTATCGGCTGAGCGGTGACTTTCTGAAGCTGCGGAGCCAATCCTGCCCCCAGCATGGCCATGATCGTCGACGAAGCATCCTGATCGGTGGTCACGCCGGTAAGGTCGGTATCCGCAGTGACCTGCTCGCCCACCGTTAACGCTGCGTCATCACTTGTATCGGCGCCATCCACTTTCGCGGTCGTCGAGGCCTCGGCGTTCGCTGATGTATATTTGCCGTGTGTAGTGTGCGATTGCTTTAACAGCGCGCTAAGGGATGACTGGACGGAAGACTCCGTTGTCGCCAACTCTTCGCCTACTTCCGCTTCCGCCGACGCCGCATCCTCGCTTCCATCAGCCTGTTTGGCCGACGTATTTTCGGTTTTAGTCGTCGTGTTGGATGTCGACTGGGCCGTAGGGTGTTTCACCGGCTGCGGCTGTGTTTCATTGTTCTGTGTATTTTGAGAAGCAGCGTTCGACGTATTCTGCTGTGTCCGGTTTTGCTCTTCATTCAGGTGTGACGAAAACAGCGTCGTAAAGCTATTAGGCTGTGACGCATTACTGTCCTGGCTGCTGCTGGACGAACTCGAATCGGTTCGAGCCGTTTCAGACGCTGAAAGAGCAGTAACAGTAGTTAGATTCATGGATTCAGTTTCCTCAATGACGAGCGCTGTGCAAATTCATCCATCAGTTTCTGGTCTCGACGATTCTCACGAACCAACTGTTCCTGAGCCGCCCGTTCTTTTAATGTTTCAAACGCATTCAGCCGTTGGCGCTTGGCCTGCCAGGTTTTCATGGCCTGCTCAAGGCGCTGTGCCCATAAGGCCAGCTGTTTGCGATGTTGTTCGATGGCCAACTCAAGCGTTTTAATAAACTGCTGATAATTGTACCAATTCGCTGCATTGATACCGCTGCCCATGCTTTGTTGCAGCTGTACCCGGTAGTCATCTTCATAGCCGAGCAGCATATCTAGCTGCTGCTGTGCCTGTACGTGCGACTGACGGATCTGTCCCAGCAAAGTAGCGGCATCGTCCACTTCCTGCTGAGCCAATTCGCGAAGTTTGTCGAGAGGAGTTTCAGTTTTCATAGTACCTCAATCACGTACAGTTACCGGCGGCCCGCTGGCACTGCCCTATCGGGCACAGCTTTTAGCCTGGGTAATCGAATACACTACATGACACTACATGCCGAACAGCGCATTAAGTTGCTGCAATGCCTGCTGTTCGTCGCAACGTTCGAACATCCCCTGTTGTAAAAACGCTTCCATCTGCGGATAGATCTGAATGGCCTGATCCAGCAAGGGGTCGGTTCCCGATGCATAGGCACCCACGCTAATCAAATCCTTGTTCCGCTGGTAGACGGATAACAACTGCTTAAACTGCCTTACTTTGGCGTAATGTGATTCGTCGATCAAAGCGGTCATCGCACGGCTAATCGACGCTTCGATATCAATTGCCGGGTAATGACCCGATTCAGCGAGCTGTCTGGACAGCACGATATGCCCATCCAGAATGGCCCTGGCGGAGTCGGCGATCGGGTCTTGCTGATCGTCGCCTTCCGTCAACACGGTGTAAAACGCCGTGATAGAACCGCCGCCATGCACCCCATTCCCCGCACGTTCGACCAGCGCAGGCAACTTGGCGAAGACAGAAGGCGGATAGCCCTTGGTCGCAGGGGGTTCGCCGATGGCCAGTGCGATTTCTCGCTGCGCCATCGCATAACGCGTTAAGGAGTCCATGATCAACAGAACATGATGTCCCTTATCACGAAAATCTTCCGCGATGCGGGTAGCGTAAGCGGCCCCCTGCATACGCAGCAGCGGGGAAACGTCAGCCGGTGCGGCAATCACAACCGCGCGGGCACGGCCTTCGGCGCCCAGAATATTTTCGATGAAGTCTTTGACCTCACGGCCACGTTCGCCTATGAGTCCCACAACGATGACATCAGCTTCAGTATAGCGGGCCATCATGCCCAGCAGCACACTTTTACCCACGCCGGAACCGGCGAAGAGGCCCATACGCTGCCCTCGCCCGACGGTCAGCAAGGCGTTGATTGCCCGGACGCCGACGTCAAGCACGTGATCGATAGGCGTTCGCTGCAAGGGGTTAACCGGCGGCGTAATCAATGGCGCTTTAAATCCGGTTTCCGGCGGCGGCAGTCCATCCAACGGTTTACCCGCGCCGTCCAGGATCCTGCCGAGCAGTTCGGGGCCCAGCGGAAGCTTTTTGCCTTCGTGCTTTTCTCCGCCACGAGCGTACACGCGCGCGCCGGGGATGATGCCTTCAACTTCTTCGAGCGGCATCAGAAACAATCTTTGCCCGTTAAAACCAACGACTTCGCTTTCGACTTCTTCGATCTTGTCGCCATTTACACGTTCTACAAAGCAGGTCGCGCCGAGCGGCAAGTGCAGACCCGAGGCTTCCAGCACCAGCCCTGTCGCACGAGTCAAACGCCCGTAGCGACGAACGGTCGGTGCCGTTGCGATCTTCTTCTCGAACGCATCCAGCGTCGTCAGCCAGCGAGAGAGTCGGTTTGTCATCACAACTCTCCCGGCGCAGCCATATGACACAGCTCGTGCCAACGCGTCGCGATGCTGGCATCCAGATCGCCGTCCTCGGCGCTGACTTTACAACCGCCCGGATGGAGCTGGTTATCCGCCAGTAAACGCCAGCCGTGCTGCGCCAGTGTCGGACCTAACTGGCTCTCCACCCTTTCCATATCGGATGGATGCACGCGTAAATTAGGCTTACCGCTAAATAAAGGTTCTTGCTGAATCATCTGCTGTATCTGATTAAGCAACGCCGTACCGTCGCAGACCGGCGCCTGACCCAGAACCTGTTTGGCCGCAGTCAGCGCCATTTGCATCAGACGCGCGGCAATGACGCTGTCCAGTGAGTCGAGCGTTTGCTGGAATTCGGTCACCATCTGCTGCATCTGCTCAGTCAGCTTTTCTTGCTGCTGTTTCTCTTCCTGAGCGCCCTGCTGACGACCTTCCGCCAGACCGACTTGATAACCCTCATCGTAGCCTTGCTGCTGACCTTCTTTGTAGCCGACATCTTTGGCTTTCAGTTGGATCTCTTCACGCAGCAGTTCCAGTGACTCCAACGCCTCAACGGGAGAAGTTTCGTCTTCCTCTGAGCGGGATGGCGTTTCCTCTTCCTGCTGAGCCGACGGCGGCGGTGCCGCCAGATCGGTCAGTGTCCAGGGGCGCCAAGGTAAGTCATTGGTATTAGACATACGCATCCTCGCCGCCACCGATGATCATTTCGCCGCTGTCCGCCAGACGACGAACGATAAGCAGGATGGCTTTCTGTTCGTTTTCGACCTGCGACATACGTACCGGTCCACGCGTCGCCAGGTCGTCGCGCAGGATTTCTGCGGCACGCTGGGACATGTTGCGCAGGAACTTCTCGCGGAGCGGCTCTTCCGCCCCCTTCAGGGCTATCAGCAGGGACTCGGACTCCACTTCCTGCAACAGACGCTGAATACTGCGATCGTCCACTTCGACCAGGTTTTCGAACAGGAACATTTCGTCGATGATTTTCTGCGCCAGCTCGCCGTCGAACTCGCGTACGGCGTCAATAACCGCTTCTTCCTGCTGCGTTTTCATCAAGTTGATAATTTCAGCCGCAGTACGAATACCCCCCATCTTGCTGCGTTTCAGGTTCTGGCCGTCCAACAGACCGTTCAGAACTTCCGTCAACTCAGCCAACGCCGCCGGCTGTACGCCGCCGAAGGTCGCGATACGCAGCATGACGTCATTACGCAGGCGTTCGTCGAACAGCGCCAGGATATCAGCGGACTGTGCGCGTTTAAGATGGATAAGGATGGTCGCGATGATCTGCGGATGCTCATCTTTGATCAGGTCAGCTGCAGTCTGCGGCTCCATAAAGTTGAGCGTTTCCATGCCGGAAGATGTCTCTTTGCTTTCCAGGATATCTTCCAGCAAGGTCGACGCCCGCTCTTCGCCTAGCGCTTTGACCAGAACGGAACGCAGGTAATCGCCTGCGTTGACGCTCAGCGCCGCATACTGCTCTGCGGAGACTTCGAATTCTTTCAGCACTTCCATCAGTTGCTGATTGGACACCTGTTTCATGTTCGCCATCGCGGCACTTAGGTGCTGAACTTCACGCGTGGAAAGGTGCGTGAAGACTTCAGCAGCGCGATCTTCGCCGATGGTCATCAGCAAAATAGCGCTCTTATCAGTTCCAGTCATACTCATAGTTCAGCACTCATCCATTGACGAATAACCAGGGCGCAGACGCGAGGATCGTTCTCGGCCATGTCGCGAATACGCTGGCTTTGCAGCTCAGTATTGACGCGCTGTTGCGATTTACGCTGCAAGTCTTGCTCTTCTTTGCTGAGCTTGACGATAACGTCTTCGTCGCCATCCTGACCGCCAGATAAACTTTCCGCCGTTGCCTGCTGCTCTTTCTTCTTGAGCTGCAACTGCGGACGTACCATTTTGCGCCACAAGATCCAGGCCACAATCAGGACAAGCAGCCATTTGCCCGCGCTTATCATCAGGTCGAAGAAGGCTTGCTTCTGCCAGAAGGGCAATTCGCTCGCAGCATCATTCGATTCCGTAAACGGCGCATTTACCACGTTGATCGTATCGCCACGGTCGGTTGAGAAGCCCATGGCTTCGCGCGTCAGCGACTCAATCTGCTTAATCTGCTCTTCGTTTAACGCAGCAGACTTGCCCTCGGCGTTGGGCGCGTAGTTGACGACGACCGCAACGGAAAGACGCTGTACGGCACCGGCGTTTTGCTTGGTGTGACGAATGGTGCGATCAACCTCATAGTTGATGGTCTGGTCGCGGCGGTTGTTGGAGGATTGAATTCCGCCGTTCGCACCGCCCTGATTCGCACCGTTCGGGTTGTTAGCGCCGTTCGCCTGCTGTTGGCCGTTCGCGTTGTTCTGCGCGCCGTTAGCATTATTGCCGGCGTTTGGCGCGACAATCGGCGCCGTCGGCGTCGCAGGAGGCTGATTCGATAAAGCGCCAGGCACGCCTCCGACATTTTTCCCGCCTAACTGTTCGCTCTGACTAGACTGCTGAGACCGCACCGCGGCCTGATTCGGAGCCTGGTTGGGCTGATACTGCTCATCCGTCTGCTCACGATTAGAGAAGTCGATCTGAGCTGTAACCTGCGCGTGAACGTTACCGGTACCGACAATCGGCGCCAGGATAGCTTCAATACGGCGCTGGAAGCGGTTTTCAACTTCGTTGGCGTATTTCAGCTGCGCCGCGTTCAGGTCACGTCCCGTGCCGTCCGTTTGCGTCAGCAGCCGACCATTCTGGTCGACGACGGTAACATTGTCCGGCGGCAAGCCAGCGACACTGCTGGACACCATGTAAACAATGGCGTTGATCTGTCCTTCGTCCATCGCCCTGCCCGGCTGCAAGTTCAAAGTCACCGATGCTGAAGGGGATTTTTGTTCGCGCACGAACAAAGAAGGTTTCGGGATCGCCAAATGAACCCGCGCTTTCTGCACAGGGCCCAGCGTCTCCATCGTTCGGGATAGCTCGCCTTCCAGAGCACGCTGATAGTTGACCTGCTCGCTAAACTGACTAATGCCGAACTTCTCTTGATCGAGCAGCTCAAAACCTACAGAGCCGCCCTTAGGCAGCCCCAACTGTGCCAGTCTTAACCGGGTCTCATAAACGTTTTCCGCCGGTATCAGCAAAGCCCCACCGTTATCGCTGAATTGATAAGGGATGTTCATCTGCGTTAGCTGGGTGACGATCTCCCCGCCATCACGATCGTTTAGATTGCTGTAAAGCACTCTATAATCGGGACTTTTTGCCCATAGGACTAACGCCGTAACCACAGCCACAGCAAAGGCTGCGGCGACTAATAGGGGTACTTTCGGATTAGCACGCAGCCGGTTAAGCACAGCAGTAAATCCGTTGATACTCATTGCGGGCGAACTGCTTTTAGCGGAGCTCATGCACTATTCCTGCCAATTAACATTTTGATAGTTATCAATAAAAACAAAATATACTCCCTGAATAAGCAACGGTTGTTCTAAACATCAACACCCGCCTTTGAGATTTGGGCGATATATTATTTATCCCATGACGCCAATTCTATAGGTGAATTAGCCAAGGTTTTTATGCCTATTTAGAAGCTTAGGGTTGCTGGTATTCTGCTAAAGTTGTCGACTGTAAATAATTGGTCCTATAGAAAACCCGAGGGTTTAAATGTCTATACAGGGAATTGAATCTGTCGTTCAGCAGCTACAAAGCGTAGCACTTCAGTCTACGGGCACGACTTCTAATGCTATTGCAGCGCAGCAAAGCGGCTTTGCGGACGAAATGAAATCCGCGCTGGGAAAAATTAGCGAACAACAAACTACGGCACGCGCACAGGCGCAGAAATTCGAGCTGGGTGAAGAAGGCGTTGCGCTGAATGATGTGATGGTCGACCTGCAAAAAGCATCAATCTCGATGCAGATGGGTATTCAAGTAAGAAATAAACTGGTTTCTGCTTACCAAGAAATCATGAATATGTCGGTATAATTAAAGACAACTATTTTTATATACCCCACCCATTAGTCATCCAATTCTAAGCACTCTTCGGGCTATTCATTTACGCATAGCCTGGTCCTGCTTGTTTTAATTTTTCCAACCTGTCTTATGACAAATATTGCGGCTGAGTTCTCTCAGTTTCGCTGACGCTACTTACCCTATGAATCCCCCCAGCCATCGCTATAAGCCATTCACAACCCTTTGGTGTGCGAAGTCTGCGCAGAATTAAAAGCCTTAATGAGGATGTAAAGCAGAGAGCTGAGCAGGCCTATTGTCCGCGGTAACACGTTTGGGATAAGAAGATAAGCCGGTCACAGGCATGGTATGAGAATCTACTTTGAAGGGGGGTAAGCCCCGTCGGAGCCTTAACCGACGAGACAAAGGGGCATTGAAATCCGTAGACCTACTCTTTCCCGCCGCCAGGTAGCATAGAATCGCCATCGGCGAATTTATGGTAGGCCGCATTCACCGACTGCTGTCTGACAGACTGACCGATCAGTCCCCTCAACTCATTCATCCGTGACTCCAGGAGTTGAGTAATCAGCGTTTCATTTTCCAGAATCGTATCGAGGCACTGTTTTATCCTACGTTGTTCAACGCTGGAAACTTTATTGTTGTATTCGATCAGGCCAGGAAGAAGTCCCACCGCTTCAAGATAAAGCTGCTCAACTTCAATCAATTCTGCCCATTTTGTTTTTTTTGCAAGTGCCAGCATGCGATCGCTTAGTTCAAGGATTTGCTGATAACAGGCAAGAACTGATTTGCTGGCTTCCATTGTGGTTTCCTGACTTACACTGTTGGTTATGTTTAACGCAGAACGGCAAAAATGAAACTGTGCCGGACACGAAGCGATTCCGCTACTATTTCCGGCACAGATAAGAGCTAAGTGACGAATTAGTCAGCAGCGTTATTTTTTTCAGGGCTTATTTCTTTCCAGGAGTCAGCGATGCCACGCAATAGTTCCGTTATATTCTCTAGTAGCGCACGATCGTTGTGCAGATTGGCCTGAAGCAGCTGACGGATCATGTAGTCGTAAAGCTGCGCCAGGTTCGTGCTGATCTCCCCCCCTTTCTCCATATCCAGGGAAGCGAGTAATCCACTGTCAATGATTCTGATGGCCTTGGTAATCGCATTACCCTTCTCCACCGTGTCCCCTTGTTCCATGAAGATATCTGCACGAACAAGGGCACTGATGGCGCCATCAAACAACATGGTGATCAGCTTATGCGGGCTGGCGCTCATCACGCCGCTTTCCAAACCGACCTGCGCATAAGCCTGTGAACCATACATCATGGCCATAAAAAACGTTCCTTACACTACACGTTAACTGCTGGAGCTGCTGCTAAGCTGCTCGAAGGCCGACGTCAGGTAGTCACCTGTACTGTTCAATTGCTGTACCAACACATCCAGTTTGGTGAACTGAGTCCTGTAACGGCTCATGGTGTTCTCGATGGTGCTCTGAACATTTGTATACTGAGTCTTGAGCTTGTCGATAATGGACGTGATACCTGATTCAGCGTTATCGATCAAACCATTACTTTTCGTATAGCTCGATACGGTGGATACCAACTGTGTTGCAAGTCCCGTCGTTTTACCATCGCCCATAAAGAATTTACCGACTTCAGCACCGTTATCCGTCAGCGCGTTAACCAGCTTGGTGTTGTCGATGCTGAGCGTTCCTCGCACAACCGTTCCGGTCGTGGAGTCGGTTGTGGTACTCAGCGAAACACCCATCTCAGAAAGCACCTTGAAGGTATCGCTGCTTTGCGCTGAGCTAATAATCGTTTTCAGCTGATTCTTGATGCTGCTAAGCGTAGAGTCCCCAACCAGAGCACCGTTGCTGGTGGACTGAGATTCACCTGCACTCACGCTGCTATAGGCGCTCAGCGAAGCAAAAGACGTCAGCAGGGTGTTATAAGAGCTGACCCAATCAGTAATCGCGCTGGCGGCATCCGTTACACTTTTGGTCACCACCAGGTTTTCTGATGAGCTAGAGACCGCATTCAATGTCAGCGTAACCCCTTCCGTCGGGACATCGGTCACTGTATTGCTGCTACGTTCAATCGCTATGCCGTTAACCGTCAGCTCGGCATTTTGCGCCGCGACCTGCTGTGTCATCCCATTGGAAGACGACGTGCTGTCATATCCCAAGACGCTGTTCAAAGCACTGTCATCTGAGCTTACGCTCATCGTTGACGTCTCACCGGTTGTATCAGAAGTCAGCGTCAGCTGATAGCTGCTGTCACCCGACTGCACGATACTGGCGGTCACCCCGGCTTTAGCAGAGTTGATGGCGCTAGCGATACCTGAAAGCGTAGTTTGATCGTTGGTCAGCGCAATGTTGACCTCACTCCCGCTACCCACCTGCAGGGTAAGATTACGCGTCGTCAGGCTGCTGTCGCCCAACTGCGTGGTTTTACTTGCCTGCGCTGCTGTCGCCAACGTCTGCGCCGTGGCCAGCTGCGACACTTTTACCGCATAGGTACCTGACGTTGCGCTAGACGAAGCAGTGCTACTGAACGAAGTATTGGTCGATGTCTGCTTGGTGGCATAGAGCGAACTGTCGTTCAGCTTAGCGGTCGCCGTTGAAAAGGTTTCCAGCGAGCTCTGGAGCGTTCCATAAGCGGTAAGCTTGGACTCATAGCTGGTTTGTTTTGTGGTGATCGCGGTAAGTTTCTGGTTCTCGACTTCTTCCAAAGAGTCCAAAATGCCAGACAAGTCCAAGCCAGATCCTACGCCCAGTGATGTAACCAATCCCGTGCTGGAACTCGTTGTGCTTGATGACGTACTACTGGTCGTGCTTGATGTCGTAGCCATATACTCTTACCCCTTAATAAATGTATTCATTCATCTGCATAGATTATCGGCAGTACTTTTTAAAAGTTTATGCGACTGTCAACATTTAGAAGATAAAAATTGCAAGGTCGCCAAGGCCAGCAGGGAGCTGGCAGTTCGTCAACCTTGAACGGAATAGGTCCCTACCCTGACTGGGTCGATCGCCCAAAGCAGAACAAAACCCCTATGCGTAAAATAAAAAAACGGCCGTATCGCCTGCTATTAACAGGACGATACCGCCTAAACAAATACGCCCGGTTTAAGCGTATTCCAAAATTTGGTGCTAATTAACTATTCATTTCAAACAGCGACATGCCTTTCATCGAAGAGAATGTGCTCTGCGCTGCCTGCAGCGCCACCTGTTGCATGGTGACGTTAGAAATCATTTCATACATATCATCGACGTCAGACCCTTTCAAACTGGTCATCCGATCTGAATAAATCAGGTCTCGGCTGTCGCCGATACTGTCTAATGTGCTCAACTCGTTAAGTTTGCTGCCCACGGAGGCTTGCACCGTTAACACATTATCCAGCGAGTTGGACATTCCCCGATTGGCTTTATCGAACATCGCCTGGTAGGTCTCGCTGCTCGTGGTGTCGTCACCGGTTTCATTCAGCGGAATATCGAGCGCCGTCATCGCATAGTCGATGCTGTTAAACATATTAGTTTCACTGGCAGTGCCGTCCGGCTCAGTTTTGTAACCTGCCGACAGGCTCATGAAGACGGTTGTCCCCGTGTCGCCTGTGGTTATGGTTCGGCTGGCGTCCACTTTCTGACTCACGGAGGTATCGCTACCGACATAGCTTACGTTACCTTCGCTGTCTTCAACAAAAGGGGCAGTATCGGTCTTGTAACCAGCGAAAATGTAATTACCGTTGCTGTCAGTGGTATTGGCCAGCGTCAGCAACTGATCTTTATACCCTTGTAGTTCAGTCTTCATCGACTGGCGATCCGAGTCACTGTATGTGGTGCTCGCAGCTTTAACCAGCAGGGTCTGAACGTTCTGGATCACGTCGGTGACCTGATCTAGTACGGTAGATTCCAACGAGAGATTGGTGGTCGCCGTATCGCGAGCCGTTGCAAACTGCTCATTAGTTGACTGTGATTGCGCCAATACGACGGCCTGCGCCGAGGCAATGGGATCGTCCGACGGTTTGTTGACCAGCTGTCCATTGGACAAATCTAACGACGCGCTCTGGAATTTAGAGTAAGCGTTCGTGATGCTTTGCATGTTCTGCTGGTAAATCATCGATGAACTTAGACGCATAACACAGTCCTTAAGTTTAATTTATATATTATTTTCAATTATTTAGCGGATTCATCAGTTAACCGCAGACAGCAAGGCATCGAAAATCGCTCCGGCAGTAGACAATATTTGAGCGTTTGCCGTGTAGTACTGCTGGTAGCGCTGCAGGTTAATGTATTCTTCATCAGAGTTGACCCCCGAAATCGACTGCTGCTTCTCTGTCAACTGATTTACTATAGTTTCTTGAGTCGTGCTGTTGGTATCAGCGCTTTGTGTTTTCACGCCGATTTCACCAACTAATGATGCGTAGGCTTCACTGAAGGTGGCATTACCGTTCACCTGATTGCTGGTTTGCAGCGCCAACAGCGCAGCCGCGTTGCGGTTATCGCTTTCACCCGAGCTAGCGTCATTCGACGCTGCCGCGATCTTGGCGGTATCGGAAATAGCCACCGACATATTAGTGATGACTTCGCTGACCGTGTTCAGCGTAAACTTGTCACCGGAGGTCGCTGTACCGCTGACTGCCACTTCGACGCCATCAAAGCTCAGGGTCGTGTTGCCGCTACTGTCGCTTCCCGACGTGTAATCGACGCTGGCACCATCAGAGTTACGCGTGACACCCCAAGCGCCGTTGGTATATTTCAGCGTGTAATCGCTCGCCTTGACCGCCGATGTATCGGTGTACGTCGCAGTCAGCGCGGCGCTACCTTTGTTGTTCGTGTTGCTGATGACGCTGGGCTGACTGAAGCTGAAGAAATCCGTCCCCACATCACCATTCAGATCAACGCCTTCTTTATGCTGGGTGTTGAAGCTGCTGCCCAGCGTTAACGCGAGCTGACCCAGCTGGTTACGGGCCGTATCCAGCGTTTCAGTACGGAACGTAAGCAAACCACTGATGCTGCCGCTTTCTAGCGAAGTTGAACTCAGTTGAATCGGGTCGCTAATACCGTTGTCATAGGCGACTTCCGTTCTTGACGGATCGTCCGGAGAGGTCATGGTGACCAGATCGTAGGAAGCATTTCCCTGGACCAGATTCATGCCGTTGGCAAGGCTAACGCTGACCATACTGTCCTGCGTGGTGGTGGTCACGCCGACAAAGTTGTTTAGTTCATTAATCAGCTGGTCACGCTGGTCGAGCAATGCGTTGGCGGAGCTGGATCCGCTGCCGAGCTGAACGATTTTTTCGTTCAGATTCGCTATTTGCTTCGAGTAGGTGTTGATCTGGTCGACGCTGCTCTTCAATTCAGCATTAATAGACGAATCCATATCCTGCAGATATTTATCCGTGCTGCTGAACTGGTTCACCATGCTCTGCGCGCTGCTAATGACCGTCTGGCGCGCAGAAGCGTCACTCGCATTGGAGCTAAGCGACTGGACGGAAGAGAAGAACGAAGACATCAGCGTGGACAGGCTGTTATCGCTATCCGACAGCAGATTGTCGATCTGTGAAACCTGCTCGGAATAGGCTTTTGTACCCGCATAGTTGCTGGACGCTGAACGCAGCTGATTGACGACCAGGGAATCATAGGCCCGGTCGATGGAAGCAATATTTACGCCACTGCCGATGGTGCCGTAAGCCTTTTGCGTACCTGTATTTTGCGCTAAAGATACGCTCTGTCTGTTGTAACCATCAGTAACAAGGTTGCTAATGTTGTTAGATGTTGTGCTAATAGCCACATTCGCAGCTTTCAGGCCTGACGACGCAATGTTTATCAATGAACTGGCCATGAAATTTCCTTTAAATTACAAATTCTAACCGGCAATGGTGTCTAATAAAGTTATCGGCTGGGGTCACTCAAACTTGAGCAAGAAATTAAAAAATAAAAGCGGTTTAAAATAAGTTACTTATGTCGTGTGTATAGGCCTTCACCGCTTTCTCGGTCGTGTTTTTTATCTGCCCGATAATCTGTACCAGTTTGTCCCCGTAACGCGGATCGGTCGCGTAGCCTGCCCTCTGCAGTTCATAGGCCGCCGCTTCTGCGCTATTCGCATTCACGACCCCCTTGTAACGGGCGTTGTCGGTCAGCAGCGAGATGTAGTCGTTGATCGAATCCAAATAGGAATCGTAGACGCGGAACTTCTCTTTGACCTTATAGGCACGACCATTTTCGAACTCGGTCGTGACGATTTCGGTGACCTTCCCGTCCCAATTGCTGCCGGCTTTCACGCCAAACAGGTTATGGCTGGGTTTGCCATCGCTGGTCGTGATTTCACGTTTACCCCAGCCCGACTCCAGCGCGGCCTGCGCCATAATCAGATGGTGTGGAATACCGGTTTTCAAACTAGCGATCATGGAAGGCATCGACAGACGGTGAGTGAAGTCCTCAGAGGAAGGCGCCAACTCCGGCTGCGATTTGGTCGCGCTCTCCCCCTGCTGATCTGGATTGTTGCGTTTCAAAAACTCGCCCATCAGCGCAGGTGTGAAGGCGGACGACGTTGAAAAGTCGTCCTTGCTAAGCGGCATTGGCGTTGTTCCCACCCCGTTGCCAGGCGGTTCATTCACATTTCGGCTAAGCTGCTTCACCATCATGTCGGCCAGCCCCAGTCCTTTCGCAGACAGGTCTTGTGCCACCTGCTGGTCATACATGCTGGTATAAAGCCGCGTCTGATCGCTGCTGAGCAAGCCGTCTTTAGGCAGCGCCGAACGCATGCTCTTCAGCATCATGTTGACAAACAAACCCTCGACCTGCTTAGCCACTTTTTTCAGCGCTGACGGATCGTTTTTTACCGCATCGTTGCGTAGCTTGTTCAGCGACTTGACGTCATAAGCCGCGGAAGCCTGATCGACCGAACTGGTGTTATCGAGCTTCATCATTAGATGATTTCCACTTCCGCCTTGACGCAGCCCGCGCTGTGCATCGCCTGAATGATAGACATCAGATCCATCGGCGTCGCGCCCAGCGAGTTAAGCGCGCGGACCACGCTATTCAAATTGGTGCCCGCATTCACGCGCTGAAGCGCCCCGCCTTCCTGACGCATGTCGATCTGCGTCTGTTGAGTGACAACGGTTTGCCCACCGGCCAACGGCGCATTGGGCTGATTGACGTTTTCTTGGCTATTGACTGTGACAGATAAATTGCCCTGCGCAATGGCGCAAGAATCAAGCGTGACATTACGGTTCATCACCACTGAGCCGGTACGGGAGTTGATGATGATCTTCGCATCCATTTCGCCGGTATTGATTTTGATATCCTGGATTTGCGCCAGGAAACGCACCTGAGACGTGCTACCGGACGGTAAAGTCACTTCCACCGTACGACCATCAAGCGGTCGGGCGACGCCGGAGCTGTTGAACTGATTAATAGAGTCGCTGATGCGCTGCGCCAGGCTGAAGTTTTCCTGCTTCAGCTGCAGCGTAAGATTGTTGGAAGCGCCGAACGTGGTGGGCAGCTCGCGTTCAATGGTCGCGCCGCCGTTGATTCTGCCGCCGGAAAGTTGATTCACCTTGACCTGACTCCCACCGGAGGACGCGCCCGCGCCGCCGACCAACATGTTGCCCTGCGCCAAGGCGTAGACCTGATTATCGACCCCTTTCAACGGCGTCATCAATAGGGTACCGCCGCGCAAGCTTTTCGCTGACCCGAGCGACGACACTACGACGTCAATTTTCTGCCCTGCACGGGCAAATGCCGGATAGTTAGCGGTCACCATGACCGCTGCAACGTTCTTTAACTGCATGTTGGTGCCGCTAGGCACGGTAATCCCGAGTTGGGATAGCATGTTGGTCAAACTCTGCGTCGTAAACGGCGTCTGAGTGGTTTGGTCGCCCGTACCGTCGAGACCGACAACCAAGCCGTATCCAATCAGCGGGTTATCACGTACGCCTTGAATATCAACCAAATCACGTAAACGCTCGGCGTGTGCTGATGACAAGAGCGTCAGTGATAATGTGATAAATGAAAAAATAAGGTGACGAACCCGCATGATTAACCTCTTAAAATGGTGAAACGTTCAGGAAGAAGCGCTGTAGCCACCCCATTTCCTGGGCTTCATTGATATAGCCTTTGCCGACGTATTCAATCCGGGCATCAGCAACCTGTGTGGATACCACGGAGTTGGATCCGGTGATCGTTCTCGGATTCACAATGCCGGAGAAACGGATATATTCTGCGCCCTGGTTGATGGCGATCTGTTTCTCGCCTACCACCTTCAGGTTGCCGTTGCTTAACACGTCTTTCACCGTCACCGTTATCGTACCGGTAAAGGTGTTTTTTGCGGTCGCGCCGCCAGAGCCGTCGAAGTCGTTCTTACCTTCTACGTCGAAATCGGCGCGCTGGTTACCGAACAGACCTTGCAACAGACGAGGCGCCGTGGTGACCCCAAGCGATCCTGATCCGTCGCGGGATGAGTTCGCGCTCGAACTTTTGCTGGCGCTGACATTCTCCTGCAGGGTGATCGTCAGGATATCGCCGACGTTGCGGGGACGACGGTCCTCGAACAGCGGCTGATAGCCATAGTTCATCGGCTGAACCATCTGAAAGATCGATCCATTGGTAGCAACCAGGTTGGGCGGTGCAGGCTGCGCCGTCGTTTCACCTTCTACCAGCTCTTTGTGCGGAAAATAGGCGCATCCGGCTAATGAAGCGCATACCGATAGCACGAGCGCCGGTACGACGACATTTTTCCACCCGGCGCGGCATAGGCGAACACCGCGCGTGCGCGGTGCGTTCACTTCTTTTCTCATTAACACCATAAATGTGCTTTCTTAAATTTGCGTAAGCCGCTGCAGCATGGCATCGGAAGTCGACACCGCCTTACTGTTTATTTCGTAGGCACGCTGGACCTGGATCATATCGACCAGTTCTTCCGCCACGTTGACGTTAGAAGTTTCAACAAAACCCTGATAAAGCACGCCTGCGCCATTCTGACCCGGAGTCGACTCTGTCGGCGCGCCGGAGCTCTGCGTTTCCTGGTACAGGTTTTCACCCAGGCTCTGCAAGCCGGTCGGGTTGATAAACGTGCTGAGCGTCAACTGACCAATCTGCGTCGCAGCCGCCTGACCCTGTTCAGTCACGCTCACTACACCGTCACGCGCTACCGTCATGGATACCGCGGTATCAGGCACCGTAATCGCTGGCTGAACCTGATAACCACTAGAGGTAACCAACTGGCCGTTCGCATCCAACTGAAAAGAACCGTCGCGCGTATAGGCGGTCGTACCATCAGGAAGCAGGATCTGGAAAAAGCCCTGACCGTTGACAGCGATGTCTTTGGTGTTTTCCGTCTGTTCCAGGTTACCCTGGCTGTGCAAACGCTCTGTCGAAACCGGACGAACCCCCGTACCCAGCTGCAAACCAGAGGGCAAATTGGTTTGTTCAGAAGACTGAGCCCCCGGCTGGCGAACCGTTTGATACAGCAGATCTTCGAAAACCGCGCGCTGACGCTTAAAGCCGTTGGTGCTGACGTTAGCGAGGTTGTTCGAGATGACATCCATGTTGGTTTGCTGAGCATCAAGCCCGGTTTTTGCAATCCACAGTGAACGAATCATAGTGTTACCCTTAAAATTAATTAACTAACAGACAGCAGCTTGTTCGCGCTCTCGGCGTTTTGATCGACGTTGGTGATCACTTTCATCTGCATTTCAAAGCGCCGGGCGCTGTTGATCATGTCAACGAGCGTTTCGGTCGAGTTCACATTGCTGCCTTCCAGGACACCTGGCATCACTTTCACTGTGTCATCCGCCGGCAAGGCATTGCCGACCTGCTGCTGAGCCTGCGGCGAGATGTGAAACAGGCCGTCATCACCACGTACTAATTGATTCGGTTCAGACTTGACCAGTTTCAGCGCACCCGCCGCTCCCACCGTATTCGGCGCATCGCCGTCGCCTAAAGCAGAAATCGTTCCGTCTGCGGCGATGGTGACAGTGGACTGCACCGGCACCGTCAGCGGACCATCGTCGCCGACGACCGGATAGCCCTGAATGGTGAGCTGACCGGTTTCATCCAGCTGAATAGCACCATTGCGGGTATAAGCTTCTTCGCCGTTGGGGAGCTGTACGGCCAACCAACCGTCGTCCTGCACCGCCACGTCCAAAGGACGGGACGTGTAGTTCAGCGGCCCCTGTGACATATCTGCACCCGGAGTCGACGCCACGACCAGCGTACGGGTGGGGAGCGTAGGCCCCTCGACCGGCACCGCGCGCATGGCATTTAACTGCGCCCGGAAACCGGGCGTGGACACATTGGCCAGGTTGTTGGCGATGACCGACTGCTGTTCCATCGTCTGGCTAGCGGCGCCCATCGCTGTATATATGGCGTGATCCATATCGTTACCTTGTGTGGCTTAATTAACGCAGGTTGACCAGCGTGTTCAGGATGGAGTCCTGTGTTTTAATGGTCTGGGCATTGGACTGATAGTTACGCTGGGCAACGATCATATCGACCAGCTCGGAACCGATATCGACGTTGGAAGACTCCAGCGCGCCGCTGGTGAGTGACCCCAGCAGACCGGTACCCGCGGTGCCCAGAGAGGCTTCACCGGACGATGACGTTGCGCTCCAGACGTTATCCCCTTCAGACTTCAGGCCCTGGTTATTAGAGAATGTCGCCAGAACAATCTGTCCCAACAGCTGAGTCTGTCCATTGGAGTAGGTGCCGCTGATGGTGCCGTCATCGTTAATGGCGTATTCGACCAAGTTACCTGTGGTGTAACCGTTCTGCGTTTTGCTCAGCTCAGAGCTGGTCGCGTTCTGTTGGGTCGAACCTGCAAAGTCGATAGAGAAGGTATTAGCCGCGGAACCATTCAGGGAATTGGTCGTCACGTTGAATGCCGTCGTCCCAGTCAGCTGGCCGCTGGTGCTAAAGTTCAATGTGCCGAGGTCCTGCGCGGTCGCGGTGCTATCGCTGCTGTCAAGCGCATGCACTTCCCAGGTGTTGTCAGCCGTTTTGGAGAAGTACAGGTTCATAACGTGGGTGTTGCCCAAGCTATCGTAAGTTGTCATGGACTTGCTCCAGTTATAAGTACTGGAGTCGGTTGCATCGAAAGCAGTGCCATTCGCGACCGCGGTGGTGCTTGAATTCAGGTTGGCGACATAGGTAGAGGTCGTCGTCTGCTGGGCGGCAATAGAGCCAGCAGAGATATTGAGTGTGGTAGGTTCCGCACCCTCAGCGATAGTCGGCGGAGTCCCGGTGGCGGCATAACCCGTCACGTAATAGCCCGTTTTAGTGGTCAGGTTACGATCCGCGTCCAATTGGAATTCGCCGTTACGGGTGTAGTAGACCGAGCCAGCATCGTCCGCAACACGGTAGAAGCCATTACCCGAAATGGCGACGTCGGTACCAACGTCGGTGCTTTCGATCGTACCGTCATTGAAGTTCTGAGTGACTGCGGCGACTTTAACACCCAGACCTACGGCAGAATCGGCGAAGATGTCTGCGAAAGAAACCGTTGCGCCTTTAAAGCCGGTGGTTTCTGAGTTGGCGATGTTGTTACCGATGACATCCAGGTTACTGGAGGCAGCATTCAATCCGCTGACCGCTTGTGAAAAACCCATTTGGAGGTGCTCCTAAAAATTAGTAGTTTGCTGTGTGTTGTTTTAGGCGACTGATCTGCTTGTCTTGTCAGCCGCGCGATTCACATCAAATAATCTGTTTCACGTCGCTGAGCGACGCGGTGCCTGACAGGCCCAGGTTAAGCACGGCGTCCGAGGAATCCGTGTTAACGCCATAAACCAGCGCATATTTCAGCGGCGTCGCAGTCACGCTGGCGCCATCGGAACCGGTCGCCGTCACCGAGTAGGTGTAGGTACCAGCATCGACGGTGCCGCCACTGTCGTTAGTGCCATCCCAGCTGTAGGTCTGAACACCGGCGCTTTGAGCACCGAGATCTACGGTTTTCACCGTATTACCGCTGGAGTCTTTAATAGTTACATTGACGTCCGTAGCCGCATTGGCCAGTTCAACCCCAAATGCAGTGGTGGAGCTATCGGATCCCACTACGATGCTGTCGCCCTGAATCAGGACGCCGTTGCCAATTAGAGAACTCGCTTGCAACGTCTCGGAGGTATCCAACTGGCTGGAAATAGAGCCCAGCGTGGTGTTCATGCTCTCGATCCCGCTCAGCGTGCTGATCTGCGCAAGCTGCGTGGTCAGCTGACTGTTGTCCATGGGATTGGTAGGATCCTGGTTCTGCAACTGCGCAACCAGTAGGGTCATAAATTCGTTTTGCAGGTCCGCACTACTGCTCGTACTGGACGAGCTGCTGGTTGTGCTGGTCTTGCTGGTATCTGTTGATTCGGTAAGTGAAACTGAGACGCTCATGGCTACTCTCCCACGTTATTATTGGCCTAATGTCAACGTTTTTTGCATCAACGACTTGGCCGTATTCAGCACTTCCACGTTTGCCTGATAGCTGCGTGATGCGGAGATGGAGTTCACCATTTCCGCAGTAACATCCACATTAGGCATACGTACATAGCCGCGTTCATCCGCCAAAGGATTTCCCGGTTGATAAACCAGCTTGTCCGGAGAGGTATCTTCAACGACGTCGTCAACCTGCACGCCGCCGATAGCCTGTCCATCTGGAGCAGCCACTTTGAAAACCACTTGCTTGGCGCGGTATGGCTCGCCATCGGGTCCGGTGACACTGTCCGCATTCGCCAGGTTGCTGGCGCTTACGTTCATGCGCTGG
>NZ_LUTP01000046.1 GCF_002111585.1 Lonsdalea iberica
CGCTTGACCGCTTGACCGCTTGACCGCTTGACCGCTTGACCGCTTGACCGCTTGACTGCAAAAGCCAAAAGCCAAAAGCCCTATGGCGCAGTGGTCGATCTGTCTGTGGGCGAACGCGCCCCATGATTGGCAGTGATAGCGGCTTGTTCAGCCACTTTAGGCGTGAAGCTTATATATCGCGGAGTGTGTGGTATCCCCCATAACACACTGTAACGGCCACGCTGAGTGGCCTTTTTACGAGACTATTTTCGACTTCTGGCGGATTGGCCTTAGCGACCCGCGGCAGTTTCAATAGGCAGGTCGTCTCGGCCTCCCCATTCGCCCCAGGAGCCGTCGTACAGTTTGACTTGAGGGGCATTCAGCACATACAGCGCCAATACGATCACGGCGGCCGTCACGCCGGAACCACAGCTCGCGACGATGGGACGTTGGATATCAATCCCCTTCTGTTTAAACACGGCGGTCAGCTCCTCCGGCGTTTTCAGCGCGCCGTCTGCCACCAGTTCATTCCATGGCACGTTAATGCTGCCGGGAATATGCCCGCGGCGCAGTCCCGGACGAGGCTCATCGACATCGCCAGCGAAGCGTGGTACTGGACGAGCGTCGACAATCTGCGCGGAATGATCATGGGTGATCGCCAGTACGACCTCGGCCTGACAGATCACGCCTGCGTCTAGTCGAGCGTTAAATGTCCGGGGCTGATGGGCGGTGTTTCCCTGCTCTAAAGGTAGTTGCGCCTGTTTCCATCCGGCCAGTCCGCCAGCCAAGATAGAAACCTTGGTCACGCCGAACGTTTTTAGCATCCACCAAGCGCGAGGCGCTGAAAACAAGTTGCCCTCATCGTAAATGACGCAGTGTCGGCCTTCGCTGACGCCCAGATCGCCCATGGCCTGAGCGAAGGATGTGCTGTCTGGCATCATGTGTGGCAGAGGCGAAGTCGCATCCGACAGCGTTTCAATATCGAAAAAAGCCGCCCCTGGCAGGTGTTCGGCCTCATATTCGGCCTGGATATCCCGCGTGGTATCGCCAGGCGGAAGCATCCGCGCATCAAGCAGTGTGATATCAGCGTCGTGTAGATGCGAATTTAGCCAGGTGGCGGTGACAAAGATGTCGGAGCCGGATACAGACATGAGACCTCCTGTTCGGGCTGCCGATGAAGCCCGGGATTAAGATGAGGATTGAATTGTCAGCGATTTTTTAGCATCGGACAAGCGCAAACCTGTCTCTCATGTCAGTTTCAGCGCACGCTATTTCAAGAATGCGAGCGTTGCCGGCTCACATAGATGAAACAGATGAAACGCGGTGGTTTGTTTGCTATCCGTCCCGCAGGCAGGGCAGAGAGTGAGTGTCAGACAAAGATTCAGCGTTATAATGATAGGAAAAGGACGATAAGATAACGTTATTTTAAAAAAATGTTATTTGACCGTAGGCAAGATGGAGGCGCAACCCTATAATCTGCGCCACTTTACGGTGCCGGGTTCATCATTTTTAACCGGCGGTTATCAGACAGTTATCAAATGAGGTCACTATGACGGTAGAACGTACTTTTTCTATCATTAAGCCCAATGCGGTCGCCAAGAATGTGATTGGCGCTATCTACAACCGCTTTGAAAGCGCAGGCTTCAAGATCGTTGCTGCCAAAATGCTTCATCTGACTCGCGAACAGGCCGAAGGCTTTTATGCGGAGCACGAGGGCAAACCTTTCTTTGACGGTCTGGTGACATTCATGACTTCCGGTCCCATTATGGTTCAGGTTTT
This sequence comes from Lonsdalea iberica, assembly GCF_002111585.1. Taxonomy (GTDB): domain Bacteria; phylum Pseudomonadota; class Gammaproteobacteria; order Enterobacterales; family Enterobacteriaceae; genus Lonsdalea; species Lonsdalea iberica. The sequence goes on from NZ_LUTP01000046.1 coordinate 1,759, forward strand.
GGAAGGTGAAAATGCCGTGCTGCGCCACCGCGACCTGATGGGGGCGACAAATCCTGAGAATGCGCTGGCGGGCACGCTGCGCGCTGACTATGCTGACAGCCTGACTGAAAATGCGGTGCATGGTTCGGACTCTCTGGCATCCGCTGAACGTGAAATTGCCTATTTCTTCAGCGCGGACGAGGTATACGCACGCACCCGCTAAGTTGAGACAAAGAATTAAAAGCGGAGTGGCGCTGGCACCTCTGTATTAAACTTTGTACAATGCCGCGCCCCGGAGCGAGCAGGCGCTCGGCCGGGGCGTTTTTTTATCCTTTATCACTTCTTCCGAGCCATAACGTGTAACAACGAGGCCATGAGTCAATATGTCTGAGCAAACTGTATCCCCGATCGCCACCGAGTCTGACGCTATCACCGTTAAGCCGACGGGCACTGAAAAAATCAACCTGCTGGATCTAAACCGTCAGCAAATGCGCGCCTTTTTTGCCTCGATGGGAGAAAAGCCGTTCCGTGCCGATCAGGTCATGAAGTGGATCTATCACTACTGCTGTGATGATTTCAACGAGATGACCGACATCAATAAGGTGTTACGCACCAAATTGCAGGAGATCGCTGAAATTCGCGCCCCGGTTGTGGTGGATGAGCAGCGCTCCTCCGATGGCACGATCAAGTGGGCTATCCTGGTCGACGGCCAGCGCGTGGAAACGGTCTACATCCCGGAGGATGAACGCGCGACGTTGTGCGTCTCTTCTCAGGTCGGTTGTGCGTTGGAATGCAAGTTCTGCTCGACGGCGCAGCAAGGGTTCAACCGTAACCTGCGGGTTTCTGAGATCATCGGCCAGGTATGGCGCGCGGCGAAAATAATCGGCGCGGCCAAAGTCACCGGGCAGCGTCCTATCACTAACGTCGTGATGATGGGCATGGGCGAACCGTTACTGAACCTGACCAACGTGGTTCCGGCGATGGAAATCATGCTGGACGATTTCGGTTTTGGTCTGTCGAAACGTCGCGTGACGCTGTCGACTTCCGGCGTCGTGCCTGCGCTGGACAAACTGGGCGACATGATCGACGTCGCACTGGCGATCTCGCTGCATGCGCCGAACGATGAAATCCGTAACGAAATCATGCCGATTAACAAAAAATATAATATCGAAACCTTTTTGTCGGCAGTGCGGCGTTATCTGGATAAGTCCAACGCCAATCAGGGACGTGTCACCATTGAATACGTCATGTTGGATCACATCAACGACGGAACGGAACACGCGCATGAGTTGGCGGAGTGCCTGAAAAATACGCCGTGCAAGATCAACCTGATCCCGTGGAACCCATTCCCCGGCGCGCCATATGGGCGCAGCTCCAACAGCCGCGTTGACCGCTTCTCCAAGGTACTGATGGAATACGGATTTACCACCATCGTTCGTAAAACGCGCGGGGACGACATTGATGCGGCCTGCGGGCAGCTGGCTGGGGAAGTCGTTGACCGTACCAAGCGAACGATGAAGAAAAAAATGATCAAGGATACGATAGCCGTTAAAAGTGTATGATCGTGGTCGGCCCGAGAGCGCCGGACTGATGATAAATACATTTCAGAGGCTTATCATACTATGCTGTGGTAACGGCGGGCTCGTATAGCTGGGGCCGCCTGCCTCGGCGAGAGACAATGGCTAAGGATAGTCAGAGATGAATTCACGGCGGCAGGGAAGGTGGCGGTGCGGTTTGACTGCGGTATGCATGATGATAAGCGGGTGCGTGAACACGGCTGAAACAGTCTCTCTCTCGCCCCAAGCGCAGACGCGTTTGCAATTGGGGTTGGCGTACCTTGAGCGCGGGCAGTTAGACGTCGCCCACAGTAACCTGCTCAGCGCCTTGAAGGCGTCCCCGAATGACTATCGCACTCAATTGGGGATGGCGCTGTACGAACAGCAGATCGGCGAAAACGCGGCGGCTGAAAAACGTTATCACCAGTTGTTGCGACAGAGCCCCTCGAACGGGAACGTATTGAATAATTACGGTGCGTTTCTGTGTGGTTTAGGGCAGTATGTAACGGCGCAACAACAGTTTAGCCGCGCAGCGCAGCTCGCGGATTATCCGCAGGTTGCCGATGCTCTGGAAAATGCCGGTTATTGTTTTTTAGACGCTGGGCAGCCTGATGAAGCGAAGCAACGGCTTAGCCGGGCCCTGAACTATGACCCGCGCAAAGGCCAACGCCTACTCGCGGAGGCTGAACATCGCATGCATGCCGGCTATCCGGAACAAACGCGGATGCTCTTGAGTATTTATCAGCCGAAATTTCCGGCGAGTGCCGAAAGTTTATGGCTACAGATTCGTTTCGCCGCGCTGGCGGGGGATACCGATGACGCGATGCGTCACGGTGCGATGCTGGCGCGAAGTTTTCCACAATCTAAACAGTACCAGCAGTTCTTAGCTAATGAATACTGAAGCCAATCAAGATAAAACAGCATCATCCATAGCCACGCCTGGAGAACGACTGCGTCAGGCGCGTGAAAGCTTGGGGTTGTCGCAGCAAGTCGTCGCAGAAAGGTTGTGTCTGAAAGTCTCCATCGTTCGTGAGATTGAAGAAGACAACACGCCTGCGGGCCTTGCTCCGACATTCCTGCGTGGATATATCCGTTCTTACGCCAAGCTGGTGCATCTGCCCGAAGACGAGCTGCTGCCTATGCTGGAAAAATACGTGGTGCCGAGTCGCACCTCAAATGTATCCCCTATGCAGCACCTCGCGCTGGGCAAAAGCCGCAAGAAGCGCGACGGCTGGCTGATGACCTTTACCTGGTTAATTTTGCTGGGCGTTTTGGGGTTGACGGTCGCCTGGTGGTGGCAGAATCATCAGGCGCAGCAGCAGGAAATCAATTCCATGGTCGATCATGCGAACGCTACGCAGACTTCGCAGGATGGACAGCCGCTGGATTTGGGCAATGGCGAACCGGGCCCAGTTGTACCGGGCGATAGCGCCAACAGTGGCGCCGCTACCGAAGTGACGCCGCCTGCCGACGCATCTTCGGCGATCCCCTCTACGCCAACGACGAATCCGTCTGCGCCGGTCGCTCCCGTCACGCCGGCTCCTGCGCCGACGGCGTCTCCGGCTCAACCCTCTCCAGCGCCCTCATCCGCAGCCCCGGCTGTTGAGACTCCGGCGCCTTCCGTGCCGGCATCGAATGTATTAGCAATGTCGTTCTCTGCGGACTGCTGGCTGGAAGTAGTGGATAGTACTGGCAAAAAACTGTTCAGCGGTATGCAACGCAATGGCGGTTCGCTGAATCTAAGCGGACAACCTCCTTATCGACTCAAAATCGGCGCTCCTGCTGCTGTACAGATTCAGTATCAGGGCAAACCGGTTGATTTGAGTCAGTACGTCAGAAGCAATCAGGTTGCACGTTTAACGCTGGCCGGCCAGTAATTTTCCGGCCGGTAGCGGCATTTTGGAGGTGAAGTTGTGAATAACCCCGCACCCATAACCCGTCGCAAATCAAAGCGCATTTACGTTGGTAAGGTGCCCGTCGGTGACGGCGCGCCGATAGCGGTGCAGTCGATGACGAACACCCGCACAACGAATGTTGAAGCGACGGTGAATCAAATCAAAGCGTTGGAACGTGTAGGCGTCGATATCGTTCGCGTCTCCGTCCCCACCATGGATGCCGCTGAGGCATTCAAGCTGATCAAACAGCAGGTGAATGTGCCGCTGGTTGCGGATATCCATTTTGACTATCGCATAGCGTTAAAAGTCGCTGAATACGGCGTGGATTGTCTGCGCATTAACCCCGGCAATATCGGCAATGAAGAGCGGATTCGCGCCGTCGTGGACTGCGCACGGGACAACAACATCCCGATCCGTATCGGCGTCAACGCAGGCTCATTGGAAAAGGACCTGCAGGAAAAGTACGGTGAGCCAACGCCGGAAGCGCTGCTCGAATCCGCCATGCGCCACGTCGATATTCTGGACAGGCTCAATTTTGACCAATTCAAAGTCAGCGTGAAGGCGTCTGACGTCTTCCTGGCGGTCCAGTCCTACCGTCTGCTGGCATCCCGCATCGATCAGCCGCTGCATCTCGGTATCACCGAGGCGGGCGGCGCGCGGAGCGGGGCGGTAAAATCCGCCATCGGTCTGGGGCTGCTGCTCTCCGAAGGGATTGGCGACACGCTGCGTATCTCGCTGGCGGCCGACCCGGTGGAAGAAGTGAAAGTCGGTTTCGATATTCTAAAGTCACTGCGCATTCGCGCGCGCGGCATCAACTTTATCGCCTGCCCGACCTGCTCGCGTCAGGAGTTTGACGTAATCGGCACCGTTAACGCATTGGAGCAGCGGCTGGAAGATATCATCACGCCGATGGACGTATCGATTATCGGTTGTGTGGTCAACGGACCGGGCGAAGCGCTGGTGTCGACGCTGGGCGTGACCGGCGGCAACAAAAAAAGCGGCTTTTATGAAGACGGTGTTCGCCAGCGTGAACGTTTTGACAATGAACAGATGATCGACCAGCTGGAGTCTAAAATCCGCGCCAAAGCGGCGATGCTGAACGAAAGTAACCGCATCACCATCAACGTGGTCGATAAGTAACGGCGGCGGCATCGCACGAGATGCCGCCCTGTCGACAGCTTCCCAACCCGACGGCGACGGCCGCGCATTGATGCCGCAGTGCCGCTCCCTCTATAATCGGGCCTATTTTCGAGAAAACGGATTAGAGAACTGACGTGGCAAAAAATATCCAAGCCATCCGAGGCATGAACGACTACCTGCCAGCCGATACGGCTTTATGGCACCGCATTGAAGCCAGCCTGAAACAGATCCTTGCCAGCTATGGCTATGGCGAAATTCGTACGCCTATCGTTGAGCAGACCTCTCTGTTCAAGCGCGCTATCGGTGAAGTGACCGACGTCGTAGAAAAAGAGATGTACACGTTCGAGGACCGCAACGGCGACAGCTTGACGCTGCGTCCCGAGAACACGGCGAGCTGCGTCCGCGCTGGCATCGAGCACGGTATCCTCTACAACCAGGAGCAGCGCCTGTGGTACACAGGCCCGATGTTCCGACATGAACGTCCTCAGAAAGGTCGCTACCGTCAGTTCCATCAGCTCGGTTGTGAAGTCTTCGGCCTGAAAGGCCCGGATATCGATGCCGAAATGATCATGATGACGGCGCGCTGGTGGCGCGAACTGGGCATTGCAGAACACGTCTCGCTGGAACTGAACTCTATCGGTTCGCTGGAAGCGCGCGCGCGTTACCGCGAGGCGTTGATTGCGTTTCTGGAACAGCATCAGGATATCCTGGATGAAGACTGCAAACGTCGTATGTACACCAACCCGCTGCGCGTTCTGGATTCCAAGAATCGGGATGTGCAGACGCTGTTGAACGACGCGCCGGTTCTGACCGATTACCTCGACGATGAGTCGCGCGAGCATTTTGACGGCCTGTGTGAACTTTTAACGCAGGCGAGCATCCCATATAAGGTTAATCCGCGTCTGGTCCGTGGCCTGGATTATTACAACCGCACCGTTTTCGAATGGGTAACCACCAGCCTTGGTTCACAGGGTACCGTGTGCGGCGGCGGACGCTACGACGGCATGGTAGAACAGCTGGGCGGTTCTAGTACGCCTGCGGTTGGTTTCGCGATGGGCTTAGAGCGTCTAGTGCTGCTGGTTCAAACGGTCAATCCGGAGTTTAAAGCGCTGCCGGGCGTGGATGTTTACGTCATTTCTTCCGGGGCGGGAACCCAAAGCGCGGCCATGCTGCTGGCGGAATCGCTGCGTGATGAGATGCCTGGATTGAAGCTGATGACCAACTTTGGCGGCGGCAATTTTAAAAAGCAGTTTGCCCGTGCGGATAAAAGCGGGGCGCGAGTCGCTCTGGTGCTGGGCGAAAATGAAGTCGCGGCAGGACAGGCAGTAGTAAAAAACTTGTCTAGCGGCGAACAAGAAACTCTGGCGCAGGCTGACGTTGCAGCCCGGCTGACGACGCTACTGGATTGAGGAGAAAGACACCGTGGAAGTCAATACCACAGAAAATGAACAGGTTGATGCGCTGCGACGTTTCCTGATAGAAAACGGCAAGGCGTTGGCTGTTGGTGTAGTCCTGGGTATCGGGGCGCTGGTTGGTTGGCGTTTCTGGCAGAGCCATCAGGACAATAGCGCGATGGAGATATCGTCGGACTATCAGCAAGCCAGCGAAACGCTGACGGCAGGTAAGGGCACCGCGGCGGTGGAAGCGTTTGCCGCGGGTAACAAGAACAACTACGGCGCGCTTGCTTCCATGGAACTGGCGGCTCACTACGCTGAACTGAAAGATTTCGCCAAAGCAGAGCAGCAGCTTACTCAGGCGCTGTCTCAGAGCAACAACGCCGATCTGCAAACGCTGATTAACCTGCGCCTGGCGCGGGTGCAGCTTGAACAGAAAAAAGCGGATGACGCGCTGAAAACGCTGGATGCCATCAAGACGGAAGGCTGGGCCGCGATGGTTGCAGACGTTCGCGGCGACGTGCTGGTCAGCAAAGGTGATAACCAGGGCGCGCGCAGTGCGTACGAAAAAGGCATCGAGTCTCAGCCTCCTCAGGGGCTGCAGGCCCTGTTACGAATGAAACTGAACAACCTGTCCAGCTAAGAGGAATTCCATGCAATTGCGTAAAACACTTTTGGTAGGACTGGTTTCAACCGCCCTGCTGAGCGGCTGTTCGCTATTCGACCGTGAAGAGGACGTCGTTAAAATGTCTCCTCTGCCTCAGGTAGAGAATCAGTTCACGCCGACGAAGGTCTGGAGTCGTTCAATCGGTAGCGGTATCGGTGATTTTTATTCCAATTTGCGTCCGGCCTGGCAGGACAGCCGCGTGTATGCGGCCGACCGTCGCGGTACGGTCAAAGCGCTGGACTTGAGCAACGGTGAAGAAAAATGGAAAGCGGACCTGTCTGAGAAGACGGGTCTGTTGTCGGCGAATCGTCCGGCGCTGCTGTCCGGCGGCGTCTCGGTTGCCGGTAACCACGTCTACGTTGGCAGCGAAAGAGCGAAGATGTTCGCGCTGAATGCTGATGACGGTGCACAGGTCTGGGAAACGCCGGTCGCAGGTGAAGTCACTTCCCATCCGGTTATCAGCGACGGCGTAGTGCTGGTGCACACCAGCAATGGTATGCTGCAGGCGCTGAACGAATCTGACGGTGCCGTTAAGTGGACGGCAAACCTGGATATGCCGTCATTGTCGGTGCGCGGTGAGTCTGCTCCTGCGACGGCCTTTGGCGCGGCCATCGTCGGCGGCGATAACGGGCGCGTGAGCGCCGTGCTCATTAATCAGGGCCAACTGATTTGGCAGCAGCGCATTTCCCAGCCGAGCGGCGCCACCGAAATCGATCGTCTGAACGACGTTGATACCACGCCGGTCATCGTCGGCGAAGTGGTTTATGCGCTGGGCTACCACGGCAATCTGACGGCGCTGGACTTGCGCTCCGGACAGATTTTGTGGAAACGTGAGCTGGGCTCGGTGAATGACTTCATCGTTGACGGCGACCGCATTTATCTGGTCGATCAGGATGACCGTATCGTGGCCTTGAGTACCAACGGCGGCGTGAGCATCTGGCGTCAGAGTGAATTGTTGCACCGTAATCTTACGGCGCCAGCGCTGTACAATGGTTATCTGGTGGTTGCGGATGCAGAAGGCTATATGCACTGGGTCAACACGACCGATGGCCGCTTTGTGTCTCAACAGAAAGTGGATAGCTCTGGTTTCCTGAGCAATCCCGTGGTAGCCAGCGATAAGCTGCTGATTCAGGCTAAAGGCGGAGAGGTTTACGCCTTTACGCGCTAGTCCACGTGTTTTACTCCGGGCGAAGGCGCCATAAAGGCCTTCGACCTGTCGAACGGCTCCTGACGATATCAGGAGCCGTTTCGTGTTTTATGATCAGCCAGCCATGCTCGCTGTAACGAATTGAAATATAAGCAATGAGGTTGTAACAATGATACCTGTCGTCGCGCTGGTCGGGCGCCCGAATGTGGGGAAATCCACGCTGTTTAACCGCTTGACGCGTACTCGTGACGCATTGGTGGCGGATTTCCCTGGGCTGACGCGTGACCGCAAGTATGGTCGTGCCGAGGTGGAAGGAAACGAGTTCATTATCATCGATACGGGCGGTATTGATGGTAGCGAAGAAGGCGTGGAAACGCGTATGGCGGACCAGTCTCTGCTGGCGATTGAAGAAGCCGATATCGTTCTGTTCATGGTTGACGCCCGTGATGGGTTGATGCCTGCGGATCTGGGTATCGCCCAGCATCTGCGCAACCGTCAAAAGGCCACCTTCCTGGTCGCCAACAAAATTGACGGAATCGACGTGGATACCGGTACGGCAGACTTCTATTCGCTGGGCCTCGGTGAAGTTTACCCGATTGCGGCATCCCACGGCCGCGGCGTCACCGGCCTGCTGGAAAAAGTGCTGCTCCCGTTCGCGGAAGATAAGGACGAAGAGCCGCAGGAACTGACGGAAGAGGAAGCTAATGCCGCTTATTGGGCGGAGCAGCTGGCCATCGAAACCGAGGCCGAAGAGGACGCCGAAGCCGAAGACAACTTCGATCCGGAGTCTTTGCCGATAAAACTGGCTATCGTGGGTCGTCCTAACGTCGGTAAGTCGACGCTAACCAACCGTATTTTGGGGGAAGACCGCGTCGTGGTTTATGACATGCCCGGTACGACGCGTGACAGCATCTACATTCCGATGCAGCGTGACGAGCGCGAATATATACTGATCGACACCGCTGGGGTGCGTAAGCGCGGCAAGATCACGGAAACCGTCGAGAAGTTTTCCGTCATCAAAACGCTGCAGGCGATCGAAGACGCCAACGTAGTGCTGCTGGTGATCGACGCTCGCGAAGGGATCTCCGATCAGGATCTGTCTCTGTTGGGCTTTATTTTGAACAGCGGTCGTTCGCTGGTGATCGTGGTCAACAAATGGGATGGTCTTTCCCAGGATGTGAGAGAGCAGGTGAAGGAGACGCTGGATCTGCGTTTGGGCTTCATTGATTTCGCTCGTATCCATTTCATCTCCGCGCTGCACGGTAGCGGCGTAGGTAACCTGTTTGAGTCGATTACTGAGGCTTACACCTGCTCGACCCGACGTGTGAGCACTTCGTTGCTGACGCGTATCATGCGTATGGCCGTTGATGACCACCAGCCGCCGCTGGTGCGAGGACGCCGCGTGAAGCTGAAGTATGCGCACGCCGGGGGTTATAACCCGCCTATCGTCGTGATTCACGGCAACCAGGTCAAAGATCTGGCGGACTCTTATAAACGTTATCTGATGAACTACTTCCGTCGTTCCTTGGAGGTGATGGGAACGCCGATCCGCATCCAGTTTAAAGAGGGGGAAAACCCGTTTGCAAATAAGCGAAATACCCTGACGCCTAACCAGCTACGTAAACGTAAGCGTTTAATGCAGCACATCAAGAAAGGCAAATAAGTCGAATTTAAGTGCCAGGATGGACCGGCGGGGCAGAATATTTTCTGCCCCGTTTTTATTGCGGGACGGCCTGACCGAGGAGAGGGAAAAACACGATGGAAAAGCAGAGCGGAATGACCTTGTTATGTCCACAGTGCCAGCATGAAATGAGAAAGCGCAGCGATGAGCGTTTTCGCTGTGCCGAGTGTCAACAGGATTATCGGCGTGAGCCTCTGTGTCCGGACTGTGGGCAGCCGCTACAGGTGCTCAAAGCCTGTGGCGCGGTCGACTATTTTTGTCCGCAAGAGAAGGTGTTGATTTCAAAGAAACGGGTGACGTTTCACTACCAACCGATTCTGCCTAATGGGATCCCCTGATCCAGAGGTTTGAAGCGTCTCCGTTGGTATCAGGGCGCTGGCTGTGCGTTCTGCCACAGGATGTCCAGTTCCGGCGCGGCCCGTTCGGGAACCAGCCACACCTGGGGGGGCGTGTCGCCGCCGTCCGAATCGCCATGAAAAATGTGAATCCGGTAGTAAAATTGATCGCCCCTGCCGGGGCGTTCGGCCGGATCGTCGCTCTGTGATGACGGCAGTACGCTGCGCAAAACCGCGCAGATCTTTTGACGCTCTTCCGGAGGCAGCTTGGCTAATACCACCCATCTTGGCCCGGATAATTTCGGTATCCAGGCGAGGCCGCCTTCCCGCGCCAGTTCGATAATGGCGTCGTCAGTCAAGTGGGGTGGTGCGTTCATACTCATTCGCGATACCCGTATCAACGCCCACCCGATGCCAGGCATGCAGCACGGTATCGGCCACCGCCGTACTGAAGCGCTGTTCTGCATGATTCACCGTGTATTGGGCGAACAGTGAAAAGTCGGCGTTCTGCGGCAGCGATTTGTCGCATAAAACGTCGTACCAGATGACGCCCGCTTTCTCCCACGAATACCCGCCCAGATCGGTCGCCGCCAGATAAAAGGCGCGGCTCGGTATTCCGGAATTGAGGTGTACGCCGCCGTTATCTTCGCGGGTATTAATGTAATCACGCATGTGGGCTGGCTGCGGGTCTGTGCCGAGCAGCGGGTCGTCATAGGCTGTTCCCGGTCGGGCCAGGGACCTTAACCCCTTGCCGTCGATCTCCTCGGTCAGCAGGCCAGCGCCGACAATCCAGTCCGCCTCCTGCGCCGTTTGCTTGAGATAGAACTGTTTCACCATAGCGCCGAAGACGTCGGACAGCGATTCGTTCAGCGCGCCGGACTGGCGAGTGTAGAGAAGATTCGCTTCGCTCTCCGTGACGCCGTGCGTCAGCTCGTGGGCGATGATGTCGATGGCGGTGGTGAAGCGGTTGAAGATCTTGCCATCGCCGTCGCCGAAAACCATTTGCTGCCCATTCCAGAAGGCGTTCTGATAATTCTGACCGTAGTGTACAGACCCCAGCAGCGGCAGCCCGGCGTTGTCTAAAGAGTTACGCCCGAAAACCTGCCAGAAGAAATCATAGGTGGCGCCCAGATATTCATAGGCCTCGTCCGTTGCGATATCGCCTGTGGCGGCCTGGCCCTCTTCACGAACGAGCGTTCCCGGCAGCGTTTGCTGATTTTGCACATCATGAATGTGGCGGTGGGCCTGTCCGCCGGGGAGCGTGTCGTGCTCGGGGGGACGCGTTTGGGCGGAGACCATCAGCGACTGTACGTGCATTAGCGTCTGCTGAGCGAGCCGTCGCTCTTCGTCAGAACCGTTGCTGACGATACGATGAAGGATATACGGGGGTACTATGCTATGAATCGCTTTCATACATCATCTCCACATGGATGCATATCTCTCGGTATGAGCGGACGTCCATAACCTAGATAACCAGTAAAGGAGCGATAAGTATAGTTCAGGAAATCATTTTCAGACGAAGCCCGAGATCAGGCTTTATCGGCCGAATGAATGGCGGTGACCTGGCTCTCGACCCACCCATCTTGCAGCCGCGTGCTGAGGGTGTCTCCGGCGGCGATCTGGCCCGCCTTTTTCAAGACGTCGCCCGATGAGGTCGTGGTGACGCTGTAGCCTCGGCCCAGCGTGGCCAGCGGACTGACCGCTTGCAGGTGGGAGCAGGCCTCACCGAAGCGCTGTTTGTTTTGTCCGATCTGTTTGTCGAGCGCGTGTTGCAGCCGATAGTTCAACTGCTGAATGTGTTGCTGGGCTCGGTGGATTCTCGGCTGCGGCGGCTGTTGCAGTAACCGTTGCTGGAGGTGCTCTTGCCTGCGCAGGCTTTGGCGCAATCTGAGTTGTACGGCATCGTCCAATCGCTGACGCAACCGGATAAGCCGGTTTTGCTGGCGCGCCAGCCTTAGCTGAGGGTGCTGCTGTTGCAGGCGGTGGTGCAGACGCGTGAACAGGCTCTGACGCTGCGCCAGATAGTAATCCATCGCCATTTCCAGCCGTTGACGCTGGGCTGTCACCTGACGCAACAGCTCCAACTGGTTGCGGCTAACCAGTTCTGCGGCGGCAGAGGGCGTCGGGGCGCGTAAATCCGCGACGAAATCCGCGATGGTGACATCCGTTTCATGGCCGACGGCGCTGACGATGGGGATGCGGCTGGCGAAAATCGCTCTGGCGACGCGTTCGTCGTTGAAGCTCCAAAGATCTTCCAGCGAGCCGCCGCCACGGCCGACGATCAGGACATCGCACTCATCGCGCAGATTGGCCGATTCGATGGCGCGAATGATTTGCGGCGGTGCATCTGCGCCCTGCACGGCAGTCGGGTAGATGATGACCGGCAGCGACGGATCGCGTCGTTGCAGCACCTGCAAAATGTCATGTAACGCGGCGCCGCTCGCGGAGGTGATCACCCCTACGCGTTTGGCCGGTTTCGGCAGCGGCTGCTTGAACTGCTGGTCAAACAATCCTTCGCCGGACAGGCGCTGCTTCAACTGCTCAAACTGCTGCTGCAACAGACCGTCGCCGGCAGGCTGCATGCTATCCGCCAGCAGTTGGTAGTCGCCTCGCGGTTCGTACAGCGTAATCATGGCGCGGATGAGGACCTGCTGACCGTTCTGTGGTCGAAAGGTCACGCGACGGTTGCTGCCGCGGAACATGGCGCAGCGCACCTGGGCACGCTCGTCTTTCAGCGTGAAGTACCAGTGGCCGGATGACGGCTGGGAAAAGTTGGAGATTTCTCCGCTGAGCCAGACATGGCCCATCTCGCCTTCCAGCAGTTGTTTAACCGTCTGATTAAGACGGCTGACGGTAAAAATGGCGCTAGAAGGAGTCTGTGGCATGAGAGAAAGATCAAGTTTCAAAGCAGTGGGTTAATCTGTCCATACTACCGGGCAAAGGGCGGTACGCAAGGCTTTTTATAAAAAACGCTGGAGGCAATCCTATATGCTCTGTATAATGCCGCGGCAATATTTTATCTAATCTTCCAACCACCCTCGGTGAGATATTGCCCATGTTACGTATCGCAAAAGAAGCATTGACGTTTGATGATGTCCTGCTCGTTCCCGCACATTCTACCGTACTTCCCAACACGGCCGATCTCGGCACGCAACTGACCAAAAGCATTCGCCTGAACATCCCTATGCTGTCCGCCGCCATGGATACGGTTACCGAATCTGCACTGGCTATCGCGCTGGCTCAGGAAGGCGGTCTGGGTTTCATTCACAAGAACATGACCATTGAGCGTCAGGCGGAAGAAGTTGGCCGTGTGAAGCGTCACGAAAGCGGTGTGGTGGTTGAACCGCAGACCGTCACTCCTGCAACGACCCTGCAGCAGGTAAAAGATCTGACCGCACGTAACGGCTTCGCCGGTTATCCGGTGGTGACGGAAGGCAACGAGCTGGTCGGCATCATCACCGGCCGCGACGTGCGTTTCGTGACCGATATGAACAAGCCGGTCAGCGCCGTGATGACGCCGAAAGAGCGTCTGGTCACGGTGAGTGAGAGCGAAGCGCGCGAACGCGAAGTCGTGCTGCACAAGCTGCATGAACGCCGCATCGAGAAGGCGCTGGTCGTTGACGATCAGTTCCGCCTGAAGGGCATGATCACCGTAAAAGATTTCCAGAAAGCCGAACGTAAACCGAACGCCTGTAAAGACGAGCGCGGTCGTCTGCGTGTCGGCGCGGCCGTTGGCGCGGGCGAAGGTAACGAAGAGCGCATCGACGCGCTGGTCGCCGCAGGCGTCGACGTTCTGCTGATCGACTCCTCTCACGGTCATTCCGAAGGCGTGTTGCAGCGCATCCGCGACACGCGCGCCAAATATCCCGACCTGCCGATCATCGGCGGCAATGTGGCGACCGGCGCCGGCGCGCGGGCGCTGGCGGAAGCGGGCGTTAACGCCGTGAAAGTGGGCATTGGCCCCGGCTCCATCTGTACGACGCGTATCGTGACCGGCGTGGGCGTACCGCAGATTACGGCGATTTCCGACGCGGTAGCCGCGCTGGAAGGCACGGGGATCCCGGTGATTGCCGATGGCGGTATCCGCTTCTCCGGCGACATCGCCAAAGCCATCGCCGCGGGCGCAGCTTGCGTGATGGTCGGTTCCATGCTGGCGGGTACGGAAGAATCTCCGGGCGAAATCGAACTCTATCAGGGCCGCTCGTTCAAATCTTACCGCGGCATGGGGTCTCTGGGCGCAATGTCCAAAGGTTCCTCAGACCGTTATTTCCAGTCAGACAATGCGGCCGATAAACTGGTACCGGAAGGTATCGAAGGCCGTGTCGCCTATAAAGGCTATCTCAAGGCGATTGTCCATCAACAGATGGGCGGCCTGCGTTCCTGCATGGGTCTGACCGGTTGTCCGACTATCGACGCGCTGCGCACCAAGGCTGAGTTTGTCCGCATCAGCGGCGCAGGTATTCAGGAAAGCCACGTTCACGACGTTACCATTACCAAAGAGTCGCCTAACTACCGTTTAGGTTAAGCGCTTTTGCTGGCTGATTTAACGAACAGAACCCGGTAATATTTATCGGGTTCTATTTTTCATTCGCTTCTATCCGTATTGGAATACGCCTCTCATGACAGAAAACATTCATCAACACCGCATTCTTATTCTGGATTTCGGTTCGCAATATACGCAACTCGTCGCTCGCCGCGTACGTGAGCTGGGCGTGTACTGCGAACTTTGGGCATGGGATGTCACCGAAGCGCAGATTCGCGAGTTCAACCCGAACGGCATCATTCTCTCCGGTGGCCCGGAAAGCACCACGGAGTTCAACAGCCCGCGTGCCCCTGAGTATGTATTCCAGGCCGGTGTTCCTGTGTTGGGCGTTTGCTACGGTATGCAAACCATGGCGATGCAGTTGGGCGGGAAAGTGGAAGGCTCCAATCAGCGTGAGTTCGGCTATGCGCAGGTGGAAGTAAAATCTGCCAGCGCGCTGGTTCGCGATATTCAGGATACCGTCAGCGCCGCAGGCGAGCCGTTGCTGGATGTGTGGATGAGCCACGGCGATAAAGTGACCGCGATCCCGCAAGGTTTTGAGACCGTAGCCAGTACCGATACCTGTCCGTTTGCCATTATGGCGAATGAAGAAAAACGTTTTTACGGCGTACAGTTCCACCCGGAAGTCACGCACACTCGCCAGGGCCAGCGCATGCTTGAACGCTTCGTCCTCGATATCTGTCGCTGTGAAGCGCTATGGACGCCGGCGAAAATCATCGACGATGCCGTCTCTCGCATTCGTGAACAGGTCGGTGAAGATAAAGTCATCCTTGGCCTGTCCGGCGGCGTGGACTCCTCGGTAACCGCGATGCTGCTGCACCGCGCCATCGGCGACCGTCTGACCTGCGTGTTCGTGGACAACGGCTTGCTGCGACTGAACGAAGCAGACCAGGTGCTGGAAATGTTCGGCGACCATTTCGGTCTGAATATCGTTCATGTCCCGGCTGAGGAGCGTTTCCTGAGCGCGCTGTCGGGCATTGACGAACCGGAAGCCAAGCGTAAAACCATCGGTCGCGTGTTTGTGGAAGTCTTCGATGAAGAAGCTTGCAAGCTGACAGACGTTAAATGGCTGGCGCAGGGCACTATCTACCCGGATGTGATCGAATCCGCAGCCTCTGCCACCGGTAAAGCGCACGTCATTAAATCCCACCACAATGTGGCGGCCTGCCGAAAGAGATGAAGCTTGGCCTCGTCGAGCCGCTGAAAGAGCTGTTCAAAGATGAAGTGCGCAGAATCGGTCTGGAACTGGGGTTACCGCATGACATGCTGTTCCGTCACCCGTTCCCGGGACCGGGTCTGGGCGTGCGTGTACTGGGTGAAGTGAAAAAAGAGTACTGCGATCTGCTCCGTTGCGCCGATGCCATCTTCATCGAAGAGCTGCACAAGGCCGATCTGTATCAGAAGGTCAGCCAGGCATTCACCGTGTTCCTGCCGGTGCGCTCCGTAGGCGTAATGGGCGACGGCCGTAAGTACGACTGGGTCGTCTCACTGCGCGCGGTGGAAACGGTGGACTTCATGACGGCACATTGGGCGCATTTACCTTACGAGTTCCTCGGCCGTGTCTCCAACCGCATTATCAATGAAGTGGATGGCATCTCCCGCGTCGTTTACGACGTCTCCGGCAAACCGCCTGCGACGATTGAGTGGGAATGATTTAACGTCTGGCAACAGCCTGCACGTAAAAGCAGTAAAGTACCTCTAAGCCCGCGTAACTGCGGGCTTTTTTGTTTTTGTGTCTGGTACTTTCTGGCAGCTGTTAGCAACGGGAAGCACGATTTTTTCAATGGGATTTTTGATGGTACTCTCTGATTTCGAATTCAGGTTTGAAAAAGTACCATGTGATAAATTTCGATTGAGTTATGGTATTTGTTTTTTATAACTCAATTAAAAACAGAGAGTTAAATTACTTTTCTGAGTTTTTTACAACATGGTATTTTTGATAAAGGAAAACAATAAACCATGTTGACTGACACCAGGCTGCGTCACCTTAAGCCGAAGGAGAAACTCTATAAAGTTAATGACCGTGATGGTCTGTATGTTGCGGTCACTCCGGCTGGAACTATCTCATTTCGTTATAACTATTCAATAAACGGAAGACAGGAGACCGTTACTTTTGGCCGCTATGGTGTTGGAGGGATCACGCTTGCAGAAGCGCGTGAACGGCTCAATGAAGCCAAAAAAATGGTTGCCAGTGGAAGATCGCCTGCGAGGGAAAAAGCCAGAGATAAAGCGCGTATCAAAGATGCGGAGACTTTTGGTGCGTGGGCTGAGAAATGGTTACGCGGTTATCAAATGGCTGAATCGACGCGTGATATGCGGCGTTCGGTATATCAAAGGGAGTTGAAGTCAAAATTTGCCCAGCAGAAACTTAGTGAGATTACACATGAAGACTTACGTGCATTAACCGATAACATTGTCGAGAGAGGGGCACCGGCGACAGCTGTACACGCCAGAGAGATTGTATTGCAAGTCTATCGCTGGGCTATTGAGCGCGGTCAGAAGGTGGAGAATCCAGCTGATCTGGTACGGCCTGCAAGCATAGCGAAATTTGAGCCTCGTGACAGGGCATTGACGCCAGTTGAAATCGGTCTGATGTATCGGTATATGGAACGGGTAGGAACGACGCCATCAATCAGAGCAGCGGTTAAACTTTTGCTGTTAACGATGGTACGTAAAAGCGAGCTTACTAACGCGACCTGGAACGAGATCAATTTTAGTGAAGCATTATGGACGATACCAAAGGAGAGGATGAAACGACGTAATCCACATTTGGTTTTTCTTCCCCAACAGGCAATGGATATTTTGATTGCTCTTAAAACCTTTGCCGGTAGCTCTGATTTTATCCTTCCTTCGCGCTACGATTCCGATGCACCTATGAGTAGCGCTACTTTAAACCGGGTTTTGACACTGACGTATCGTCAGGCACAGAAAGAAGGGGAGTTGTTGCCTAAGTTTGGTCCCCATGACTTACGGCGTACTGCCAGCACCTTGCTACATGAGGCCGGGTATAATACTGACTGGATTGAGAAGTGCCTTGCCCATGAACAAAAAGGGGTTCGAGCTGTTTACAATAAGGCCGAGTATCGTGAGCAGAGATCAGAGATGCTGCAAGATTGGGCGAATATGATTGATGAATGGGCTAGTAAATAATTTATAATCAGTAGGTTAAGTTGATATGCTTCCTGTCTCTATACCAGTAGGACAATTTTAGCCGCTAAAATTCACAGAATCTTTACTGGTTTTTCTTTGGACTGCATAAAAAGGAAAAGTAAGAATGCCTGAGTTGTCTGTGATTATAAAATGGATGAATCAATACCCTAAGACCGGCTGGATATTGCTGTTAATCTATATTGTACTCGGTGTAGTTCGTCACAGAGTAATTAATGCTGAATCTGGTAGCGTCTTTCGTGGACTACTCAATCTTAGGAAGCGCCGGCTGGAGAAAATGCTTGAACAGCCATATTTGAACAAAAATGCGATCAGTCTGGTAAGACGTGAGCTTCGTCAGCGCAGCCTTTACCAGCTCACAGGGCTATATAACTATCGCCTACAGGATTTGGCAATCATATTTTGCGATCGCTATGGGTTGCGGGCTGGTTATCTCAAGCCATGGCGTAACTGGCTCAATGAAAAGGAAGGACAAATTGTGTTCAAAAGGAAATGGCATTGTTTTCGCTGGCGTATATTTCTGGCGGTGCTAATTGTAAATGTAATCTTACTGGTAGCATTCATTATGTATATATTTTCTCATGCTTCAGCCGAAATGATCGCACCACTAATCATGTTCTACGTGCTTTTATGGTTGTTTCCTTGGCTAATGGTGGTCTCAGTACCTACTCCAGCATGGACTCGTGAAATGGAAGCTTATCTGAAAAAATTTAATGCTGAACAAAGAATGGCTGATAGTAATAATCATTGTCATATTGAATTAAAATAGTTCCGACGGTGAAATATGATTGATCTTAGGGGGTATACCAGAATCAATTAAAAAATCAGAATCAATTAAAAAATCAATCCTTAAGATACAACTGGGTATGTTTTTAGGGGTTTCAGTAAGCAAATAGAATAAAATCAAAGATCATTGTTGATATAAAATTCTTTTCGTAGAGATGTCAGGGATTTGGATACAGCTTGACGTGTCACTGGCAAGTTATAATTTTTTGTTAAAATCTGCGCGACCTCCGATTGATTGAATCCCTGATGTATTAAAGCAAGTATTTTCTTCTTTGTATCGGACAGTTTAGAATCAGTCATGAACCGTGCAATATTTCTAAGATCAACTATATCTACTGGGGTTAAATTTTTGTCTAGCATCCATTTTAAAAAATAATAATCAACTAATCCATTACCGGAGTTAGCGTTAGCTTTATTTGGTTTAGCACATTGCCGCCTTAGTCTTAATAGTTCTTGGTTGAATTGTTCAAGGGAGCGTTTTCCTTGTCTGTAAAGGGGATTCCACTGGCCATTGGTCAATCTGGGTCTATGGTTAGAGCAATATCGATCGCTAAAAACCAGCTTTTCATGATAAGGGAATTCATTGTCTTTAGCAGCATATTCTGAAATTTCAGTAATAAATTTAGAAAATTCAGTCTGGTTACCGCAGAACTCGCAAAAACCGAGTTTACGTTGAGAATTTATAGTTACACCTTTTGCCGGTGATGATTTCTTTGGCCGTTTGGATGCGCACTCACTGACTAATTCAATAAGAGACTCAATTGTAGCAATAAAGCATTTATCGAGAGAGTTTTGACTATCTGAAGTCAGAATGAATTGACGTAAAAGAAGTCTTTGTGCGCGTGCTACCACATTAAAACCCACATTTTTGAGTAGTTCACTAAATTCTATTCCTCCGCCAGAAATGTAGTCCTTATGGCTTGGTGGCAAAGAATTTTTATATGCAGCTACTGCAGGGTCAATCACTTCCTGTATCAGGCGCAGTATTGGATACCGCCGTGAAAATGTGGAATACGGAGAGCTACGCTCTACAAATACTTTAAATGCTGCTGCAACTGTGAGGTCACAGCCTTCCCAAGGGATGATTTTCATGTCAACCATTTTAGCCAATGAATAGGTTTTATCAAGTGGTAATGCTTGGCATTGTATAGGCCTGATTGGAAACAGGAGGAAGGCAGATGCAACCAAAGGCACATAGCACGCTCATTAACAGAAAAACGCTTCTGGAAATGATCCCATTGTCAGCCCGGACTATTTATAACCTTGAGCAGCGAGGTGAGTTTCCTCGCCGTATAGCACTTACTAGCCGAAATGTTGCATGGCAGTTATCTGAAGTGGAACAGTGGATTGCGGATCGTAAATCAGCAATGTTTAAAGCGGCCAGACCCGGTATTGTTTTAGGTAGGTAACAGCAATGTCATTGAACATAATGGAAGCGTTTGAAGCTCCGCCACAGCCAATTGATTACGTTTTGCCTAATTTAGCTATTGGTACTGTCGGAGCGATTGTTTCTCCGGGAGGCGTTGGAAAGTCAATGCTGGCATTACAACTGGCTGTGCAGATTACTTGTGGTGTAGATCTTTTAAACCTTGGTGATTATCCAACTGGATTAGTGGCATATTTACCTGTGGAGGACTCTGCAACCATCGTTCACCATCGTCTATATGCTTTGGGAAAATATCTAACAGCATGTCAGCAGAAGATTGTAGCTGATCGACTATTTGTCAAACCTTTGGTAGGGAAGTGCCCAAATATTTTCTTGCCAGATTGGAGCAACTTGATCGATGAGATTTCAAAAGGTAGACGGTTGATAATTTTGGATACTCTTCGTCGTTTCCACCATGAAGATGAGAATAATAGTGGAGCAATGTCCAGGGTCATTGGAAAGCTAGAAGGTATTGCTGCTGATAGTGGGTGTTCGATTATATTTCTACATCATTCAAACAAAGGCGCTGCTACGATGGGAGTTGGTGATATACAACAGGCAAGTAGAGGTAGTAGTGTCCTGGTTGATAATATACGGTGGCAATCTTACCTAGCGGGCATGAGCACCTTAGAAGCGAAGACGTACGGTATTTCTGAGGATATTCGAAATCAATTTGTTAGATTTGGAATCAATAAAGCAAATTATGGTGAGCGTGCCCCAGATCGTTGGTTACAGAGACATGAGGGGGGAGTGTTAAGAATAACTGCGTTTAGCCTGAAGAATAATAAAAAGCTTATTAAAGAAAGAACATCTGCCTGGAGTGGCGCTGACAATGACAACTGGTAATAAAGTGGTACCCACTAGTACAGCATGGCAAGCCCGGGTAATTTTGTACCAGCCAAGCCAGCGCCCTAAGGAGATGAAGGGACAATGGATGGAGACAAGTTTCGGACGTTGTCGTGTTACCGGACGGCTCGGGCAGCGTCATGCCGATATCGTGGAGACAATATTATATGTTGCCGAGCAAAGTCGTGAAATTTCTGATGGGGGAATCGAATTATTAGTAGATCCAGCGAAAATACGTCGAACGCTATCCGATGCACAATATAGCTATGGCCGTATACAAAAATTGCTTTTAGATCTTCGCGTCGCATCAGTTGAAATTATAACGCCAGAGCTGGAGAAAAGCGGTGATTTTATAATAGGGGGGCTAATCGATCATGTAGTTCCATCACCTATGACTCGACCTGATCCTTTGACTGGAGGAGTACGCCGTCTATGGCGTGTCCGTCTGGGTGTTGCATTAGCTATGTTACTCAAAAAAGATTTGCCATTTTATTATCATCCTGGCCCCATAGCTCGGCTACAACATGGTATTAGCCAGGCAGTCGCCCGTCATGTCTTAACCCATAGGAATAATCCTTTAGGAGGGTGGTATATGGATACGTTGATATTAGCAGTGTGCGGTGAAGGAAATAGTAATATGACTTTACGTAACTACCGTCGGAGATTGAAAGAAGATGCTGTGCAATTGCGTGAGATTGGAATTGATTTGAACGGTTCCAGGATAAAACGTGTCACAACGGCCCGATATTGTGTCACAACGGCCCGATAGCGTGTTATAGCGGCCCGATAGCGTGCTACAGAGGCCCGAATTTTTACTATTCAGCAGTATTTACAGGATCGTTCAGGATCTTCAGGCTTCGAAATCACCTGCCTGAGCAGGCGCTTTCAAATCCAGAATCGGCCAAAGGCCGATGGTTGTACGCCAGAAGAAGAGATTACCTACACGCTTGGTATATTGACGCTTGAGGTAGATTTTATGACATATGAGGTACGCCCCTGCCTTTGGGCATAGGGAGGCAGATTTTAGCCGCTAAAATCTGCAATGCACATGCTCAGACAATGTAATTAAAAAAGTTCATAAGCAATAAAAGGCTTCTTTCATTATATCGAAACATAAATACAGTTGGCGGACGCCCATATAGAACTACTAGAGGTCATTTTCAAACAGGAGAAATATAGTTTCCTTGCAAAAAGCACATTTGCTGCAGATTTTTATTCGAGTAATCCTGCATTAATACTTTAAGAAAACACATCCTGTACACAGGAATACACAATACGTACACAGGTATACAACGGCAACAGTGGGGGAGGACATGTAAAGTAGGCCCACCGCAGGCGGTATTCCAACTTTACTACTACCCATTCGCCGCACCGCTGCTCAAGGGAAGCCTGCTCTGCGAGGCTAATCGGCTACCGCCGATATGGAGAGCCATATGACTGTTGCTCAGACGCAGCTTTCCATACGCCAGCGACTGTTAACAGTGAGAGTATTCAATATAAATAACCAGTTAATATTGAGGTGCAATATGAAGCTATTGGTTCAGATGTTTACATCATTGAGAGGGATTTTAGCCGCTAAAAAAACGGTGGCCCTTTTCATTTCCGTATCGTTTATCGCTCTGGCGGCTAAAGCCGGGATTCCTGTTATTGATGGTACTAACGTGGTTCAAACGACAATCAGCGCAGTCAATAACGTTCAGGCCGTTGCAAAACAAATCCAGCAGTACCAGACTCAACTCCAGCAGTATGAAAACATGCTGCAAAATACTGCCGCACCTGCAGCATATATCTGGGATCAGGCCAATTCCACTATCAACAAATTACTACAGGCTCAAGACACGCTTAGCTATTACAAGAACCAGGCCGGGAGTCTGGACTCATATCTCAAACGTTATCAGGACTTAACTATTATAAATCTTCTCCTTGTTTTAATAGTAATATTGAGTGTACTTCAGCCGAGATCGACGCACTGCGTAGTGCAGAGCGGAATAATTCAGAAGCGCGTAAAAAAGCGAATGATGCCGTTTTCAAAGTAATAGACCAACAGCAGCAAACCTTGCAGCAAGATGCTGATAATGTCGCAGAACTCCAGTCTCA
>NZ_LUTP01000047.1 GCF_002111585.1 Lonsdalea iberica
TATTGCCGCGCTCGGCAGCAACGGGGCGTTACTATAGGGAGTCGGCCTGCCACGGTCAAGCAGTATTTAGTGGTTTTGAAACATCTGGTTAAGCATTGTGCGTTTGGTCGATAGCTTCCCTTTAATGGAGGGTTTTTGTCCGTTTCGGAAGTGGGATATACGGGGCTTATTCACGTGCGCGACGTGATCCGTGACGCTATATCTGCATCGCTAACACTGCCGAGGACGACCAAGACGAAATTGTACAGCTACCTATACCCCCTATAGCAAAAAGGCATCCCGGAATGACCCAGAATGCCTTTATTCTCAAAAGCGGTGGATTAGAACGCGCTGGTATCTTTAAACAGTCCGACTTTCAGATCGCTCGCCGTGTAGATGAGGCGGCCATCGACCAGCACTTCACCGTCTGCGATACCCATGATCAGCTTGCGATTGATGACACGCTTGAAATGGATGCGATAGGTGACTTTTTTGGCTTCAGGGAGAATTTGACCGGCGAGTTTGACTTCGCCGACGCCCAGCGCACGACCTTTACCTTCTCCGCCTAACCAGCCGAGGTAAAAGCCGACCAATTGCCACATGGCGTCCAGCCCCAGGCAGCCAGGCATAACCGGGTCGCCAATGAAATGGCAGCCGAAGAACCACAGGTCGGGATTGATATCCAGCTCGGCTTCAACATAGCCTTTGTCATGCTGGCCGCCATCTTCGGTCATCTTGATGACACGATCCATCATCAGCATATTGCCAGAGGGCAACCGTGGGCCCTGCTGGCCGAATAGTTCACCGCGTCCGCTGGCGTAAAGATCTTCTTTCGAATAGGATTCGCGTTTATCTACCATGTTTCTTTCAGTCCTGTTTTTGTGAAGCGAGCAGGTTAGCGTACACGTGTACGCTGAGCAAGCCTGTTACCGCTGGACATACCAGTTACGCTATCGGAAAAACCAAGGGAAGCGACGGCGTTCCTGCGGTGTTAAAAGAGCGATACGCTCACGAATCGCAGCCAACAAACTGGGGCGATGTTCTTCATCGTAAGCAACCTGTGTCAGCAGCGTTACCGCTTCAGCGACAGAGGAGACCGGATAGAGGTGAAATTGCGCATTTTTCACTGCTTCAACCACGTCCGGTCGTAAACAGAGATGGCGCTGATTCGTTGCGGGGATAATAACGCCCTGCTGGCCGGTTAGGCCGCGACGCTGACACACGTCGAAGAAGCCTTCGATCTTTTCGTTGACGCCGCCGATGGGTTGAACATGTCCAAACTGATCCACCGAGCCGGTAACGGCCAGTTGCTGATTGATAGGCTGAAGGGCCAGTGCGCTGATCAGGGCGCAAAGCTCCGCAAGAGAAGCGCTATCCCCGTCCACCTCACTGTAAGATTGCTCAAAAACGATAGAGGCAGAGAACGGTAGCTGCTGTTCCAACTGTAGTTCAGAAATTAAAAAAGCCTGCATAATCATCATGCCTTTGGCATGCAGGTTGCCACCCAGTTCGGCCTTACGCTCGACATCCGTCAGTTCGCCGTCGCCCGGGTGTACTACGCAGCTGATGCGGGTAGGCTCACCAATCATCATTGGGTAGCCCGGATATTCCAGCACGGAAAGTCCATTAACCTGACCGACGACGGCGCCGTCGGTTTCTATCAGAATCTGACCCAGCTCGATATCATCCTGTAGCCGTTCATACAGGTAACTATCGCGCCAGCGGCGGGTGGTTTCGGCATCGTTAATTGCCTGCGCGGAGAGTGTTTCCTGCTGCGCATAGAGAGACGCATGCTTCAACTGGTGAGTCAGCCATTTAGGACACAGTGGCAGACAGCCCTGATCGTCACTGTAACGCACGGCGTGGGTGACCAGTGCGCTCCAACCGTCTTCCGCCAGCAGAGGAAGTTGGTTCTCCTGACACAAGGCGTTGATGTAAGCACACCAGCGCACCATATCTTCAGACGCGATCAACGATAGCTGAGATTCAAACTCGCCATAAATAGCGTCTTCGCTGAGATCCGGCTCCATGTCGTGGATGTCGGCCAGACTTTCGCGATCGCCCACGACGATCAGACGGAGGTCGACCGGCATTGGCGGCACGTCTACCGGCAGTGGGCGGCGTTCATCAGGCGAAAGCCACGAGTACTGCCCTGAAACTAGCGTCTGCTTCAATCGAAGCCACATCAGCGGCTGCGCCAGCAGCGTGCGCGCGGAGAGAATCAACACGCCGCCGTTGACGTGATGAATCAGACCAGGCTGTAGCTCGATATTGTCCTGGAACACGCGGACGCAACCAAATAGCTGTTCCGGCTCAATCCATTCCTGATACTCACACCGTACTTTGGCTGCGAAATTATCGTCCTGATGCAGGGCCGGCTCAACACTGATATGACGCCCGGAAATTTGATACAAGCTGCCGTAAAAGGCTTTTTCCATTGACGCATTCGCGTTAACGGCTCGGGCGATCAGCCGCAGGTAGTCATCACTCTCCTGCGCTTTTAATAACATAAAGCGAGAAGGGGAGCGGGACTGGCAAAAGAGTGTCAGCGCATTGGCCAAACGGGGCTGGATCGCTGAAAACTCAGCGGGCGCCAGCTGCGCTGCCTGAGAGAATAACGTCTGATACGGGGTAAGATCAGGCAACAGTTGCTGCCATTCGAGTCGGTTGTTGGTCAAAGTATCTACAGCACTCGTCAAAAGGGAAAGCGGGATTATACAAAAATAATGCCTGATGCACATGAGAGCCTGCGCGTTGCAGACGGACTACAGAGGCAGAATAGCGATTCTGCCTGAAAAACAGACAGTAAAAAGTTTGCCTGAAACAGGAAACTCAGGCCACAATGGAGATATGTCGGGCACGTTACACGGTCACTGAAGACTTTATTATGAAATACCAGCAATTAGAAAATCTTGAGTGCGGCTGGAAGTGGAAGTATCTGGTCAAAAAACACCGTGAAGGCGAGTCCATTACTCGCCTTATTGAGCGGAGTGCGGCCGATGAAGCGGTCAACGCGCTACTGCGAATGGAAGATCAGCCCGCGAAAGTGCTCGAGTGGATTGACGCATACCTCAATCCCGCGCTGGAAAATCGGATGAAGCAGACCATTCGCGCTCGGCGTAAACGGCATTTCAATGCTGAACATCAGCATACCCGCAAGAAATCCATCGACCTTGAGTATCTGGTTTGGCAGCGTTTGGCGGGGTTGGCGCATCGTCGCGGCTGTACGCTGTCTGAAACCATTGTCCAGCTGATCGAAGACGCTGAGCATAAAGAGAAATACGCCACTCAGATGTCGTCGCTAAAACAGGATCTGCAGGCGATGCTCAACAATAAGTCTGACCGCTGAAAGGCCGATGATCAACCGACTTGGTTGATCCGCTCAATCAGCGTCAGGATTTCCTGGTCCGAAAATACCTCTATCCCTTTCGTCCTCAACAGTTCGGCAGTAGCGCCGCTACCCGGCATGGTTTCTCCGTTGAAATGGCCGCTATAGATAGTCCGGCTGCCGCAGGAGGGACTGCCATCCGTAAGCAGTGCAAATCGACAGTGGTGCTCCTGAGCCATTTCCAGCGCGAGCCAGGCGCCCAAAATATAGCGTTCTGTGACGTCGCCTCCCGTCTCTTCAACAACTCGCGCACCTGACGTGATAACCTCATGACGGCATAGAGTTGGAATAATTTCCGCCGAAGGCCGTGGTGTGGAAAATCCGGCCGCCAATTCAGGACAAAACACGACCAGGCGTTGCTCGCGTTGCCATTGGCCAAGGTAGCGCCGAACCGTGCTTTTGTCTGAGCCGTTATATCGAACGGGGAAACCTGCGAGGCAGGCGCTGATCAAAATCTTATTCATCACCGAGATCTTTTACCGTCGAGACAGTGAGGGGGCCATTAAAGACGCGCCTGACTAAATGGTGGGGGTAATAATAAACAAGTTGGTAAGACGAAGGAAAATGATTAAAAGAAAGAAAACATCAAGACCACGGGGAAGCTGAGTGGCCAGGTGAGGCCGATCAAAACCGCGCAGAGTAGGCGTATCAACATCGAGCGGTCTTTACTGACGAAGAAAGTGAAAACCAGAGATAGCGCAAAGCCAACGAAATAAATAGTTTTCATCATTTCCCACAGATGATGGTGAGACACTTTATTCTCTTCCTTATAGTTGCAGGCGGCGCGTAGTTTAAGACGTTGCCAATTTGTGATCAATCCTTTAACACAAAGGGGAAACGTTGAACGTTTTCCCGGCCTGATTAATGATAGTGCCAAATTGATGGGAATTCTGATGCGTTAGTCGAAAAAAAAGATTTTCTTATGGCTGACGGATCGAGTCGAGGGAAGCGTTGGATGTCGCTAATTCATGACATTAAATAAAGTCCATGAACACAGCGTGAGGCAGAAAAGGGCTTTACACAGGCCAGTGTAACTATAACAGGGACGTGGTCGGCGGGCTGAATGCCAATCGAATGATTGTGACAGTAATATTAATTTTTGGTGACTATATGGACTTACCCGACCCGCTGGCATAGGTTGGTTTTTTATCCTGTTTAAAAGGGAATAAAATGAACGAGATATCAAGCCTATCGCTAAAAATCACCCATGAACTTAAAGAAAGAATTAAAGCCGCGGCCTTGGCAAATGGGGTTTCGATCAGCGCGGAAGTTAGTGTCCGATTACTGAGAAGTTTTGAGTCGGAGTTGTCAAATACCCAACAAGCCAGCGCCATTGATAATCAGCATACGGAAGAGCGGGTAGAGCAGCCGTTGTCTGCGAAAGAATTGAAAAAGTTGCGGCAGTTGATCAAGGAAAAAAACAAAGGTTCTATCAAAAAGAAATAAAACCGACGTTATGCCTGCCTGTGACAAGGGAGGCATACATTGACCTTCCTCAATGCGTTTCTTCCGGGATCATCGCTTGTCACTCATCATGTTTCATCTCCTTCTAAATGTGACCTGCGGGTTATTTGTCGACACATCTTTAAAATTCACGCTGGGGTTGCCGATAGAAGCACTAATAATCCTAATCAAAAAAAGGGGAGAGATATGCCGATGGCTACTTTGAAAGAAACATTACTGTTTGGGGAAGATGCTGGCGCAGCGAGCCATCGATATGAAATCTATAAATCAGATTCCCAAGGTGGTTATTTTGCGATGATTTATTCGCTGAAACCATTGCGTATGGAGCATCACGTCTTTTTGGCATGGAGCATTGAAGATACCTGTTTGGCTTTACGCGCTTCATATATTCCCAACGCGCGTATGGAGTGTGAGGCGCATTGGAAGGATACGTTTGCGCTGGCCGAAGGTAAAACATTAAGGGCCGTGTGACTTAAGGGATGATTCACACTCACAGAAGCAAGCCAGCGACCTGCTCCTGTGTGAATGTCTTACTTCGTTTCTGTCTCAAGCTGACGTGTTATCTCGTACCTGATTCGCTGTTATCCCGCTAGCGATACCTGTCCGGCGTGGGCAAAGAAGCGCGGTATCGCAGCCAGCGAAGGCTATCGATAAAAATAAATATCACTGCGCTGATCCCCATTACCGGCAGAAAGAGGCCAATCCCTAATGCGGCAATGGCAATCAAGACCCGAGATGTGAGTGATAAAGACAAAAAAGCGTCTGTCACTGACTGCAGCGGGTTTTGGGAAACCGAGCCGCGCGGACGGCGCACCCACCATAGACGATATCCCCACACAATCATCGAGCACAGCCCTATACCGAAAAATGCCAGCAATAACTGATTAGGCAAACCGAACAACACGCCCATGTGAATGTCGACGCCCCACCGGGTGAGCTTTGCCGCCAGCGGGAAATGGTGGAACTCGACCTTGCTAACAACCTGACCTGAGTCGGGATCCACCGCTACGGCATCAGCTTGGGTGGGCCAGGTTCTTTCCATTTCAGTGACCGTCCAGGCGCGATGTGGTTTTGAGGTCGGGCGAATTTCGATTTTTGCGGCTGCAATGCCCGCGGCTCGTGCGGATGCCAATACCCGGTCAATGCGAGTGGGATCGACGGGGGTCATATCCGGCATATCCATCATCATATGGTGGGCGTGCTCGCTTTGCGGGGGGGACTCGGCGGGCCCAGAAAGCTGCGTGGCGACCGCAGGCGTTTGCCAGCCCAGGGTGTAACGGAGCTGCGATACATTGTCCCCCGCCCATCGCGACCATGTGAGTCCTGTTGCAGAAAAAAAGAGCAAACCTGCAAGTAAGGCCAGCCCCGTCATCGTATGACAGCGCCGTAATCGGCGACGCGTGTTGCGGGCGGCATTGTGCTTTTCTGCGGCGGTGACGCGCGGCTGGCGTCCTGTCCACCACAGGTAAGCGCCCCCCAGGGCCGCAATCCACAGCCATGAGGCCGCCAGCTCGCTGTAATTTCTGCCCACGCTCCCCAGCAACAGACTGCGATGCAGGTTATCCAGCCAGAGACGGAAGGGCAAAATTCCGCTGGTGCCGTAAACGGTCAAATCGCCTTTGACCGCTAACGATACCGGGTCGATAAAGAGGGATCGGCTTTCCGAAGGCCCTAGATCGGGAGACGAAAACATAACGCGTGTCGTCTCGCCAGCAAGCGGGGCGGGTCTGATCGCAGATAGCGTCGTATTTTTGCTGTCGCCGAGGGCGCGCATCGCCGCTGCAACCTGTAAAGACAGCGGTTGTGTCGAGCCTTCGGTCTCGGTGTAAAGCGCATGCGCATAGAGCCGATTTTCGAGCTGAGGCGTCAGGACATACAGCGTGCCGGTTAATGCGGCGATAAAAATAAACGGGCCGACAAACAGGCCAATATAAAAGTGTATCCGTAGGAAAAACAACCTGAGCCCGTAAGGTGCTGGGTGGTAATCCTGTTCGGGGCTCGGAAGCTTCTCCCCGTTTTTGGCAGCAGACATATTGTTTCCGCAAAAAAAATGAAAATAGGCGTGCAGAATCGATAGCTCAGACCTGTGAGCGCGCGGTAAGCGAATTCACTGCGACGGAGAACGGCGGTGCGCGAGCTAACTGGGAGGCGTAGTGCGCCTCAAAAATGCGCTGCGGCCATTCGGTTCTCAGTGTCCGCAACGCGTGCCAATGCGTTCGCGGAATCAGGTCATCGCCTAGCGGTTGCAGCGCGGGGAGATGCAAAAGCAGTATGCAATAGCCGCACGTACGGTGTTCCTGCGCAACATCATGGCCTGCGGGAGAGGGCGAGGGGGCATGCTCGTGCATTGATGCAGCGACGGCGACATGACGGTGATGAAGTGCTGTCTGAAGCCGGGCGTCATGACACCGCGCCAGAAGTTGGGAAACTACTGGTGAGATGAAAATAATGATGACGGCAAAAATACCGAGCCAGTATGGCCCGCTTTTTCGCCTTAACTCGAACAATGACATGGCGCGCTTAAGCATTGAGCATCTTCAGATGGTGTGACTGTAGCGTATTTCGGGAAAAGAACGTGACACAAATGTATTTTGTACGTGTCATTTCGCCCCTGCCACATATGATTGTCTTTGAGAGAAAGACTTTGTTTGTGTCGGCCGTGATTGCGCTTGCTCAAGACAAAATCTAAGAGGAGAATCCCTGCTTTTACGCCTAACGGACTATTCCTAGGCGAAATCCCTACAATTTCCGTTATGGTAGTGCCCTGTCATGGAATGACGGCTTAATAATGAATCAGGCGCATGCAGCGCTTTAGGAATGCGATAGCAGCGGTCAGGGAGAATCGACGTTCTAATGTCCGAAAAATAGCAACGCGAATCACCGACGCCCACTCAAGTTGGGATTAAATGACGAATAGAGATAGCCGTTGTTTAAACGCTGACCTATCATAATGAACCAAATCTTTATGAAGTTGTCGGATAGCTAACTTATCCATTAATATGGATTTTAGTTGATTGAAGCACACATACAGGGGGAGATGTGCTGGTTAATAAATTTAAGGTTAAACAGCGAGTCAACAATCTTCGCTTGCTCTCAGCCGCTGTAATGCTGTCGTTGACGTCTTTGCCTACGTGGGCATTTTCCATTGATGATGTCGCGCAACAAGCGGAAAAACTGGCAGCGAAGGGGTTTGATGCACCGAAAAGTAATCTGCCCGATCAATTCCGCGACATGAAGTTCGCCGACTATCAGCAGATTCGTTTCAATCAGGATAAATCATACTGGAACGCAACGCCTACCCCATTCAAGCTGCAGTTCTATCATCAGGGGATGTACTTCGATGTCCCTGTCAAAATTAATGAAGTTACCGCTACCTCGGTAAAAGAAATCAAATATTCGCCTGACTACTTTAATTTTGGTTCAGTCAACCACGATCCCGATACAGTAAAAAATCTTGGGTTCGCCGGTTTTAAAATTCTGTACCCCATCAATCAGGCGGATAAAAACGATGAGATAGTCAGCATGCTGGGCGCGAGCTATTTCCGCGTCATCGGCAAAGGGCAGACTTATGGTCTTTCGGCTCGTGGACTGGCTATCGATACTGCGCTGCCGTCTGGTGAAGAATTCCCGCGTTTCCGCGAATTCTGGATCGAGCGTCCTAAACCTAATGACAAGCATCTGGTCATTTTCGCGCTGCTGGATTCGCCGCGTTCGACGGGCGCTTACCGCTTCACCGTTTACCCAGGACGCGACAGCGTCGTAGACGTGCAGGCCAAAGTGTACCTGCGTGACAATGTCGGCAAGCTGGGCATCGCGCCGTTGACCAGTATGTTCCTGTTTGGGCCTAATCAGCCGTCTCCGACGCTGAATTACCGTCCGAACCTGCATGACTCGAATGGCCTTTCAATTCATGCCGGCAACGGTGAATGGATATGGCGTCCGCTGAACAACCCGAAACATTTGTCCGTCAGCACCTATACTGTCGAGAACCCCAAAGGTTTTGGTCTGTTGCAGCGCGGTCGCGATTTTACCGACTATGAGGATCTTGACGATCGTTACGATCAGCGTCCGAGTGGTTGGGTTGAGCCTAAGGGCGACTGGGGCAAAGGCAAGGTTGAGTTGGTAGAAATCCCGACGGCGGATGAAACCAATGACAACATCGTCTCTTTCTGGACGCCGGACGCGCTGCCTGAAAAAGGCAAGCCGCTGGATGTGAAATACCGTCTGCATTTCACAACGGATGAAGATGCGTTGCACTCGCCTGAAATTGCCTACGTCAAACAGACCATGCGTTCTACGGGGGATGTAAAACAGTCGAACCTGATCCGTCAGCCGGATGGGACGATTGCTTTCCTGGTGGATTTCGTCGGTTCGCAGATGAAAGACATGGATCCGAATACGCCGGTCGCGCCTCAGGTCAGCATCGGTGACAACGGTGAAATCGTTGAAAACAGCGTGCGTTACAATCCTGTGACCAAAGGCTGGCGTTTGACGATCCGTCTGCGCGTGAAGGACAGCAAAAAACCAACGGAAATGCGTGCAGCGTTGGTGAATGGCGAGACTACTTTGACTGAAACATGGAGCTATCAGTTGCCTGCCAATGAATAAGTCAACTTCCTCTCTCGACTATGTCGAGAAATTGCCTCTGCCTGCTCAGCAGGCAGAGGCGTTGCGTGAATCCCTCCCGCATTCAACGACTCCCTCTAACCCATCTGAAGTCCATCAGGCTTTAGCCAATGGTGATACGGTAAATCTTCGGTCCGAAGATGATTTGCCTTTGATCTCCGTGAAGCGGCGCCTCGACATGGGCTGGGGAGACACTCCTTCTCAGGAACAACAGCTGATCGAGGATCGGGAAGGGCGCACAGCGATACAGGCGATGCCGAAAATTAAACGCGCCGTCATGTTCCCTGATGCCTGGCAAACCAACCCGCTTGTGCGCTGGTGGCATGGCATTTTGGGGCAATCGACCGCGCCTCGTCACCGCCGAATCACCGCGCAGGAAAACAAGGAAGAGAGCCGGTGGCGTACCGTGGGTACGATCCGTCGCTATATCCTCCTGATTTTGACGCTGTTTCAAACGACGATAGCGACCTGGTACATGAAAACCATCCTGCCGTACCAGGGTTGGGCGCTGATCGATCCGTTCGAAATGGCGCACCAGGATTGGCTGCGTTCCGTTATGCAACTGCTGCCTTATGTGCTGCAAAGCGGCATTCTGATTTTATTCGCCATCTTGTTCTGCTGGGTTTCCGCGGGCTTCTGGACCGCGCTCATGGGATTCCTGCAGTTGCTGATCGGTAAGGATAAATACAGTATCTCCTCCAGCACGGTCGGTAACGAACCCCTCAATCCCGAACATCGCACTGCGTTAATCATGCCGATTTGTAATGAGGACGTAGAGCGGGTGTTTGCCGGTTTACGGGCGACATACGAGTCTGTTGAAGCGACGGGTCAGCTGGCGCATTTCGACATGTATGTGTTGAGTGACAGCAACGATCCCG
The DNA here is from genome assembly GCF_002111585.1 of Lonsdalea iberica. Lineage (GTDB taxonomy): Bacteria > Pseudomonadota > Gammaproteobacteria > Enterobacterales > Enterobacteriaceae > Lonsdalea > Lonsdalea iberica. The sequence goes on from NZ_LUTP01000047.1 coordinate 10,336, forward strand.
ATATCTGCATCGCAGAGCAAAAAGCATGGATGGATTTGTGTCGTGAAGTCGGGGGAGAAAATCACATTTTCTATCGCCGTCGTCGCCGTCGCGTGAAACGGAAAAGCGGCAACATCGATGATTTCTGCCGTCGCTGGGGCAGTCAGTATAGCTATATGGTAGTGCTGGACGCCGACAGCGTGATGAGCGGAGACTGTTTGACCAATCTGGTCAGGCTGATGGAAGCGAATCCAAATGCCGGGATTATCCAGTCATCGCCGAGAGCATCCGGCATGGACACACTGTATGCGCGCTGTCAGCAGTTCGCGACCAGGGTCTATGGGCCGTTGTTTACCGCCGGGCTGCATTTCTGGCAGCTAGGCGAGTCCCATTACTGGGGCCACAATGCCATTATCCGTGTGAAACCCTTCATTGAGCACTGCGCGCTGGCGCCATTGCCGGGAGAAGGCTCTTTCGCCGGGTCAATCCTGTCTCATGACTTTGTCGAAGCCGCACTGATGCGCAGAGCCGGCTGGGGCGTCTGGATCGCGTACGATCTGCCTGGCAGTTACGAAGAGCTGCCGCCGAACCTGCTGGATGAATTGAAGCGCGATCGCCGCTGGTGCCACGGCAACTTAATGAACTTCCGGCTGTTCCTGGTCAAAGGTATGCATCCGGTGCATCGTGCCGTGTTCCTGACCGGTGTGATGTCATACCTCTCAGCGCCGTTATGGTTTATGTTCCTGGCCTTATCGACCGCGCTGCAGGTGGTGCACACGCTGATGGAGCCTCAGTACTTCCTGCAGCCCCGGCAGTTGTTCCCAGTCTGGCCGCAGTGGCGGCCTGAGCTGGCCATCGCACTGTTTTCTACCACGTTGGTCTTGCTGTTCCTGCCGAAATTGCTGAGCGTTATTTTGGCCTGTGCCAAAGGGGCGAAGCCCTACGGCGGAGTCATCCGGGTGTTTATTTCACTGCTGCTGGAAATGCTGTTCTCCGTATTGCTGGCTCCGGTCAGAATGCTGTTCCACACGGTATTCGTGGTCAGTGCTTTCCTGGGCTGGTCGGTGCAGTGGAACTCTCCGCAGCGTGATGATGATGCAACCACGTGGGGCGAGGCATTCACCCGCCATGGCTCTCAAATGGTGCTGGGACTGGTCTGGGCGCTGGGGATGGCCTGGCTGGATCTCCGCTTCTTGTGGTGGCTGTCGCCAATCGTCTTCTCGTTGATTCTGTCGCCGTGGGTGTCGGTGTATTCCAGCCGCGCAAACCTTGGACTGGCCTGCAAACGCGCGAAGCTGCTGCTGATCCCGGAAGAGTACAACCCGCCGCGCGAACTGGTTGCGACGGATGAGTATTTCCGCCTCAATCGCGAACGTAAGCTGAACGACGGATTCATGCATGCGGTCTTTGACCCGACGATTAATGCGTTGGCGAGCGGAATGGCGACAGCTCGACACAGTTTTAGCCAGCCTATCGAAGATGTGCGTGAACAGCGAGTGGCGGCGGCCTTGAGCCTCAAACCGCAAGAGGTTGAAAATCACGAACGACTGGCGTTGCTGAGTGACCCGGTAACGATTTCGCGGTTGCATTATCATGTGTGGCAGGAGCCAGAACGTTATGGTAACTGGGCTGAGTACTATCAGACCCTATCGGCTCCGCCGATGAAACCGTAATGTAACTCTGCTGAGCGTTAGGCTCAATATAGGTAAAACGCCCGGTGAATATCGTCGGGCGTTTTTTTTACGCTTAAACTTTCTCCCGGTAAAACGTGATCGACGGCGGTATGAACAGGTGCGGTAAGTGAAGCCTGTGTCTGATAGGGAATATGCGCTTGATGACAGGCACAACGTCGAGCCTGAGTGATTAAGAACCCACGATTTTTCCATGCAGTTAAGTTTGTTGCCAAAGATCCGTATCTAAAAAAGAGAATGGTGTGGGAAAGTGACTTCCTGGTCAGGGCGATGGGGAAGGGGCTGGGTAGCGCGCACGATGAGGCCACTCGCAGACATTCAGGTACGAGGAAAATGTCGCGGACGATGAAGAGAAGAGGCGAGTGCGATTAAGGAGGAGGAATGGGATGTCAGCCCGCTCTTAGAGGTAATAAAGCCGCCTTCTAGGGAGGCGGCTTTAACATGGAGGTTTGCTTGCGTTGCGCGGGGTAAGAAGAGGTGTGGAGCGTTTAGCCGTAGTGGATAATTAACCGACCCGTGGCGGGAAAACAGCGACTAATACAGAGATGACTCTCCCTCCGGACGCGTCTTAAACCGACGATGCAGCCACATGTATTGATCGCAGGCCAGCATGATGTTCTGCTCAATAAGGTGATTCATCCAGGTGGCGGTGGCAATTTCGTTCTCTAAGGGTATATCCGGTTCGGCGGGTTGAATGATGAGCTCATACCCTTTGCCGTTAGGCAGCCTGCGCGGGACAAAGGGAACAACTACCGGCTTTGCGCTCCTTGCCAGCATATAGCTGCCCGCCGTGGTAGCGGCTTTCTCTACGGCAAACAACGGTACGAATACACTGCTGCGCGGGCCATAGTCGTGGTCGGGGGCATACCAGAGTATTTCTCCCTGCTTGAGGGCGCGGATCATGCCTTTTAGGTCTTTACGGTCCAGCATGGATTTATTGGACCGCATACGGCCCCAAGTTTGCAGCCAGTCAATCAGCTTGTTGTCATTCGGCCGATATACTCCGATCCCCTCGTTTTGCATGCCAAAAATGCGTGCGCCGAGTTCCAACGTCAAGAAGTGAATACCGATCAGCAATATTCCCTGCTTTTGTTCGCGCAAGGGCTGCATATTATCCAGCCCGGTCACTTTGAACCAACGGGCGATGCGCCAGTCTGGCCAGAACCACGCCATCCCGGTTTCCATGACGCCCATGCCAACTGACTCGAAGTTGCTACGTACCAGCGCTTCCCGCTTTTCGGCGGACATGTCGGGAAAACAGAGTTCCAGGTTGCGTCGAGCGATCTGAACGCGGTGCTTCAATATAGGCATTGATAGTCGACCCAGCAGAGTCCCCAAGCGGTAAATGACCGGATAAGGAAGCAGGACGACCAGATAGAGGATGCCTATGCCCAGCCAGGTTAGCCAGTAGCGTGGATGCAATAGCGAGCGATTAAAAGAGGGGATTGTCGTCATGGCCTTAATATCGGAAACGGCGGTAAATCACGCCTTGTGTTAATGGGATTTTTCAGAACACCACTCCGAAGAGTAGTTTAATATGGCGTTTAACGGCGCATTTGAAATGTGCTAAAAGCTGATTTTTATACAGATTTAATCGGACGCCTATCATCGCATCGGTTAGCAATAGTTTTTGACCTTTGATGGTGGGGTCTCCAATCACACGAGGCGGGTATTATGACGAAACCGTCACGTTGAAACTAGTCATCATTCCCCCTCATGTAGCTCGCATTGATATTTCTTAGGGGTCGGCTTCAACTGACAGAGACTAAGAGCTGGTGTATCATGCCGCGCTATTGTGCTGGCAACAAAATGCTAACACAGAATTAATGTCGTTAACCTCACTTTAAACAGGATCGTACACCATGCCAGTGTTACATAACCGTGTTTCCAATGAGGAACTGAAGGCGCGCATGCTTGCTGAAACCGAGCCCCGCACCACGGTCTCCTTCTATAAATACTTCATGCTAAATGAACCCCAGGCATTTCGCGACGCGCTCTACATGGCCTTGACCGAGATGAACGTGTTTGGCCGTGTCTACATCGCAAAAGAGGGGATCAATGCGCAAATCAGCGTTCCCGAGAGCCTGTTCAACGCGTTCAAAACGCGGCTGTATCAGTCACACCCCGCATTGAATAACATCAGGCTCAATATTGCGCTGGAAGACGACGGTAAATCGTTTTGGGTATTGAGAATGAAGGTGCGAGAACGGATTGTGGCCGATGGAATCGATGACCCCACGTTTGATCCTTCGCGCGTTGGGCACTATTTGAAGGCCGAAGAGGTTAATCGGATGGCCGAAGATCCTTCCACGGTCTTCGTCGACATGCGCAACCATTATGAATATGAAGTTGGTCACTTCGAAAATGCGCTGGAAGTCCCGTCTGATACATTTCGTGAACAGCTGCCTATGGCGGCGGAAATGTTGGCCGACGATCGTGAAAAGAACATCGTCATGTACTGTACAGGAGGCATTCGTTGTGAAAAAGCCAGCGCGTACATGCTGCATCGCGGGTACAAAAACGTGTTCCACGTGGAAGGCGGGATCATCGAGTATGTCCGACAGGCGAAGACTCAGGGGCTCCCCCTCAAGTTTATTGGTAAAAACTTTGTATTCGATGAACGTATGGGGGAGCGGGTTTCCGACGAGGTTATCGCTCATTGCCATCAATGCGGCACCTCATGTGATACGCACACCAACTGCCGCAATGAGGGATGCCATCTTCTCTTTATACAGTGCCCACAGTGCGCGGAAAAATATGAAGGCTGCTGTGGACCGGCTTGTCAGGAGGAAATCACATTGCCGCTGGAAGAACAACGTAAGCTGAGGCGTGAAAGAGAAACCGGCATGAAGATCTTCAATAAATCTCGGGGATTGCTGCAAACAGTTTTGCCGACCCCGATCAGAGATGATAAGTAGCGGCGTTGGTAGAAAAGGAGCCCCGTTCATCGACGGGGCTCGATAGACAAGATTATTTCTGGCGGATACCCTCAAGTGAAATAATCAGCTCGACGTCTTGCGAGGCAGGCCCCAGGTCCGTAGTGATGTTGAAGTCTTTCAGCCTGATTTTCCCTTTGGCTTCGAAGCCCGCACGATAGTTGCCCCAAGGATCATCTCCTTGTCCCAGCAGTTTGGCCTCAAGCGTGACGGGTTTGGTGACGCCGTTTAACGTCAGATTGCCGGTGATAGCCAGATCATCACCACTTTTTTTAACGCCGGTAGAACTGAAGGTCGCCAGAGGCGCTTTTGCCACATTCAGGAAATCGGCGCTGCGGATATGTTTGTCACGCTCGGCATGATTGGTGTCGACACTATCGGTCTTGATCGTCACATTGACCTTGTCCGCGGCCGGATTAGCCTCGTCAAATGTGAAGGTGCCGTCGAAATCTTTGAACGTCCCGTACAACCAGCTGTAACCTAAATGCTTGATTCGAAATTGTATAAAAGCATGTTGGCCCTCTTTATCAATTTTATAATCCGCTGCAAGAGCGGAACCTGCGTAGGAGACCGTTGAAGCGAGTAGTAAACCCAATAGCGTTTTCTTTAACATTGGTTTTCTCCTTATAATCCCGAGGTTAATGGACGCGGCGACCCAACATCCGTTTTAACGTACTGTCACGATCAATGAAGTGATGCTTTAACGCTGCTAATGCATGCAGCACCGACAAAATGACGATACCCCACGCAAGATATAGATGAATGTCTCCTGCAAAATCAGCCTGATCTCTGACTCCGCTCAGCGTCGCGGGAATGCTAAACCAGCCAAACACAGAAATAGGCTGGCCCTCCGCCGTAGAAATCAGATAGCCGCTGATCAGCAGACTAAACAGTAAGAGGTAGAGAAGAATATGTGCCAGCGTGGCGCTTATTCGGGTGAATCGTGAATAGCTGGCCAGCGGTGTAGGGGAGGGACTGATTTTGCGCCATATCACCCGGATTAGAACGATAAGAAAAAGAAGGATGCCAATGCTTTTGTGTATTTCGGGAGCTTTGTGATACCCGTTGTCATAGTAGCCTAGCGACACCATCCACAGGCCAAGTGCAAACATGCCGTAGACGGTCAGTGCAACGACCCAGTGAAGTAGAACGCTGATATGACCATATTGGGATGACGTATTGCGCCAAAGCATGACCACATTCCTTATCGTAACGTTGCAATGAGGGTCTGGAGATAATTAAACACAGCTCAACATAAAAGCAATATAAAAATATTGCTTTTAACATAATGATTTCATTTATCAATCATTTTCAATGAGCTATCTGAATTTCTGTCAGTGAATTTTATGCATTGATTGTCACATCGCTGACTGTGCCTTAATAAGAAAAATAAAAAATGACTTATCGTTTATTAAAGTGTGAGCGACTTATCGTGAATAAAATAATTAGAAGGGTGAATTATTTTGAAGGTGGTGCGAGGGTATATCGAAAATAAAAGACGACACCGCCTTTGTAGGCGGTGTCTGGGGGTGAAAATAACGCACAATATAATGAGACGTTAATGCTTTAAATAATCAATAGGCTCAAATTCATTCGATTCAATCTTGGCAATACCCGCTTCAAGAATGTTGATGAGCTGTTTTGCCACATCGGTGGTCAACCATAAAGTACGATCGACTTGAGCTTCATCGGGAGCCTGGTCCGCGGTAGAGAGGTAGTGTAAGCGGATCATCATTGCATCGTAGCTGTCGACGGTGCTGATATCCCAACCCACTAGTGGATGTGTTTGAATAACTTCACTTTTTATATCCATGATTACCCCTTATGGCTAGTTACTAGCATGAGTGACTAAACGAGGTTCTAGATGACTCCTATCTACGATTACTTGATGAGTATATCTCCCCTAAATCCATTTATGGAATTTTATTGTAAACAATCGCGAATCTGGTCGTTTTTTGTTCTTTATTTGCCTGGGTGAATGCGGCCTTCCGCGCGGGCAGAGAATAAAATGACCTTCGAGGGTTTAGCGTTAGCTGACAATTCAAAAATTTTTTAGGCTATTGAGCCATAGGTATGCGGTTATTATTTTAATGAGACGCGATGAAAATATGACTGAATGAATTAACTCGCACTCGAATTTTCTATTCAGAGAATCGAGTGCGGTCATGACAGCATGGAAATATTGCAGTGAAAAGGAGTGAAAATAATTGACCAGGAACCGAATTGAGAACGAACGACGTTTACTCGGTGTCGAGTCCTGAGAAAAACCAATCGTCAGCGCTTTCCCATGTCTCTTGCAAAATCTCGGTTATTTTCTCTTTATCATCCTTACTGCCGCCGAAGACACTAAGATTGTTCGACCCGGCATAACGCACCAAAACAGAGGTGTCGGGATATTGAGCTTGGATGCGATGGTTTAACTCATTGGTCAGGGCGTCAATGGCGCCGGCAGGCAACTTAACGGTTTTTGCTACAGTGATTTCAACACGCATAATGACCTCCATACAGGACTGTTCGTTTATACAGTCGTCTCGTATGAAACGCAAGAGGCATAAAGTCGAAGATAGACGAGTTTCCCTGCCTTCCGGCAGGGAAATGATTTATCGGACGGACCAGTTAAGTTGTTGTCCTGCCATAAAGGGAATGATTTTTTGTCCTTCGGCATCAATATGTTCTGGAAATCTGATCGGCTCTCTGTGCAGTTCGATGAAGTCTTCATTGACGGGGAGGCCATAGAAACGCGGGCCATTGAGCGAACAAAAAGCTTCGAGATGATCTAACGCTCCGATCTCCTCAAATACGGCGGCATACGCGCTCAGGGCTGCTTGTGCGTTGAACACCCCAGCGCAGCCGCATGAAGACTCCTTGCGATGCTGCAAGTGCGGGGCAGAGTCAGTTCCCAGAAAGAATTTTTCTGACCCGCTGGCGACGGCATCTCGCAATGCCTGCTGATGCACATTTCTTTTAAGTATCGGGAGACAGTACAGGTGAGGGCGTATTCCACCCACCAACATGTGATTGCGATTGAACATCAGGTGTTGCGGAGTAATGGTGGCCGCCAGATAGTCGTCGTTAGCCAGCACGTAGTGTGCTGCTTCACGCGTGGTAATGTGTTCGAAAACAACCTTTAGCGCCGGAAATTGCTTGCGTACAGGCTCCATAACGCGATCGATGAAGTAAGCTTCACGATCGAAAATATCCACCTCGGGATCCGTAACTTCACCATGCACCAGTAAGGGCATTCCCAGCTTCTGCATTTGCTCCAAAACCGGGTAGATAGCGCGAATGTCTGTCACGCCGTGGCTCGAGTTTGTTGTTGCATTCGCAGGGTAGAGTTTGGCCGCCGTAAAGACACCTTCCTGAAAACCCAGGGTCAGCTCGCGGGGGTCCAGCGTATCGGTCAAATAACATGTCATCAGCGGATGAAAGTGATGCTCAGAAGGGATAGCGGCGAGAATGCGCGTTCTATAGGCCTCTGCTGCTGCGACGGTGACGATGGGCGGCGTCAGGTTAGGCATGACTATGGCGCGGCCGAAAACGGCGCTGGTATAAGGTAATACCGCATTCAGCATGTCGTCGTCACGGAGGTGTAGATGCCAGTCATCGGGACGGCGAATTTTCAGGGCGGTTGGAACGAGGGTCATTGATTGTGCTCCGGCGGTCAGTGATTAACATAACGGTCATAAGACTGATTACGGCGGGTGACAAGCATAAGCGCAAAGTGGTTGAAATGCACACGAATGTTTCGAAGTGGTTGAAATTCTTCTTTTATTGGCGTTTCATATTAAAAGATCTAATACATTCGCAAAATGCGAGAAGAGGAAAAAAATGGAAATTCGTGTTGTCGCTAGCCTTCAGGCAAAACCAGAGTACTTGAAAGAAATCACCGATGCGGTCAATAAAGCGGTAGAACCTAGCCGTAAAGAGGCCGGTAATCTGCAGTACGATTTACACGCGGAAATCGATAAGCCAGGTGCTTTTGTTTTCATCGAACGCTGGAAAAATAAAGCAGCGTTAGAGACGCATGAAAAAACGGCGCACTTCCAAAAGCTGGTAGCGGACATGGAAGGCAAGACCGTCTCCGTCGATATCAAGCTGATGACTCAGGTCGCATAAGCTGATAAAAAAATGCCCGTCATCGACGGGCATTGTTGGCAGACATCAAGCACCACGTTAGTCACGTGGTGCTTTTTTGTGGTTACTCTTCCACGGTTGGCTTGGTTGCCGGGGCACTGGCGCGGTTGACCGAAGCATGGCCACCTGCAGAGCCTTTCCCCGTAAACTCGAACGCGGGGCGCTGCCAGTCGCTGGATTTCGGCTCTTCTGGTACATACTGCGGTGCCGGAGCTTTCGTCATCGGCGCATTTGCATGATGTTTAAAGCTTGGCTGCGCATTGGATTTCGCCGGAGTTGATGTTTCGACCGGCTTTTCCGCTGCGGCAGGCGCCGCTTCAACCGGTGGCTCAGCATGTTCTTCAACGGCTGCCGGGGCATCCTCTGTGGCAGGCGCTGTAACTTCTGCGTCCTCGACGTTTTCATTTTCGGCCACGGCGTCTTCAGACGGTGTTGATGCTGAGTCGGCCTGATCCGTTTCTTTGTCGCTGTCTTCCGCCGTCACTGTCTCTTCACGAGATACGCGGGTTTCCAACGGCAACTGAGCGGTCACTTCTTCTTCCGGCGCGATGACATCGGCGCTCTGAGCGTCAGCAGACTCGTTACTTTCCTCAACGATTTCTTCTGCGATTGCGCTGGATAGCAACGCGTATTCCGTCACCGTAGGTATGGTAATCGCATCATTTTCCTGAACAACGGTTTCCGGTGCTTCAGGCTCAGGCTGAGGTTGTGTGATCGGGTAGTGAATCCACACTTTGCCAGAAGCCATTTCAGGCGCAGAAGCCGCTTGCTCGACCACCATTGGCGACTGTACCGGGTAGCGCTCATCACGGTAACGGCGACGACGCTGGCCGCTAACGCGCAGATGGCGCGGCGAACGGCGTGAACGGCGCGGCATGTTGTTGTCGCGGCTGTCTCCGCCGTTATTTTCCGCGCTGGTTTCCGCGGAGGCCGGTGCGGCGGTTTCCGCTACCGGGTTGGCTTCAACGCTCGGTTTCGCTGCGACTGCGGCATCCGCTTCATCCACTACACGAACTTTCTGCGTAAGCTGACGACGTTGACGGCGAGGCATCACCTGAGCGGGTTTTTCCTGCTCTGGCGCCTGAATTTCGGTTTCAGCCGTCGCGTTCAGCTCTTTCACTTCCTGTTGAGCCTGGCGCTTGTCTTCCTGCCGGTTGCGCTGACGTTCCGCGCGCTGTTCACGACGTTGCTCTTCCCGCGCGGCTTTTTCCTGTGCATCAACGGCCGGAGTTTGCGTGTCATTAGCGGTATTTTGCGTCCGCTTGTTATTACGACGCGGCTGATCTTCGCGCGGCTCACGGTTTTCACGCGGCGTCCGCTCTGTGCGATCGCGACGATTGCCGGATTGGCGACGATTGTTGTTGCGACGCTCTTGACGTGGTTGACCTTCGCCCGTGTCGTTCTCTTTAACCTGCGGCTGTTCCGGTTTCTCCTCCACTTCGGCTTGAGGCGCCTCGAACATGCCTTTCAAAGACCCGAACAGACGGCGAATGATGCCCGATTTCTGAGGCGCGGCGGACTGTGCTTTCTGAGCGGCAGCCGGGGTCGGCGTTTCAGCAGGCAGAGTATCCGGTAAGGTAAATGTCGCCAGAGCCGGTTGCTCAGGCATTTTACGCTCGGCGATCTGCTCTTCCTGTACCAGTTGGTTTTCTGCATCCAGCATTTGCGGCAGCATGTAGCTTAGCGCCGGTTTCTCTTCGCCATTACGGATACGTACGACGGAGTAGTGAGGCGTTTGCATGCCGTCGTGCGGTACGATAACGGCTCGGACGCTACCCTGACGTTGTTCGATGGCGTTAACCGCGTCACGTTTTTCGTTCAGCAGGTAAGAAGCGATCGGAACCGGCACAATCGCCTGTACCTCTTTGGTGTTTTCCTTCAGCGCTTCTTCTTCGATCAAACGCAGGATAGACAGGGAAAGAGACTCGTTATCTCGAATCGTCCCGGTTCCGCTACAACGCGGACAAACGTGATGACTGGATTCGCCCAGCGAAGGACTCAGACGCTGACGCGACATTTCCAGCAAACCGAAGCGTGAAATGCGGCCGATTTGAATACGGGCGCGGTCCTGACGGACGGCATCGCGCAGGCGATTCTCAACTTCACGCTGATGGCGGACGGGTGTCATATCGATGAAGTCGATAACGATCAAACCACCCAAGTCGCGCAGACGCAGCTGACGGGCGATTTCGTCGGACGCTTCCAGATTGGTGTTGAAGGCGGTTTCTTCGATATCGCCGCCGCGGGTAGCGCGTGCGGAGTTGATATCGATGGCTGTCAATGCCTCGGTCGTGTCAATTACGATGGAGCCGCCGGAGGGCAGACGCACTTCGCGTTGGAAGGCTGACTCTATCTGGGATTCGATCTGATAGTGGCTGAATAGTGGAATTTCACCGCTGTACAGTTTGATCTTACTGCTGAAATCGGGACGACCCAGTGAGGCGATGTGCTCCTTGGCGCGTTCCAGAATTTTGGGGTTGTCGATCAGGATTTCGCCAATGTCCGGGCGCAGATAGTCGCGGAATGCGCGAACGATCACATTGCTTTCCTGATGGATCAGGAACGGCGCAGGGCGACCTTCTGCGGCTTTCTTGATGGCTTCCCAATGTTTGATGCGAAACGCCAGATCCCATTGCAGGGCTTCTGCGGATTTGCCTACACCGGCCGTACGTACAATCAGGCCCATGCCTTCAGGCAACTGCAGAGAGCTCAGCGCTTCCTTCAGCTCGGTCCTGTCATCCCCTTCGATACGGCGTGAAATACCGCCGGCACGTGGGTTGTTCGGCATCAGAACCAGGTAGCTACCGGCAAGGCTGATAAACGTCGTCAGCGCCGCACCTTTGTTGCCGCGTTCTTCTTTATCCACCTGCACAATAACTTCCTGGCCTTCGCGCAGAACATCTTTGATGTTTGGGCGGCCATGAGAAGCATAGTGACTGGGGAAGTATTCGCGAGCGATTTCTTTGAGGGGGAGAAAACCGTGTCGTTCAGCGCCGTAATCAACAAATGCGGCTTCGAGACTCGGTTCAATACGCGTGATTTTACCTTTATAAATGTTTGCTTTCTTTTGCTCATGACCCGGGCTTTCAATATCCAGATCATAGAGGCGTTGACCATCAACCAAGGCAACACGCAACTCTTCTTGCTGAGTCGCGTTAATCAACATTCTTTTCATCGTAACTTACTCGTTATTCTTAACTTACATTATGGATAGAGCTGCCGGTGAAAGCGGGGTGTGACCGGAATGAACCGATGGCCTCGTGGCTTATCGCAGGGGCGTCAACCTCCCGGTTGTCGTCTGCATAGAGACGCATGTTTCGGTAGCCTGTATTTCCTGATGGAAAACAGTGCATTTATTGCGGGAACAGCTTCTGAAAATAGGTGCCAGATCTGATTCCATTTGCCGGCCAAACTGCTTACCGCAGCTCGCTAACTGCTTGATAAATCGCTACGTCTTACGCCATTGCTGCGTTGTGACCCATCAGGCAAATATAATAATTCCGCAATTTCCCTTGTTTTTCAGGTAAACAGCGCGGAAAGCCGAAGCATTATTCCATTGCTGATACGCCGATAGCAAGGTGACTTTGCCTGTCAAAATGAAGTTATCAACCGCTCTGAGACAGCAATGTACGAAATTCGCGCATCGTCACTGTTACAGAAGCTGACTATTAACTTCATAAGTCAGACTCACAGTTAAGCATAGAAAAAGATGTGGCGCTATCTACCCACGCTCTTTAGAATTCTGGCCCATGAAAACAGAGAACCCATCAGTACAATTTTTGACGGTCTCCGATGAAGAGGCGGGTCAACGCATCGACAATTTTCTTCGCACAAAATTGAAAGGTGTGCCGAAGAGCATGATTTACCGTATTTTGCGTAAAGGTGAAGTCCGAATAAATAAAAAGCGGGTGAAGCCGGAGTACAAACTGCTCGACGGCGATCTCATCCGGATTCCGCCGGTGAGAACGTCCGAACGTGAAGAAGCGCAGGTTTCTACCGGTCTGGCTAAGGTGTCGGCGTTGGCGGATTGCATCATTTACGAAGATGACTATTTATTGGTGCTCAACAAGCCTTCGGGGACTGCCGTCCACGGAGGCAGCGGCCTCAGCTTCGGCGTTATCGAAGGCCTACGGGCACTTCGGCCTGAAGCTCGCTTTCTGGAGCTGGTGCACCGTTTAGACAGGGACACTTCCGGTGTTCTGTTGGTCGCCAAAAAAAGGTCCGCGTTGCGCGCGCTCCATGAGCAATTGCGGAGCAAAGGGATGCAGAAAGATTATCTCGCCCTGGTGCGTGGACAATGGCAATCTCATTGTAAAGTCGTGCAGGCACCCCTGCTGAAAAATATTTTGCAGAGCGGTGAGCGAATCGTCCGTGTGAATAGCGAAGGAAAACCGTCTGAGACACGCTTCAAAGTTGAAGAGCGGTTCGAGCACGCGACGTTGGTCAAAGCCAGTCCGGTCACCGGACGGACACATCAGATCCGCGTACACA
>NZ_LUTP01000048.1 GCF_002111585.1 Lonsdalea iberica
GGGACTGCGCGGCGACATGCGTTTCACCGCCGTTTCACCCTTCTCGTTATACGGGGATATCGGCTACCAACGTCGTCTGAGCGAACGAAATCGTTCGGCGCGGTTGCATTTCACCCACGGGGGAGACGATTTCAACGTTGATGGCGCGGCGATGCCAAAAAATGCCGTACTGTTGCACGCCGGACTGGCGGTGGACCTCAGCGATCACGCCCGCTTGTCTCTGGGATATCAGGGGATGCACGGAAGCAAGGTCCGCGACGATGGCGTTCGTATGCAGTTTAGCGTGATGTTTTAAGCGAGCCTTGGATATTAACAGGGCCGAAGTTGGCCCTGTCATGATGCGTGCATGTTATGGAGCAGGGAAGGTAAAGCGCTGGTGGATGGCTTCCAGTTCGCTTAACACGTCTTCATCCAGCGTCACCGTCAGGCTCTCCAGATTGATACGCAGCTGTTCAACGGAGGTCGCTCCCAGCAAGGTGCTGGCGACGAAGGGTTGTTGTCGTACAAACGCCAACGCCATCTGCGCCGGGTCGAGCCCATGGCGTTCCGCCAGCGCGACATAGTCTGCGATGGCCTGCTCGGTGTGCGGCCCGTTGTATCGGGTGAAACGGCTGAACAGCGTGTTACGCGCGCCCGCCGGTTTGGCGCCGTTCAGGTATTTGCCTGTCAGCGTACCGAACGCCAGCGAGGAATATGCCAGCAGCTCCACGCCTTCGTGCTGACTAATTTCGGCCAGACCGACTTCAAAACTGCGGTTAAGCAGACTGTAGGGGTTCTGGATGGAGACGATGCGCGGCAAGTCGTGTTTTTCCGCCAGTTGCAGATAGCGCATTACGCCCCACGGCGTTTCGTTGGAGACGCCAATGTAGCGAATTTTCCCGGCCCTGACCTGCTCATTGAGCGCTTCGAGCGTTTCGAGCAGCGTCACAGCCGGTTTGTCGTCGGTATAGCGGTAGTTCAGTTTGCCGAAGAAATTGCTTTGGCGCTGCGGCCAGTGCAGTTGGTAAAGGTCGATGTAGTCGGTGTTTAGACGCGTCAGACTGTCGTTGAGGGCTTCACGGATATTCTTGCGGTCCAGCGCCTGCTGAGGACGAATGTTGTGATCGTCGCCGCGCACCGGGCCGCTGATTTTCGAGGCAATGATCAGTTTTTCGCGGCCGCCGCGCTGTTTCAGCCAAGAGCCGATATAGCTTTCGGTAAGCCCCTGTGTTTCTGGCCGCGGGGGAACCGGATAAAGTTCGGCGGTATCAATCAGGTTTACCCCGGCTGCAATGGCGTGATCCAGTTGGGCGTGAGCGTCGGCTTCACTGTTTTGTTCACCAAAGGTCATGGTGCCCAGTCCCAGCTCGCTGACTTCTAGAGCAGTATGAGGGATACGATGATATTGCATTGTGCCAGCTTCCTTTGTATTTGAAGAGGAACCGGTGCGTTTGAAAGCACCTTCAATTGACTATAACCAAGCCTCGTCAAGGGGGAAAGCCTCTTGGCGCAACATCGTCATTTCGCCTTAGCGTTCGACGACCTGCGAAATATCGTTGTTGTCGATCGCGTGTTTGTGCCCGTCCTCATCCGTAAAAATCATCAGCCCGGTGCTTTCATCAACTTGCGGTTTGCCTTTGGTCAGCAGCACCTGACCCTCTTTGGTGGCGACGACATAATGGCTGGAGCAGCCGGCAAGCAGGGTGATGACGCTAAGCGCCAGAAGCGATTTCATGATTGGTTGCATAAGGGAGTTACCTGTTGTTGACGGCAATGATTCGAAAATTTAGGGCAAGTTTAGCAAAGGAAGTCACAGGTTCTATCCGGATTTATGGAAAGAAGATGCGTATAAAATGTAAAAAAGTTCGTCGGCGAAGCGTCCCCATTGACGATGCTGGCTGGCCAATTATTCGAGCCTCTTTCTTGTGACCTGCGGCGCTAGTTATACCTGCATCGCTTTGCCTCGAAAAATGCCCCCGAGGAACGTCGGAGGCATCTTGTATCAGGGGGCGTGTTGCACCCCTCTGACGGAGGCGGACATCACTGCTGCTGAGCGGTTTTCTTTCCACGTAGCAGGTTGAGGGTTTCCACCATCATAGAGAAGAACATGGCGAAGTAGATGTAGCCTTTAGGCACATGGACATCCACGCTTTCAAGAATCAGGGTAACGCCGACCAGAATCAGGAAGGTCAACGCCAGCATTTTGACCGACGGATGACGCTCGACGAATTCGCCGATAGGACGTGCGGACAGCATCATCACGCCGACGGAGATCACCACGGCGGCCATCATGATAAACAGGTGATCGGACAAACCGACGGCGGTGATGACCGAGTCGAGGCTGAAAATGATGTCCAGCAGCATGATTTGCATGATGGCGCCAAAGAACGAATGCACCTTTGAATCATGTTCTGCCGAGCCGCCTTGAATGGTTTCATGGATCTCTTTGCCAGACTTCCAGATAAGGAACAGACCACCGAAGAACAGGATGAGATCACGGACGGAAATGGCTTTATCCATCAAGTAAAACAACGGGTTAGTCAGTTTTATCACCCAAGCGATGGAGGCGAGCAGCCCCAACCGCATCAACATCGCGCCCTGCAAACCGATACGGCGTGCTTTGTTCTGATGATGTGGGGGCAGTTTGGCGACGACCAGAGACAGGAAGATAATGTTATCGATGCCGAGAACGATTTCCAAAATGGTGAGTGTGCCAAGCGCCAGCCAGGCATTAGGATCCGCAATCCAATCAAACATTGTATCAATGCACCTTAAATGAAACGTAACCGATATTTATACTCTGCCCTCAGTTACGGCAGGCAAGGAAAGGGTAGCCATTAAAGCAGAAAGTGGCGAGCGAGCAGAGGTCCGGTAAAGGTTTTTTTAAGATAAAACCCCCGCGGCAGCGTCATGATCGGCTGCCCATGTTCGCCCACCGCTTCCGTGAGCGCGCGGCTATTTGCGGCTTTAGGCCTCAGCTGCAGCACTTCTCCATGCCGCGCCGTGATGCTTTCCACTTTGCCGAGGACGATCAAATCCATCAGTTCTTCCCAATCCTGACGTAGCTGCTCTTCTTCCACCGGATCGGGGCTCCACAGCAGCGGTGCGCCGATGCGCCGCTCACCTAAAGGGATTTGCCTGCCGCCTTCCACCGGCATCCACAGCACGCGGCTCAGTTTATGGCGAACATGGCAGTGCTCCCAGGTGACGCCGCTGTTGCCCGTTAGCGGCGCGACGCAGACAAAAGTGGTCTCCAACGGCCGTCCCAGTTCGTCGATGGGGATCGTTTTCAGCTCTACGCCAAGCTCGGGAAAATCTTGTTCCGGTTTGCTGCCCGCGCTGGCGCCCAGAAAACGCTCTAGCAGAATGCCGGTCCATCCTTTGTCCCGCTTCAGGTTTGCCGGCAACGGTAGTTCAGCGATCGCCGCCAGCTCAGCCAAATTATATCCGGCGAGCGACTGGGCGCGTTGCAGCAACGTCAGCTCATCAGGAGGCGGATCGCGGTGGACAGAAGGGGTGTTCATAAGTCTCCTGGTTTGTACAAAAAAGGAACAGCTCTCGTCGGGGGATAGTTTTCAGTGGTTCCATTCACGAGATGAAAATAATAATAGCATGATTACGCTGTGGTTTTTTCTCTGTGGTGTCGAGGCAGAAAAAGGATAAGGGGACTTGTTCACGGTAAGCCACCGGGAATGAACAGGATTTTACACCCTGTTATCCACAGATTTATGGGATAAACGGGATAATTCTGGAGCACTGTTTCCATTTACAGCCTTGACGAGGGTTTTTTTTGCTGGTTTAGCTGGTTTTTTGGCATAAATAGGGAGGTGGATTGTGGATAAGCTCTCGGTAGTGTGATATTTCACCACTTTGGAAAAGACCGAATTCTATGCAATGTTCGGGGTGGGGGAAAAACGGTAGAAAAGTAAGTTAACTACATCAATTAAAAAGACTATTTTTAATGGCTTCTAAGGTCGAGAGAAAGCTTGAAAACGGGTTTGCGCACTTCCTAAAGGATGTTCTTCACAAAGATGTCCACAGAAAAAGTGAATAAACCGGTGATATAAGCGGGTGAATGTTTATAACTTTGATTCTATCTGTGGGTTACCGGTCTCTTATTATAAAGAAGACGATGATAAGCAGGAGTTTACCGTCTGCCGGGAGTGTGAAACAATCAGGTTATCTTAGCATTTCAGTTTATCGAGGTAGTCCGGTGATCGATGATGATGGCTACCGCCCGAATGTTGGTATTGTAATCTGTAATCGGCAGGGGCAGGTGCTGTGGGCCCGCCGCTACGGCCAGCACTCCTGGCAGTTTCCACAGGGGGGAATCAACCCTGGTGAAACGGCGGAACAGGCGATGTACCGTGAGCTGTATGAGGAAGTCGGACTGCGCAAAAGGGACGTGCGTATTCTGGCTTCGACTCGAAGCTGGTTACGCTATAAATTGCCAAAACGTTTGGTGCGTTGGGACACAAAACCCGTCTGTATCGGCCAGAAGCAAAAGTGGTTTCTGTTGCAGTTAATGTGCAATGAGTCAGAAATCAACATGCAGAGCAGCGGCACGCCGGAATTCGACGGCTGGCGCTGGGTTAGCTTTTGGTATCCGGTGCGGCAGGTCGTCTCCTTTAAACGCGACGTCTACCGACGGGTCATGAAGGAGTTTATCTCCTCGGTTATTCAATTACAGGAGAATTCGGCCCGGTCGCCTTCCAGTCCCCGACGTAAGAGAGGATAACTCAGCTCACCATGCTTACGCGCCTGCGAGAAGTCATTGAGAAAGTCGCCGGTACGGCGCAGTTATCGGATGCGCTGGATATCCTGGTCAACGAAATCTGCCTGGCGATGGACACCGAAGTCTGTTCTATCTACCTGGCTGATCACGACCGTCACTGCTACTACCTGATGGCGACACGAGGGTTGAAAAAACCTCGTGGCCGCCCTGTCACCCTCGCCTTCGGTCAGGGCATTGTCGGATTGGTCGGCGAGCGCGCTGAACTCATCAATCTGGCCGATGCCCAAAGCCACCCCAGCTTCAAATTCATTCCTGCGGTTCGGGAACAGCAATTCCGTTCTTTCCTTGGCGTACCGATTATTCATCGGCGTCAGCTGCTGGGCGTTTTGGTCGTGCAGCAAAGGGAATTGAGACAGTTCGATAAAAACGACGAATCCTTCATGGTGACGCTGGCGACGCAGATGGCGACCATCCTGTCCCAGTCTCAAATCAATGCGTTGTTTGGGCAATACCGGCAGACGCGGATCAACGCGCTGGCCGCCGCACCGGGGGTGGCAATCGCCTCTGGTTGGCAGGATCGTAGTCAGCCCTCGCTGGAGCAAATTTTCCCTGCCTCCAGCTTGGATAGCGATCGTGAGCGTTCGCGCCTGCTGCTGGCGATGGAAAACGCCGCCGCGGAGTTCCGCCGGTACAGCAAGCGCTTCAGCGCCAGCGCGCAGAAAGAAAGCGCCGCGATATTCGATCTCTACTCCCATTTGCTTAACGATGCCCGGCTAAAGCGAGAGCTGAGTCAGGAAGTGGATACCGGCAGTTCGGCGGAGTGGGCGGTCAAGGTCGTCATCGAGCGTTTTTCCGCGCAATTCGCCACGCTGCAAGATACCTATTTACGTGAACGAGCCAGCGACCTGCGCGCACTGGGACAGCGGCTGCTGTTTCATCTGGACGATAGCATTCAGGGTACGGCGCAGTGGCCGGAGCGTTTTATTCTGGTGGCGGATGAGCTGACGGCGACGTTGCTGGCCGAACTGCCTCAAGACAGGCTCGCCGGGATCGTCGTTCACGAAGGCGCGGCTAACTCGCATGCCGCGATACTGGTCAGGGCTATGGGGATCCCCACCCTGATGGACGCGGATATTCAGCCCGCCTTGTTACATCAGCGGCTGCTGATTCTTGATGGCTACCGGGGTGAACTGCTGGTCGATCCCGAGCCGGTGCTGGTACAGGAATATCAGCGCCTACTGGATGAGGAGCAGGAGCTTAACCGGCTGACGGAAGATGACGGCAACCGCCCGGCCATGCTGAAAAGCGGCGAGCGGGTGCGCGTTATGCTCAATGCCGGCCTCAGCGCCGAGCACGAAAAGCGCTTCATCAATCAGGTCGACGGCGTCGGCCTGTATCGCACGGAAATCCCCTTCATGGTGCAAAGCGGATTTCCGTCAGAGGATGAGCAGGTGGCGCAGTATGAAAGCATGCTGCGCCTCTATCCTGAAAATCCGGTGATGCTGCGAACGCTGGATATCGGCGCCGACAAGCCCTTGCCCTATATGCCAATCAGCGAGGAAAACCCCTCTTTGGGATGGCGAGGCATTCGTGTGACGCTCGACCAGCCGGAAATTTTCCTGATTCAGGTGCGCGCCATGCTGCGTGCTAATGCGGCGCTGGGCAATCTGCATATCTTGTTGCCGATGATCAACAGTCTGGACGAGATCGATGAAGCGCGTCGGCTGATCGATCGCGCGGCGAGGGAAGTCGCGGAGATGTTAAATGGCACGCAGCCCCGGCCGCGTATCGGAATTATGATCGAGGTCCCCTCGATGCTGTTCCTGCTGCCGCATCTCAGTTCGCGCATTGATTTCGTTTCGGTGGGGACGAACGACCTCACGCAATATCTGCTGGCGGTGGATCGCAACAATCCCCACGTTGGCTCCCTTTACGACAGCCTTCATCCCTCGATGTTGCAGGCCTTGAACCTGATTGTCACGCAGTGCCGCCAGCAGCGTTTGCCGGTGTCGGTCTGCGGGGAGATGGCCGGCGAGCCGATGGGCGCCTTGTTGTTAATCGGGATGGGTTATCGGTCGCTGAGTATGAACGGACGCTGCGTGGCTCGTATCAAGTATCTGCTGCGTCACATTGAACAGGACGAGGCGGGGAGGCTTGCGGATAAAGTGCTGACGGCGCAGACCGCCACCGAGGCGCGACAGTGGGCATCGCTGTTTATTGAGGAACGAGGCCTGGGCGGCCTGATCCGCGGCGGACGATGATGTTACGTCACCGCAAATCATGAAGCGATGTTTTACAGATCTTTTGCTGCAAGACCGGCATGGGCCCTGATACGTTATGCTATTATGCGCAACCGCGAAATGCGGCAGGCGTTACAGCGGTTTTCCTGCCTTTAGCCGAGCCCGTAATCAGGGACAAAACAACGAGAATGTGGTGATTGATGACGACGAGCTATCTGGAATTTCCTCAATTTGATCCGGTTATTTTTTCCATCGGCCCCGTATCGCTGCACTGGTATGGTCTGATGTATCTGGTGGGTTTTGTTTTCGCCATGTGGCTGGCGGTTCGTCGAGCGAACAAACCGGGCAGCGGCTGGAAAAAAGACGAAGTTGAAAACCTGCTTTATCTGGGCTTTCTCGGCGTGTTTATCGGCGGTCGACTGGGATACGTGTTGTTCTATGCTTTTTCCAGCTTCCTGGAAAATCCGCTCTACCTGTTCAAGGTTTGGGATGGCGGCATGTCGTTCCACGGCGGCTTGATCGGCGTGATCGTCGTCATGCTGTGCTTCGCTTATCGCACTAAACGTAATTTCTTCCAGGTCTCCGACTTTATTGCGCCGCTGATCCCGTTCGGCCTTGGCGCGGGACGTCTGGGCAACTTCATCAACGGCGAACTTTGGGGCCGAGTGACGACAGACACGCCGTGGGCGATGCTGTTTCCCGGTTCGCGCGGCGAAGACATGGTGCAGGCTGCTACGCATCCGGAGTGGCAGGACATTCTGAATCAGTACGGCGTGTTGCCGCGTCACCCGTCGCAACTGTATGAACTGTTGCTGGAAGGGGTTGTTCTGTTCATCATCCTGAATCTTTTTATTCGCAAACCCCGTCCCATGGGCAGCGTCTCCGGCCTGTTCCTGATCGGCTATGGTCTGTTCCGTATCATCGTTGAGTTCTTCCGTCAGCCGGACGCGCAGTTGGGGCTTTTCAGCGGCATCATGAGCATGGGACAAATCCTGTCGATTCCGATGGTGTTAGTGGGGCTTCTGATGATGATTTGGGCTTATCGCCGTCAGCCAGCTCGGCCGTGATGGCAACGATTCAATTTTTAAACGAGGTAGTATGAAACAGTATCTGGAACTGATGAAAAAAGTGCTTGATGAGGGGACGCCAAAAGACGACCGCACGGGCACGGGTACGCTGTCGATTTTCGGTCATCAGATGCGTTTCAACTTGCAGCAGGGATTTCCGCTGGTCACGACTAAACGCTGTCATCTGCGCTCCATTATTCACGAGCTGCTGTGGTTCCTGAACGGTGATACCAACGTCGGTTATCTGCACGAAAACAAGGTCTCCATTTGGGACGAATGGGCCGATGACAATGGCGACCTGGGGCCGGTGTACGGCAAACAGTGGCGTGCGTGGGGCGCGGCGGATGGCCGCCAGATCGATCAGCTGGAGAAAGTGATGACCCAGTTGAAGCAGGATCCGGACTCGCGCCGCATCATCGTCTCCGCCTGGAACGTAGGCGAGCTTGATCAGATGGCGCTGGCGCCTTGCCATGCTTTCTTCCAGTTTTATGTCGCCGACGGTAAGCTCTCTTGCCAGCTTTATCAGCGCTCGTGCGATGTCTTCCTGGGGCTGCCGTTCAATATCGCAAGCTATGCGCTGCTGGTACACATGGTGGCGCAACAGTGCGATCTGGACGTTGGCGATTTCGTTTGGACGGGGGGCGATACGCACCTGTATAGCAACCACTTGGAACAGGCGAATCTGCAACTGACCCGTGAACCGCGTCCGATGCCAAAATTGGTCATCAAGCGTCGTCCCGCCTCCCTGTTTGACTATCGTTTCGAAGACTTCGACATCGAAGGTTACGATCCGCATCCGCCCATCAAAGCGCCCGTCGCGATCTAGCCATTCAGTTGAGGCGCTCGCGCCTCTATCCCTGACGTCGGCGGCATCGCTCGATATCGTCGGCGCGGATTTCGGCGCCGCTCGGTCAGTCATAAAAATATCCTGTGGGCGTTTCGCCGACAGGTTTTTTTTATGTCCGCGACGGTTTTTGCGAACAGCTTCGCATTTAAAAAGTAATAATCTGTTTTCGCTTTAAAAAATCTACGCGGCGCTGCGCAAAGCCGATACCATTTTGCTGTCGGGAATAGGTATTGTCGCTACACTGAGCGACATGAAAAAGTGCAATGGATGGCAACAGGGGTTTACCCTGCTGGAGTTAGTGATGGTAATTGCGGTGATATCACTCCTGGTCGGCGCTGGGCTACACAGCTGGTTGGGATATCGTCAGGCGATGGCGCTGGAGCAGAATGCCCGGCAGCTAATGAGCGTAGTGGGACGGATACAAACACAGGCCAACTGGCGCAACGAGACGCTGATGGCACGGATACAGCGTGTCGGGGAGCGATGGTGCATAGGTCCGGGAACATCAGGCAGCGACTGTCCGGCGGACAGCGCGCTTTTTTTTACCCCAACCTCCCGCGACGTTGAGCTGGTCGATGCTACAGCGCAGCAGTTTTCTTTCTTTGGTCTGCGTCACACAGCGCAATCGGGCCATTTGACGCTCAGAAATGCGGCGGGACGTATTCGGTTGGTGCTTTCCGTGCGTGGAAGATTAAGGCTGTGCAGTGAAGGACGGCCGCTGCTGGGTACTCCTCTATGCTGACGCCGGATAACAAATGTCGCTTCGGCGGTTTTTCTCTGCCGGAAGTTATGCTGGCGCTCGGTATTGTCAGTATCATTATTCTCGCGGCCGTACAGCTGTTTTCTGTGTTGAATAAACAGAGCCAGCAGGGACTTAACGCGTTTCGTCTTGAGCAGACGCTCAGCCAGGCCTTATCCGTTATCGAGAAGGATATCCTTCGCGCGGGATTTTGCGTAGGTCACTGCCGGAACGAGGCGATTACGTTGAGCACCGACAGCATGAATCCGGCCCAGAATTGCCTGACGGTCTCTTACGATATAAACCATAGCGGCCACTGGGATCCCGGCGAACGGTCTGAGGGTGAATTTTTCAGCTACCGCCTGCGCGACGGCTCTCTCGAAGTCCAGACCGGCTACGCCCGGTGTCGGGGAAAACGCTGGGATAAATTCTTCGACCCAAATGAGGTAACCATCACCGGCTTTCAGGTCTCGTCGCAACCGGGCAGTCGAGGGACGTTATATTTGCTGGGGCTCTCGGGCTATTGGACCGACCGGCCGCACATCAAACAGCAGGTGCGGAGATGGGTCGGGAGGCGTAATCATGATGCCGTCTAAACGTCACCAGACGGGTAATGCCCTGATGATCGTCATGGTGCTGATCTCCCTTGGCGTGTTACTGCTGGTCGGTATGCAAAAGCAGCTGGAAACCTGGACGGAGCAGGGGAAGGACGAACAGCATTATTGGAAAGCCTTCAATCAAGGGCTATCTTCTCTGGAATGGGGTATCAGTCAACGCTGGCAGGAGCATGGCGATGTATGGCAGTGCCGTACGCTCTCGATGGACCGTCTGCGGGTGTGCCTGCATTTATCGTCTTCAGGCAACCAGGGCATACTGCGCGGCGAGGGGCAGTTGGCGGTGGACACTCCGCCGCTAAGGTTGTATCAGCGCGTCGCGTCGCAGACGATCGACGGCGCCGTGCTGCTGCAGGCGATGTCGCAAGGATGGCTCGACTTCTGCCCGGAACCGGAGGCGCGTTACTGTGTCGTTCATTAAGAAACTGGCGTTCGACGGAAACCAAAGCGGGTTCAGTCTGCTCGAGACGCTGATTGCCGCAGTGCTGTTCTCGGTTTCTCTGACTGGATTATTGCAATATCATTTAATACTTCAACGGTCATTACAGTACCAATGGCAGCAGCGCCAGGCCTGGCGGTGGGTTAATGAACAGCTAGAGGCGCAGGACGCGGGCGTGCCCGTTCAGACCGTCACCGCTTCATTGCCTGAAGGCTGGACCAGCTCTTTAAACGTGCAGCCTTACGGCTCGCAGTGCCAACGGGTCACCGCCGCCGTGGTGACGCCGCGACACTATTCAGCCTCGCTCACCCGCTGGCTGTGCTATCCGCTGACGGAAACAGAAACAGAAACAGAAACAGAAACTGAAGAGCCAACCTCGAATACATCATAAACGGCAGCGAACGGTCAGGAGTCCCCATGTTCACGGTTTACCATTCCAATCAGCTGGATATATTGAAGGAGCTGACGGCGGCGCTGATGCAGCAGCAACCGCTTACCGACCCTTTCCAGCCGGAAATGGTGTTAGTGCAAAGTCCGGGTATGGCGCAGTGGCTTCAAATTGAACTGGCCGAAAAATTTCATATCGCCGCTAATATCCAATTTCCTCTGCCGGGCGTCTTCTTGTGGGACATGTGCCGGCGGCTGATCCCCGAAATCCCCAAGGAAAGCGCCTTTAGCAAGGAAGCCATGAGCTGGAAGCTGATGCATCTGCTGCCCCAGCAGTTGGACGATCCCGCTTTCGCTTTGTTGGCCCACTATCTGGAAAAGGACGACGACGATCGCAAATTGCACCAACTGGCCGGGCGCACGGCTGACCTGTTCGACCAATATCTGATTTATCGTCCTGACTGGATTATACGCTGGCAGCAGGGGCTAAGTGTGGATGAGGCGGGGGAAGCTCAGCAATGGCAGGCGCCACTCTGGCGGCGGCTGGTGGAGTACACGCAATCTCTGGGGCAGCTTGAATGGCACCATACTATCCTCTATCAGCGGTTTATTCAGGTGCTTGAGCAGGCGGAAAGCCGTCCTCCGGGGCTACCGGATCGCGTATTCATCTGCGGTATTTCCGCACTGCCGCCGGTCTATTTGCAGGCGTTAAATGCGCTGGGCAAACATATCGACGTACACCTGCTGTTTACCAATCCTTGTCGCTATTATTGGGGCGATATTCAGGACGAGGCGTCTCTGGCTCGCCTGAAAGGACGCCAGTGGCGTTTGTATCAAAACCGGCAGATAACGGCGGAAAGCCGGCCGTTGTTCCGCGATCCGGCGCGTATCGAATCGCTGTTCAAAGACGATGGCGAACAAAATGTAGGTAACCCGCTGCTGGCCTCTTGGGGCAAGCTTGGGCGCGATAACTTGCATCTGCTGGAGCAGCTGGATGAGACGAATGGCGTCTCCGCTTATGTGGATATCGACGCGCAACATCTGCTCAGCGCGCTACAGCGGGATATGCTGGAGCTCGAAGACAGCCGTCTCGTCGCAACCGGTAAGAAGAGCGAAATCGGACAGCCGGCAGACGGCAGCGCAGAAACGAAACGCCGCAAACGGCCGCTTATGCCGGACGATCGATCGGTGTCCGTGCATGCCTGTCACAGTCCGCAGCGCGAAGTGGAAGTGCTGCATGACCAATTACTGGCGATGATGGCAGAAGACCCTGAGCTGATGCCCCGCGATATCATCGTGATGGTGGCGGACATCGACAGCTATTCGCCGTTTATTCAGGCGGTATTCGGCAACGCGCCGGAAGATCGCTATCTGCCTTTTTCCATTTCCGATCAGCGCGCGCGTCATGCGCATCCTGCTTTGCAAGCGGTGCTGACACTGCTGGAGCTGCCAACCAGCCGTTTTATGGCGGAACAGGTTTTGGCGCTGTTGGAAGTTCCGGCGCTGGCGAACCGGTTCGGCATTCACGAAGAGGGGCTGAGACGCCTGCGGCTTTGGGTGACGGAGTCCGGCATTCGCTGGGGGCTGGATGACGACAACGTTCGGGAGCTGATGCTACCGCCGACCGGCCAGCACACCTGGCGCTTCGGCATGACGCGTATGCTGCTCGGGTATGCGATGGACAGCCATGCGGGAGACTGGCGGGGCGTGCTTCCCTATGACGAGTCCAGCGGGCTGATCGCCGAACTGGCGGGACAACTGGCGGACTTGCTGATGCAACTTAGTCAGTGGCGGCAGCGTTTGCAGCAGTCGCGCACGCTGGAAGAGTGGCAGCCGCTGTGTCGCCAATTGGTCGATGATTTCTTTTTGCCGGACGGCGACGCCGAAGCGGCGTTGACGCTGATAGAGGAGCAGTGGCAGCAGATCATCAACACCGGTATGCAGGCGCGCTATCCGCAGTCTGTGGCTGTCACGCTGTTACGCAGCGAGCTGGCGGCCAGGCTCGACCGGGAGCGGCTTAGCCAGCGTTTCCTGGCTGGCGCAGTGAATTTTTGTACGCTGATGCCTATGCGTTCAATCCCTTTCAAAGCGGTCTGCCTGCTGGGGATGAACGACGGCGTTTATCCTCGTACGCTGCCGCCGTTAGGTTTCGACTTGATGTCGCGACATCGCCGCCGCGGCGATCGCAGTCGGCGGGAGGATGACCGTTACCTGTTTCTGGAGGCGCTGCTGTCGGCACAGAACCGGCTCTATATCAGCTATATCGGTCACTCCATTCAGGATAATAGCCGCCGCTTTCCCTCTGTACTGGTTAGCGAATTGCTGGACTACATCGCTCAAAGTTACTGCGTGCCGGGGGATGACGACGACGATGATGCCAGCGCTGCTCGTCTGTTGGCGGCGCTTTGCCGCGAGCATCCGCGTATGCCGTTCGATGCGGATAACTTTATCGCCGACGCCACGCCGCAGAGTTTTGCCGCCGAGTGGCTGGCCGCGGCAGGGCGTGAAGGCGAGAGTCAGCCGCCGTTCGACCTGCCGTTGCCGGAGCAGCACTATAGCGAAGTCACGCTGGACGAACTCAAACGCTTCTACCGTCATCCTGTCCGCGCGTTTTTCCAATTGCGACTCGGCGTGAATTTTGTGCTCGACGATCAGGAGTTGCGGGAAGAGGAGCCGTTTTTGGTCGATCACCTCGATCGTTATCAAATGAATACTCTGCTGCTGAACGCGCTAATCAACGATGGCGACGCGGATCTGCTGTATCGGCGCATGCGTGCGGCCGGTTCGCTGCCTTATGGCGCCTTCGGCGAGCTGTATTGGCAGACGCAGATGGATGAAATGCGCAATCTGGCGGCTCGCGTGCGCGAAGAACGGCAGTTAGCGCTGCTGGACAGTCAGGAATTGGATGTCACGCTGGATGGCGTGCGCGTCACCGGCTGGCTGACGCAAATTCAGCACGATGGTTTGCTGCGCTGGCGTCCCGGTAAAATTTCGCTGGTGGACGGCATGATGCTGTGGCTGGAGCATCTGGCCTACTGCCTGAATGGCGGTCAAGGCGAAAGTCGGATCTATGGACGTGACGACAGCGGCTGGCGTTTCCCCTCGCTGAGCGAGGCGCAGGCGCGGGAATTTTTGGCATTGATGATCCGCGGCTATCAGCTGGGCATGAACCAACCGCTGCTACTGCTTAATCGCTCCGGCGGCGCGTGGCTGAACGTTATCTACGATCGTAACAGCGACAGCCTGCTGGCCGACGAAGCCACCCTCGCTAAGGCGCAGCAAAAGCTGCTGGAGGCGTGGCAGGGAACCTATAACCTGTCTGGCGAAGGGGAAGATTATTACCTGCAGCGTATCGTGCGGGAGATGGACAGTGAAAGGATTGAGCAGGTGACGGCCGCGGCGAAGACATGGTTACTCCCCGCTGTACGATTTAATCAGTTTTGAACGGCAACGAGGGGGATGACGTGGCGGAACTGAGGTCGTCGACATTAACGCTGCGTCGTGGCTTCGTCGCTCGGCGGCAAGGCATCACGGGGGAACTGCGTCAACGGAAGGTCACGCCTGCGCCGGATGTCGACCACTATCGGGGGCTATCCACAGTAGCATCGCGGCGGCAAACGTCCGGGAATATGAGACGCGCGTTAACCGACGCGGCGCGGCGATGTCGTGCCGCCACCGCTCGCAGCCCCTCGTTGCTGAATATGACCGTGATGCTGTCCCCAAACTATTTCAACCTGATGCTGAGGCCCAATATCTTGATCTTGCGGCGGACTACCTACGTTAACCGGCTGAGGGACGAGATGGCGGCGACCGGGCAAAGGCGTCGTTTAACCAACAGCGCCTTACTACATATTTTGTTACCTCTGCAGGCAGAACAATCATGACGACAGTGACTGCGCATACTCTGAATTTATTCACGCTGCCGCTGTCCGGCGAGCGGCTGATCGAAGCGTCGGCGGGAACGGGCAAAACCTATACCCTGTCCGCGCTTTATCTCCGTTTACTGCTGGGACTTGGCGGTGAACACGCCTATCCGCGGCCCCTGCTCGTCGAAGAGATTCTGGTGGTCACCTTCACGGAGGCGGCGACGGAAGAACTGCGCGAGCGTATCCGTCAAAATATCCATGCACTCTATCTCGCCTGCCTAGGCAGAGAGGTGGGCGACGCGCTCATGCTTCAGCTACTGGCCGAGATCCCGCAGGACTGGCATAGCGAGGCGGCCGAGGTGTTGTTGCGCGCGGAGCGCCAGATGGATGAGGCGGCCATTTACACCATTCATGGCTTCTGTCAGCGCATGCTGACGACCCATGCATTCGAATCCGGCATTCTGTTCGAACAGCGGTTGCTGGAAGACGAGCAGCCTCTGCGCCGTCAGGCCTGCGCAGACTTCTGGCGCCGCCACTGCTATCCGCTGCCCCTCGAAGTGGTCAGGGCCGTAAGCGAACAGTGGGCAGGGCCGGAGGCCTTATTGCAGACGTTGACCCCTTATCTGCATGGAGAAATGCCGACGCTACGTCAGCCGCCGCAGCAGGAAGAAACACTGCTGGAACGGCATCGACGGATCGTTGCCATCATTGATGGCTTCAAACAGACCTGGCGTGAGGCGTCCGACCTGGAAGCGCTGATTCGCGGCTCCGGCGTAGATAAACGTCGCTACAGCAGTCGTAATTTGCCCAACTGGCTGCGCAAGGTGGGCGAGTGGGCCGAACAGCCGACGCAAAGCTATCAACTGCCGAAAGATCTGGGGCGTTTTAGTCAGCAGGAGCTGATAGAGCGGACGACGAAAGGCGAGCCGCCGATCCACCCTGTATTCAGCGCGGTGGAACGCCTGTTGCAGGAATCCCTGACGCTAAAAGATCGGGTCATCTGGCTGGCGCTCAAAGAGATAAAGCGCACGGTCCGGGAAGAGAAGCTGCGGCGGGCGGAGCTCGGCTTCGACGATCTGCTGGGTCGTTTGGATGAAGCATTGCAGCAGCAGGAAGGCGGCCAATTAGCGGAGGCGATCCGCACGCGTTATCCGGTGGCGATGATCGACGAGTTTCAGGATACGGATACCCAGCAATATCGCATCTTCCACACCATCTATGCTGACCAGCCGCAGTGCGGCTGGCTGATGATCGGTGACCCGAAACAGGCGATTTACGCGTTTCGCGGGGCGGATATTTTCACCTACATGCGCGCGCGCGCAGAGGTGTCATCACACTATACGCTCGACACCAACTGGCGCTCGGCGCCCGGCATGGTGGATGCGGTGAATCAACTGTTTCTGCGCGTCGAATCTCCGTTCATCTTCGAACAAATCCCGTTTCTTCCCGTCAATTCGGCGTCGAAAAACCGCGCTTATGCTTTTGAAATGGAAGGTGCGAGAATGCCGGCGCTACAGTTCTGGTTGAGCGGCCGGGAAGGCTCCGGCGTCGGCGAATATCAGCAGGTGATGGCCCGTCAGTGCGCGGGACAGATCCGTGACTGGCTGAGCGCTGGGCAGTCAGGTCAGGCGTGGCTGGTAGATGGCCACGGTGAGACGAGGCCGGTACGATCGGCGGATATCACCGTATTGGTGCGCAGCCGACGAGAGGCGATGTTGATCCGTCAGGCGTTGAACCGTCTGCACATTCCCTCCGTCTACCTGTCCAACCGCGATAGTGTATTCGCCACTGTGGAAGCGAGAGAGATGCTATGGATCCTGCAGGCGGTGCTGGCGCCGGAGCAGGAGCGCGCGCTGCGTGCGGCAATGGCGACCACGATCATGGGGATGGATGCGCCGTCACTGGATGCGCTGAGCCGTAGCGAAGCGAACTGGGACGCGCTGGTGGAGGAGTTCGCCCGCTACCGCCAACTCTGGCTGCAACGCGGCGTTCTGCCGATGCTGCGGGCGATGATGACGCATCGTCGGCTCGCGGAAGATGTGTTGGCCAGCATCGATGGCGAACGCCGTCTGACGGACATTCTGCATATCGGCGAACTGTTGCAGGAAGCCTCGGCGTCGTTAGACAGCGAACATGCGCTGGTGCGCTGGCTGGCCCAGCAAATCGCCCAGCCTAATCCGCAGGCAGAGAACCAGCAGCTGCGGCTGGAAAGCGACCGCCATCTGGTGCAGATAGTCACCATTCATAAATCCAAGGGGTTGGAATATCCGCTGGTCTGGCTGCCTTTCATCGGCAACTTTCGCCCTCAGCAGGAGGGGATTTACCACGACAGGCAGAATTTTCGGGCCATGCTGGATCTGCAAAACGGCGAAGAGAGCCAGCAACTGGCGGAAGAAGAACGACTGGCGGAAGATTTACGGTTGCTGTACGTGGCGATGACCCGAGCTATTTATCACTGCGCGATCGGGGTAGCGCCGCTGTTTCAGGGCACAAAGAAGAAAGAGGGCGAAAGCGACATGCACCTCAGCGCGTTGGGCTACCTGTTGCAGCGCGGCCAGGCCGCTACCCCGGAGGCGCTCATCGCCGAACTGGAAGGGATGGTGGGTGAGGATATTGCGTTAAGCGTGGCGGAGGCGCGGGACGAACGGCCTTGGCAGCCTGAGTCGGCGCTGCCGCCGTCGCTAGAGGCAAGGCGCAATACCCGACGGCTGCGCGACGGCTGGCGGGTGACCAGTTATTCAGGGTTGCAGCAGCACGGTTCCGATACCATCCAGGCGTTGTTGCCCCGTTTTGATATCGACTCGATGGGCGAAACGACGGAAGAGGAGGTAGAAGCGCGTTCGCCGCACTCGTTTCCGCGCGGCGCCGGGCCGGGGACGTTTCTTCACAGCCTGTTTGAAACGTTGGACTTCACCCAACCGATCGACGACGCGTGGCTATTGGAACAGCTGCGGCATTATGGCATTGAGGATGAGTGGCTGTCGGCGCTGAAGCCCTGGATGGAGAATGTTCTGACGCTCCCGCTTAACGATGACGCTATTCGACTCGCCGAGCTGAATAACGGGCATAAACAGGCCGAGCTGCAGTTCTATCTGCCTATCCAACGGATGCTCACCGCCGCTGCGTTGGACCGGCTGATCAGACATCACGATCCGCTTTCGGCGCTCTGTCCGGCGTTATCGTTCCAGCAGGTCAAAGGCATGCTGAAGGGGTTTATCGACCTGGTGTTTGTCTGGCGGGGCCGCTACTACCTGTTGGACTACAAATCTAACTGGCTGGGGCATGACGCCAGCGCCTATACGCAGGACGCCATGATGCGGGCGATGGCGGAGCATCGATACGACCTGCAGTACCAACTCTACACGCTGGCGCTGCATCGCTATCTGCGGCATCGACTGCCGGATTACGACTATGAACAGCACTTTGGGGGGGTATTTTATCTATTTCTACGCGGCGTCAGCGCCGAGCACCCCGGTAACGGGATCTATTTCACGCGTCCTTCCCGGGCGTTTGTCGCCGATATGGATGATTTGTTTTGTGGCGAAGAGTTAACGGAGGGCGAGCATGTCGGGCATGATTGAGCTGTTGGAAGAAGCCCGTCAGCGGCGATGGTTACGTCCGCTGGATGTGCAATTTGCCCGGATGCTGGCAGAAGACGATCAGCCGCATCTCCTGCTGGCGGCGGCGTGCCTTAGCGCCTATGTCGGCGCGGGGCACGTTTGCCTGCCGCTATCCCAGCTTCATCCCAGCGTGCTGTTCGATGGGCGCGATCGATCGCTGGCTCAGGATATTTGGCAACGGTTAGGGAAACCGGATGAAAGTGAATGGCGACAGCGTCTGTTAAGCGATCCCGCCGTCGGCGAGGGAGAAGAGGCGGCCCCGCTGGTTTTTCAGCAGGACAACCTCTATTTGCAGCGTAGCTGGCAGGGGGAGAGCCGTGTTGCGCAGTTTATCGCCGGTAATCGCGCCGAGACTGTCTACGACGAAGCCCGTATCCGGGCGGTGCTGGACGAGCTGTTTCCTGAGATTGAAGGCGAAGCCGACTGGCAGAAGATCGCCGCCGCGGTCGCATTGACCCGACGGATTGCGGTGATCTCCGGCGGGCCCGGCACCGGTAAAACGACGACGGTCGCCAGACTGCTGGCGGCTTTGATTGCGCTGCAGGAGGGGCCGTCGCCACGCATCCAGCTGGCGGCGCCGACCGGAAAGGCGGCGGCGCGTCTCACCGAATCGTTGGGCAGCGTGTTGAGTCAGCTGCCGCTCAGCGACGCCGAGCGGCAGGCTTTCCCACAGGAGGCTACCACACTGCACCGCCTGCTGGGCGCAGTGCCCGACAGCCAGCGCCTGCGTTATCACCAGGACAATCCGCTGCACTTGGATGTCCTGGTGGTGGATGAAGCTTCGATGGTCGATCTCCCAATGATGGCGAATCTGATAGCCGCGCTGCCGCCGCAGGCTCGCATCATATTGTTAGGCGACCGCGACCAGCTGGCGTCGGTCGAGGCCGGCGCGGTGCTGGGAGACATCTGTCGTTTCGCCGAACAGGGCTACAGTCAGGAGCGGTGTCAGCAGTTGAACCGCCTCACGGGCTGCTCGCTGGTGTCGGGATCGGCTATGAACGCCTCGGTGGCCGACAGCATTTGTCTGTTGCGCAAGAGTTACCGTTTCACTGCGGACTCGGGCATAGGACAGCTGGCGAAGGCGGTAAATCGGGGCAACGAGGCGCAGTTGCTGACCGTGTTGCAACAGGGATATGGCGATATCGCCTGCTTGCCGCTGGCGGATAACACAGACTATCAGCGCCTGCTGGATCAGGCGGTGGAAGGGTATACGGATTATCTTCAGCGAATTGCCAGCGGCGACGCCCCGGAGCAGGTGTTGCTGGCCTTTCAACGTTACCGACAACTGTGTGCGCTCAGAGAGGGGCCGTTCGGCGTCGCCGGACTGAATCAGCGTATTGAACGCGCGCTACAGGTGGCGGGATTGATTCAACGCCCGACGCTCAATGGCGGACGCTGGTATGTCGGCCGTCCGGTGATGATTGAGCGCAACGACGCGGTGCTCGGGCTTTTCAACGGTGACATCGGCATTAGTATGACAAACGAACAGGGTGAGCTGCGGGTCTATTTCCAACTGCCCGATGGGCGAACCAAATCGGTTGCGCCCAGCCGATTGCCGCCGCATGAAACGGCCTATGCCATGACCGTGCATAAGTCCCAGGGCTCTGAGTTCGAACACACGGCGCTGGCGCTGCCCAACCACTTTCTCCCTGTTCTGACGCGGGAGTTGGTGTATACCGCCATCACGCGTGCCCGCAAGCGTCTGTCGTTATTTAGCGATAGGGCGATACTGTGCCGGGCGGTCAGCACGCCGACGCAGCGCTACAGCGGACTTGAGGCGCGTATTCGATCTTTAATGGCGGATTAGTTGGTCAGTAGCCGGTAGAAAGGTGAAAGGGTAGGGAAACGGGCGGCGCGAAAGGACAGTGCTTTCGCGCC
Source organism: Lonsdalea iberica (assembly GCF_002111585.1). GTDB lineage: Bacteria > Pseudomonadota > Gammaproteobacteria > Enterobacterales > Enterobacteriaceae > Lonsdalea > Lonsdalea iberica. The sequence goes on from NZ_LUTP01000048.1 coordinate 20,412, forward strand.
GGTCTGGTCCGGCGATAACGCGTTAGAGATCCATGACTAGTATTTTCGAACGGCGCTGATAGTTGTACAGCTCCTGCTTACGCCTTGGCAGCATGGCAACTTCGGCGGGCTGGAAACCGCGCTCCTGGAACCAGTGAATACTGTGCGTAGTGAGCACGAACAGGCGCTTAAGCCCCTGATGACGGGCCTGCGTTTCAATGTGATGCAGCAGTTGGTCGCCGCGGGAAGAGTTACGGTATTCCGGGTGAACCGCCACGCAGGCCATCTCGGCAATGCTTTCTTCAGGAAACGGATAGAGCGCCGCACAGGCAATGGTCAGGTTATCCCTGACGACCACGGTGAATTTGTCGATTTCCATTTCCAGTTGTTCGCGGGAGCGGCGTACCAGAATGCCCTGCTGTTCCAACGGATGGATCAGTTCCAAAATCCCCCCGATATCATGGATAGTCGCGCGGCGAACCTGCTCGGCGCTTTCCATGACGACCTGCGTCCCGATACCATCGCGGGAAAACAGTTCCTGCAGCAGCGCGCCTTCTTCTTGATAGCTGATGAGATGGCTACGACGCACGCCGCTGCGACAGGCTTTCACCGCGCCACGCAGGAAACGCACCACTTCGGAATTGAAGTCTTCCGCTTCCTCCTGGCTCTGAATCAGGTGCTGCGCCTCTTCCGGCAGCATTTCGGGGATCACGTTGCCGTTTGGGTCGGTGACGCCTTGCTCGGCGCAGAAACCGATCATCTTTTCCGCCCGAAGTTTTATCGCCAGCTGCGTCGCGACTTCCTCTGAGGTCAGGTTGAAGCTTTCGCCTGTCACGGAAACAGCGACGGGGCCAAGCAACACGATGGCGCCGCTCGCCAGCTGGCGGTGGAGCGCCTCTTCATCGATACGGCGAATGCGGCCGCTGTGGCAGTAGTCCACGCCGTCATCCACCCCGAGCGGCTGGGCGATAACAAAATTGCCGCTGACGACATTGATATGCGCGCCCTGTAGCGGGGTATTGGTCAGGCTCATCGACAGACGAGCGGTGATATCCAGTTGCAGCATGCCGGCGGCTTGCTTTACCAGCTCCAGTGTGTTGCTGTCGGTTATGCGGGTGTGTTTGTGGTAGGTCGGCTCGCAATGGTGGGCGACAAGATTGGCGTCGATCTGCGGGCGGGCGCCGTAGACCACGACCAGCTTGATGCCCAGGCTGTGAAGCAGGCCGATGTCGCTGACGATATTGCTGAAGTTTTCATGCTCGATCGCTTCACCGCCTAGCATGATGACAAACGTTTTGCCACGATGCGCGTTGATATAAGGAACTGAATGGCGGAAACCTTGAACCAGTTCTGTACTACGTTCCTTCACTGCAAGCCCCCTGAATTTTTATTCGGTATTTTTGTATTTTTATGCTTAATAGCACAAAAGGCAAGCATTTCATCGCCCGCATTTTTTCATGCGGCAACGTCAATACGCAGGCTTAACCGGGAAACTTTTTTCATGACAGTATGGGGCAGATTCGCTAAAGTTTCGGGCATTTCTGAAAATACATAACCTTTTCCATCGTCATTGGTTGTTACCCCGTACGTAAACCGGAGCTGCATGTCTGATTCGAATCACCCTCTGACCCGCCGACGACTCTTGCAGGGGGCGGCCGCGACCTGGCTATTGAGCGTCACCGGCGTTGGTGTGGCCGCCACCTCTCAGGTCATCGCCGTGCGCATTTGGCCAGCATCGGCCTATACTCGCGTCACGCTGGAATCCAGCCATCCTCTGAAGTATCGGCAATTCATGCTGGATAATCCCCGGCGGTTGGTGGTGGACATCGAGAATGTCTCACTGAACAGCGTGTTGAAAAATGTCGGCAAACGCTTCAATCAGGGGGACCCCTACATTAAAACCGCCCGGGCAGGGCAGTTCGATAAACAGACGGTGCGGCTGGTATTGGAGCTGAAACAGCAGGTCAGCCCCAAAACGTTTGCGCTATCTCCGGTCGCCGGATTTAAAAATCGTCTGGTGCTCGATCTCTATCCGGTCGAGGGGCGTTACGACAACGCGGAAGACCCGCTGCTGGCGTTGCTGGAGGACTACAATAAGGGCGATCTTGAACGTACGCTGCCGCAAGAAGCGCCGCGTGCCGGAAAGCCCGGTAGGGAAAGACCGTTGGTGGTGATGTTGGATCCGGGGCATGGCGGGGAAGATCCCGGCGCGATTGGGAAAAATCGGACGCGGGAAAAGGACGTTGTGTTGCAAATTGCGCGTCGATTGAAGGCATTGATCGATCGCGAACCCAACATGAAAGCGTACATGACACGCAATGAAGACGTGTTTATCCCGTTGCAGGTGCGTGTAGCGAAAGCCCGCAAGCAGCGGTCCGATTTGTTTGTCTCCATTCATGCGGATGCGTTTACCAACCGTGCGGCGAAAGGATCTTCAGTTTTCGCACTGTCGAAAAAAGGGGCGACCAGCTCCGCCGCGCGTTTTCTGGCGCAGACTCAGAACGAATCCGATCTCATCGGCGGGGTCAGCATGAGCGGCGACCGCTATCTCGATCACACGATGCTGGACATGGTGCAGACGCTGACTATCAGCGACAGCCTTAAATTCGGCGGAGAAATTCTGCGCCGGATGGGGCGCATCAACCATCTGCATAAAAATAGCGTCGATCAGGCGGGATTTGCGGTATTAAAGGCGCCGGATATTCCCTCAGTTCTGGTGGAAACCGCTTTTATCAGTAATCTGGAAGAAGAGCGTAAGTTGCGCACCGCGCGATTTCAGCAGCAGGTGGCGCAGTCAATTCTTGAAGGGATTAAAGCGTATTTCGCCCAGCGGGCCAGATAGGTTCGGGAATCGATAGTGCAGGGAGGGCGGGCTGAGGCGCGTTCATCCCTGTTTGGCGTCTCTGGGAATCAGCGGGCTTAAAACGCAAAAAACACCCGTCAAGGTGTTTAATGATTGGTTG
>NZ_LUTP01000049.1 GCF_002111585.1 Lonsdalea iberica
CAGCGACCCATTCAAGCCGACCACCGGCGAGCAGTCCGAAGTCGGGTTGAAATATCAAATACCCGGCGGCAATACGCTGCTGACGCTGTCGCTGTTCGACATCACCCAGAAGAACATCACTTCCTACAACAGCATCACCGGCTACAACGAGCAGATCGGCAAGGTGAAATCGAAGGGGGTGGAAGCGGAAGCGCATACCCAGCTGACTCCGGAAATCAGCCTGATGGGCGCGTACACCTTCACCGATGCGGAGACCCGCGAGAGCAATACCGCGTCGCAGGTAGGCAAGGCGCCCGCATCGATTCCGCGCCACACCGCGTCCGCCTGGGGAACCTATCAATTCCTGGATAGCGCGTTGAAAGGCCTGACGCTGGGCACCGGCGTACGTTACGTCGGCACCAGCTACGGCGATAACGCCGAAAGCTTCAAAGTGCCTCACTACACCTTGTTCGATGCGATGGCGCGTTACGAACTGGGCGAAGCCGCCGCCAGCCTGAAAGGCGCGGCCGTGCAGCTCAACGTCAACAATGTGGCTGACAAACACTACGTCTCATCATGCAGCAATACGTCCGCCTGCTTCTACGGCTCCGGACGCAGCATCGTCGCCACGGTGAGTTACAGCTGGTAAACGCGATGGCTATGCATCATCGCCGCTAGCACGCCGGCGGACGGCATTTCGCGTCCGCCCATTTTTATTTATTGCCTTGAGCATTCGCCGTGGAGGCATTATTCGCGTAGCCCGTGTTCACGGCTCTGCGCACTCCGTTATTTGTAACGGCAAAAAAGCGTCCCGACGGGAGGATTCCAATGAAGGGACCGGTGATTACCACAGCATAATTTCGACGAAATAAGCCTGGCGCGTTATTTCGTTTTTTTGAATCAACCATAAGGAACGGACTGTGTCTACGCTATCTGCCAAGTCTTCCGCGTCGGATATCAGCGACCTACGCCGAGACGACATGCTATTCCTGTCGCCAACCGCCAGCCTGCATGCCCGCGGCTGCTACGCTACGTTAAGCCACCCGGCCGATGACGGCGACGACCTGAACGGCGCATTCCAGCGCCAGATGCGTCAGCTGTTTGAACAGGCGCAGCGCGACGGTCTCGACAACCCCCTGTTGGTTGGCGCGATCCCTTTCGATAAACGCCAGCCGGTCAGCCTGCAAATTCCCACATCGTACCGCTGGATCAAGCGGGAGACGCTGGCCAATCGCCCGGTGGCGGACGCCTTTCCCCGTATTCTCCGTCAGCAACAAATACCGGAACAAGAGACATTCATGCGGATGGTCAGCGCCGGTATCGACGCCACAAAACACGGCGAACTGAACAAGATCGTACTTTCGCGTCTGCTGGATATCGAAACCGAGCAGCCGCTCGATACCCTCTCGCTGCTATTACAGTTGAATCAGCAAAATCCGTGGAGCTACAACTTCCACCTGCCGCTGGCGGACGGCTGTCTGGTGGGCGCCAGTCCCGAACTGCTGTTGCGCAAACAGGGCGCGACGATCGCCTCGCAGCCGCTGGCAGGCTCCAGCCGCCGCAGCAACGATGCCGGCGAAGATCACCGGCTACAGCAGGCGCTGCAACGCTCTGTCAAAGACCACTATGAACACCAGTTGGTGATTGAAGAGATGCAGCGCACGCTCCTGCCGCGCTGCCGCTCGTTGACGCTGCCGCCTGAGCCTACGCTCATCAGCACGCCGGTGCTGTGGCATCTGGCCACCCATCTTCAGGCCGAAGTCATCGACCCGCGAGAAAACGCACTGTCGATGGCCTGCCTGCTGCACCCCACGCCCGCGCTGTGCGGCACGCCGTTCCAGCCGGCCCTGGACCGCATCGGCGAGCTGGAGCCGTTCGATCGCCAACGTTTCGGCGGCATCGTCGGCTGGTGCGACGCACAGGGCAACGGCGAGTGGGCGGTGACCATTCGCTGCGGCGAAGTGCAGGACACTCGGGTGCGGCTGTTCGCAGGCGCGGGCATTGTGCCGGACTCCCAGCCGCTCTCCGAATGGCAGGAAACCGGCGTCAAACTCAGCACCATGCTGCGCGCGTTCGGGTTACAGCAAGACAGGGAGTGCGCCGCATGATCATCGAATTCAACCGCTGGCCGTCCGCGCTGGAACAACACTATCGGGCCTGCGGCTACTGGACCGATGCGCCGCTGGACGACATCCTCACCCGCCACAAAGACAGCGACGCCATCGCCGTCATCTGCGGCGAACGCCGGTTCAGCTATCGCCAACTGGATCGGTTAGCATCCCGGCTCTCGGCGGCTCTGCGCCAACGCGGCATGCGCTGCGGCAATACCGCACTGGTACAGCTGGGCAACATCGCCGAATTTTACATCGTCTACTTCGCGCTGCTGCGCGCCGGAATTGTTCCCGTTAATGCGCTTCCCAGCCACCAACGCAGCGAGTTGTACTCCTACGCCGACCAGATCGAGCCGAAGCTGTTGATTGCGGATCGGCGTCATCCCCTCTTCTCCGATGACCGTTTCGTCGGCCAGCTGCGTGATCGCTGCCCGTCGCTCACGCAGGTCGTCTTGCTGGGCGACGACGGCGATGACGATCTGTCCGCGCTAATGAATGATGACATCGACATGCCGGCGCCAACCCCCACACCGCCGGACCAGGTCGCCTTTTTCCAGCTTTCGGGCGGCAGCACCGGTACGCCAAAACTGATCCCCCGCACCCACAACGACTATTACTACAGCGTGCGCGCCAGCGTGGACATCTGCGGTTTCACCGCCGCGACCCGCTATCTGTGCGCGCTGCCGGCGGCGCATAACTACTCGCTCAGCTCACCGGGTGCGCTGGGGGCGTTCTATGCGGGCGGCAGCGTCATCCTCGCGCCCGATCCCAGCGCCAGCAGCTGCTTTCCGCTGATTCGCGCACATCAGGCCACCGTCGCCGCGCTGGTGCCGCCCGCGGTCATTCTGTGGCTTGAGACCGCCGCCGCGCCTGTCGAACGCGCCGCGCTCGACAGTCTACAATTGCTTCAAGTCGGCGGCGCGCGACTGAACGAATCGCTGGCGCGTCGTATCCCGGCAGAGTTGGGCTGCCAGTTGCAGCAAGTGTTCGGCATGGCGGAAGGGCTGGTGAACTACACGCGATTGGACGACGACGACGCGCACCGCTACGCCACTCAGGGATGCCCGATCAGCCCCGACGACGAAGTGTGGGTGGCCGACGCCAACGGCAATCCCCTGCCGCACGGTCAGGCAGGGAAGCTGATGACGCGCGGCCCCTATACGTTTCGCGGTTATTACCGCAGTCCCGCGCAAAATCGACAGGCGTTCGACGCGCAGGGCTTTTACTGCTCCGGTGACCGTGTTATTCGGCATGCGACGGCTATCTGCAGGTCGTCGGACGAGAGAATGACCTGATCAACCGCGGCGGAGAGAAAATCGCCGCCGAGGAGATCGAAAGTCTGCTGCTGCGTCATCCCAAGGTCATTAACGCCGCGCTGGTCTCCGTACCCGATGCGCTAATGGGCGAGAAAAGCTGCGCTTTTATCGTCACCCGTCAGGCACTCAAACCCGTCGAGCTTCGCCGCCATCTGCGCGAACTGGGCATCGCCGATTACAAGTTGCCCGACCGCGTGGCAACCCTGTCCGCCCTGCCGGAAACCCCGGTCGGAAAAGTCGATAAGAAACGTCTGCGCCAGATGGCGCAGGAACGCTTCGCCCCTTCTCAGCAGGAGAATAATTGATGAGTATCCCCAAACTGAACGCCTACCCGCTTCCCTCCGCAGAGCAACTGCCCGCCAACAAAGTGCGCTGGACGGTTGAGCCTCAGCGGGCGGCGCTGCTGATCCACGATATGCAGCAGTATTTCCTGAATTTCTGGGGCGAAGACAGCCCCTTGACGGCACGGGTGGTGCAGAACATCGCACGGCTTAAACAGATCTGCCGCCAGCAGGGCATCCCGGTGTTCTACACGGCACAGCCGCAGCAGCAGAGCGACAGCGACCGCGCGCTGCTCAACGACATGTGGGGACCGGGCATCACCCAGCATCCCGAACAGCAGAAAATCATCCCGGCGCTGACGCCGGAAACCGGGGATACCGTGTTGGTGAAATGGCGCTATAGCGCGTTTGTGCGTTCCGATCTGGAACAACAGATGAAGAAAGCGGGCCGCGACCAGCTGATCATCTGCGGCGTGTACGCCCACATCGGCTGCCTCACTACCGCCAACGACGCCTTTATGCGCGACATCCAGCCGTTCATGGCGGCCGATGCGCTGGCCGACTTTTCGCAGGAAGAGCACATGATGGCATTGCGCTACGCCGCCGGACGCTGTGGCCGCGTCGCCACCGTCAATCAGCTGCTGGCGGAGATCGCGCCCGCTCCCGGCTATAGCCGGGAACAGCTACGGGCCGAACTGCTGCCCTTGTTGGATGAAGGCAGCGAAGATCTGGAAGACGATGAAAACCTGCTGGATTACGGTTTGGATTCCGTGCGTATCATGTCGCTGGTTGCGCGCTGGCGTCAGGCCGGACACGATCTGGACTTTGTCGCGCTGGTGAAAAATCCCACGATTGCGCATTGGCTGCACCTGCTGACTGAACCGCAACGGGAGGAAGCATGAGTCTGGAGGCGGAATTCCGCGGCAAGCAAGTCTGGGTGACCGGCGCCGGGCGCGGCATCGGCTATGTCATCGCCTGCCGCTTCGCGCAGGCGGGCGCCGACGTCACCGGCTTTGACGTCGACTTCGACGAAGCCGACGTCCCGTTTTTACGCCGTCAGTTGGACATCAGCGATGCGGCCGCCGTCGCCGACAGCTGCGGCGAGCTGTTGGCGCGCACGCCACAGCTGGATGTGCTGGTGAACGGCGCGGGTATCCTGCGCATGGGCGCGACGGAAACCCTCAGCCAGCAAGACTGGTTGGACTCCATCGGCGTCAATGCGGGAGGCGCCTTCAACCTGTTCCAGGCCACGCTGCGGCAGTTCCAGCGCCAGCGCTCCGGAGCCATCGTGTCCATCGGCTCTAACGCCGCGCACGTGCCGCGCGTCGGTATGGCGGCATATTGCGCGTCCAAAGCCGCGCTGCGCAGCCTATGTCTGACGGTCGGGCTGGAGTTGGCGCCCTACGGCGTGCGCTGCAACCTGATTTCTCCCGGCTCCACCGATACGCCGATGCAGCGCAGCCTCTGGCACACGCCCGATGCCGAGCAGCGCACCATCGAGGGTTTTCCGGAACAGTACAAGCTCGGGATCCCGCTGCGTAAAATCGCCCGGCCTGAAGATATAGCCGACGCCGTGCTGTTTATGGCCTCGTCGAAAGCGGGCCATATCACGTTGCAGGACATCGTCATCGACGGCGGCGCGACGCTCGGCGCATAGGATCATGAGGGCTTGAGGGCTTGAGGGCTTGAGGGCTTGAGGGCTTGAGGGCTTGAGGCAGATCGTCGCCGCTCCGGCGGCGGTCGTCGTCAACAGGAGGGGATAAAACGCATGATCTGGAAGCGAAATGTGACGCTTGAGCAGCTTAATCAGATGACGGAAGCGAACCTGCTGTCTCATCTGGGGATAGCATTTACCCACCTGGGCGAACGCGTTCTGGAAGCCACGATGCCGGTGGACGATCGCACGCGCCAACCCTTCGGACTGCTACATGGGGGCGCTTCAGTCGCGCTGGCGGAGTCGCTGGGATCGATGGCCGGCTATCTGTGCAGTGAGCCGGGGGCGTGTGTGGTCGGCGTGGAAGTTAACGCGAGCCACCTGCGTCCGGTCAGTCAGGGGGAGGTGCGCGGCGTATGCCAGCCGCTGCATCTCGGGCAGAAAAATCAGGTTTGGCAAATTGAGGTGTTTACGCCGCAGGGTAAGCTGTGTTGCATCGTTCGGCTCACCACCACGGTGTTGGGGGCGTAGCTCAGGCTTCCCGCGGAATGAGACTCTCTGCAAAATCCGCCAGCCGTTGCAGGCCATATTCCCAGGTTCCGAAACCGGACTCCGCATTAATATGGCCGCCTTCGCCCACATCGACCAGCTCACAGCCCCAAGCTTGCGACCAGTGCTTGGCGCGCTCATAGGTCATGAGCGGATCGTTGTGAGTGGCGAAAGCCAGCGCGGGAACACTCAGCCGCTCGGCGCGAATACGCTCTTCTATCTCAAAACGCATTGGCTCCGCCGGCGCAACCAGCATGACGCCCGCAATCCCTTCCATCGCCTCCTGCACCGCATAGCACGAGGCCAGCGCGCCAAAACTATGGCCGATCAGTAACGCCGGTTGCTCGCACTCCGCCAGCTCGCGGCGGATCGCCAACGCCCAGCGGTCGAGATCGGCCGGAAACCACTCTTTTTGGCTGACGCGGCGCCAAAACGGGTAACGCTGATGCCAGTAGCTTTGCCAGTGCTCTTCACCACTGTCGCGCAATCCCGGCACCAGCACCATCTTTATGCGTTGGTCGATTTCCGCCAACCGCAGGTCCAACTCTGTCGTCTGCATCAGACTTTTTCTCCCTGTTCATTGACTGCCTGGATGGAGCGACATCGGCGCAGGACTGGCCCTGCGCCCCCATGTTGACACGCTGTCGTCGTCCGGCATGCGTGGAGGCTCCATTTTTTTACAAGTTGATAACAATATAGCTTAAGTTAACAGCCTATCACGGTGATTTGCATTTGTATCGGGGTTATCTGCATCAAACTTTGCGCTCCGTCACAGGGCATCTGGCGTTACGGAAAAGGCTTAAGTACGGGATTTTCACCCGTCTCAACGGGCTACGACCGGATAAATGCCAGCTCGCGCGGCTCAGCAATGCGCCGATAATCCTGTGTGTTCAATATCAACGAACGCTCCAGAGATCCGGCATTAAACGCCAGCTCATCGAAACGGGAAAACAGGAGTGGATCCGCCACTAACAGCAGATCGGGATGGAAGCTGAACGGCGGAATCGCGCCGAATACACAGCGCGTCAGTGTCTCCACTTCGGCCGGGCTGGCGAGCGAAGCGCGGGTGCCGCCCAACCCCTGAGCCAGCCGCTGCAAATCCGCCTGACAATCGGCAGGCAGCACCGCCAGAACATGCTGGCGTAACCCGTTACCCTTGACGTGGCATACCAGCGCTTTGGCACCCTGGCCTAACGCCGTACCGCGCTCGGCGGCGACCTCTTCCGAGCGTCCAGCGCTGGCATGTTCGATAACCCGATAACGCGCCTGTCCCTGATCGAGCCGTGCGCATAATTGCGAGAAAATAGAAGGTGTTTGCATCGGTTTTCCTGTCTCCGTTATCTCATCAACCCGCACACAGAATAAACGCGCAGATGGCGAAGTGGCAAAGATCCGTGCGATCGCACTCGATTTCCGCATTCTGCCGGGTATACCTCTTGAATTCCTCCCCATACCCAGCGTAGATTGGGCGCCGGTAAAATACGGCTCCAGCCATGCCGTCATCTCCGACCAGAAAGCGCCTCAGCCTGACTCATCGGGCAATCGTTTCTCTGCATAATGGACAACTAATGCGCATCATAGCGATACAATCATCATCGCGACACGGTGGTTGCAGGAGAGAATAATCAGTGAAGTACTTCTTTATTGCGGTTTCATTTATTTTGGTTCTATGGATTGGAACTTTTATGCTGATGGTGAACTGATTCGGCCCCACGACCGAGCACACTATCCCCTCTGGGTAAAATCATCACTTTCAGTGCCAATGACAGGCTGACGGACCCCTTCAGCCTGCTAATAACCTGCCCCATTCTGGGGCCGAAGTTCCGCTATCCCACAGCGTTTAAAATCAGACCAATCGCGCCAGCCAGCGACAGCCAAGGGCCAAAGGCCAGTGAGGCGTGTAAACTGCCGCCGCGGATCAATCGCCATAACAGCGTGAGCATCAGTCCCGCCAGCGAAGCGATCAACACCAGATTCGGCAAGACAGCCCATCCCAGCCACGCCCCGAGCGCCGCCAGCAGTTTGAAGTCGCCGTAACCGAGCGCCTCCTTGCCGGAAAACCAGCGAAATGCCCAGTAGATCAGCCACAAAGAGACATATCCCGCCACCGCGCCTACCACCGCCTGCGAGAGCGGCACGAATGTACCGTCAACATTAAATAACAGTCCGGCCCATAACAGCGGCAGCGTCAATACATCCGGCAACAGACGGGTTTGGATATCCACCATCGCCAATGTCAGCAGAACGCTGAATAGCACCAGACCGCCCAGCAGCGCTTCTCCCGGCGGCCACAGTAACCCCGACAGTAGAAACAGGAGTCCGCCCATCAGCTCCGTCAGCGGATAACGCCGGGAAATCGGCTGCCCGCAGCAGTGCGAGCGGCCGCGCAGCCATAGCCAGCTCAGCAGCGGGATGTTGTCTCGGAGGCGCAACGGCTGGCGACAGCGAGGGCAAGATGACGGCGGCCAGCAGAGATCATAACGCTCCCCGGGCTCCGGTTCGTCCATCTCCAGCGTTCGATAGGCCTCTTGCCGCCAGCGTCGCGCCAGCATCTCCGGCAGGCGATGGATCACAACATTCAAAAAACTGCCGACAATGAGCCCCAGCAGCACCAGTGCCGCCAGCCACACCAGCGGAAACGAACCGGCAAACGCAGCTAACTCCATGAGCATCGTTCCTTTTTCAGGGGGAAAAAAGCGTTAAGGCAACCGCTCCATCGACAGCTTGTTAACGGCAACAATGCCCGAGTGGTCTGTCTGCGCGGCCACCTCAAGCTCTTGTGTCACCACGCCGTTTTTCTGTTCCAGCTCCGCCAGCCAGCGCATCAGGGTGGCGAAATCGCAGGGGGACAGCGTCAGCATGATGCGATCATCCTGCGGCTGAAGGCGCTGGATGGTAATGCCGCTGTGGGCGGCGCTTTGGGGGATCAATTCCGTCAGATTGATCTCGCGCCCCTCGACGTCGCGAGGCTGCGCGCCGGGTGGCGGAAGTCTGGACTCCTGCTGGCGCATCCAGATCACCGCCTGTCGCTCGCGCTCGGCGGCCTGACGCCAGCGTATCCCTTGCTGGTGCCAGGGCTGCCATAGCAGACTGTAAATCAACCACACCAGCAACAGTCCGGCGGCTATCGTCAGTAAGAGGCGCTCCCGTGGCTGCATCCCCAGCCAGCGCTGCTGCAATAACATCATGTTCATAGCTTGCTCCTTAGCACCAATTGACCTTCCGTGTGATCCCGCTCTTGCTTCATTTCTCCCGGCGGGATGTCGTAGTAGGCGGACGCCTGCTGACGAAACTGCTCCATTTGTACAAACGAGGCCGCGCGTAGCTGTAGCCGCAGCTCGCCCCGTCGGCGATCGTACCCCAGCGTGATCAACTGCAGCCCGTCGTGGGGGGCCACCAGCTGTTGCAAACGCCCAACGTGCGCGGCCAGCGACGCCGCCGGATTGCCGCTTCCTGCGGCCCGGAGGTGCTGCTGCATCTGAGTGCGCGGATTAACGACCACCTTGTCGTCGGGAAACATCGCCTGGTAGACCCGGATGCTTTCTTCCCGCCAAAAGGCGGCCTGCCGATAAAGCTGATAGTGATCCCACAGGCTGCTGCCTGTCAGCGCCAGCAGGTAAAGACCGGCAGCGGCGATCACGCCGCGCCAAGGGGCGACGGCCTCGCGCCACGGCTCGCCTTCGGCGAAGTCGCCCTGACGAAGATCCGCGCCCGGCATAGCAGGGGCGTTCGCGGCCATCGTCATCAGCGACGTTTCCGGCAGCGCACGCCAGTTTTCCACGCCCGCCGGGAGGGGACTGTAGCTATCAATCACAGGCAGAGCGTTGTGACTGTCCAGCAACGTTCGATACCACGTCTCTTCCGCCGCCATGCCCGCGCCAAACGCCGTTCTGAATAGCCATGTCTGCCGATGAAGCACCGCGCTCCAGCCCTCTTCCGCCGGCGTCACCGCCAACACGTCCGGCAGAATGGCATCGATATGAACACCGATGGACTGGCACTGCGCCACCCAGCGCGTCATCAGCGTTTTTTGCATCACCGCCACGGTGAAGCGCTCTCCCTGCCGGGCGACGACGGCAAAATGTAACTGCTCGATATCCGACGCCAACTGCTCTTCCAGCATAAACGGAATGGCTTGCCGCCAGTGACGCTGAGTACGGCGCGGCAGCGTTACCGTGTGAAACGCCATCGCCGTAGCGGGCGCCCAAACACGGGCGGAGCTCACCGGATAGCGCACCAATTCGGCGTGCAATTCGTCCAACGTCCCGACGCCCTGCGTCAGAACATGAAAAGGCGAAGAGGTTCCGATTAGCCATTCAACCTGCGGGTCGTCTTCTGCGCCCAGGCGCAAGGTCAGGTGCTGAATCTCGCCGGCCGGCATTCTATTACTCATCGGTTCATCGTCCTGTATCCCCCGTACTGCCGTTGTATGACATCAATGCGCCGCTTATGGCGATGAAACAAACTAAGCTGATAAAACGCGCCCTCTTCTCCCTGAATGCGGACGTCACCGAAAAACCAGTCGCTTTTAACCGCCAGAGCCTGCCGAAGATTGTTTTTTCCGGACTCCGGCAGCTGCGGCAACCCCATAAAGGCATCAACGTTTTGCCAGCCTTTCGCAGGGCGCAACGCTATTACGCGTTCCGCCTCCTCCGGGCTGAATTTTCCCATCAGCATCGCAGACAGCAGCGGCGCCTGTTTTGGCGTCAATGAATTGATATTAATGGTGAATTTATCGAATGGCAGTACGCACACATAGGGCAGCAACCGTCGATAAAGGTCCGCATCCACCCCGTTAATCGCCCGCAGTTCGGATACATCCGCCATCGGCTGATTCGCCGGCAAATAGCGCGGGTAAGCGTCTTCTTCGGCGCCGCCGGTCCGCGGCTCGCTGTCTTCGTCCAGCCAATCTCTCACGGCGGCGGTAACCGCATCCGCCCGCTCGCCCTTCTCGCCTAGCACCACCATCAATTGCTTGAAAACCTGCGCGGCATAAGGCGTTTTATCAGACGCCTTCGCCGTCGAAAGGGTTTCTGACGTTCTGACGTTTTTAGGCCGCGGTTGCAGGGCATTCAAATTTAAGCAGGTCGACGCGTCATGAATCTGCCCCACCATTTCCCGACCGTCGTCCAGCCTCTGCCTGTCGACACGCGACCACGGCTGTCCAATGAAGGTGATTTTCGGCGAATCTTGCCCGTCACGCTGTAAAACGCTGCCCATCAGCGCCTCTGCGCCCAGCGCGTACCAATGGGCCTGCGTTCGGGTCAACAGGCTATCGGTGCGCTGATAAGCCGTGCCGGTATGCTCTGCGACCGACGTCGCCACAATGACCATCAGCGCCAACATCAGCAGCACGACCAACAACGCCATTCCCCGTTGTCGTTTCATTGGCTGTCCTCCGATGCGCCGTCGCCCGACGACGACGTCGTATCGGCATCCGTATCGCCCGACTGATCGCTGCCGACCTCTTCCAGCTCGTGGTCATTCTCTTTCGCCTCTGGGTCCTCCTGCTTCGGCAGGAGGAACAGGCGAGTGATCTCGCCGTAATCGCGCAGGTTGACCGTCACCGAAACCCCTTGCGGCAGCCGCTCGGGATCGTCCCAGCGATCCTGCCAGCCGCCCTCGAAGAAGAAGCGTATCGTGAAACCGTCGACCTGAGTCAGCAGCGGGCGGATCGCCATTTCCTGTCTCAGCAAGGGCTGCGGGGAGTCGAAAAATAGGCGTTCCAGCGTGCCATGACGCAGGCGATAGCCCACCCGCTGTAGCTCGGAACGAGGCAGAATGCCCAGCGGATTCAACCAGCCGTTGCGTATAAAGCTGGCGGCGCCATCTTCGCTTTCAATGCCATTGCGCTGAGCGAATAATCCCGGCTCGGCGGTTTCGCTGCGACGCGGCGTTATTTGGGTGAAATCGCGTTCCATCAGCGTAAAGGCGCGCTGTAACTCTTCGAGTCGCGCGCCTTTACGCGTTGACAGTTCGTCCTGACGCATCACCCCGTTCAGGATTGATGAAACGCTGAGGCTCAGCGCGGCGAACACCACCAGCGCCAGCATCATCTCCAGCAAGGTGAACCCGCGCGCGGCGTTAATTCTCATCACCGTCATCCTCCGCCGGCTGCGGTAAATCGCTGCGTAATACCGCCGCCGGCGTGGCGTCGTGACTTCCGTGGCGCACTTCGACATCCACCGCGCGTACGCTGTCGTCACCGGTATCAATGCCCCGATACCGCCAGTACCACGTCGATCCCGCGACTATCACGCTGCCGTCGGTCCAGGAGGTCGACGGCCACTGTTTTTCCAGCCGTAGCGCGGTCAGCTGATTTTCGGCGATCCATACGGCAAACGTTTTCTCTTCCAACCGCCCCAGCGTACTGGCCTGCTGCGCGGTGGTCTTCAATATAGCCAGTCCCGCCAGTGCGAACACCACCAACGCCACCAGCACTTCCAGCAGCGTCATGCCCCGTTGCTTCATTGCCCGCGCCCCTCCGCCAAGGCGGTGTGGATCGCGCCGTTTCCGTCAACTTCCAGCCAGGCGCCGTCCCCTTCGCCTGGCTGAAACTCAAGGCGGAAAGGCGTGATCTCGCCGCCCGGCAGGATCAGAACGGTCGGCGATGCCTGTGTTGAGGTCACGCCCTGATCCACCTCGCCCTCCTTCCAGTGCGCGGTGAAGGCCAGCCGGATATCGGCGGGCAGCGTGATGAGCGGGGAACTTGGCTGCCACTGGTACGCCTCCGGCGCAGACGCGTCAGCAGGCTCCAGCACCGCGAGCTGCCAGCCGCGCGGCGCGAGATAGAATCCTGATACGCGATCGTTCTGTTGACTGTCGGCCACCGCGCGCTCCAGCTGCGCCCGAAAGCGCGCCATCTGCCACTGCGCATCCCGCGGCTTTTGCTGTGGAAACGTCATCATCACCAGCGTGGCCGAGACGCCGGCCAGCAACACCACCAGCATCATTTCCAGCAGGGTGAATCCGCGCTGACGCATCACGGATTCGCGCTGTGCGCCCCATTGCCGATATTCCAGTTGCCGATGTCGTCTTCGCTGTCCGGCATGCCGTCAGGCCCGTAGGAGAATACGTCAATGCGGCCGTGGTTACCGGGGCTTAGCAGCTGATAGTCAGCGCCCCACGGGTCTTGCGGTAGACGACGAATATAGCCATCCTGCGCATAGTTGCGGGGTTCAGGCTGCGTGCTCGGTTTTTTCACCAGCGCAGACAGGCCTTGCTCCGTCGTGGGATAGCGGCTGTTGTCCAGCTTGTACATGTCCAGCGCGCTCTCCAGCGCCACGATATCGCTGACGGCTTTCTGTCGATCGGCCTTTTCTTTGTTACCCATCAGATTCGGCACCACCAGGCTGGCCAGTACGCCGAGAATAACGATCACCACCATAATTTCTAACAGGGTGAATCCCCGCTGACGTTGTTCCATTTTATTGTTTCCTTTGACGTTATTCGAAATTACATACTCATAAGCGTGTTCAATTGCAGAATCGGCTGGAGAATGGCCAGCACGATGAAGAGCACGACGCCCGCCATCGTGACGACCAGCAGCGGTTCAAAAAGTCCCAGCGCCAACGTGACCTGCGCGTTGAATTCGCGATCCTGATTGTCTGCCGCGCGCGCCAGCATGGCGTCGAGATCGCCGCTGCGTTCGCCGCTGGCGATCATGTGTCGCATCATCGGGGGAAACAGCGAGGTCTGCTGCAAAGCCCGATGCAGACTAACGCCTTCGCGTACCGCCTCCGTCGCGTGCATGAGCCGTTGACGGGCATCGTCATTGCTGAGCACCTCGCCACTGATGCGCATTGCCTGCAACAGCGGCACGGCGCTGGCGTTGAGGATGCTGAGCGTGCGGGCATAGCGCGCGGTGTTAAGCCCGCGCAACACCCGCCCGATGACCGGCAGCCGCAGGAGAAAACGGTGGAAAGGCAGCCGATATTTTTCCTGTCGCAGCAGCCAGCGTCCTGCCATCATCCCCAGCGCCAACAGCAGCAGCACCCACGGGCCGCCGACACGTACCGCATCGCTGATCCCCATGAGCAGCCGCGTGGAAAAAGGGAGCGCCTGCTTCATATGAACAAATTGGTCCACGACCTTCGGCACCACGGCGGTGAGTAAGATGCACACCACCGCGATGGCGACCAGCGTCAGAACGCAGGGATAAATCATCGCTTGTTGAATGCGGCTGCGCATCTGCTGACGCTGCTCGGTGTAGTCCGCCAACCGATTGAGAACGATATCAAGATGGCCGGAGGCTTCGCCCGCCGCCACCATCGCACAGTACAACCGCTCAAAACTGCCGGGAAAGCTGCTGAGCGCCTCCGCCAGCGAATGTCCTTCGACGACTTTGGCCCGCACGGCCGCCATCAGCGTGCGGAGCGCCGCCTTCTCGCTCTGCTCCGCCACTGCCGCCAGCGCTTCTTCCAACGGCAACGCCGCGGCGACCAACGTCGCCAGCTGTCGGGTCAGCAGCGCCAGATCGCTGGCCCCGATGCGTTGAGACCGCCGCAGCGTGAAGAATCTTTCGTCCTCCGACGGCCCCGCATCGCGTTGCGCTTCCAGCGCCAACGCCACCAGACCTTTCTCGCGCAGCAGCTGTCTGGCCTGCCGCGCCGAGTCGGCCTCCTGAACGCCGCGGCTGCGTTTTCCCTGCGCGTTTAGCGCCTGATAGTGAAACAGCGCCATCTCATTCCGCCCTTGTCACGCGCACCACCTCATCCCAGGTGGTATGACCGGCGATGACCTGCTGCAGGCCGCTCTGGCGCAAAGATCCCCAGCGTTCGCCCAGCCGTTGTGCAATTTGCTGTTCCCCTTCCCGCTGGTGAATCGCCGTTCGAACGTCGTCGTCGATGGGCAGCAGCTCATGTATCGAGGTTCGCCCGCGATAGCCCGTCTCGTTACAAAGAGGACAGCCCCCGGCGCGATACAGCCGAGTGCCGGGCGCAATACCCATCAGCTGCGCCTGTTCAGCGCTGACCGTGTAGGGCTGGCGACAGTCCTGACACAGAGTTCGCACCAGCCGCTGCGCCAACACGCCGAGCAGGGACGTCGATAACAAAAACGGCTCCACACCCATATCCGTCAGGCGGGAGAGTGCGCCCAACGCGCTGTTGGTATGCAGCGTCGACAGCACCAGATGCCCGGTCAGCGAAGCCTGCACGGCGATCTGCGCCGTTTCACCGTCGCGGATTTCCCCCACCAGCACGACGTCCGGATCCTGACGAAGGATGGCGCGCAGCCCACGTGCGAACGTCATGCCGACCTTGGTGTTCACCTGTGTCTGGGCGATCCCGTCCAACTCATATTCGATAGGATCCTCCACCGTCATGATGTTACGTTCGGTGGCGTTGAGGCGGCTGAGCGCCGCATACAGCGTGGTACTTTTCCCCGATCCGGTCGGCCCGGTCACCAGAATGATGCCGTGCGGACGGTGGATTAGCTCGTCCATCTCACGCTGGTGCGCGGCGCTCATGCCCAGCGCGGCCAGATCCAACCGCACGCTGTCTTTATCCAGCAGGCGCAGCACCACGCGTTCACCGTAGTTGGAGGGCAGCGTCGACACGCGCACATCGATGGCTCGGCCGCCGATGCGCAGCGCCATGCGTCCATCCTGAGGCACGCGTTTTTCAGCGATATCCAGCTTCGCCATGACTTTGATGCGGGACACCAACAGCGGCGCCAACTGACGCGGCGGGCGCAAGATTTCACGCAGCACACCGTCGATGCGAAAGCGGATCAGCAGGTTTCGTTCGTAGGTCTCGATATGGATGTCGGAGGCTTTGTGCTTGATCGCCTCTGTCAGCATGGCATTGATCAGGCGGATGATCGGCGCGTCGTCCTCCGCATCCAGCAGATCGTCGCTGTCCGGCAATTCTTCGGCCAGCGTGTAGAAGTCGATATCGTTGCCGATGTCTTCCATCAGCTGCTGCGCGGCGGCGGAGTCACGCTGGTAGTGCTGCACCAGCGCCCGCTCGAACTCCGCTTCGCTGAGGCAGCTCACGCTTAATGAACTGCCCGCCACGCGTCGGGCTTCGAGAAAAGCATCGGGCTGCGTTTCACCTACGCAGAAAACCTGCGCCGGCGTCCGCTGCTCTTCCTGCAACAGCAGTATTTTATGGGTGCGGGCGTAGGCGAACGGCAGGACGGGATGAAGTCCTGAAGCCGCCACGTCCCGCACGCTCATCGCCCCTCCCGGGTATAAAACGACGAGATGGCTGCCTGTACCTGACGGAAGACCATCGTGTCTCCGCCGGCAGGCAAACGCAGCGTGTCGTTATCCAGCACTGCGCCACTGGCGCGCGTGGCGCCACGCTGTTGCTGCTGCTCCTCGTTGAAGGCGCGATATTTGTTGACCGTCGCCGTCTGATACTGCATACCGTCGCGAATAATGGTCGGACGGAGAAACAGCATCAGATTACGTTTGGTCACCTGACGGCTTTTGGAACGAAACAGGTTGCCGATCACCGGAATATCCCCGAGGAAAGGCACCTTGCTGTCGGTTTCCAACGTAGTCTTGTCGAGGAGTCCGCCGACCACCACAGTTTCACCGCTTCCTACCAGCACTGCGTTGTTGACCGTGCGGGTGTTAAACGTCGCGCCCAGACTGCTGGTACTGCTCGACGAGGAGTCCGCCACGCTGGAGACCTCCTGCGCAATCTGCAGCAGCACGGAGTCGCCTTCGTTGATCTGCGGCTTGACCTTCAGCTTGATGCCGACGGTTTTACGTTCCACGGTAGTAAAGATGTTGTCCGCCGAGGTCGTCTGAGAGCCTGATAGCACCGGCACTTCCTGCCCGACGTTGAAGGTAGCTTCCATGTTGTCGAGCGTGACGATGCTGGGCGTCGCCAGCACGTCGTTTTTGGAGTTGCTGGACAGCGCCGTGAGCAGCATCGACCAGTTGCCCTGATAAAATCCGGCGGCAATCCCGCTGAAACTGCTGAGCACGCTGGAGTAGCTACTCGTCAGCGTGCCGTCGGCGCGATACTGATCGGAGCCAACCATAGCCGTCGAAATCGGCATACCGGTGCTGGTGAACTGCGTCATGCCCGCCCGCTTGTTGGCCCACTGGATGCCGAGATTCAAACCGTCCGCATCCTGCACTTCGGCGATGATAGCCTCCACCAGCACCTGGGGACGACGGATATCCAGCTGGTCGATGACCTGTTCCAGGTCGCTCATGATGTCGGGCGGCGCGGTGATAATCAGCGCATTAGTCTGGTCGTGCGCGCGGACCGTGACCTCTTTCCCCTGAATCATGATGGTTTTGCCGCCCGAGCTGCCGCTGGAGCTGAACGCCGAGCCAAAGCCGAGACTACTGCTATTAGACGAAGCGCTGTCTTCGCTATTCGATGAAGATGATGAGGAGGAAGAACTGCTGCCGCTGTTTTGGGTGCTGTGCGACGTACCAGGAGTGCTGGAGCTATTACGGCTGCCGCTGGTGCCGCTTCCCGCCAGCACTTCCAGCAACTCAACCGCCTTGGCGTATTTGAGATAGATGACCTTGGTGCCGCCCTGCACCACCTGCTTACGGTCGAGTTGACGAATCATCTGCACCGCGCGCTGACGCGACTTCTCTTCCCCGCTGACAATGACGGAGTTGGTCCGACTGTCCGCCACCACATTGGCCAACATGCTGCTCGGCAGCGCATTTTTTTCGTCGGTTTTATTGAGATTGTTCACCAGCTTGACCATATCGTCCGCCGACGCGAAGCTCAGCGGGACCGTGACCATTTCCCGTCCGCCTATTTTCTCCACCCGCGCAACGATCTCCATCATATGCTTGACCACTGCCGCGCGGCCGGTCATCAACAGCGTGTTGGACGGTTCATAATGGACGACGCTTCCCGCCCCGGCGCTGTCGTTCAGCTGGCGCAGCAGCGGCGCCAGGTCACGCGCGGCGACGTTATTGAGCGCGACCACGCGCGTCACGATTTCATCGCCGTGGCCCGGCTGCTCATCGCTGGCCAGCGGGATGGCGGAGGTTTTCGCATCTTTGGCTCTCACGACCTTCAGGACGCCATTGTCCTGCGGAACGACGGAAAACCCATAGACGTCCAGCACGCTGAGGAAGAACTGGTAATACTGCTGTTCGTTCATCATGTCGTAGCTGCGCACGGTAATAGTGCCGCGCACGCTGGGGTCGATAATGACGGTTTTATTCAGGTTTTTACTGACGGTATTAATGAACTCTTGAATGTCAGTTCCTTTGAAGCTGGCGGAAAACTCTGCGCCCCAGCACCAGCAAGATGCCAACAGCAGCGAGCCGATTGCCGCTCGCTCCCATCGTTTGATCACTCCTTTGCTCCGCACGTTACTCTTCGCCCCCGATTTCCATGTAGATATCTTGTTGTTGCCCTTCACGTTCGACGGTCAGGGTAAATGTGTGAATTTCCGGTATCCGCTCCATGGCGGTTTTTGCCTGCGCCATATCACGCAAGTCCAGTCCGTTTAACGCGATAATCACATCGCGATCCTGCAGTCCCACTCGGTAAAAAACATCAGGGTGCCGCCCCGGCGAGATGCGGTATCCGCTCAATTTGTTGCCGTCAATCAGCGGCGCAAGCTCAAGGTAATCGCTAATCGGGGAGGAAGGCCGCGGCTGGAGCTGCTGTAGGGCAGCCGTATCGGTCTGGGACTCTTCGCCGCCCGGTTGTTCGTACAACCGCAAGACCTCATGACGGCCCTGATAAAGCAGAACCACGCTGTCGGGGTGGATCGCGACCAGTTTTGCGTCGTCGTCAGGCAAAGACTCGTTGGGGCTACAGCTGAACTGTTGGTTATCTTTGCTGAAGATCGCGATTGAATGCGCGGCATCCTCGCTCAGTAATACGCCCGTCAGCGACAGATGCAGGGAAGAAAGCGGCAGCGCATCGGGATGTTCAACTTCCAGATCGGGAGCGGCCTCTTTTTTGGGCGCGACGCCAAACAGAGAGTAGTCGTTGGGTAGTTCAAGAGAGGAAGGTGGCTGAGGCGTCGCCGATCGGGCGACAACCGGGAGCGGCACCGGATCACGGTGTTGAAACAACGATGCCATCTGCAGAACGGTCAACAACAGAAACAGCGCCAGCAGGCCCCGTCGGAGCGTCCGTGGCGTCAACGATGGCCATTTTATTTTGTTCATGAGAAACATTATCCCTATGCCTTGGCAACGATGCCCGCCCCATCAATCAGAGCTATTTAGGCCCTGCCGTCGCCCCTCAGGCAATCCATTCCCCTAAGAAAAAAACGGGTATATGATGCCACGAACAGCCGAATTAAGGAACGCCCGCCGAGCGCGCTCCCGCGCTAGACCGGTTTTTTATTCTCGATATGCGAGCCTTCGCGCAAGTCCGTCAATTCGGGAACCCCGGCGCTCCCAAAGTGAATAAAAAAGGAAGCTAACGCATGATATTTAAGGAAAAAATTTGGACAGCGCGCCGGAAGTAACCCCATCGTCCCCGATTTATCGTGGCTATGTCATTCCCGGTTACCTGCGTGTCCTCTACGCCCTGCTGCTGTTCGCGTTGGGATGGTTGGGACATCAGCGCTGGCAAGAATTCCGCCAGGCGTCAACGCTTCCGCCCCACACCGTCACGGCGGCGCCCAGCCACGCGACAACCTTGCCCGCCGCCAGCGCCGCGCCCATGCCGGCCGCCCCTTCGTCGGACAACGGCGAATTGCCTGCCTTCACCTACAGCGCACATGTGTTTACGTCGGAACCGGAGCGGCGCAGCATCACGCTGAACAACCAACGCTTTCGTGAAGGCGATAGTCCGTTTAACGGCGTAGTGATCGAACAAATTCAGCAGGATGTCACCGTGTTCAGCGTCAACGGTGAGCCTTTTATTTTGGATGCGCTGGAAGACTGGCCGGGCGGAAATCCAGAATTTTCTGAGAAGAAATCGCCGTTACTTTAACCACGAATCGCGCTAAGGAACGGAGAAACCGACAGATTAAACGCCGAGCACTGCTGATCTTTCGGCGTTCCATCCTTCAGGAGTCCTTCATAGAGCGTATCGCTCAGCGGCGGCAACATTTGAAACCCGCTGACATCCCATCCCTTCTTTTCACCCTGACGCAGCGCGCCGCGCATGAGCGTATTGTCATCCGGCAAATCGCTGCGGTTACACTGCGTGCGCAGATATTTTCCGGCGGCGACCAACGACGCGAGCTGATTAATTTGCTCATCCTGAGTGGCGCTGGCGTTTGCAGAACGTGACGGAGAAGACGACTGGCAGCCGGCGATAATCAGGCAGCAGAAGGTGAAACCGATGATGTGAAGCGAAGTGAAACGCATGAATTGATTCGTCCTTTTGATAAAACATCCGTGGGAAAAGCCGAACTATCGTCGTCTGACAATAAGGCGAACGACGAGAGTCGGCCTCTCCGTTGAGGCTATAATGCTAGGCGCTATGGCCGTGTTTTTTCTGCGACGCAGGCAGAATACCGTCCGCGCGGAACATAGACTTGATGCCCCTGACCGCCTGACGAATCCGGTCCTGGTTCTCAATAAGCGCGAAACGAACGTGGGTGTCGCCGTAGTCGCCGAAACCAATCCCCGGCGATACGCATACTTTGGCTTCGGCCAGCAGTCGTTTGGCGAACTCAAGCGACCCCAAGTGCGCGTACGTTTCCGGTATTTTCGCCCACACGTACATCGACGCTTTCGGCTCGTCGACCATCCATCCCGCTTCATGGAGCCCTCGGACCAGCACGTTGCGGCGCTGACGGTACTGCTCCGCAATATCACGCACGCATTGTTGGTCGCCTTCCAGCGCCGCAATCGCAGCCACCTGCAGCGGCGTGAACGTGCCGTAATCGTGATAGCTTTTGATCCTGGCCAGCGCATTCACCAGCTCGGGGTTACCCACCATGAAACCAATCCGCCATCCGGCCATGTTATAGCTTTTAGACAGAGTAAAGAACTCTACCGCGATATCCTTGGCCCCCGGCACCTGCATGATGGAAGGCGCCTGCCAGCCGTCATAGACGATGTCGGCATAGGCCAGATCGTGCACGACCAGTACGTCATATTGTTTCGCCAGCGCCACGACCCGCTCGAAGAAGTCCAGCTCGACGCACTGTGCCGTCGGATTGGAAGGAAACCCCAGAATCATCATCTTGGGTTTGGGAATACTTTCGCGAATAGCGCGTTCCAGCTCGTTGAAGAAGTCAACGCCCTCCACCAGCGGCACCGAGCGGACCTGCGCGCCGGCGATCACCGCACCGTAAATATGAATGGGGTAGCTGGGATTGGGCACCAAAACCGTGTCACCATGATCGAGGGTTGCCAGCATCAGGTGCGCCAACCCCTCTTTGGAGCCGATGGTGACGATAGCCTCACTATCCGGGTCAATATCTACCTGATAGCGATCGGCATACCAACGCGATATCGCTCTGCGTAGACGCGGGATGCCGCGAGAGGTCGAATAGCCGTGCGTATCTTCGCGCTGGGCAACTGTACAGAGTTTTTCAACAATGTGCGGCGGCGTGGGGCCATCCGGATTTCCCATACTGAAATCGATGATGTCTTCGCCACGGCGACGCGCCGCCATTTTCAATTCAGCGGTTATGTTGAAGACATAAGGGGGAAGACGATCAATGCGCGAAAAACGGCGTGGAGAATTGCTATCAGCCATAAATACCTCGTAGTCACGTAAGCGCCCGGACCGTCCGAGCGACGTATTAACTCGCGAGCGAGTCAGTCTTCACGCTATCCCAGTTTCCGGGCGCTGTCGATAAGCTCAACGTAAAAACTTCACTCACCTTCCCCCCTCAAACGAAACGGCAAATGACGGCGCCCCCCCACCCCATCGGGACAAACGAGTCGACTTCCCCTGTTATTTTCAGAAATATTTATTATTTGAACATCCGTAGAAAAGGAGTCAAAAAAGGGAGCGAGTCGACGTAAACTGCCGACGTCTTTATTACCGAACTAAC
>NZ_LUTP01000050.1 GCF_002111585.1 Lonsdalea iberica
TGAGCGTACCGGGCGAGGTGCTGGCTGGTAACTCGCAGATCCACGCCGAAGTGACGACGACAGATGCGGCGGGTAACCCGACCACGGCATCTGCCGATCACGGCTACGCGGTCGATACCGCGGCGCCGGAAGCGTCGATCACCATCGACGACGTGACTGGTGATAACACCGTCAATATCGCTGAAGCGGGTCAGAACCAGAACGTGACCGGTCGCGTCGGCAACGATGTGCAGGTCGGCGACACGGTGACCGTGACTATCGGCGAACAGGCTTACCAGACCACCGTCACCGCGTCGGATAACGGCAACGTGTGGAGCGTCAGCGTACCGGGCGAGGTGCTGGCCGGTAACAATGAAATTCATGCGGAAGTCACCACCACCGATGCGGCGGGTAACCCGACTACGGCATCTGCCGATCACGGCTACGCGGTTGATACGGCCGCGCCTGAAGCCAGCATCACCATTGACGATGTCACCGATGACAACACGCTGAATATCGCCGAGGCGGGTCAGCCGCAGGCTATCACCGGTCGCGTCGGCAACGACGTGCAGGTCGGCGATACGGTGACCGTGACCATTGGCGATCAGGCGTACCAGACCACCGTCACCGCGTCGGATAACGGCAATGTGTGGAGCGTCTCGGTACCGGGCGAGGTGCTGGCCGGTAACTCACAGATCCATGCGGAAGTGACCACCACGGACGCGGCGGGTAACCCGACCACGGCATCTGCCGATCACGGCTACGCGGTTGATACCGCGGCACCGGAAGCCAGCATCACCATCGATACGATCACCGACGATGACTCAATCAATCTGGCCGAAAGCAATCAGCCGCAGACCATCTCTGGCCGGGTCGGCAATGACGTGCGCGTCGGCGATACGGTGACGGTCAACGTCGCGGGTCAGTCTTATCAAACCAGCGTGACGGCTGCGGCGGATGGGGCCAAGGTCTGGAGTGTCGTTATTCTGGGCAGCGTTCTGGCTCTGGATACCGTGGTGCACGCTGCGGTGACTACTACCGACGAGGCGGGAAATGCAACGACGGCGATGGCCGACCACACTTACACGGTCGATACGGTGCTGCCGGATGCCAGCATCACCATCGATGATGTGACCAGCGACAACACCATTAACATCGTTGAGTCTGGACAAACGCAGACGATCTCCGGTCACGTTGGCAACGACGTGCAGGCAGGCGATATCGTCACGGTCAACGTGGGCGAATTTAGTTACCAGACCGAAGTCACCGTCAATGACGAAGGAGACACCGTCTGGAGTGTGACTGTGCCGGGCGACGTGTTGGCCGGCAACGCGCAGATTCATGCGGAAGTGACCACCACGGATGTCGTCGGCAATGAGGCGACGGCGTCGGCGGACCATAGCTACGCGGTCGATACGTCCGCGCCGGAAGCCAGCATCACGATTGATGCGGTCACGGCGGATAACACCATCAACCTGGCGGAATCGGGTCAGAGCCAGACTATCACCGGCCGTGTCGGCAACGATGTTCATGTCGGCGATATCGTCACCGTCAGCGTGGGGGGACAGACTTATCAAACGAACGTGATCGCCGCCGCAGACGGCAGCTATGTCTGGAGCGTAGAGGTTCCGGGGAGCGTATTGGCGGGTGACTCGCAGATTCACGCCTCCGTCACGACGCTGGATGTGGCCGGTAACCCGACCACGGCGACAGACGATCACGGCTATGGCGTGGATACGGTCGGTCCGGACGGCGGTAGCCATACGCTGACCGTCGCGGAAGATACGGCATTGGCTATCTCCTGGAGCGATCTGGGCGTGTCCTCCGATACCAGCAGCATCGTAATCTCTTCGCTGCCGGACGCCAGCGCGGGTACGTTCTATTACAGCCAGGACGGCGAATGGCATCAGGTGACCGTCGGTCAGGAGTTAACGGCGGGCGATACCGCATTGCGCTTTGTCCCTGCGGCCAATGTGTCCGGTAACGGACTGGCGGAGCTGAGCTGGCAGCCGGTCGATGCTGCGGGCAATACCGGTGCTCAGGGCGAAGTGTCCATCAATGTAACGCCGGTGGCGGATGCGCCAGTCGTATCGCTGGATATCTCCAGCGGTGAAACGGTACCGACGACCCCGTCTTACATCAAGGTCAACGGCGGTAGTGAAAACGGCGGATTCGACGTTCAGGACGGCAAAATCGTGCGTATCGGCGACAACGTGCGCATCTGGCTGTCTGAAGGCGATACGGTGCCTGAAATTGTGGGTAACGGCGTGGTCGCTTACTACGGTCAGGGGAACACGAACGGCTCCAGCAGCCAGTATACCGACCTGTTCGTCGTCCATGACGGCAGCGGCTACTATCAGGACGGCAGCTGGCGCTCACTGAACGCGGTGACCGGCAATAGCGGGACGGAAGCTTCAGGTACGCGTCCTGACTATATCTTTGTTGAAGGTACGACGGCGGATGGCTACACCACCTACGTCGGTCCTAACAACAACGCCGCCACCAACGTGAACACGTACGACTCGGTGACTATCACGTACCAGGGCAACACGTTGATCAGCGGTGCTAACCATCTAGACGGCATTATCTACGGCGACGGCAGCTACATCGCGGCGGATAAGCAGGACTTCAAGGAAGAGTCCGTGGCGGAACAGGCGGGTTATCAGCAGCATGAGGTGACCGTGTCTGCCGCGCTGACCGACCTTGACGGCAGCGAGCAGCTGTCGGGCATTACGCTGACGGGGATTCCGGAAGGTTCCGTGTTGACCGATCACATCAATAACGTGACGGTCACCGTCGGTGCCGACGGCGTGTACCTGATTACCAATGCTCAGCATTTGGATACGCTGGCCGGAACCATCACCATTCAGACGCCTGTGGATGCCGGTAAGTTCGACATCATTGCGCAGGCGACGGCGACCGAAGTGGCGAACTATGATTCGTCGACCGGCTACTCTTCGCAGGAAGTCGAACAGTTCGGCGCGACGATGGGCACCACCGGCGACGATGTGCTGACGGGGACGAGCAGTAACGATTTGATCGTGGGTGATGTATCCGGTCTGCAGATCATGGAAGGGCAAAACTACAACATTGCCTTCCTGGTGGACTCCTCCGGCAGTATGTCAAATGACAGCATCAGCAAGACGGTAGCCTCGTTGACCACGGTCTTTAACAACCTGATCAAGAGCACGTCGGACGTTCATTCGGGGTCGGTGAATGTGTTCCTGGCGGACTTCGATACTAAAGTCGGCCAGACCATCTCCGTTAACCTGTCGGATTCGAACGCCTTGTCCAAACTGGTTGCGGCGCTGGAGACAATGACGTCCGGCGGCGGTACCAACTACGAGGACGTGTTCAAAACGGCGGCTAACTGGTTCCAGAGCGATACCGTGGAAAGCAATCCGGGTACCAATCTGACCTACTTCATTACCGATGGTGAACCGACCTATTATCAGGCTGGTGAAACGGATACGGTGAGGGTTAGCAGCCGGACTACGCTGGATATCGATTCGTTCGATTACCAACCGGGCACGACCTACTACATGACCATTTCTGGTGTGAGCCGAGAAGTGATCAGCAGTACCGGCGACGTTTACTACTACTCCAACTCGGGTCGTGGCAGCGTAACGCGTACGGTGATTGGTCAGGTTCACGCCGAGGGCGACGGGACTTACGAGATCTCTCATCTGGCGGGCACCGGTTACAACGCTAACTCAGCGACGACGTCGAACTCCTCTGAAGGCTATGCCTTGCTGCATGAGGTATCGAATGTGGAAGCCATCGGGGTTGGGGATTCGTTAAACGCATCGAGCCTGAAAAACTACGATAGCGACGGTGTGGTATTGGATCATATCGATCCGGGCCAGCTGTCAGAGGCGATTCTGGGATCGAACCAGTCTCTGACCGGCGGACACGATACGCTGCTGGGCGGCAACGGCGACGATATCCTGTTCGGCGACTCTATCTCGTTCGACGGCATCGACGGCAACGGTCTGCCGGCCTTGCAGCAGTATGTGGGCAACCAGCTGCATCTGGGTTCGGATACCACCGCATCCGTTCAGCAGGTACATGAGTACATCGCCGGACACAGCGCCGAATTCGATATTGCCAGTTCGCAAGGCGGTAATGATACGATTAGCGGTGGTTCGGGTAATGATATCCTGTACGGACAGGGCGGTAACGACAACCTGGACGGCGGGTTGGGTGACGATATCCTGTATGGCGGAAGCGGCGATGATGTGCTGAGAGGCGGGGTCGGCAACGACACGCTCATTGGCGGCAGCGGCGCGGATACCTTTGTCTGGAAGGCGGGCGATACTGGTTTCGACACCATCAAGGACTTCAATCCGGCGGAAGGCGACCGCATCGACCTGAGCGATCTGGTCGGCGAGCTGGAAGCGGGAACGGATATCAGCCACTATATTCGCATTGTGGATAACCAGGGCTCGCCAACGATTGAGGTGAGTACCCAAGGCCAATTCACGGATCAGGGTGGCGCGACGCCGGACACGTCCATTACGTTGGAACATTACAGCGGATCGATGCCTTCTCTGGAAAGCCTGATTGCGAAGCCGGATCATAGCTCTTAGTCATTAAGATTCCACGCGCAATAGGCAATACAAAGGAAACCGGACGTTATGCGTCCGGTTTCCTTATTGGCAGTATGTAAAAGGACAGCCTATGTTTTATATATTACGAGATAACGACGGTAACCTGGTTCGGGTGGAGCCGACCCCTTTCGAAGGGATGAACGGCGAGCTGCTACAGGACTCGGTTGAGGCACAGGCGTGGATGAATAATCAACAGTCGATTCTTTCTAGTCTTGAACAGCTGCGCAGCAGCGACCTGGAAATGGTGCGAGTGTTGGAGGACCTGATTCAGGTACTGACCAGCAAAGGGTTGCTGAACATCACTGATTTCCCGCAGGCGGCGCAGCTGAAATTGATCCAGCGTGCGCAGGCGCGTGAAGCGTTAGGGGGATTGGATGCGCTGATTCGAGATGACGAAGAGGGGATGTTTTGAAACTCGGTCTAGATACGCACTGACTTGCCGTTGCCGGCAAGTCAGTGGCCAGGACTCAGGACAGCGACACCGGGAACGGTTCACCCAACAGTCGGCCCATCGCGCCTTTAATGCCGAGCGCGCGCAGCTCTTCCAGCTCGCCTTTCGTTTCCACCCGTTCCGCAATCAGCGGCAAATCAATACTATTCATCGCGCGTTGCAGTGCAGTGATAAACACCTTCTTATCCTCCGCCTCATCGATATCACGAATATAGCTGCCGTCGATTTTCAGGTAGGCGAGGCCCCATTTCGACAGATTGCCGATAATGGTAAAGCGGCCGCCAAAGTGCTGCAGCCCCAGTTTGCAGCCGAACTCATTAAGCAGTTTCACCAGCAGGTCAAGTTGCTGCGCGTCAGGCAGTTGATTTTCGTCCAGTTCCAGAATCAGACGCGCGGCCCGCTGCGGATGCGCTTTCAGCGGCGCCAGCCATTCGGCCATCAGTTGCAGATCCAACACGGTGCTGCCGGACAGGCTTAAGGCCAGCGTGCCGTCGTACCGCTGCAAATAGGCAAGGGCATGTTTCATCATGACCTGATCAAGACGCGTGTTCCATCCGAAGCGTTGAACCCACGGCAGGAATTGCCCGGCGTTGATGGTGTTGCCTTCCTGGTCGAGGATGCGGGCCAGCACTTTGTGATGAAGGATCTGACCTGTCTGAGCGCAGTCCATCACCGGCTGCAGGAACAGCTGGACCTTCTCCTGCGCCAGTAACGG
The DNA here is from genome assembly GCF_002111585.1 of Lonsdalea iberica. Classification (GTDB taxonomy): domain Bacteria; phylum Pseudomonadota; class Gammaproteobacteria; order Enterobacterales; family Enterobacteriaceae; genus Lonsdalea; species Lonsdalea iberica. Next base: position 5,756 of record NZ_LUTP01000050.1, read on the forward strand.
ATCCAGCAGGGTGAACCAGTGATGGCGGTCCGCCACCCATTGAGACTTCTGACCGTCTTCCTCTTCTTCGGCGTGGATATCCGAATTCCGTTCCGCTTTCATCAGCAGGCGGTCGCCTCTGATAAACAGCGATGCCGGAGAATCCCCATGCTGGAACGACACCAGCGCCAGGCGAGCCACGGGGGACACGTCCGTCTCGCCGGTTAGAAATAGCGCCTCGATGCGGTTCGACAGTTCGTCAGCCAGCGCCTGCGCCTCTTTCTGAACCAGACCGGGACAGAAAATGGCGAACTCTCCGCCGCGAATACGCGCGGCGAGGCTGTCAGCCTCGACATAACGTTTTCTGCACTTCAGGATATTTTGCGCGACGGAAGCCAGCAGGGCATCGGTTTTAGCCGCGCCCAGACGCTGGTTCATTCCCGCCAGATCCTGTAGCCGCAGCATAATCAGATAACCGGTGGAGGCTTCCTCATCGCTCAGGCGAGTTTCCAACTGAATATCCATCGCGCGGCGGTTGGCCAGTCCGGTTTGCGGATCCTGATAGGCTTCCTTACGTAAGCGCTCGCTTCGCTGAGCTTCCTCTTCGAACAGGGTCTGCAGTTTGGTGACCATCAGGTTCATAGCCTGAACGACCCGGCGCAGCTCCGGCGTTTTGGGCAGTTTGGGGATGTTCAGGAACTCGCGACGACAAATTGCGAGCGACTGTACGACCATATCATCCAGCGCGCGCAGTTGACGGCGCAGGAACCAAGCGCCGAGCACCAGTCCAATGGCGCCGCACGACAGCAGCCAGAGCAGCGAAGCGGAGGTGCCTTCCCACAGTCTGGAGATGGCAAACATCGGGTGGCTCACGACCTCGACCCGCGCCGCTTGTTCCCAGCCGCGCATCACGATGGCTTGACCATTGCCGGGTTGCAAGTCCACCAGTTGGACAAACCAGGCGGGAACGCTTGATACTTCCGGCGAAGTGGCGCGTTCCATCGTCACCTTGTGGGTTTCCAGATCGATGACGCGAATACTGGAAAAATAACCGCTATCGAAAATAGAACTGACCAGCAGTTCAACCATCGCCGGATCGTCGATATTCGGCGTGAGCGCCACGCCCAAAGCCGTAGCGGCATCCTGAGCGTGCGAGTGCAACTGGTTGTTATATTGATCGCGTGAACTTTCCAGGGTGGCGATAAAGCTACCGCTGAAAATGAACAGCATAAACAAACAGATGGCTATCAGTAATTGTTTAAATAGCGACATTGCCCCATCCTACTCATCAAGAGAAAATCCTTCTGCGCGCATTTTAATTAATAAATCCTGCCAGCGAGACAGTCTTTTGCTGTCGCCGGCTCGTCGGTTGCCGCCTGAGCCAGGTAGCCAGAGTCCGTCGCCATTAAAGGAGTATACCGGCAGCAAATCCTTACGCTGTGTGGCGGGACGGATCTCGGTGATCAAACTATCCAGGATCAACGGAATGGCGTTCGGGGAAGGGTAATAGCTGAGCACCATATGCGCACGGTTAAGGCTCAGCGCTTTAACGTAGGTGATACGCAGCTTTTCACGTTCGACGCCAAGGTGAATGAGCGTCAGATATTTGGCGACCGCATAGTCTTCGCAGTCGCCCATCCCTTTTCGCAACATCTCGATCGGCGTGGCCCAGTAATCCTCCTGCTGCCAGACGTCGATATCTTCCCGGTAAGCTATTCTGTCATTGAAAAAGCGGTTAACCGACTCCAGTTTTTGACTTTCGGTCGTCGTTTGCTGCGCCTGCATCAACGCCTGCCAAGCGGCTATCCTCTGGCGTGCTTCCGGCGTGGCCTGACCATAGCGCTGATCGGTGATTGAGTTGATGGCGGAGAAATTCCAGTCCGCATAGAGCGTACCCGCCACCAGCAGCAGGCTGCCGATGAAGAAGTGTAATAGAACATGAACTAATGACTGGCGCTGCGCATGAAATTTCAACGTGACGTCTCTGTTACCCACCGGTGGATCCGGACTACGTAGTCTGAAATTGACGCCTGAACAAACAAGCATTGTAGACCGCTGCCGCATAGCTTACTTTGAACGGCTGAAAAGTGCCATGTGATAACGATAGCAGGTACGACTGATTTATCACGAAGCTGATACGTATCAGCTTCGCGTGTATAAGCGAGGAAGCGTATGGATTTAGGGGCATTGGTATCCGAGAGCCGTCACCCGGCGACGATGGATTTAGATCGTATGGCGACGCTGGACATGATGGCCCTCATCAATGAAGAGGACCGACAGGTGCCGGAAGCTATCCGGCAGGTGCTGCCGGCGATTGCTCAGGCGGTGGACATCACTGCCGCGTGCATGAAGGCGGGCGGACGGCTGATCTATCTCGGCGCGGGGACCAGCGGACGTTTGGGGGTGCTGGACGCTTCCGAATGTCCTCCGACCTTCGGCCTCGCGCAGGGGAGGGTGATCGGACTGATCGCGGGCGGTCCCGGCGCATTGTTAAAAGCGGTGGAAGGCGCGGAAGATAACCCGGCGGGAGGCGAGGCCGATCTGGCGGCGCTGTCGCTGACCGCCCAGGACATGGTGATTGGGCTGGCGGCATCCGGCAGGACGCCCTATGTGATGGGGGGGCTGGAGTATGCGCGCCGCATCGGCTGCCATACCGCGGCCATTTCCTGCAACCCGGCGTCGCCGATCGCCCAACTGGCGGAGATCGCTATCTCTCCTGTCGTCGGTCCGGAAGTGTTGACGGGGTCGACGCGCCTGAAATCCGGCACAGCTCAGAAGCTGGTCCTGAATATGATTTCCACCGGCGCGATGGTCAGGTTGGGCAAGGTGTACCAAAATCTGATGGTGGATGTGAAAGCGACCAATGCCAAGCTGGTGGATCGCGCCTGTCGTATCGTTGTGGAAGCCTCCGGCGTGGAGCGCGACATCGCGCGGCGAGCGCTGGAACAGACGGAGTATGAGGTCAAACCGGCCATCGTGATGATTCTGACCGGCTGCGATGCCGCTCAGGCGCAGGAAAAACTGGCGCGGCACCAGGGATATCTGCGCGACGCCATACAGGAGTAGCGTCATTCGCTTTTCACCCTTGATTACCGTAAAACGAGGCGGGGATGCTCCCGTCATAGATAAGGAGCCGGTTTTGAACGATAAGCAAAATTTGCGCGTCGTATTTTTTGATTTGGACGGCACACTGCATCAACAGGACATGTTCGGCAGTTTTCTGCGTTTTCTGATCCGGCGTTTGCCGTTTAATCTACTGGTGGTCATCCCTGTGCTGCCGGTAGTCATGCTCTCGCTGCTGTGCGGAGGCAGGGCGGCTCGCTGGCCGATGAGCTGTTTGCTGTGGGCCGTCACGGTGGGCCGCAGCGAGACGAAGCTCGAACAGCTGGAAAAGGCGTTCGTGGAGAGTTTTCGTCAGCAGGTGACGCCGTTTCCTCAGGTGCAGCAAAGGCTGACCACTTATCTAAGCGCCAGCGATGCTCAGGTGTGGCTGGTAACCGGATCGCCGCAGCGGTTAGTGGAGGCGGTCTACCGCGACGCGCCCTTTCTGCCGGGCGTACGGCTGATGGGCAGCCAAATCTGCCGCCGCTATGGCGGGTGGGTGCTCACATTGCGCTGTCTGGGCCGGGAAAAGGTGGTGCAGATGGAGCGCCATTTGGGCGCTCCGCTGAAGCTCTACAGCGGTTACAGCGACAGCAAACAGGACAATCCGCTGCTCTACTTCTGCGAACACCGCTGGCGGGTTACGCCGCAGGGGCGTTTGCAACAGCTGGAGTAATGCCTACGTATGAAAGGCCGTCTACAGACTCGTCATACTTTGCGTTGCACGCGCGCAGGCCCTAATCACTGACAGACGTCAGCGCAGCGGCGTTGGCCGTCTTACCACCTTCCTGCAACTCGGCTCATTTCGAGTATAATGCCCGCCGCTTACGAGGAATTGACGGGTAAAAGAGGCACGATGAACAGCGTAAATGATGATGAATTCTGGATGCAGCATGCGCTGACGCTGGCGCAACGAGCCTGGGATGAAGGCGAAGTCCCCGTCGGCGCGGTGCTGGTGCTGGACAACCAGGTCATAGGCGAAGGCTGGAACCGTTCTATTGGTCAGCATGATCCCACCGCGCACGCCGAGATCATGGCGCTGCGGCAAGGGGGAAAGGTGGTGCAAAACTACCGTTTGTTGAATAGCTCGCTGTATATCACGCTCGAACCCTGTGTGATGTGCGCGGGGGCGATGGTTCACAGCCGCATCGGGCGTTTGATTTACGGCGCCGCCGACGCCAAGACGGGCGCGGCCGGATCGCTAGTGGACATTTTACGTCACCCGGGCATGAACCATCAGATGGAGATCACCTCGGGCGTACTGGCGGAGGCCTGTTCGACGCAGCTGAGCGACTTTTTCCGGCAGCGGCGCAAAGAGCAGAAGGCGCGCCGAGCGGCCGCCAAAGGGGATTCACTTTCCTGATGAAGACATTCGGGAGTGCACCAGCGCCGGAGAGACAGCGGGATAGCCTTCACCCGCTTGCTTGACGTGCTGGGCTTTGTTCTCTTTTTCCGTCAGGTAGCCGACCAGGCTGATCATATAGCGACGGATGTTTTCCACATAGTTATAGGCTTCGTGACCACGCGCGTAGCCGCTGGCGGTCTGCTGGTAATAGCGTTTCTGGCTTAGCATCGGCAGCCGCATTTTAACGTCAGCCCAGCTGTCTGGGTTGCCTTTCTGCTTCTCGGTCAGCTTGCGCGCATCCATCAAATGGGCGTAACCCATGTTGTAGGCCGCCAGCGCGAACCAGATTTTCTCGTCGTCCGGGATAGTGTTCGGCATACGCTGCATCATCAGCGAGAGATATTTCGCGCCGCCACGAATGCTCTCCTCGGGATTCAGTCGGTCGACCACCGCCAGACTTTCCGCCGTATTCCTCGTTAACATCATCAGACCGCGCACGCCGGTAGGCGAGGTCGCCAGCGGATTCCAGTGCGACTCCTGATAAGAGATGGCTGCCAGCAGCTTCCAGTCCATCTCCGTGGCATAGCGCTCAAACAGCGAGCGCAGCCCCGGCAGGGTAGTGTCGATCGCATTCAGAAACGTGGTGGTATCTACGTAGTCGAACTCCCCAACGTGACCCAGATACTTCTCTTCCAGACGCGCCAGCGAGCCGTCTTCGGTAATCCGGCTGAAGAAGTCCAGCATGGCGGCGGACAGGCTATCGTCGTGGGTCTGGCGCATATACCAGTTGACCGGCTCCTCATCGCTGAGATCGAACGCGACGGCCAATTGCGGATAGATGCGCTGCAACAATCCGACGCTGATAGAGTCGGCAATCGTGTAATCCAGCCGTCCATCGACCACTTGCTTAAGCAGATCCAGCTCGGAGACATTGGTGCTGGTTTGCCAGGTCAGGTTTGGAAACTGTTGGGCCTGCTGCTCGCGCAACGTGGATAATTGCGCGGAGCCGGACAATACCGCCAGCCGGCCTTTGAGCTTGCCAAGCGACGTCGGACGCGGCGAACCCAGCCGATACACCAGCTGCTGTGAAACGGAATAGTAGGTGGGGCCGGCACGGAACGACTGCGTCCGATCATCGCTGTAAATCAGACCCGCAGCCAACATGTCGGCGTCGCCGTTGTCGAGATCGGTGAATAATTCATCAATGTTTTGACGTGTGGAAACGACCAGCTTGACGCCGAGGTAATCGGCGAATCGTTTAGCCAGTTCATAATCGAGCCCTGACGGGGAGCCCCGGTGTAGGGAGTAGGTCAGTGGAGAAACAATCGTACTGACACGTAGCTCACCACGTGAAAGGATTTGCCTGAGTTGGTCGTCCTGGCTGCTGCGCCAAGGAATATTTGGCCACAGCGCCAACGCCAACAACAGTGCAATCACCCCGATGAAAAAATAATTTATCGTTAAACGCTTCAAGGAATTTGATGTCTCTCGGTGGCCTGATGGCCTGTCTGTCTATTAGGCAGTTTCTTATGCTGAGTGTCCCAGAGTCGGGGCATTTTGCGTAACAAACCGCCAGGGTGCAACTTTTATTGCCCCGGTAACGAATTGGTCACCTATCATCAAAGATGTTCGACTATTGCCGCGCAAACGGTTTCGTCGCGCGGCGGTATTCTCTATAATGTGCCGCGTTCCCCCCTCCTGTAGCGCCATGGTGCCCGCTATCGGTGCATCGAAGACGAGAGAATGTGAAATGATGGAAATACTGCGTGGTTCCCCGGCTTTATCGGCTTTTCGTATCAACAAACTATTGGCGCGTTGCAAAGAGAATCTCCTGCCCGTCAGCGATATTTATGCCGAATATGTGCATTTCGCCGACGTGACCGCCCCGTTAAGCCCCGATGAAAAAACGCAGCTGGCCCGCCTGCTGAAATATGGCCCCTCACTCCCCGAACACGATCCTGCAGGCTCCCTGGTGTTGGTCACGCCTCGTCCCGGCACTATTTCTCCCTGGTCTTCGAAAGCCACGGACATCGCGCACAACTGTGGTCTGAACACCGTTCGCCGTTTGGAGCGCGGACTGGCCTTCTATATTTATGCGCCGACGCTGAATGAAGCGCAGTGGCAGTCGCTAGGCGAACTGCTGCACGATCGTATGATGGAGACGGTATTTAGCGAGCTACAGCAGGCGGAGCGTCTGTTTGTTCAGCACGAACCTGCGCCGCTGCAGCGGGTAGACATCATGGCGGAAGGGCGTCAGGCGCTGGAAGCCGCCAACCTTCGTCTCGGCCTGGCGCTGGCGGAAGATGAAATCGACTATCTGATCGACGCGTTTACCCGTTTGAACCGGAACCCGACCGACATCGAACTGTATATGTTCGCGCAGGCCAACTCCGAACACTGCCGACACAAAATCTTCAACGCAGACTGGGTTATCGACGGTGTGAAGCAGCCCAAATCCCTGTTCAAAATGATTAAAAACACCTATGAACAGACGCCGGATTTCGTGTTGTCCGCTTATAAAGACAATGCTGCCGTCATGACAGGTTCCGCCGTGGGGCGTTTTTTCCCCGACCCGCAAGGCCGCTATGAGTATCATCAGGAAGACGCGCATATCCTGATGAAAGTGGAAACCCACAACCATCCCACCGCGATCTCGCCGTGGCCGGGGGCCGCAACCGGCTCCGGCGGCGAAATTCGTGATGAAGGCGCGACCGGACGCGGCGCCAAGCCGAAAGCCGGACTGGTCGGTTTTTCCGTTTCCAACCTGCGTATTCCCGACTTCACTCAGCCGTGGGAGCAGGACTTCGGCAAGCCGGATCGCATCGTCAACGCGTTGGATATCATGTTGGAAGGCCCGCTCGGCGGGGCGGCGTTCAATAACGAATTCGGTCGCCCGGCCCTGACCGGTTACTTCCGCACCTACGAGGAGTCTGTCGACAGCCACAATGGCACGGAAGTGCGCGGTTACCACAAACCCATCATGCTGGCGGGCGGGATCGGCAACATCCGTGCGGATCACGTGCAAAAAGGGGAGATCTCTGTCGGCGCGAAGCTGATCGTGCTGGGCGGACCGGCAATGAATATCGGTCTGGGCGGCGGCGCAGCCTCTTCCATGACCTCCGGCCAGTCCGATGCCGATCTGGACTTCGCCTCGGTGCAGCGCGACAACCCGGAAATGGAACGTCGCTGTCAGGAAGTGATCGATGTCTGCTGGCAGCTCGGTGACAAAAACCCGATCCTGTTCATTCATGATGTGGGGGCGGGCGGCCTGTCCAACGCGATGCCGGAGCTGGTCAGCGACGGCGGCCGCGGCGGTCGTTTCGAACTGCGCGACATCCTGAACGACGAACCGGGTATGAGCCCGCTGGAAGTGTGGTGCAACGAGTCGCAGGAGCGCTATGTGCTGGCGGTCGCGCCGGAACAGCTGGAGACCTTCGACGCCATTTGCCGTCGTGAGCGCGCGCCGTACGCCGTGATCGGCGAGGCGACAGAAGAGCAGCATTTGACGCTGAACGATCGCCACTTCGATAACCAACCGATCGACATGCCGCTGGAAGTGCTGCTGGGTAAAGCGCCCAAAATGCAGCGCGATGTGACCCGTCTGCATAACGAAGGCAAGCCGCTCAACTTTGATAACATCTATCTGGCTGACGCCATCGAGCGGGTGCTGCATTTACCGGCCGTTGCCGAAAAAACCTTCCTGATCACCATCGGCGACCGTAGCGTAACCGGGATGGTCGCACGGGACCAGATGGTGGGGCCGTGGCAGGTGCCGGTCGCTGACTGCGCCGTGACGACGGCCAGTCTGGATAGCTATTACGGCGAAGCGATGTCCATCGGGGAGCGTGCGCCGGTGGCGCTGCGTAACTTCGCCGCCTCAGCCCGTCTTGCGGTAGGTGAAGCGCTCACTAACATTGCCGCGACGCATATAGGCGATCTCAAGCGCATCAAGCTGTCCGCCAACTGGATGTCCGCCGCCGGGCATCCGGGCGAGGACGCGGGTCTGTATGAAGCCGTCAAAGCCGTCGGCGAAGAGCTGTGTCCGGCGTTGGGGCTGACCATTCCCGTGGGTAAAGATTCGATGTCCATGAAAACCCGTTGGCAGGAAAACGGCGAGGACCACGCCGTGACGTCGCCGCTGTCGCTGGTTATCACTGCGTTTGGCCGCGTCGAAGACGTGCGCAATACCGTCACGCCGCAGCTACGCACCGACAAAGACAATGCGCTGCTGTTGATTGACCTTGGCGTCGGCCATCATGCGTTGGGCGCGACGGCGTTGGCGCAGGTTTATCGTCAACTGGGACGTAAAACGGCGGACGTGCGCAGTTCGGAACAGCTGGCCGGCTTCTTTAATGCCATGCAAAAGCTGGTGGCTGACAAGGCGCTGCTGGCTTACCACGACCGTTCTGACGGCGGCCTGTTGGTGACGCTGGCAGAAATGGCCTTCACTGGTCACTGCGGCCTGTCAGCTGACATCGGCAGCATGGGTGAAGACGGTCTGGCCATTCTGTTTAACGAAGAGCTGGGCGCGGTCATTCAGATTGAAGCCGCACGACGCGCGGAAGTTGAGCAGGTGTTGGCGGAGTTTGGTCTGGCAGAGTGCGTGCACTATCTGGGGCGCGCGGAAGAGGGAAATCAGTTCGTCATCTCTCTGGGGAAAGAAGTTATTTATCGTGAGAAACGCTCCACGCTGCGCAGCTGGTGGGCGGAAACGACCTGGCAGATGCAGCGTCTGCGCGATAACCCGCAGTGCGCAGATGAAGAGCATCTGGCGAAGGAAGACGACAGCGATCCGGGTCTGAACGTTTCGTTAAGCTTCGATCCGCAGGAGGATATCACCGCGCCCTTCATCAATACGCAGGCGCGTCCGAAGGTGGCCGTGCTGCGTGAGCAGGGCGTCAACTCGCATGTGGAAATGGCGGCGGCGTTCGACCGAGCCGGATTCGAGGCTATCGATGTCCATATGAGCGACCTGCTGGCGGGACGGCGCGGCCTGCAAGACTTCCAGGCGCTGGTCGCCTGCGGCGGCTTCTCCTACGGCGATGTGTTAGGCGCAGGCGAAGGTTGGGCGAAGTCGATTCTCTTCAACAGCCGCGTCCGCGATGAATTCTCGGCGTTCTTTGCGCGTCCGCAGACGCTGGCGCTGGGCGTGTGCAATGGTTGTCAGATGATGTCCACGCTGCGTGAGCTGATCCCCGGCGCGGAGAACTGGCCGCGCTTTGTCCGCAACAAATCAGATCGCTTTGAAGCACGTTTTAGCTTGGTGGAGGTTGCTCAAAGCCCATCTTTGTTTATGCAGGATATGGCCGGTTCACGGATGCCGATCGTCGTGTCGCATGGTGAAGGGTTGGTGGAAGTGCGTGATGCCGCGCAACTGGCCGCCTTGGAACAACAGCAGCTCGTGGCGCTGCGCTTCGTCAACAACTACGGTCAGGTTGCAGAAAACTACCCGGCCAACCCGAATGGGTCTCCGCGTGGGATCACGGCGGTGACCAGCCTCGGCGGACGTGCCACGATCATGATGCCGCATCCTGAACGTGTCTTCCGCACCGTCAGCAACTCCTGGCACCCAGACTCCTGGGGCGAAGATAGCCCGTGGATGCGTATGTTCCGTAATGCGCGTAAGCAGCTCGGCTAAGGGTTTTCTAGTTAACGGAATCACTGCAAGAAAAAGGGACGATGTCCCAGAGCCGGACACCTTGGGTGTCCGGCTTTTTTATGGGCCTAAATCGTGACACCCGCTATGACGAACGATTGGATAATACGGCGTTGCCGATCCGCAGGATGGCGTGGTCAGCCGCCCGCGAGATATTTCCCGCGAGGTCTTGCGAACGGCGCAGGAAAACGGCGTGGGTAGCGCTGAAAGAACGCTGTCGTTTTCCTGCCTTATGGCGAGTTTCAACCCACTCTTGAATGCGCGCTCCGAACGGGCTGTCTCATAGTCACGACAATGCTATTTTTGACTGTCTCCTAATGGAGACATCTATTTTGTTGATAAATATGGTTTTTATTTTTTAACTCTTGTGGTGTCGGTTTTTAGCGACAGAAAACGGAGACGCGCGAGACGATACTGACGTATTCGCAGAGGCGGAGCGAAATGAAAAGAAAATGAAATTTAATTTCGATTAGACATCAATTAGTTATGGTATTGCGTGGATTGATGGCACGGTAGATGCTATAGCTTATGCAGCTGCTCATTCAACTGGTTATGACAGCGAAGCAGAATCAACGCTTTTGCTCATAACACCCGGAATGATGCCATAAGAAATGGTGCCTATCGTCCAACATTAACGATAACTGTGCGTGCAAACGAACTTTATCACCCCACGGACGACACGTTGAGTGAGGCACCCCCTCTTCAGAGACCCGGTCAAACTTCCCGTTTGACCGGGTTTCGCTTTTTTAGTCCCTGTATGCAGTGAAACGCACTATTTCTGCGGGGCGTTTCGCCTTCTTTCCGGCAACCTGGCCCTATTTCGCAATGGGCCGACATACGCTTCGCAGGTCGCGGTCGAAAACATTGCACTTTCTCTGGAGTTGGCTAGCATCGAGCAAATATACAGGTAACGAGATGATCTCATTGAAACGATGGCGTTTGTTCCCCCGATCTTTGCGGCAGCTGGTCATCATGGCGTTCTTGCTGGTGCTGCTGCCGTTGCTGGTGCTGGCCTATCAGGCATATGGCAGCCTGAATGCCCTAAGCGAGCAGGCCGCCATCATCAACCGCTCGACGCTGACGGATGCCCGACGCAGTGAGGTAATGGCAGGCTTGGCATTGGCGTTGGAACGCAGCTATCGTCAATATTGTGTGCTGGACGATCGCACGCTGTCCCAGCTGTATCAAAATCAGCGCAGGCAATATGCTCAGATGCTGGACGTTCACGCCCCGGTTCTGCCCGATCCTCAATTACCGCAGCGCCTGCGGCAGTACTTGACGCAACTGGCGGAGATGCGCTGTCAGAATAGCGCGCCGAGCGGGGAAGGCGCGGCGCTGCTGGATAGTTTCTCGCAAGCCAATACGCAGATGGTACAGGTGACGCGAGAAGTGATCTTCTCCCGCGGGCAGCAGCTTCAACGGACTATCGCGGAACGCGGCCAATTCTTCGGCTGGCAGGCGCTATTGCTGTTTCTGGTCAGCGTGCTGCTGGTCGTGCTGTTTACCCGCATGATTATTGGTCCGGTGAAGGGCGTCGAGCGGATGATTAACCGCTTGGGGGAAGGGCTGCCGTTGGGAGATTCGTCAACGTTCAGAGGCCCCCGGGAAATTCGTTCGCTGGGGCAACGTATCATCTGGCTGAGCGAACGTCTTTCATGGCTGGAAGCGCAGCGGCATGAGTTTCTCCGGCACATTTCGCATGAACTCAAAACGCCGCTGGCGAGCCTGCGCGAAGGCACGTCGCTGCTTGCGGATGAGGTTGCAGGACCGCTGACGGAAGACCAGCGGCAGGTCGTCACCATTCTGGACAGCAGCAGCCGTCATCTACTACAGCTTATAGAGCAGCTGCTCGACTATAATCGCCAGCTTGCCGATGCGCCGACCGAGCTCGAACAGGTCGATCTGGCGGCGATCGTCGACGCCGTTGTGGCCGATCATAGCCTGTCGGCGCGCGGTAAAGCGATGAAGACGCAGGTTGGACTGGACGTCAAAACGTGCCGTGCGGAAACGATGCTTTTGATGAGAGTGCTCGATAATCTCTATTCCAACGCGGTGCACTATGGGCAGGAATCCGGTAACATTTGGGTGCGCAGCCGCAGCGTCGGTTCGCACCTCCAGATTGAGGTCGCCAATACAGGCGCGCCCATCCCGGAAGCCGACCGCAGCATGATTTTCGAACCTTTTTATCAGGGCGCACGTCAGCGCAAAGGCGCAGTCAAGGGCAGTGGACTGGGGCTAAGCATCGCGCAGGACTGCATTCGGCGAATGCGCGGCGAGCTCACTTTGGTCTCGGTAGACTACGCCGACGTCTGTTTCCGTATTGAATTGCCATTAACCACCGAGAATGAAGCATGAGTGCACGGTTGTTTCGTATTTTATCCCCCCGCTGGCGAGCTATGACCGCATTAATCCCGTGGGTCCGTGTGTTACGAACCTTGCTGTTCTCTTCACCCCTTTTAGCTGGCTGCGCGCCGCATGTGGGCGGCGGGACCGCTATGATTGTTGAAGCCAATCGCGCCCCCGATCAGCAGTTGGCCGATTATCGCAGCGTGGAGTGTCACGCCATCTGGTTGGCGAACAGTCGCCAAGCAATGACCAATGCCTTGTACTGGCTGAGGGCGATGGACTGCGCGGCTGAGCTATCTCCGTCGCAGGCGCTGACGCAGGCCAATCAGACACCGATGTCTTCAGACTGGGCCGGGCTCTGGAAACAAAGCTTGCTCCGCGAGCGGGCGGGCGCCGTTCCCGCGGAACAGCGTCAGCGGATTGCCCGGCTGGCGCAGGAGAGCGAAGACGTGCCGACGGATCTTATTCCCTTACTGCAACTGTGGATGGACAAGCAGCAACTGGCCGGGTTTCAAGACGAAGAGCGGGGGCGCATGCAGCGGTTGCAGGACGATCACGAAAAAGCGCTGGCCGATCTTCGGGAACAGCAAAATCAGCTGCGTGAGCAGTTGGACGCCACGACGCGCAAGCTGAAGAATCTGACTGATATCGAGCGCCAGCTGTCGGCGCGCAAAGCGGCGCCCGCTGATTTCTCAGAAGGAGAGGTGCGTCGCGGCTCCTCTTCGGGGCACTCGTCGTCGGAGACGAGTGCGAAGCCTCAGAATGCCGAGACCTCATCGGCGCAGCCCGGTTCGAATACGGGGGGCAACAATCCATGACGACACGGCAATCCGCCAGCCTGCTGTTGGTTGATGACGATCCCAGCCTGCTTAAGCTGCTGGGGATGCGTTTGACCAGCGAAGGATTCAACGTAACGACCGCCGCCAGCGGTCAGGACGCGTTGCGTTTGCTGGTGCGCGAAAAAATCGATTTGGTGATTAGCGATCTGCGGATGGATGAAATGGACGGCCTCGCGCTGTTCGCCGAGATCCAGAAGCAACAGCCGGGGATGCCGGTCATTATTCTGACCGCGCATGGCTCAATTCCGGATGCGGTGGCAGCGACGCAGAAAGGGGTATTCAGTTTCCTGACCAAGCCTGTCGATCGCGATGCGCTCTATCAGGCTATTGATGAAGCGTTATCAGTGGCGGCGCCCGCGCGTGATGACAGCTGGAGAGAAACGGTCATCACTCGCAGCCCGTTGATGTTACGTCTGCTGGAGCAGGCTAAAATGGTGGCCCAGTCGGATGTCAGCGTGTTAATCAATGGTCAGAGCGGGACCGGAAAAGAAGTGCTGGCGCGGGCGATTCATGCGGCCAGCCCGCGGGCAGATAAACCCTTCGTGGCGATTAATTGCGGCGCGTTGCCAGAGCCGCTGCTGGAGTCTGAGCTATTTGGCCATGCCCGAGGCGCGTTCACGGGCGCGGTAAGCAGTCGTGATGGTCTGTTCACCGCGGCGGATGGCGGAACGTTATTTCTGGATGAGATCGGCGATATGCCGTTATCGCTGCAGGTTAAACTGCTGCGAGTGCTGCAAGAGCGCAAAGTCAGGCCGTTAGGAAGTAACCACGATCTGGATATTGATGTGCGTATTATCTCCGCGACCCATCGCAACTTGCCCAAAGCGATGGAGAAAGGGGAGTTTCGCGAAGACCTGTTTTACCGCCTCAACGTGGTGAATTTGAAAATTCCGGCGCTGAATGAGCGCTCGGAGGATATTCCCTTGCTCGTCAATCATCTGCTGCGCCAGGCCGCTGCGCGCCATAAACCGTTTGTGCGCAGTTTCTCCACGGACGCCATGAAACGCTTGATGACGGCGAGCTGGCCGGGTAACGTGCGCCAGCTGGTCAACGTTATCGAACAATGCGTGGCGCTGACCAGCGCGCCGGTCATTAGCGAGGCGTTGGTCGAACAAGCGCTTGAAGGCGAAAATACGGCTCTGCCAACCTTCGCGGATGCTCGCCACCAATTCGAGCTTAACTATCTGCGTAAACTGCTGCAGATCGCCAAGGGCAATGTCACCCAGGCGGCTCGTATGGCGGGACGCAACCGGACTGAATTTTACAAACTGCTGGCGCGCCATGAGCTGGACGCCAATGATTTTAAAGACTAGCTATGGGTAAGTATCGTGCTGATAGCGGGCGCGAGTTGATGCGCGGCCCATCGCATAAACGATGCCAGGCTACGGCCGTGACAAAGTGATGATTAGGATTTCTTGATGAAAAAAATTGATGCGATTATCAAGCCCTTCAAACTGGACGACGTTCGTGAAGCGTTGGCGGAAGTAGGGATTACTGGCATGACGGTAACCGAAGTCAAAGGGTTCGGTCGCCAGAAAGGCCATACCGAACTGTACCGCGGCGCGGAATACATGGTGGATTTCTTGCCCAAGGTGAAAATTGAGATCGTTATTGCTGACGATATCGTTGATACCTGTGTCGAAAACATTATGCGGACGGCTCAGACGGGGAAAATCGGCGACGGAAAAATTTTCGTTTATGACGTAAGCCAAGTCGTGCGTATTCGTACCGGTGAAGAAGACGAAGCGGCGCTTTAACCTCCTCTCTTCGACGGCTTATGGGGTTTTGACGTTCTCCTGGGCCACTGAAAACTCTGCTGAATCAATGTCGACCGCATCATCACGTCGGCGTTGATTCAGGTATACTTGTCCTGCCTTTCTCATTATCCTGCCCGACTGCCCGACTGCCCGACTGCCCGACTGCCCGACTG
>NZ_LUTP01000051.1 GCF_002111585.1 Lonsdalea iberica
TCTCGGCGACCTAACTCTGCGTACGATTGTAATTTTCTGCAAATTATTACGATCTGACAGACGTATTCACACCGGGAGCGGCGATAATACGCATTGAGCGCCAGCCTCAGGCTGGCTTTCATCAATGCATCTTAAGTATGGAATCCCTTGATGAAGCAACTTCTTGATTTTCTTCCCCTGGTGGTCTTTTTCGTTTTTTATAAGCTTTACGACATCTATGTCGCCTCCGGCGCGCTGATTGCGTCAACGGCCCTGGCTCTGGTGGTCAGCTGGTTTATCTACCGCAAAATTGAAAAAATGATGCTGGTCACGTTCGCGATGGTGACCCTTTTCGGGACGCTCACGCTGGTCTTCCATAATGACGAGTTCATAAAATGGAAGGTGACTGTGATTTACACCCTATTTGCGTTGATACTGCTCGTTAGCCAGTTCGTCATGAAGAAAAACGTGATCCAGCAAATGCTGGGGAAAGAGATCACCTTGCCGCAGCAGGTCTGGGCACGATTAAATGTCGCCTGGTCCCTATTTTTCTTCCTCTGCGGACTCGCGAATGTGTATGTGGCCTTCAGGCTGCCGCAAAGCACCTGGGTAAACTTCAAAGTTTTTGGATTGACCGGTGCCACATTGATATTTACCTTACTCTGCGGGGTCTACCTCTACCGCCATTTACCCGCAGACAAGAAAGCGGCAGAAGATGATAGCGAGAACGACCACCATCCTTGAATTTTAACAACACCTTACCTGGATGATGCATTGAACCATTTATGAGCAACCAAGACTTTTACCCCATGGGGAGCTGGTGCTACGCACCCTGGCGATGCCCGCCGATACCAATGCCAACGGCGATATTTTCGGAGGCTGGATTATGTCGCAGATGGACATCGGCGGCGCCATTCTGGCTAAGGAAATCGCTCACGGCCGGGTGGTTACCGTACGTGTCGACGGCATGACCTTTTTAAAACCGTTAGCGGTGGGTGATGTGGTTTGCTGCTATGCACGCTGCCTGAAAACCGGGCGTAGCTCCATTAACATCAACGTTGAAGTCTGGGTGAAGAAAGTGTCCTCCGAACCTATCGGACAACGTTATCGCGCGACGGAAGCGTCATTTACCTATGTTGCGGTGGATGAGGCGGGAAAATCACGTGAATTACCCGACGGGAAAAGCCACTTTACAGCAGAAGATCTTTAGTGAAATGACGGGCACCCTCAGGTGCCCGTTTTGCATGACCTCTCGCGACTCTTGCACTACTCCATCGCCGCCCCGCCGTTGATTTTAAAGACGATCGTTACCACGAGATTGTTAGAGGGCTTGTTCTCTTCATATCGCCATTTCCGCATCGCCTGCCGGATGTCACGCTCGAACATATTCTTCGGTTCGGCAGACAGAATTCTAATGTCGCTGACGCGACCTGAACCATCGATATCAAATTGAACTTTCACCCGGCCTTCCACGCGCAGGGCAAAGGCCCGAGCCGGATATTCCGGTTGAGAACGGCTCAGAGGCCGCGGCCCGCTTGCAGGCGCGCTGGCGACAGGCGCCTGCCGAACCGGTGCATTATTAGGCGCCTTCGTCGGTTCATTGCTGGTGAAAGGCGACGTCTTCGGCTCTTCGACAGGCTTCGGATTTTCCTTTTTCTTCACCGGCTTGGGTTTCGGCTGCGGCTTGGGCTTCGGTTTAGGCTGTGGTTTGGGTTCAGGCACGGCTACGGGAACTGGCACAGGCTCCGGCGGCTGAACTTCAGGCTCGGGCTCAGGTTCAGGCTGTGGCTCCGGCACGCTTTCCGGCTGAGGCGCAGGTGCGGCATCGACCGGCGCCGGTGCGACCAGGGTCATAGTGATAGGCTGCTGCGCCTGCTGCACTGTCGCTGAGCGATTAAGCGAAGCATAAAGTATGGCTGCGACCAAAGACCCGTGAAATGCCACGGAAACGATCACAGGCCATGAATAACGGCGGGTAAGGAAATTCTTTTTCTGCGGCATAGTATTACGGTGTCCTCTCAGGCCGCATCAAGTTTAAATGCAAATAGCAATCATATTCAACATGAAGCCTTCCAATTGTAAAAATAAACCCAAAACCAGAAACATTCATTTGCAAACTCAAGGGGTTGCCCTTCTCCTGACATATCGTAAGATGAACAAACAAACCGCTTCCTGACAATGATAGAGGTCAATATGTTTTATGTTATCTTCGCAACTGACGCAGCAAACACCTTAGAAAAGCGTCAGGCGTCGCGTCCAGACCATCTTGCTCGCCTGCAAACTTTGCGCGATCAGGGCCGTCTGCTTACCGCTGGGCCACTTCCGGCCATTGACAGCAACGATCCAGGCAGCGCCGGTTTTACCGGCTCGGCCGTCATTGCCGAATTCTCTTCTCTGACGGAAGCAAAAAGCTGGGCGGAGGCCGATCCTTATGTCGCCGCCGGCGTCTATCAGACGGTTGTCGTGAAGCCGTATAAACAGGTGTTCTAAGCGTCTAACGCATCCCACTTAAAAGATAAAATCCCACGCTGCTGATGAACAATGGTCACGAGCCGACGTTATTCAGCCTGTGGGATACCGCTTTCAGCCCCCTTTTGATATTCCTGCTGCGCCCCACCATGCAGAGTTACCTCCCATCATTTTCCCCCTGCGCGCATTTGCCGTAAAAGCAGCCACCCCATTTTCAAAAAGCCGGTGTGTTTCGCCCCGTCGGGGCTAACCTTCTGAATAATTAGGTCATTTATCAATGATGGGTTGGCAAGACTTATTGTTTTCGAGCGAGGAGATCGTTCGTCATGGCAGCGCGCCTATCGCAACGTATTGGGCTTCTCCGCACAGTGTCCCCGTTCCGACCCAGTTTTCTTTCCGGCATGATCTTCATCATTGGCTTATTCTCGATAGTGCAACAGTTGTCCATCGCGCCCTTTCGCAGACCATGACTCAGGTGAAAGAAAGCAGTCACACTCAGGAAGTTCGGGGGCAACAACAAAATTCGATGGATCAAACTCGTATGGAGATCATGAACGCCAGCGATAAACTCAACCGGGCGGGTATTTGCCTACTTTATGATAAGGAAAGCCGCTCAGTCGGCTGCTGGCAGAGCCTAATGGAGGAAGCCGAAACTTCATTGAAGCTCTCGAAGTCGCATTACCGACAGTTGATGGACGTAGTGCCTTCCGACCAGCGAGACGCCGTTTTTTCCGAGTTGACCGCTCACTACCGGCAGCTTTACGACGGACTGGTTTAATTGGCAATTGGCGCAAGGCATCAAACAGACCGGTGAGATCGATATCTTCTTCGCGGTACCGATTCAGGCCTACCAGGAGTATGTTCACTCAGAGTTATGCCCGCTATCTCAAGGACCGCGATCGGCGCCAGCAGCAAACCGCCTTGCGGTTAATTAGTCAGTTAGACCATACCCAGACCGTCTTCGTCGCTGTGCTGGCCACCCTCATGGTGATTGCGGCACTGGTATGGTGCGGCGCGACTTGCCTGATCGTCCGGCCTCTGTCCCAAATCCACCAGCATCTCCAGCGCATCGCCGCAGGAGACCTCCCTCAACCGCTGCCGCTAAACGATCGCACCGCACGAGAAGTTCACCCATTGAGCCTGAGTATTACCCTGATGCAATTCGAGCGAGTGACATTGGTCGATCAAGTGCGCGGGGGTATGAAAACCATGCTGGCCCACGTTGCTCAGGCCAATGACGATAACCAAAAGCTATCGATACAGGCCGAATACCAGTTCAAAGAACTGAGCGCAGCAACAGAGTACGTTGAAGAACTTAACCAACACCTGGAAAACCACGAGCGGCAGACACAGCAAGCCAGCAGACATGCCGAAGAGACGAGCCCTATCGCGGGGAAAGGCGAAAAAATGATGGACGACGTCAAGGTTGCCATGCACGCAATATCCGAACGCAGTCAGCAAATGACCGATGTCATTCGCCTGATCGATAACGTCGCCTTCCAGACCCATATTCTGTCGCTGAACGCGGCAATCGAGACTGCACGGGTGGGCGTTCAAGGGCGAGGTTTTACAGTGGTGGCATGAGAAATCGGCACGCTGGCGTCACAAAGCAGCCATTCGGCGCGGAACATCAACGCCCTGATCAGTTAGTCGGATTAGAGCGTCGCCAGCGGAGCGCAACGGGTGAATCAACTCAACGACAGTTTGCAAAATATTCTCTGCGCCGCGAGAGAGACCCGATCCTTTTTGAATGTGATTACGGCGAGTGCGCATCAGCAAAACCACAGCATCCACCAAGTCACCCGTCGTATCGGCTCGTTGAATCAATCGGTGAAGCAGAATGCGAGACAGGTCACCGCATGCGCTCAAACCTTCTTGTTGTTATTACAACAGGCAGCGCAGTTAAACGGTGTGGTTTCCGTATTCCAACTTGCCTGAGTCCTCACGCGATGATGACGGTGCCACCGTCCCCATCGCGCCCTTGTCGCCTAGCATCATTGGGATTCCGTCTTGCGCCAGCGAGAAGGAAGCTAACAATGCGCCGGCGTTGCGGCTTGAGAGTGGCGCGGTGTCGGTAAAAAAAACCTTCGCGTCAATGGATTACCATTCGTAAGTGACAGCATAAAGCAGTGCCCGGCGCTGTTTCTTCTGCTGCAAATACCGGGCGGAGTGGATATGACGATAGCTGCGGGATTGGGCCTCGAGCCAGCGGCGGCGGCGGCGCTGAACCTGGCGTCGCATACGCCAGCGGCTGACTTCATTAGGGCTGCGTTTCATGGAGAGACTCTTTTTGTCAGGAAGCAGAACGCCGCACATTATACCTCCCCGTCCACAGCATCCAAGTCGCCTTTGCGTTTTTAGGCCCCGATTGCCGTCATACGTCGCCTATTTTCTATAGACGCAAGACATTTCCTCTTTCGATAAACTATGCGTACACTTTGCTGATAAGCATTCGCTGAAGGGAACGGTGCGCTTTGCCATGACAACTTTTTATGCGGTATTAAGCTGGATGTTGGTATTCAGCTATTGGCTACTAATCGCCAGCGTCACGCTGCGCATTCTAATGAAACGACGGACTGTTCCCTCCGCCATGGCATGGCTGCTGGTGATTTTTATCCTTCCGCTTTTCGGCATCGTCGCCTATCTGTCGTTCGGCGAACTTCATCTGGGTAAACAACGCGCCGAACGCGCTCGCAAGATGTGGCCCTCCACCGCAAAATGGCTGCGAGAACTCAAAAGTTATAGCCGAATTTTCGCCACCGAAAATAGCGAAGTGGCGAGCGCTTTATTTCAACTCTGCGAGCGTCGCCAGGGTATTGCCGGCGTCAAAGGCAACCAGCTCCAGCTCATCACCTCATTTCCAGACACTATCAAAGCGCTGGTACGCGACATCGAACTTGCGTGCAATAACGTCGAAATGGTGTTTTATATTTGGCAACAAGGCGGACTTGTCGATGAAGTTATGGCCGCGTTGCAGGCGGCGGCCAAGCGTGGCGTCCATTGCCGCATTCTGCTGGACTCCGCTGGCAGCAGAACCTTCCTGCGCAGCGCCTATCCAGACATTCTGCGCACCTCAGGGATTCAGGTGGTCGAAGCGCTGAGGGTGAATATTCTTCGTGCGTTCCTGCGCAGGATGGATTTGCGCCAACACCGTAAGGTGATCCTGATCGATAACCGCATCGCCTATACCGGCAGTATGAATATGGTCGATCCTCGCTACTTCAAGCAGGATGCCGGCGTCGGCCAATGGATCGACCTGATGGTGCGCGCCGAGGGTCCTGCCGCAACCACCATGGGTGTGATTTACAGCTGCGACTGGGAGATGGAGACCGGCAAACGCGTGCTTCCGCCGCCGCCGGACGTCAACATCATGCCGTTTGAGCAAGAGAGCGGTCATACTATCCAGGTGATTGCCTCTGGGCCAGGCTACCCAGAAGATATGATTCATCAGGCGCTTCTTACCTCGGTGTACGCCGCGCGCCGTCGTCTGATCATGACGACGCCCTATTTCGTACCGAGCGATGATTTGCTGCATGCCATCTGTACCGCGGCGCAGCGAGGGGTCGATGTCAATATTATCGTGCCGCACAAAAACGATTCGGTGCTGGTGGGATGGGCCTGTAAGGCCTTTTTCAGCGAATTGCTCAGCGCCGGCGTAAAAATCCATCAGTTCCAGGGCGGACTACTGCATACCAAAAGCGTGCTGGTCGACGATCAGCTATGTTTGGTCGGCACCGTCAATCTCGACATGCGCAGCCTGTGGCTTAATTTTGAAATTACGATGGTGATTGACGATGCGGACTTCGGCAACGATTTGGCCTGTGTTCAGGACGACTATATCGCCCGTTCACGCCTGCTGGATGAAGGGAAATGGCAGAGAAGGCCCTATTGGCAGCGCATCGTGGAGCGACTGTTCTACTTTTTTAGCCCGCTGCTGTAACCCCCGAGCCCTTCATGGTCTAATAACACGCCTTGTGGATGAATAGGACTGTCTTATGGATTTAAACAACCGCCTGACCGAAGATGAAGCGCTGGAACAGGCATACGACATCTTTCTGGAGTTAGCGCCGGATAATCTCGACCCCGCCGACGTCTTGCTGTTTAACCTACAGTTTGAAGAGCGCGGCGGCGCCGAACTGTTCGACCCGGCGGAAGACTGGCAGGATCACGTCGATTTCGATCTGAATCCAGACTTCTTCTGCGAAGTCGTCATTGGTCTGGCCGAGAGCGAAGATGCGGAAATTAATGATGTGTTCGCACGAGTGCTGATCTGCCGCGAAAAAGACCATAAGCTTTGCCACATTTTGTGGAAAGCGTAATCACGCTTCGGTTGTCACTCCGGCCTGAATCGGGCCGCTAACATCGCCGCACGGCTGAGTCAGCCCCCTATCCTGATTTGCGTCATAACAGACTGCCGTACGGCTCCAGACTCTTCCCGAACGCAGGGAGAGTCTGGAGCAAACGCTGGATGGATGCCGTATTACCGTAATGGTTCCACTTTCAGACAAGAAACCGCGTGCTCAATCCCGCCCTTTAATTGCGGACGCGTTTCACTGCACTCGGGACCGACAATCGGACAACGTGTTCGGAATACGCAGCCTGACGGCGGATGGATGGGCGATGGCAGATCGCCTTCCAGCAAGTGAATCTGCTTGTTGCGCTCTTTGTCCGGATCCGGGATCGGCACTGCCGACATCAGCGCCCGGGTGTAGGGATGAAGCGGATTGCGATATAACGCGCTGTCCGTCCCCAACTCCACCGTATGGCCCAGATACATGACCAGAACGCGGTCGGAAATGTGCTTCACCACGGATAGGTCATGAGCAATAAAGATCAGCGCTAACCCCATTTCCCGCTGCAATTGCTGCAGCAAGTTCACGACCTGCGCCTGGATAGACACATCCAGCGCGGACACCGGTTCATCGCAGATAATCAGCTTAGGCTGCAAAATAAGCGCCCGGGCAATGCCAATGCGTTGACATTGCCCGCCGGAAAACTCATGAGGATAGCGGTTGATATGACTCGGTAGCAGTCCAACCTTGTTCATCATCGTCTTGACCCGTTCTTTGGCCTCAGCTCGCGAAAGTCCTGGACGATAGGTTTTCAGCGGTTCAGCGATGATTTCACCCACCGTCATACGGGGATTCAACGACGCCAGCGGGTCCTGAAATATCATCTGGATATCGCTGCGCACGTCATGCCATTGTCTGTCGTTAAATCCTTGCAAATCCTGACCCAGCCAGCTGATTCGGCCCCCTCTGGCATTGACCAGTCCGATGATGGCCCGCGCTAACGTCGATTTGCCGCAGCCGGACTCTCCCACAATGCCCAGCGTTTCACCTTCGTAGAGACGAAAAGAGACGCCGTCCACCGCTTTTAATTTTTTGGGCGGCTGCCAGAACCACTGTTGTTCGCTGCGCACATCGAAATAGACTTTCAGGTCATCGACCTCTAGCAGCGTTTTACGTTGTTCTATCGAATTCATAGCGCCACCTCCTCTACACCACGGAAGCACGCGCGCATCCGCCCTTTCTCGAATTCGGTCAACATGGGGGTTTGCTCACAATCCGGCTGGGAGTATGGACAACGCGGCTGAAAAGGACACCCCTGCGGCAAACGGAGTAAGTTCGGCGGATTACCGGGGATTGTCGCCAGCACCTCATTCTCCACATCCAGCCGCGGGACCGCATTCAGCAGCCCTACTGAATAAGGATGCGTCGGCGTATAGAAAATGTCGCGCGCGGAACCATATTCCATGGTTCGCCCGGCATACATGACCAACACCTTGTCGCAGATCCCAGCAACCACCCCCAGATCGTGCGTGATCATGATAATCGCCGTATTGAACTCTCGCTGTAGCTCACCCAGCAGCGTCATAATTTGCGCCTGCACGGTCACATCCAACGCCGTCGTCGGCTCATCGGCGATCAGCAGTTTAGGCCGGCACAGTAAGGCCATGGCAATCATGACGCGCTGGCGCATCCCACCGGAAAACTCGTGCGGAAACATGCGCATTCGCTTTTTCGCTTCCGGCATTTTTACCGCGTCCAACATAGCTACAGACTCATCAAACGCAGCGCTCTTACTCAGTTTTTTGTGCAGCATCAGGACTTCCATCAGCTGTTCGCCCACGCGCATATAAGGATTCAGGGATGTCATCGGGTCCTGAAAGATCATGGCAATCTCTCGGGCGCGCAGGCGGTTGAGCTGGTGCTCCGGCAAGTTCAGTATCTCGCGGGCATCAAACCGTGCGGAACCGCTCACCTTTCCGTTGGCCGCCAGCAGCCCCATGAGGGCAAAGGCAGTCTGCGACTTCCCTGAGCCTGATTCGCCCACAATACCGAGCGTTTCGCCCGCAGACAGCGAGAAGTTGAGATCATTCACGGCCGTGGCCGCCCCATCCTGCGTATTAAAGACAACCCGCAGGTCGTTTACGCTTAGCAGCGGTTCGCGGGGGGGTGTCGTTATCGTCATCGCGCTTCTCCTCAGCGGTCTTTCGGGTCGAGGGCGTCACGTAAGCCATCGCCGATAAAGTTGAAACAGAACAAAGTGACCACCAGGAAACCTGCCGGGTAGAACAGCAACCAGGGCGCGACTTCCATCGAGTTGGCGCCGTCATTTAAGAGCGAGCCCCAGCTGCTCATGGGCTCTTGCGTCCCCAGCCCCAGGAAACTCAGGAAGGATTCAAACAGGATCATGCTGGGCACCAACAGCGAGGCATACACCACCACCACGCCCAAAACGTTCGGAACGATATGCCTGAGCACAATGCCGCGCGTCGACACACCACCGACCAGCGCGGCCTCGATAAACTCTTTGCGTTTGAGACTCAGCGTCTGACCGCGGACGATCCGCGCCATGTCCAGCCAGGACACCATACCAATAGCCACGAAGATGAGGAGCATGTTCTGCCCAAAAAACGTCACCAGTAGAATGACGAAAAACATGAAAGGAAATGAGTTAAGAATCTCCAAAATGCGCATCATGACCGAGTCAACGGCGCCCCCTATGTAGCCGGACAACGCACCATACAGCGTGCCCACGACTACCGCGACCAGGGCCGCGGCCACGCCCACCATCAGCGATACCCGACCGCCGACGGCTACACGAACCAGCAAATCGCGTCCTGAGGAGTCGGTACCGAAATAGTGTCCGCTCGCCAAATCTGGGGCAGCCGACATCATGTTCCAATCCGTATTGGCATAGTCAAACGAGGAAAACTGCGGTGCGATGACTACAAACAGCGTGATTAGCAGCAGTAATAAAAGGCTGGTCAGCGCTGCGCGGTTATGAATGAAGCGACGACGCGCATCCTGCCATAAACTGCGTCCTTCGACGTCCAGCTGTTCGCTAAGGCGGCCCAACGCGTCCCGATTTTTTTTATTCCAAAACATCTGCGCCTCGACTTAAAAGCGAATCTTGGGGTCGATTACCGCGTACAGCACGTCAATAATCGCGTTAAACAGGATGGTCAATGCGCCCACCAGGATGGTCAGGCTGAGCACCAGCGAATAGTCTCGGTTCTGCGCGCCGTTCACGAACAGCTGGCCGATGCCAGGCAGGCCGAAAATCGTCTCGATGACCATCGAACCCGTAATGATGCCGACGAATGCCGGCCCCAGGTAAGACAATACGGGCAGCAGCGCCGGTTTCAGGGCGTGCCGCAGGATGATCTTGCGCATGGGCAATCCTTTGGCGCGCGCGGTGCGGATGAAGTTTGAGTGCAAAACTTCGATCATAGAGCCGCGTGTGATACGAGCGATACTGGCAATATAGGAGAGCGAAAGCGCCACCATCGGCAGAATGATGTATCTAGGCGCCCCGCCGTTCCAGCCGCCGCCCGGCAACCATTGAAGCGTGATGGCGAAAACCAGTACCAGCAACGGAGCAACGACGAAGCTGGGGATTACCACGCCCGTCATCGCAAATCCCATTACCGTGAAGTCCCATTTCCCGTTCTGATTCAACGCAGCCACCACACCGGCAGAGACGCCCAAAATGACCGCCAGCAGAAACGCAGCAGCGCCCAGCTTGGCCGACACAGGAAAGGCGCGTACCACCAAATCATTCACCGAATAGTCTTTGTATTTGAACGAAGGCCCGAAATCCCCGTGCGCCAGCTGAACCAAATAATGGGCATACTGCGTCAGGATAGGATCGTTCAGGTGATATTTAGCTTCAATATTGGCCATCACTTCCGGCGGAAGGTTGCGTTCGCCGGTGAAAGGGCTACCGGGTGCGAGCCTCATCATGAAGAAAGAGAGGGTAATTAGCACGAAGAGTGTCGGTATCGCTTCCAGACACCGACGCAGAATAAATTTAAGCATGGGCCTTACCTATCAAACCGGTCAAAAAGCGGTTCTTATTATTGCAAGACTGCCGCCCTGCGTGGCGCGGCAGCAATGAACTTAATGTTTGATGATGTACAGATCTTTGACTTTGACATAGTCCAGCGGATCTTTCCCGGTCAATCCTCCGACGTATGGTTTCACCAACCGCAGGTTAGCGTAGTGATAGATCGGCGCGATCACCGCATCCTTATCCAGCTGTTGCTCCGCCTGCTGATAAAACGCAGCTCGCTCGGCATCGGTTTTCGCCGCCAGCGCTTTATCCATCAACTGGTCGAACTGCGGACTGTTGTAGTGGGAGGTATTACTGCTGCTATTGGATACCATGCTATTCAGGAACCCAGAGGGCTCGTTGTAATCCGCACACCAACCGCCCCGCGCCAGGTCATAATTGCCCTGATGGCGGTTATCGAGGAAGGTTTTCCATTCCTCATTTTCTAGCTTTACGTTAACGCCGATGTTGCTTTTCCAAATGGACGCCGCCGCAATCGACATTTTCTTGTGCAGATCGGAGGTGTTGTACAGGAGTGTGAACGTCAGCGGTTTTTGCGCGCTATAGCCGGCTTCGGCAAGTAGTTTTTTCGCTTCTTCGTTACGTTTCTGCTGGGACCAGCTCGCCCACTCCGGTTTAGCGATCGTTATCCCGTCAATGTAAGGCGGGGTATATCCATAGGCGGGGATATCGCCCTGATTTTTCACCTTGTTGGTCAGAATGACCTGGTCAAGTCCCAGACGGAGCGCATTACGCACTCTGACATCGTTAAACGGCGCCTTCTGGTTATTGATTTCAAAATAATAAGTGCACAAATAAGGATCGGCGTGGACTTCGTTCGGGATCTCTTTTTTCAGTTTTTGGAACAGTTCAATCGGAAGGTAGTTATACGTCATGTCAATTTCACCGCTGCGGTAACGATTGACGTCAGTCACTTCGGAGGTGATAGGCAGATAGACGACCTTGTTGATGACGGTGTGCGTGTTGTCCCAATAATTGGGATTTCGTTCAAGAACCAGCTTCTCATTCACCACCCACTCTTTCAGCTTATAGGCGCCGTTCCCCACCCAATTCGCAGGTTGCGTCCATTTTTCGCCGAATTTTTCGACGGCTTTTTTGTATACCGGGAAAGTCGCAGGGTAGACCAGCAGTTTATAAAAATACGGTACGGGCTGACTTAATGTCACCTGTAGCGTGTGAGGGTCTATCGCCTTAACACCCAACGTCTCTGTTGTTTTTTTACCGGCAACCACATCGTCGATGTTCACAATGTGGCCAAATTGCAGGTAAGAGGCATAAGGCGATGCCGTTTTAGGATCGGTCACTCGCCGCCAGCTATACACAAAATCCTCTGCGGTAACCGGGTCGCCGTTTGACCAACGGGCATCCTTTCGCAGATGAAAGGTCCAGACAGTGAAGTTCTGGTTGTCCCAGCTTTCCGCCACGCCTGGGATGATCTTCCCATCCGGGTCGGTATTAACCAAACCTTCAAGCAAGTCGCGCGACACATTGGTCTCTGGCACGCCCTCGATTTTATGCGGATCGAGAGACGCGACTTCCGCACTGTTATTGCGCACCAGCTCCTGCTTCTCCGCCAGTTGCACACCGGGGGGGATCACGGCAGCCCAACTTGACATGGATATTGATGCGCTAAATAGACTGAGCGCCGTCATCGCCCACCGCGGTTTTAATCTGTGTTTTGCCATTATTGTTTGTGCTCCTGTTTTATTTTTTCATTGCACAACATCGACTCAAGCTCATGGCGCCGTCAGGGAACGAGTCTGAATGTCACGACAAGCCAGGCCAACAACATCCCCGTGAAAGCACACTTTGTGTACCATTGAACGTAAACGTAATTCGGCCAATCGAGTTTCTGTCGTGCATCTACCCTTGCCTCTCCAAGCGGGGGAACACCACAGTTTCCATACCGACGGGCAGACAATTTACCCACCGGTAATAACGCTTAGAGAAACCACACAGCAAGTTAAAATTAACTTACCTTTTGTAATGATTAAATGCCTAATCAAGCCGAACGTAGCAAAAGAATTACGCTTCGCCAATATAATTCGCCGGCTGTTACTCAATTTTCTTTTACAAGAAAATTCGGACGGAACCAGTGTTATGCCTTCAGACTCCCCAGTAGCAGAGACAGCGTGATATATAACATCTTTCGATTTAAACAGAATATAA
The DNA here is from genome assembly GCF_002111585.1 of Lonsdalea iberica. Classification (GTDB taxonomy): domain Bacteria; phylum Pseudomonadota; class Gammaproteobacteria; order Enterobacterales; family Enterobacteriaceae; genus Lonsdalea; species Lonsdalea iberica. The sequence goes on from NZ_LUTP01000051.1 coordinate 12,979, forward strand.
TTCTGACATAAGAAAACTTTATGCCTGATTTAGGTGTTTGGTTTCATCTATTCGGTGTATGAACTTTGACAGCTTATCATCACTTTCTGTGGGGGATATCACAAAAGGCGGGCGATAGGGACGCCTTCCGATGCGAGGGCGAATACATCGCGAATAAAGTTATTCCTGCCGCCTCGATTTATGAACCATCAGCAATTTTTATATTTTTGACATAAAAAAGGCTGACGCATTCGCGGCAGCCGGTAAGACTCATGAAGCAATAACAGAAAAATAGGCAGAGCTTATAATAAACCAGGGAACGTCGATCTCAGGCCGGTCACAATGAACTCAATGCCAAGCGACATCAGTAATAAACCCATGATACGGGTGACAACGTTAATGCCCGTCTGCCCTAGTAATCTGACAATCATCGGCGCGGCACGAAATGACAGCCAGCAGCAGAATGAAAACAGCGCAATAGTTAATGACAACCCCACCAAATTAGGCCACCCGTGGTAGCGTGAGCTCCAGACAATGGTAGAACTGATAGCCCCAGGACCTGCCATCAACGGCAAAGCCAAAGGGACGACCCCGACGCTTTCGCGATTGGCATTTTCCGTTTTTTCCTGTTTATTCTGCTTATGCTCACCCAACTTCCCGCCAATCATCGACATGGCAATCGTCATCACCAGAATCCCTCCGGCGATGCGAAAAGAATCAATGGAGATACCAAACGTTCGCAAAATGCCATCACCGAAAAATAATGAGACCCAGAGAATAAGTACAACCGAAACATTCGCGGTTAAATTCGTTTTGTCTCGCTCCTTATTATCCTGATAACTGGTCATCCCAATAAATACAGGTAAAACACCGATAGGGTTGACGAGGGCGAATAAGCCAACGAAAAATTTTATAAAGCTGGAAATATCCAGCACAGAATGCATCACACCGCACCTCAGACAGTCTTCAGGGAGATAAGAGAATTACGGGCGCATTGTAATGAAAAGTAGACGATTCGTCCCTCTCGATATTCGAATATTCCTCTGTTTTTATCTTTGTAAGGCAAATAAACAGATAAATACACTTTTCAACAAAAAACACCCGTTTTTTATAAACCCTGGTATTTGATTGGTTTAAGCTATCAATAACAGAATGCTGAATGGAGTCAGCTGACTAAATGTTGGACCAAGATCACAAAAAAGAGATAGATAAAGCTGTAACCTGAATCCAATCGCTAAAACGAGACCCGCAGAATAAATAGCCAAAAAAGTATTTCGCTTTAAACCCTCTTAGAGGGTAGCAGAGACGCAGCCAAAAACGACTGGTGTTGACCTCGGTAATGAGTATAGCGCGAGCTTTTTGAGTCAATAGGGCGCGGACAGATTGCACGACACTGCCCCCCGTCATGCCCGCGTGTCTAACGACGCGACGGCCCATAAAACGGCAACTATTGACTGAAAGAGTTTGAATAATTACAGGAGATCATTATGGCCGTAACCAATGTGGCAGAACTTAACGCTCTGGTCGAACGAGTGAAGAACGCTCAGCGCGAGTTTGCCAGCTTCTCTCAAGAGCAGGTGGACACCATCTTCCGCGCCGCAGCCTTGGCCGCCGCAGATGCACGTATCCCTCTGGCGAAAATGGCCGTTGCCGAATCTGGCATGGGGATTGTTGAGGACAAAGTGATTAAAAACCATTTTGCTTCCGAATATATCTACAATGCCTATAAGGATGAAAAGACCTGCGGCGTATTATCCGTCGATGATACCTTCGGCACTATCACGATTGCAGAACCTATCGGCCTGATTTGCGGCATCGTCCCTACGACCAACCCGACCTCCACCGCGATTTTTAAAGCATTAATCAGCCTCAAAACCCGTAACGGCATCATCTTCTCCCCTCACCCTCGCGCTAAAGACGCCACAAACAAAGCGGCGGATATCGTGCTGCAAGCCGCCATCGCTGCGGGCGCGCCGAAAGACATCATTGGCTGGATCGATGCGCCCTCCGTCGAGCTGTCCAATCAATTAATGCATCACCCGGACATCAACCTGATCCTGGCGACCGGTGGCCCCGGCATGGTGAAAGCGGCCTACAGCTCGGGTAAACCGGCTATCGGCGTAGGCGCGGGCAATACCCCCGTAGTGATCGACGAAACCGCGGATATCAAGCGTGCAGTCGCTTCCATCCTTATGTCCAAAACCTTCGATAACGGAGTCATTTGCGCATCAGAACAGTCCGTCGTCGTGGTAGATAAAGTTTATGACGCCGTACGTGAGCGCTTCGCCACCCACGGCGGTTACCTGCTACAAGGTCAGGAGCTGACGGCCGTTCAGGGCGTCCTGTTGAAAAACGGCGCACTGAACGCCGCGATTGTAGGCCAGGCGGCGGCGGATATCGCCAAACTTGCTGGGATCAGCGTGCCGGCAAATACCAAAGTGCTGATCGGCGAAGTCAGTAAAATTGATGATTCTGAACCGTTCGCACATGAAAAATTATCCCCCACGCTTGCCATGTACCGCGCGAAAGACTTTGATGACGCGGTGGTGAAAGCGGAACAGCTCGTGGCGATGGGCGGTATCGGCCATACCTCCTGCCTCTATACCGATCAAGACAACGAAAAAGCGCGCATCAACACCTTCGGCGACAAGATGAAAACCGCGCGCATTTTGATCAACACCCCGGCATCTCAAGGTGGGATTGGTGACTTGTACAACTTTAAACTTGCGCCGTCACTGACGCTGGGATGCGGCTCATGGGGCGGTAACTCGATTTCAGAAAACGTCGGGCCGAAACATCTGATCAACCGTAAAATGGTAGCGAAGCGAGCTGAAAATATGTTGTGGCACAAAATTCCCAAATCAATCTATTTCCGTCGGGGCTCTTTGCCGCTGGCGCTCGAAGAGGTCGCCACGGAAGGCGCTAAACGCGCATTTATCGTTACGGATCCGTTCTTATTCAATAATGGCTATGTTGACCAGGTCACCAGCGTACTGAAACGTCATGGCATGGAAGTGGACGTCTTCTTTGAAGTGGAAGCCGATCCGACGCTGAGCGTGGTACGCCGCGGCGTTGAAAAGATGAATGTGTTCAAGCCTGATGTGATCATTGCCCTGGGCGGCGGTTCTCCGATGGATGCGGCGAAAATCATGTGGGTGCTGTATGAACACCCGGACACGCACTTCGCAGACCTGGCTCTGCGCTTCATGGATATTCGCAAACGTATCTATAAATTCCCAAAAATGGGGATCAAAGCGAAGATGGTGGCCATCACGACGACTTCCGGTACGGGTTCAGAAGTCACGCCATTCGCCGTGGTCACCGACGATGCAACAGGCCAGAAATATCCACTGGCAGACTATGCGTTGACGCCCGACATGGCCATTATCGATGCCAACCTTGTGATGGATATGCCGAAGTCACTGTGCGCATTTGGCGGTCTGGATGCGGTCACACATGCACTGGAAGCTTATGTTTCAGTATTAGCGAACGAATACTCGGACGGACAGGCGCTCCAGGCGTTGAAACTGCTGAAAGAAAACCTGCCGGCGAGCTACCGCGAAGGCGCCAAAAATCCGGTGGCGCGCGAGCGCGTGCACAACGCCGCCACCATCGCAGGAATCGCGTTTGCCAACGCCTTCCTTGGCGTATGCCACTCAATGGCCCATAAGTTAGGGTCAGAGTTCCACATTCCACATGGCCTGGCTAACGCCATGCTGATCTGCAACGTTATCCGTTACAACGCCAACGACGTACCGACCAAGCAGACGGCATTCAGTCAGTACGACCGCCCACAGGCACGTCGTCGCTATGCTGAGATTGCCGATCACCTGGGGTTGAGTGCGGCAGGCGACCGTACAGCGCAGAAAATTGAGAAGCTGCTGGCTTGGCTTGAGTCGCTGAAGAAAGCGTTGGGCATCCCTGCGTCCATTCGAGAAGCCGGCGTTCAAGAAGCTGACTTCCTGGCGAAAGTCGATAAGCTGTCTGAAGATGCGCTGGACGATCAGTGCACCGGGGCCAATCCGCGCTTCCCGTTAATTGTCGAAGTGAAGCAAATCCTGCTGGATTGTTACTATGGCCGCACATTCTCAGAGCAGGATGATATTGCGCCTGCCGCAGCCCCCGCGAAAGCCCCCACTAAAAACCGGAAAGGCAGTAAAAACATAAGTTAAATCGACTTACCCCTTTGTTAAGATTAAACCCCGTGTCCTTGATGCGGGGTTTTTTTATGGACCTCCAGAAATGACTCGCATAAGCCGATGACGCACCAGGGTTATCCGGATGTCATCATTAAGGTAATAGCGCCAGCTGCGCCTGAAGCCGCTGTGAGGATAGATTCTGTGAGGTAGGTGCATCGAGCCCTATCTATTTAATCAATCGCCGGTAGGTTCCCCTTATGCTAATAAAGATTTCTGTATGCTTCTTGATTAGCACTTTATGTACAGTCTTATTTGTACGCACATTGAGGTTAATACCATGAGCAACACCGTCAAAAGGGTTCTGACACGTTATACCCACCCTCATAGCGTGGATTAAAATGCCTCAATGTTAGGAACGGCAAAGATTCATAGGACTTATTAATATGGCTTAGGAGCAATGAGTGAGTGGGATAAAATTTTCTTTATATCAATAGTTACAAAAGTAAGCATGTCGTAAGATTAATCAATCATCTCATCATTTTCTCCACAAAACCGTTAACCTCCGGACTCATATGAACCGCAAATAATATAAATAAATTAAGGGTAATCACGGATGGCAGGATGCCGACATATAATTTATACGTGAATAGTTCCCCCCCAGATGTTCTTTCCATATTGGATTTAAAATAGACCATCGTCGGGTACACGATACGTTTCTCATCAGGCGGGGAAACATACCCGTACTGCATTCTTACCGAGGTATTGGAAATAGGTGTACCCTCGTCAGGCTTGCGTTTATTTATGCCAAAACAACTCTGTGGGCTCTGGTTAGCCTTAAAATAAATTCGACAGATATCAAATACAGCGCAGTTCCCTACTCCACCTATCATGCTTTGGAAATGATTGTAACAATCTTGCCATCCTCCCAACGTGATCCGCATTTATGCTATTCCCTACTGGGAACAGGTAATTGAGCCAGCGGAACCGCATAATTTGCGATTAATTGTTGGATAAACAAACCGCGACAACAGGTCAGACCATAATTCAGCGCCTTCAGCGTAACCAAATGTATTAGCAATCCTGAAAGATTTATATCTGCCTGCAGATAGGTGATGGCTGTATTAGATTTGTTATTTTTAACGATAATACAAATCTACCTATTGCAGAAAATAAAATAGCGCTCTATTATCTCTCGTACAGCCACTAATTAAATATATTTTGAGACTAATACAATGAGCGAAGCACTAAAGATTCTAAACAACATCCGTACCCTGCGCGCCCAGGCAAGAGAATGTAGTCTGGAAACCCTGGAAGAAATGCTGGAAAAACTGGAAGTCGTGGTTAATGAACGCCGCGAAGAAGAAAGCCAAGCTCAGGCGGAAATTGAAGAACGTACTCGCAAATTGCAGCAGTATCGCGATATGTTAATTGCAGACGGCATCGACCCCAATGAACTGCTTCAGTCTTTAGGCTCTACTAAAGTTGCCGGTAAAAGCAAACGTGCAGCCCGCCCAGCTAAATACCAGTACACTGACGAAAATGGCGACGTCAAAACCTGGACTGGTCAGGGCCGTACTCCGGCAGTGATCAAAAAAGCGATCGAAGAACAGGGTAAATCTCTGGATGACTTCCTGCTTTAATAGCATCAAATAAATAAGACTTATGAATACCCCCTGCTAGCAGGGGGTATTTTTTTTATTTAATTTAATGAGATATGCACGCTAGGCGGGATGGGATGAAAGCCCTCGGCAATAGAACTGAGGGCTGATATCAATTAGCAGTTTTCTTCCTGAACGGCCGTCTTTAACCACTGGTTAAACTCAGATCCTAACGTTTTGTGACGCAATCCATATTCCACAAAAGCAGACATGTAACCCAGCTTATTTCCGCAGTCGTGGCTAATACCTTTAAGGTGGTAAGCCTCGACAGTCTCTTCATCCATTAGCATCGCGATAGCATCAGTGAGCTGAATCTCATTCCCAGCGCCCGGAGGCGTTTTCTTCAGGAAGTCCCAGATTTGAGCCGACAGAACATAGCGGCCGACAACGGCCAGGTTAGACGGCGCTTCATCCGCTTTCGGTTTTTCAACAACGCCAACCATAGGCGCGCTGTCACCTGGCTTCAGTTCCCTTCCCTTGCAGTCAACAACCCCATAGCTGCTAACGTCTTCAACGGGCTCAACCATTATCTGGCTGTGCCCAGTGTCTTCGAAGCGTTGCAACATTTCACTGAGATTATCTTTCTTCAGGTTGCTCTCGTATTCGTCGATGATGACGTCAGGCAAAATAACCGCGACAGGTTCGTCGCCCACCAGCGGATAGGCGCACAATACTGCGTGCCCCAAGCCTTTAGCCACGCCCTGACGCACCTGCATAATAGTGACATGCTCAGGACAAATAGATTTAACTTCATCTAAAAGCTGTCGCTTTACCCGCTTTTCCAGCATAGCTTCGAGTTCAAAGCTGGTATCGAAATGGTTTTCAATCGAGTTTTTGGAGGAATGCGTTACCAGAATAATTTCGTTAATGCCTGCCGCAATACATTCATTGACTACGTATTGAATTAAAGGTTTATCAACCAGCGGTAACATTTCCTTTGGAATAGCCTTGGTGGCCGGCAGCATACGCGTACCCAGCCCGGCCACAGGGATGACCGCTTTTTTTACTTTTTTATTGACAGCTGACATAAACAACCTCGTATATTTCGTTCAAATAATGAGCTTTATTTATCTTCTACCCATAAGTACTGAGTATATCAGTTCCGATACGCATTGCTCGGTACAGACCCATACTCGGAAAAAGAAAGCGCATTACCCCTCAAATTGTAGAAATCCAAATAATTACAATGCGTCTCTACAGGTTGAAGTATGCTTATCCCGGTGACCATCAGATTAATCCGTAGAAACCATCAAACGTAGCTGCCCACCACTTCCCCATATCT
>NZ_LUTP01000052.1 GCF_002111585.1 Lonsdalea iberica
GACCCCATCAGCGGCAGCAGAATCGCGGGCAGGAAGGAGATCAACAAACCTTGTACGAAGGCGCCGATCACCGCGCCGCGGCGTCCGCCGGTGATGTTGCCGTAAATCCCCGCGGTCGCGCCGCAGAAGAAGTGCGGGACCAATCCAGGGACGATCACGCTCAGGCCGAACAAGGGACAAAGGAACATGCTGATCAGGCCCGCCAGGAAACTACACAGGAAGCCGATGATCACCGCGTTCGGCGCGAATGGGAACACGGTCGGGCAGTCTAGCGCGGGCTTGGCGTCTTTCACCAGCTTGTCCGCAATGCCCTTGAAGGCAGGGACGATTTCCGCGATTACCATCCGCACTCCGGCGAGGATGACATACACCCCGGCCGCGAAGGTGATGGACTGGATGATGGCGAAGATCAAATAATTTTGTCCGTCGCTCACCTGACTTTCGGTGTACGCCTTGCCCGCGAACAACGTCAGCACGACAAACAGAATCATCATGGTCAGCGAAATCGCGACTGAAGAGTCACGCAGAAAGTTCAGCGTTTTCGGTACCTTCAGTTCTTCCGTCGACGGGCTGCCTTTCCCGACGACTTTACCCACCAGCGCGGCCAGCAGATAACCGGCGGAGCCGAAGTGGCCGATAGCTAAATCATCTGACTGGGTGATTTTTCGGGTAAAGGGCTGCAGGATGGCTGGACTGATGACCATCAGCGCGCCAAGAATCAAAGCCCCTGTGGCGATCAGGCTGACGCCGCGCATCCCGCCGGTGGACAGAATGACCGCCAGCATCGCCGCCATATACAGCGTGTGATGGCCGGTCAGGAAGATATATTTCAGCGGCGTAATCCGCGCCAGAATAATGTTCACGATCATGCCGAAGACCATAATCATGGCGGTTTCTGTACCGAAATTAGCCTGCGCCAACGCCGCCACCACGTCGTTGTTGGGCACGACGCCATGCATATTAAAGGAGTGCGTGAACAGCTGACTGAACACCGTCAGCGTGGAGGAAATCACATTGGCCCCGGCGATCAGGATCAAAAATCCCATGATGGTTTTTAGCGTGCCGGAAACCACCTCAGAGAAGGGCTTCTTCTGCAACACCAAGCCCAACAAGGAAAACAGCCCAACCAGGATGGCGGGCGTACCCAGCACATCCTTCATAATAAACTGCAACATAAGCGACTCCGTTAGCGCGACTGGGCGCGTCGTTACAAGTTGGCAGCCAGAATTTCTCTGATCTTGTTGTTATCCAGCAGGTTGGTCAGGCCGAATATCTGGGCGTCGGAGCCTTGTATCTGTTCCACGATGTCCTTGGCGCCCAGAATGATATCCGGGTGTTCCGACTTGGCGGAGGTGAGATCGGTATGGCTCACTTCAGCTTCCTTACCCATTTCCGCCACGAGTTTTTTGACGTTCATTTCGACAATAAAGCTGCTGCCGAGCCCGTTGCCGCACACAATAAGGATCTTTTTCATCACAAGCCTCGTCTCAATAGTTTTCGATAACCGCCTGAATGGCGGGAAGGGAAGAGGCGGTCAGCAGCTGTTGCAGACTTTCTTCGTCGCTGAACAGCGCCGCCAGCTCGGTAATCATCCTGATGTGTTCGTCTCCAGATAAGGCGCACAGCATAATCACGACCGTCACCGGATCGTTTTCCGTCGATTCGAAACTCACCCCCTCGCGAATAGACAGCAAAGACAGCCCGTTCTTGCGAACGCCCTGCTCAGGCCGGGCGTGGGGCAGCGCCAGTCCGGGCGCGATCACGTAGTACGGTCCCATCGACTGATGGGTGCTGATAATCGCCTCGAGGTAGTCTTGAGTGATCGCGCCGTCGGCCAGCAACGGTTTCGCCGCCAGCATGAGGGCCTCCTGCCAGTGGGAAACACGATCCACGATGTGAATGGTTTTGGGCGTCAGCCACGTTGCGAGCATGTTGACCTCGTTACTCAGGGAAGGCGTGCCTCAATGTAGGTGAGATATCGACCGTCTTTCTGTGATAAGTTTCGCAAAGTTAGCGCTAACATCACGTGAAAGAGATGAATAATGTGCGGAGTGAGACGTTGTCGGCGAATGTGAATGCTGAGCCAGTCATCGTGTTCGCCGCGGTGTTACCATAAGCGCCTGTTCCGGTAGCAGCAGGCGATTGGCGAGTCTTCGTTGCGACGCATCGGGACGATGGCCCGGACGGAAGCGGCGATGGGCGAACAGAGGGAGGCGGTAACAGCATGAAAGAAAAACGGCGGCGTAATACCGGAAAAAGTACCCTGGCCGATGTGGCTCAGCGAGTCGGCGTCAGCGCGATGACGGCGTCCCGAGCGCTGCGGATGCCGGAAAAAGTCTCGCCCGTGCTGCGCGAGAAAATCGCGGCGGCGATCGCCGAGCTAGATTATGTGCCCAATCTGGCAGCGAGCGCGTTGGCTTCCGCCTCGTCGCAGCTGATCCTCATGGTCGTTCCCTCCTTTGCGACGCCGGGATGCGCCCAGGTGTCGGAAGCACTGCAAACGGTACTGAAGCAAGAGGCCTACAGCATGATGCTGGTGGAAGCCAATCACTCCGCCAGCGGCGAACGTCAGCTCATCGAACGCCTGCTTGCCTATCACCCCGCTGCGATGGTGCATTTTAATTTCGACAGCACCGACGAGGGACGCCGCCTGCTGATCAATGCCGGACTGCCGGTGATGCAGGTGGGTGCTCTAAATCCGCAGCCGCTGGATGTCAGCGTCGGGGTCGACTACGCCCAGGCGGTGGCGGCTTTGGTGCACCAGCTGGCGGGAAGTGGCTATCGACATCTGGGGCTGCTGTGCAGCCAGACCAGCGGTACGACGCTCAAACAGATTATGCACGGTTGGCACAGCGCGATGCTGGCCGTGAATCATTCGCCGCATCGGGTTATTGCGACGACGGAACCACCGGCCTTCGCCACGGGTCATCAGCGCTTGCCGGAAATTCGTCTAACCTGGCCGGAACTGGACGTGCTGATCTGCACCACGGATGAAGTTGCCTGCGGCGTGATGATGGCCTGCCATGCGGAAGGGGTGGATGTGCCCAGCCAGCTGGCGGTGGCCAGCCTCGGCGGCGGCGACCTTTCCGCCGTGTGCTCGCCGCCCCTCACCACGGTCGCGCTGCCGTATCGACAGATGGGCCGGTTGGCCGGTGAACAGCTGTTGGCGGAGCTACGGGGGCAGGAGGTTGAGGCGAGGCAGCCGCTTGCGGCCCCGTTGGTGGTGCGGGCCAGCACCCGCCAACGCTGACGCTATGTCGTCTGACATTGGCGGGCCGGGCGTCGATTAGGCGACGTTGAACTCGCCGCTGGCAATCAGAAAGTCGATCAGCGCGGTCAGTTTTTTCACATCGTCGAGCGCGATGTTATGGAATAGGGCGATGCGCAGTTGGTTGCGTCCCAGCGCCCGATACCCCTCAATGCCATGCACCAGCCCTTGTTCGTCCAGGTAGCGAGTCAGCCGATCGACGGAGACGGCGTCCGCCACGTCAATCGCCGCGACGGTGGTCGAACGAAAGGCCGGATCCTCGACGTAAGGCGCCAGATAGTCCCGGTCGGTGGCCCACTGATACAGATGGTCCGCTTTGGCGGCGGCCTGGCGCAGTACTTCATCAAAACCAAGCGCATTCATTCGCTTTACCTGTTCGGCGAACAGAAATAACGTGACGGTCGCCGGCGTGTTGTAGGTCTGCTGCTGTTCGCTGTTGTTGATTGCGATCTGCCAGTCGGCGAATGCCGGGATATAGCGTGTCTTGTCGGCGGCGATCTCCGCAACCCGCGCTTTCGCCTTCGGCGAGAGGATGGCGACGAACAGGCCGCCTTCGCTGGCGAAGACCTTTTGCGGGGAAAACAGGAATACATCGACCCGCGACAGGTCGCAGGCGATCTGACCCGCCCCGCTGGTGGCGTCTACGGCCAGCAAGCACTCTTCGCCCACCTCGGGCAGCGCCGTATTCATTACGCCGGTGGACGTTTCATTCAGCGTACAAGCCACGACGTCGGCGTTAGCGGTGCTGAACTCGCGGTGACCTTGCCCGTAAGGCACCTCTTGGCTGGCGGCATCAATCCACGGAATGCGCTTGGATGCTTTAAACCACTTTCCTGAAAACTCGCCGCAAACGTGATGAACGATGCGTTGCTTCACCATACCCAGCCCGACCATATCGAACAGCAGCGTCGCGCCGCCGTTGCCCAGCACGATGCTGTAGTCGTCCGGGACGGACAGCAGCGAACGCAAGCCCTCCTGAACTTCGCCGCACAGCGCGCGAACCGGCGCTTTACGGTGGCTGGTGCCCAGCAGGTGGGGGCCTTTGTCCATCAAACGGGCTAAATCATCCAGATAAATGAGCGAAGGTCCACAGCCGAAACGCGGGTCGACAGGGATAAGGGCCTCGGGAATGGTGAGCGTCATGCGTATCTCCTCAGGGAATGAGCTGATTTTTCCTTTAGATGAAGATACTCAGGATGGGCGGCAAGCGATACGGAAATTTGATCGCGGCTCGGCGGAGTCGGACGTATCCGGCTAGATTTGTGTCAGGGAGCGAGATAACCTTATCGAAACGTGTTCCGTCGTGAAACCGGCACCTGCTTGCGGAGACGCTGAGCGTTCGTCTTAGTGCTCCGCGCAGAATGCGTCCTTCTGTGCTCAGGTCTTCTCCCCGCAAGAATCGCGGCGTTCCGCTGCGCTGCCGGGTTATCGGCCAGCCATTTTCCCGCCGGGATACGTAGGCATCTAATCGGAGAATAGAAAATATGCACCAGTATGCATTGGTGGGTGACGTGGGTGGAACAAACGCCCGCCTGGCGCTTTGTCAGTTAGATGACGGGGCGATTTCGCGCAGCAAACAGTATTCGGTCAACGACTTTCCGAGCCTGGAAGCGGTGATCAACGATTTTCTGTCGGCGCATAGCGAACTGACGGTCAAAAGCGGCTGTATCGCCATTGCCTGTCCGGTCGTCGACGACTGGGTGGAGATGACCAATCATGACTGGGCCTTTTCGATTGCCAAACTGCAACAGCAGCTAGGGTTCAACCGGCTGGATGTCATCAATGATTTCACGGCGGTCAGCATGGCGATCCCGGTGCTGCGGGAAGAGGACGTCATCCAACTCGGCGGCGGTCGCGCCGAAGCGGGCAAACCCGTGGCGGTCTACGGTGCGGGAACGGGATTGGGCGTGGCGCACCTGTTGCCGGTCGCGGGTCGGTGGATCAGCCTCCCCGGCGAAGGCGGCCACGTGGACTTCGCCCCTAACAGCGAGGAGGAAGATGCCATTCTGTCCGTGCTGCGCCACGACATTGGTCACGTGTCGGCGGAACGGGTGCTCTCCGGTCCGGGACTGGTCAATATCTACCGCGCGGTGGTGAAGTCCGACGGCCGTACGCCGGAGGAACTGAATCCGAAAGCGGTGTCGGAGCGGGCGCTGGCGGACGACTGTCTGGACTGCCGCCGTGCGCTGTCGCTGTTTTGCGTGATGCTGGGGCGATTCGGCGGCAATTTGGCGCTAACGATGGGGACGTTCGGCGGCGTCTATATCGCGGGGGGGATAGTGCCTCGCTTTATGGAGTTCTTCCGTCACTCTGGCTTCCGGGCGGCCTTCGAAGACAAAGGGCGCTTCAAAGACTATCTCGCGCCGATCCCGGTCTTCATGATCTCCCATAAACAGCCCGGTCTTCTGGGCGCCGGCGCTATTTGCGTCAGCAGTTGGGCTACACCCTCTGAAGCCTACTGGCCGCGACATCGGGATCGCCCATCGTGCGGAAAGCCTCCGCCAAATGGGCGATGCCCGGCGCAATCCGCGCCTCATCGATAGCGTGAAAGCCTAATCGGAAAAAGTTATCCGGCGCATTGGGACCTAAAAAATGCGCCCGTCCCGGCTCTATCAGCACCCCCCGATGCGCAGCCCGCCACGCCAGCTGATGCGTATCGACGCCTTCCGGCGCCTGTAGCCAAAATGCGTTGGCATGTTCGCTCCCCTCCATACGACGGCAAGCGGGGAGGAACTGCTCCAGCGCCTCATCCAATCTGTGCCAGCGGCGCGCGGAGTCTTCGCGATAGCGGTGCAGATAGGCTTCGTAATAACCTTGCGCCAGAAAATGGGCCATCTGATGTTGAATGTTGGTCGGCGGATGACGGTAGGACAGGCGACGCAGCGCCCGCAGTTCGTCAATCAGCTCGGCGGGAGCCACCAGATATCCCAGCCGTAAACCGGGCGACAGCGATTTGGAGAGACTACTGACGTAAATCACCCGGTTGTGCGTATCGCTGGCCTTCAGCGCGGCGCGCGGCTGCGGGTCAAGGTTGGTTTCCGAGTCGTAATCATCTTCGATGATGATCCGATCGTGCAGGCGCGCGTGCTCCAGCAGCGCGACGCGGCGTGCGTTGCTCATGCGAATGCCCGTAGGCGCCTGATGACTGGGCGTAACGTAAAAGTAGTCGCAGTCGGTGGAGGCGGCATTTAACCGCAGGCCTTCGTGGTCCAGGCTATGCGGCACGATCTGCGCGCCCTGAAGCGCAAAGGTATTTACCGCTTCTCGGAAGATGGGATTTTCCACCGCCACACGCGTGCGGTGGTTGAACAGCAGCTGCGACAGCAGCGAGAGCGCGTTTTGCGAGCCGAGTGTGATCAGGATTTCATCGGCCTGTGCGAGGATGCCGCGCTTGGGCAAAATCCGCTGTCGTACCTGCTCAATCAGCAGCGGCACGTCCTGATCGATATGGTCGTACAGCCAACGATGATCGCGATGCAGGCCGGTGATGCGACGGGTCGTTTCACGCCACTGTTCGAGCGGAAACAGCTGGGTATTCGGCTGGCCGTAGATAAATGGAAAGGGGTAGTCCATCCAGCGCGCCGGTTTCATGATGGCGAAAAAACCACTTGGGCTGACGTTGAGCCGCTTGCCCCAGTCTGGCGGAGGCGGCCTTTCGTCCACGGTTGTCTGCCGGCGGCGGATCTCAGCGAGCGTCTCGGACTGGTGATAATCCGGATGCAGGAAATAACCGCTGCGGGGACGGCTGGTCAGATAGCCGTCGTTCAGCAGGCTTTCATACACCAGCGCCACGGTATTGCGTGAGATAGCGAGCTGATTTGATAACTTTCGACATGACGGCAATGCCTCTTCCGCCGGGAAGACCCCCGTCAGAATGGCATCTATCAGCTTTTCGCGTAGCTGCTCTTGCAGACTCCGGCTGGCGACAAAATCGATGTGCAGACAGCGCTCGATCATCCTGTAGTCCTCATGGGTCTGAACGGCCTCAGGGTGAAAGTAGCAATATCCATACCGAATTGCTCGCCGCGGAGCCTGCCTGAAATTAATCGATCACGACACGGCCGTGCAGCGGCTGAGGCGGACGATTATTGTGGTGATGCATGACGGCGCTGAAGCGCTGAATCTGCTGCTCGGAGACGGTTTGGGGGTGCTTCAGCACCATCCAGCGCACGCCTTCGGTGCAAGGCGGGGTGGTCAGGGAGCCGCTGTAGCGGTAGTAGCTCAGATTCTGCGGGAGTAATTTACGCAGCTGAATATGGGCGGTCAGCGCGTTCTCGTGAGCAACCTCGTTCGGCATCTGCTGCCAGATTTTGTCCAGTTCCGGGTTGGGCGCGCCTAGGCGATACATGACGGCGACGACAACCGCCTCGCCCTGCGCATTGGTATGCACGAAGTGGCCTTCAAACGGAAAGGTTTTCCCATCAATTTGATTTTCACTCGGAGCGTGAAAATGAAACTGTTGCAGGGTAAATGCCTCGCCGTCGACCGTTAAGGTATCGCCTTTCTTATCTTCGACTTCGATCGTGTGACCGTTGTTAATCACGCGCAGGCTGTCTTCTTGACTAAAATGCAACTGCAACGGCTTCTGATGCGTGTGCTGAACAGCGGTGATATTAATAGGCGACTGATACATGCCGTCGCCGCAGGTGTGGAAATCCGCGCCCCAATGAGCGGGATCGTGCTCCCCATCGTAAGACCAATGGACATGTTCTGCGCTGAATACCGGAGACGCACAGGCCAGAAATAAGCTGGCTGTAAATAATGGGATATATTTCATTAACAACTTTAACCTTATCAGAAAGTTATGGGGCTAAATTATACTGCGTTGTTAATCATGGGGTTAGTGATAAATCCACATTGATGGAATAGGATTATGATCCTCGTCATAGGCACGATAAATATTCTTAATAAGATATTTTCACGTCAATCACTAATGAAATAGTGGACGGGAAACGGCTGGCTCACCTTTTTCAAAGTATGCGAAACCGATAAATGATGGGATATTATAGTGTGCATTGTCCATGAGCTATTTTTAACTTTTCGTTTTCCTGTATGAATGTGTCAATATTCATTCACTCTTTGTCAAAATAAACGGTATCCGATCAAAAGGTTAGTTTTATCTTTTCAGCCTCGACGCACAGATATCCAAGAAATGGATATATCGTTATCAGTAGAGATAAAAAACGTCATGAATGAATCCATTATATAAAAAAGCGCCGTTTGCGGCGCGAGAAATGAATACTCAGCTTATCGGGGTAGGCTGATGACTAACGGTACTATTTAGATAACGCCCTATCTGTTCGATATCATCGCTGCTGTAGTCATGATATATCTCAAAATACTTAATTCCGGCCCTTCTACACGCTTCCTTTTTAACGGCGTCGCGGGTAGTGGCATTGCCCTGATAATGGCCGGTTCCTTGAAATTCGACTACGGCACACGGGTCGCCATAGGCATTAATAATGACGAAGTCGACACGTTTACTATTAATGGAACTATAGGCATTTTTATCTTTGGAGCAAAGAATCTCCCCCAATGAAACCTGAGGGAAAATGCGATAATAACAGTGGCGATCGTTAAGAAGCTTCTCGATTTTTTTGAATAGACAGTATTCGTCCTTATTCATCAATTTTTTTCGACCAAAATCGTTATTGGAAACGAAATATAGCTGATCATGCTGATTGGCCGCGCTTCTTATGATTCGCTCTGATTGGTATGTTTTTGGTTCGGATGGAGGAATGCGCGGCGCCTGCGGTTTTCCCTTGCTGCGAGTGTATGACACGACGAGATATGCACCGCCGATAAATAGAAGCCAGTCCTTGATGTCCATGAAATTCACCAACCCTTTCCCGATGATTGTGGGTGTATCATTCATAAATTCATGGCGAAATCAATTTCATCGCGAGTAATACAGAGTCAAGATAGTTTTCAGGCTATGTTTATTTTGCGCTAATTCACTCTCCCCCCTCCAACGCAGCAAGGGGGAAGCCCCTTCGTCAGCTGGGATCGCGGTCGATGGCGAACGCGGACCAGGCCTGACGCACCGGCATCACTTCCACGCGGTTGATATTGATATGGTCCGGTAGCGTGGCGATGTAGAAGATCTGCTCGGCGATATCCTCCGCCGTCAGCGGCGTGGTGCCGCGGTACAGCTGGTCGGAGGCGGATTGATCGCCTTTGGTCCTGACCAGTGTGAATTCGGTTTCGGCGATGCCGGGGGCCAAATCGGTGACGCGCACCCCGGTGCCTTGCAGATCGCAGCGCAGGTTATAGCTGAACTGTTTTACAAAGGCCTTCGAGGCGCCGTAGACGTGGCTGCCGGGGTAAGGCCATTGGCCGGCGATGGAGCCGAGATTGATGATGCTGGCCCCTTTGCCGGTGTTGATCAGCGTCGGCAGCAGCGCGTGGGTGACGTTCACCAGTCCTTTGACGTTGGTGTCGATCATGGTGTGCCAGTCTTCCAGCGCGACCGTCTGGGAAGGCTGCGGGGCCAGCGCCAGTCCGGCGTTGTTGACCAGCGTTTTCACCGCCTTAAAGTCGGCGGGCAGGCTGTCCACCAGCGCCTGAACGGCGGCGGCGTCACGGACATCCAGCGTGGCGATATAGGTCGGCGTTTGTGGAGATAGCTCGTCATACAGCGTTTGCAGACGCTCGGCCCGACGCCCGGTGAGGATCAACGACCAACCCTGCGCGGCGAAGTGGCGGGCGGCGGCCTGCCCGAATCCGGAGGTGGCGCCGGTGATAAATACAATGTTTGGCATGAAACGTCTTCTCCCCTCAATCAAATGGTCCGTGGGCTCGCAGGGCTGTCCACGGTAAAAAAACTGACTTTACGAATCCCCGCGGCGGCGTCATAGGGCCAGTTGGGAAAAAGCGATGGGACACCTTCTGACCCAACGATTATCCGCAACTGGCTCTATCGCATCCGCCGGATTTGTTTTTAGTCTGCCAGAGAGAGAACGATCCCTATAGCCGCCGACCGCAAAAAAAGGTCGCAGAGGAGGACACAAAGATGACCGCACCATCAAACGACACGGTCCGTCAGCTCGACAGACAGTATGTTTTTCACTCCTGGACGGCGCAGGGCGGCTTGAACCCGCTGGTGATTGCGGGCGGCGAGGGCTGCCGCTTGTGGGACTACGACGGGAAGACCTATCTCGATTTCAGCAGTCAGCTGGTGAATACCAATATCGGCGCTCAGCATCCGAAGGTGGTGGCCGCCATCAAGGCGCAGGCGGATCGGCTGACGACGATTGCGCCCGCCACGGCGAATCTGGCGCGTGGCGAAGCGGCGAAGCGCATCGTGTCGCTGGCGCCGGAAAATTTCAGCAAGGTGTTCTTCACCAACGCGGGCGCGGACGCCAATGAGAACGCCATTCGCATGGCACGCCTGTTCACGGGAAAGGACAAGGTGCTCTCCAGCTACCGTTCCTATCACGGCAACACCGGCAGCGCGATTGGCGCCACCGGTGACTGGCGGCGGTTGCCGAACGACTATTTCCGCGGCCATATCCACTTTTTCACGCCGTATCTGTACCGCAGCGAGTTTCACGCCACCACCGAGGAAGAGGAGTGCCAGGCGGCGCTACATCATCTGCGCCGGATTATCGAGTGCGAAGGCCCCGGCACCATCGCCGCTATTTTGCTGGAAACCATCCCCGGCACGGCGGGAATCTTGATGCCGCCGCCGGGGTACCTGGCTGGCGTGTCCGCGCTGGCGCGGGAGTTCGATATCCTGCTGATTATGGATGAGGTGATGGCCGGATTTGGTCGCACCGGTCGCTGGTTTACCTTCGACCACTACGACATGACGCCGGATTTAATCACCTTCGCCAAGGGCGTGAACTCCGGCTATGTGCCTGCGGGCGGGGTGATCATTTCCGATCCGATCGCCCACTTTTTCGATGACAGGCTGTTCCCCGGCGGGCTGACCTACTCCGGGCATCCGCTGGCGATGGCGGCGATTGTCGCGACGTTGGACGCGATGGCGGAAGAGGGCATTGTCGACAACGCGGCGCAGATAGGGGACACCGTGCTGGCGCCTGGATTGCGCCATCTGGCGGAAAAATACGACATCGTCGGCGAAACGCGCGGAAAAGGCGTGTTCCATGCACTGGAATTGGTGACCGATCCTATCGCCAAAACACCGATGCCCGCGGATAAGATGGCGCAGCTCAAAGCCGACCTGTACGCGCGCGGCTTGCTCGGTTTTTTGGCGGAAAACCGCGTCCACGTTGTGCCGCCGTGCATCGTGACGGCTGATGAGGCTCGGCAGGGGCTGGCGATTATTGACGATGCGCTCGCCGCACTGACAGCAACACTCGGCTGATCCTAACCGCTTATCCCGCTGTCCCCATGCAGCGGGATATACCCGCTTCCTCACCGTTTTTTCTTGCTTCATATCAACGCAAACGTGACGTCATTTGCACCAATTTAGCCATAAATAATCGATATATTGCCGACAACGTCAGTAATCCTGCCACATTTTGTGGGGTTATCCTCGGCGGCGAGGAAATGGCACGGAAATCGCATAGATCAGGATGAGAAAACCTAACCACCCGGTCAAAATTGCCAGAGGGAGAACCGCAATGAGCCAATGTCTGTCCGCTGAGGAACCCTCCGTCATGACGTTGAAAACCGCGACGGCCCGACCCGCCGTGGTGGTGCGCGACGCCAATATCATCTACCCCTCGGCCGATCGCCGGTACATGCGCTCAAAGATATTAATCTGACCATCCGGCAAGGCGAGTTTGTGTCGTTTATCGGGCCGTCAGGCTGTGGGAAAACCACGTTGCTGCGCGCCATTGCCGACCTGGAGCCGCTGACTTCCGGCGAAGTGCGGGTTAATGACATGACGCCGTCCGAGGCGCGGCAGGCGGGCGCTTATGGCTATGTGTTCCAGTCGCCGGTGCTGCTGCCGTGGCGCACGGTGCTGGCGAATGTGATGTTGCCGTTGCAGATTCAGGGGCGTCCGCCTGTCCAGAGCGAGGCTATTGCACGCGAACAACTGGCGCGGGTCGGGCTGGCGGGGTTCGAGAAGAAATTTCCGTGGCAGCTGTCCGGCGGGATGCAACAGCGCGTTTCCATCGCTCGCGCGTTAGGGTTCTCTCCGCAGATCCTGATGATGGATGAGCCGTTCGGCGCGCTAGACGAACTGACGCGCGACAACCTCAATCAGCAGCTACAGCAGCTGTGGCATGCCGAACAGCGCACGATGGTTTTTGTTACCCACTCAATCGCGGAAGCGGTCTATCTCTCTACCCGCATCGTCATCATGTCGCCCCGCCCCGGCCGCATCGTTAAAGTGCTGACGTCGCCGCTGCCGCCCGAGCGGGATCTGTCGCTGCGCGATACCCCCGACTTTATTCACCTGGCGCAAGCGGTGAGGGACGCGCTGGTGGAGGGGCACCATGAACATTAACGCGTTGCGCTATCACGCGCTGCCGATAGGCGTGGTTCTGGCCGCCGCTGTGGTCAGCTGGTATCTGCTCTCCATCGTCCTCAATGCGCCGGGAGCGATTGAACGCACGCTGGCGCCGAAGGGTGACTGGGGCTGGCGCGAGCTGGTCAGCGTCACGTTCTCCATGCCGCGTCCAGTGCTGCCCGCGCCGCATCAAATTATCGCGGATATCTGGACCAGCCTGACGCGATGGCCGGTCACTTCGCCGCGTAACCTGCTGCTCCACACCTGGGTCACGGCCAGCGCCGCGCTGACCGGTTTCGCCATGGGGATCATGCTGGGCATGCTGCTTGCAATCTGTATCGTCCACTCCCGCACGCTCGATAAAGCGCTGCTGCCGTGGATTGTGGCGTCGCAGACCGTGCCGGTGCTGGCAATCGCGCCCATTGTGTTGATTATTTTGGGCAGCATGGGGGTTACGGGGCTGCTGCCGAAAGCCACTATCGCGATGTACCTGTGCTTTTTCCCTGTGACGATCGCCGCCGTTCAGGGGCTGCGATCGCCGCAAAAAATGGAGATGGAGCTGGTGCACACCTATGCCGCCAGCCGGGTCGACACCTTCTGGATGGTGCGGCTGCCTTCGTCACTGCCGTATCTGTTTCCCGCCTTTCGCGTCGCCATTGCCAGCGGGCTGGTGGGCACAATGGTCGCCGAGCTGCCGACCGGCGCGCAGGCTGGACTGGGCGCGCGTTTGCTAACCGGTTCTTACTACGGCAACACCATCCAGATTTGGTCGGCACTGGTCATGGCGTCTTTGCTCGGGCTGGCGCTGACGGCGCTGGTGAGCCAGACGGAGAGACTGGTGATGATGTCGCGCAAGGGGGGACGATGAAAGCAAAAGCAATCTCCGGCGTGGTGATGCTGGTTGCCGCGCTGCTGATGGTGCTGTTGGCGTTCAGCCAATGGCTGATGACTGGCGATGTCGCCGACCGTTACCTCATGCTCGGCGTGATCCTGTTCGCATTAGCTGCCGTGCTGCTGGGATTTTCTCCGTCATCGTCTCTGTGCCGTTGGCTACTGCTGATGGCACCCGTTGGAGGCGCGGCGGGTTGGCTGATCGTCCTCGACGGCGGCGGAGCCGCCTACTGGCTTGCCCTGACGGCGGTCGCGTTGCTGGCCTGCCTGAGTGTCCAGCGGCTGGCGGGCGTGAGCGACGTTGCCTTGCCGCCGAGTCTGGTGGCGACGCTATTTGGCCTGTGGGTGCTCTATTTCTGGCAGCTGCTGGTGACCGTATTCGCGGTGCCGCAGGTGCTGCTGCCCACGCCGCTGGATATTGCGCGCGCGCTGTATGAGGGCGCTGGCATGCTGGCGGGCGACGTAATGCAGACGGTAGTGAAATCGGTGTTGATCGGCTATGCGCTGGGCTGCGGACTGGGCTTTCTCGTCGCCTGATGATCGACCGGCTGCCGTTTTTGCAACGCGGGCTTCTGCCGCTAGCCAATCTGACCAGCACCATCCCGCTGGTGGGCGTCGCGCCTATCGCCGTGATGTGGTTTGGATTCGACTGGCCTTCGAAGGCGGCGGTGATCGTGCTGGTGACGTTCTTCCCGGCGCTGGTCAGCACGCTGGCGGGGCTGCAGGCCTGCGAAAAAAGGGAGCGAGAATTGATGTACTGCTATGCCGCCAGCCCGCGCCAGACGCTGTTCTCGCTACGTTTGCCCGCGGCCCTGCCGTTCGTTTTCGGCGCGCTGAAGGTGAATGCCACGCTGGCGCTGATCAGTGCGATCGTGGCGGAATTTTTCGGGTCGCCGACGGCGGGGCTGGGGTTCCGTATTTCGACGGAAGCGGCGCGTATGCATATGGCGACCGTTTGGGCGGCGATTGTCGTGGCGTCGGTCGTCGGGTCGCTGGCGTATGCCCTGCTGGTCAGGCTGGAGAAACAAATCAACTTCTGGCACCCCGCCGTACGCGGCATGTCGTAGTCGCGATGCGGCCGCGAGACGGAAGCTTTGTGTTCACTTAATGTGAGGATATCTCTGATGATCAAACGTTCTGCAATTCTTCGTGGGCTATGGCTGGCCGCATTGTCATTGAGCGGCTGTTTGTCGGTGTATGCCGCCGAGAAAGTCACGCTGCAGCTGAAGTGGGTGCCGCAGGCGCAGTTTGCGGGCTATTACGTCGCGCAGGAGAAGGGCTATTACCAGGATGAAGGGCTGGATGTTGTCATCAAGCCTGGCGGCACGGATATCTCGCCGGTGCAGGTCATCGCCGGCAAGTCGGCGGATGTGATCGTCAACTGGATGCCGGACGCGCTGGCGGCGCGCGAAGCGGGCGTGCCGCTGGTTAACATCGCGCAGATTTTCGACCGCTCCGGCATGATGCTGACCTGCAAGAAATCCAGCGGCGTGAGTACGCCGGCCGACCTGAAGGGGAAAACGCTGGGCGTCTGGTTCGGCGGAAACGAGTACCCCTTCTTTAACTGGATGAACAAGCTGGGCTACAAGCCCGATGTGGATATCAAGGTCCTGAAGCAAGGGTTTAACGTCGATCCGCTGCTGCAAAATCAGGCGGCCTGCATTTCCACCATGAACTATAACGAGTACGGGCAGCTGATCGACGCGGGCCTGAAGCCGGACGATCTGATCACCTTCCCGTATGAGGATCAGGGCGTTTCCACGCTGGAGGACGGCCTGTACGTGCTGGGGCCGAGCCTCGGCGATCCGGCGTTCGTCGCCAAAATGGCCAAGTTCCTGAAAGCGTCTTACCGGGGCTGGAACTACGCGGTGTCGCATCCGCAGGAAGCGGCGGAGATTATCGTTGAGCAGGATGCGTCGGGCGCGGCCACCGTTGAGGTGCAACAGCGCCAGATGGAGAACGTCGCCAAGCTGATCACGCATGCCAACACGCCGCAGATCGGTTATCTCGACCCGGCCGCCTATCGCCGTACGGTGGATGTGCTGTTGAACAGCGGCGGCACGCCGGTCATCAAAAAAGATCCGGGCGATGCCGCGATGAGCCACGTCGTCTGGGACGCCGCGGCGAAATAGCAAAGGTGATTCAGGACAGATTGTCGGCGCCAGGGACGGCGATTGTTGTCGTATACCCGTGAGAACGTGAATGATGTGGAACAGTAAAGTGTCAGACGCACCGGTTTCCCCGCTCCCGAATGGCTCGCGAACCGCCGAACGCGGTGAGGAAATGGAGAAAGGGCGTATCCGGCAAGATAATGAGGCCATCATTTTGCAGGCGGCGGAGCAGGTATTCGCGCGTTTTGGCTTCAAGGGGGCTACGATGGCCCTGATCGCCGAAGCGGCCGGTTTGCCCAAGGCCAACCTGCATTACTACTTTGGCAACAAAGAAACGCTGTATCACACGGTGCTGGATGACATTCTGCACGACTGGCTGACGCCGCTGGATGATTTGCACCCGCAGGCCGATCCAAAAACGGCGATTGAACGCTACGTCATTCATAAGATTAGCTTTAGTTTTGAACATCCCGAGGCGTCGCAGCTGTTCGCCAATGAAATCTTGCAGGGCGCACCCAGGGTGCATGCGCGTTTACAGACGGAACTGCGTCAGCTGGTGGACGAAAAATCGTCGGTGCTCGAAGGCTGGATTGCCGCAGGCCGCATAAAGCCGCTGGATACCCGGCACTTCTTTTTCTCCGTCTGGTCGATGACGCAGACTTACGCTGACTTTTCGGTACAGATCGCCGCCGTAATGGGCGAAGAGGCGGGATCTGCCGCCGCGCAGCAGCGCGCCACCGATCATGTGCTGAATTGCGTATTTCGCATCTGCGGTCTGGAGACGTAGCGCTGCTTCTCTCTCCCCGGCGGTTTCGCAGATTGAGAAATATCTCCCCTGAGTAGTCTGTGCAGCACCGGTCGGCACGTTGCTGTCACTGTCTTGTTTCCCCCCTCAACATCGCTTTACGCCACCTCTCTGCGGTGTTCTTTTTATTGCCCCGAAAGATCGCGCTTGATCAATTTTGCTGCAAAAGAGAGGTGAAATGCACCAAATAGAGACGATCAGGTCATCATCGTGAAGAGTTATGGCTTGATAACCCCTTGTTTTGCGCGGATTAGCCGGATGGGCAAAAGCTGGCACATAAATCGCATCTTTTATTTAGAAAACCTAACCAGTTGGTCAGGATTTATTCTCGTGCTCCCGCTCCGTTTTATTGAGGAGCATGATGAGCATGAGGCCACCCGGCGATACCGCGCCAGCTGAGAACATTGCACGCCCCTGTTTCAGACAGGGCCTTGGACAGAGGAGTTCGACGCATGAAAAACCAGACCCCTGTAGGGGTAAATACCCCCGGCATCCGGGCTGACCGGCTAAGGCAGGAGGAGTATGCGCGTCAGTTTAGCGACAGCGCACCGCCGCTGACCGCCACTCAGGCCGTGATTGAAGCGGACCGCTGTTACTACTGCTTCGACGCGCCCTGCACGCGGTCATGTCCGGCGGAGATCGACGTGCCGAGCTTTATTCACCGCATCGCGCAGGACAACGTGCGAGGGGCCGCCGAGGCTATTTTGCGTGAGAACGTGCTGGGCGGCATGTGCGCCCGGGTCTGTCCGACGGAAACGCTGTGCGAGCAGGCGTGCGTGCGCAACGACCAGGACGGCAAGCCGGTGAAAATCGGCCTGCTGCAACGCTTTGCGACCGACGCCTACTTCGCCAATCCGGGGCGGCCGCTGTTTATGCGCGCCGCCGCTAGCGGCAAAAACGTCGCGGTGGTGGGGGCGGGACCGGCCGGATTGACCGTCGCCCATCGGCTGGCGGTGAGCGGTCATCACGTGGTGATCTTCGACGCCCGGCCCAAACCCGGCGGCCTGAACGAATACGGGTTGGCGGCATACAAGACGACCGACGATTTCGCCCAGAAAGAGATCGCCTGGCTGCTTTCCGTCGGCGGCATAGCGCTGCGTCTCGGCCAGCGGCTGGGGCGTGATATCACGCTGGAGCAGCTGCGCGCCGGGTTCGATGCGGTGTTCCTTGGCATGGGGCTTGCCGGTGTCAATGCGCTGGGCATTCCCGAAACGCCGTTGACCGGCGTGCGTGAAGCGGTCGACTTTATTGCCGAGCTGCGTCAGGCCCCGGATCTCAGCCAAGTGCCCGTGGGTCGTGACGTGGTGGTGATCGGCGGCGGGATGACCGCCGTCGATGCGGCGGTGCAGGCCAAAAAGCTGGGCGCGCGCGAGGTCACGCTGGTTTACCGTCGAAGCGAGGCGGAGATGAAAGCCTCGCCCCACGAACGGGCGTGGGCCAAACAGTGCGGCGTCACCCTGCGTTTCTGGTCTGCGCCGCAGGCCATCCACGGCGAAAATGGCGTGGTGACGGGCGTGTCGTTCGCCGTGATGCAGCGAGAAGACGGCAAGCGGGTCGTCAGCGGGGAAGCCTATACGTTGCCTGCGGACATGGTCTTGAAGGCGATCGGGCAGACCTACGACCCGATGGCCACTGGCGACGCTATCCGGCTCATCGATCGGCGCATCGCGACGGATGACGCGGGGCGAACGTCCCTACCGGGCGTCTGGGCGGGCGGCGACTGCTGCGCGGGCGGACTGGATCTGACGGTGGATGCGGTACGGCAGGGCAAAATCGCCGCCCGCGATATCGACTTGGCCTTAACCGTGTCGGGGCGTCAGGTGGTCAACGACGCATCGATCTCTGTATTGCTGGACCGGGGGCGTGCGCATGGCTGATCTCAGTACCGAATTTTTGGGCATTAAAAGCCCCAATCCCTTCTGGCTGGCGTCCGCGCCGCCGACGGATAAAGAGTACAACGTGGTGCGAGCGTTCGAAGCCGGCTGGGGCGGCGTGGTGTGGAAAACGCTGGGTATCGACCCGCATGTGGTCAACGTCAGCGGCCCACGCTACGGCACCTTGCTGGGGGCCGACCGGCGGGTGCTCGGCCTGAACAATATCGAGCTGATCACCGACCGCTCGCTGCACGTCAATCTGGAAGAGATCGCCCGTGTGAAACGCAACTGGCCGGATCGCGCCGTGATTGTGTCGATTATGGTGCCGTGCGAAGAAGCGTCCTGGAAATACATCCTGCCGCTGGTGGAGCAAACCGGCGCAGACGGCATTGAGCTGAACTTCGGCTGCCCGCATGGCATGAGCGAGCGAGGCATGGGGGCCGCGGTAGGGCAGGTGCCGGAGTACATCGAGCAGGTGACGCGCTGGTGCAAGCAGTACTGCAGCCTGCCGACCATCGTCAAACTGACGCCCAACATTACCGATATCCGCTATCCGGCTCGCGCGGCCCGGCGCGGCGGCGCTGACGCGGTATCGCTGATTAATACCATCAATTCGGTGATTGGGGTGGATCTCGATCAGATGAGCATTCATCCCAATACCGGCGGCAAAGGTTCACACGGCGGCTACTGCGGCCCGGCAGTGAAGCCGATTGCGCTCAACATGGTGGCTGAAATCGCCCGCGATCCGGACACCGTGGGATTGCCCCTCTCTGGCATCGGCGGCATTTCGACCTGGCGCGACGCCGCCGAATTCATCTCGCTGGGCTGCGGCACGGTACAGGTGTGTACGGCGGTCATGGTGCACGGCTTCCCGATTGTGCGCGACATGATCAACGGTCTAAGCCATTTCATGGACGAGAAGGGATACCGCACGCTGGATGATTTTCGCGGACGCGCTGTGAGCAGCGTCACGGACTGGCGCTATCTCAACCTGAACCACATCGACAAGGCGGTGATTGATCAGTCGAAGTGCATCAAATGCGGGCGATGCCATCTGGCCTGCGAAGATACCTCGCATCAGGCCATCACCCACACGAAGGACGGCGAGCGCCATTTTGAAGTGAAAGAGGCAGATTGCGTGGGCTGCAACCTGTGCGTCTCTATCTGTCCGGTGGAAGCGTGCATCACGCTGCGCAGCCTGGCGCCCGGCGAGGTGGATGAGCGGACTGGCATCGTTGTCAGTGAGAAGTACGCCAACTGGACCACGCATCCTAATAACCCGATGGCGACCAAGGTCGACGCGATCTAAACCGCGCAATTTCATCACTGGCGGTGGCGGCTTCCGCGGCAAGCGGGTGCGATCACCGGCGAAAAAAGGGA
>NZ_LUTP01000053.1 GCF_002111585.1 Lonsdalea iberica
GAGACGCCATCCTCAAAAATCGACTGGTCGCGCGGCAACATAAAGTTGCTGAATAGTGCGCACGGTTGGCCTGAGAACGGACGGCCAAAGCGTGCAGCGGTTTCGGCATTTGGCTTTTCCGGCACCAATGCGCACCTCATTCTCGAAGAAGCCCCTCCGATCTCGTCTTCGGCAGAGCCTGCAGCCACTGAAAATACGTTCCCCGTTCCGGGTATTGCGCTACCGCTGTCAGCGGCCTCACCTGACGGATTATGCGCGCAGGCTAGGCAGCTAAGGTCGTGGATTAGCCGGGAGGCGGCACCTGACCTTAGCGCTGTAGCCTACTCGTTAGCTGCCCACCGTACTCATTTTGACTACCGCGCCGTGGTAACCGCCGACAATCGCGACGGCATACTCGAAGCGCTCGAGGGACTCGCCGAAAATCGTTACGCGCCCGGCGTCATTCAAGGTGTCCGCTCCCGGGCGGGCAACACCGCGTTTCTCTTTACCGGACAAGGCGCCCAATGGCCGACGATGGGTCAAGGCTTGTACCGTCTGTCGCCCGTGTTCGCCCAGGCGCTCGATAACGTCTGTCAGTACATCGACCCCTTGCTGCCGCACCCCCTGAAAACCGTCATATTCGCCGATAAAGGCACCGCGGAAGCGGCGCTGTTGAACAGAACCGATTTTACCCAGGCGGCCCTCTTCGCTTTCGAGGTCGCCTTATGCCGGACAGTCATGCACCTTGGGGTGCATCCCGATGTCATGGTCGGTCACTCCATCGGCGAGATCGCCGCCGCCCATATCGCCGGCGTCTTCAATCTGACCGATGCCGCAACCTTTGTCGCTGCTCGGGGGAAACTGATGCAATCCATCGCCGCCGACGGCGCAATGGTGGCGATTGAGGTCAGTGAAGCAGAAATCTTAACGTCACTGGTAGGACATGAAGATAGCGTCGCGCTGGCTGCGGTGAATGCGCCATCCTCCATCGTGATTTCCGGCGACACAAATACGGTACAGAGCATCGCCCAACAGTGGCACGATCGCGGTTTCCGCACGCACCGTTTAAAAACCAGCCATGCTTTCCACTCGCCCCATATAGATGGCATTATCGGGGAGTTACATAGCACGCTTTCAACACTGACGTTTCATGCTCCCGCTATTCCAATCGTCTCCACGGTGACCGGCACGCTGCTATCCAATGAACAGGCATGCTCCGCTGAATATTGGGCAAATCAGGCTCGCAAAGCGGTACGCTTCGACGCCGCCATCCAGTGGCTACAGATGCACAATACCGCCGTTTCGCTGGAAGTCGGCCCCGACGGCGTGCTGACGGCATTGGGGCGGTCCTCCCCCCTGAGCGAATCCGATAACCTCCCCGGCGTAACGTGGGTCGCCTCCTTGCGAAAAGACCGCGATGAAGGGCGTCCCTTCTTCGCCGCGTTGGCACAGCTCTATGCACACGGACAACCACTGGACTGGACGAAAATAGTTCCGCCGGCTCCGTACGTAACCCTGCCCACTTACCCTTTCCAGCAGCGCCGCTACTGGTTGCAAGCCCCACAGGGACAGCCGACATTCGACGGCGGTCTCTTCGCGGTTAACCATCCTTTTCTGCACGCAGGTATCAGTCTCGCCAATCAGCAAGGCTGGATTTTCACCGGTCAACTCGACGCGGCTAAGCAGCCGTGGCTCCTGGAACACGTTGTTGGCGACGTCGCCGCCGTCGCCGGCACCGTGACGGCCGAGCTGATGCTGTTTATAGGCGAACGGATCGGCTGCCAGCGCATGGACGATCTCTCTCTGCACACGATTTTACCGCTGGAGAAACAGGCCCCCGCTCATATCCAGTTGCGAATCGGTGAACGGGATGCGAGTGGAGGACGCCAGGCCGAAGCTTATTTCTACATTCCCGATCTCACACAGGCACCAGACCTAGCGCCGGTATGGCAACGCTATGCGACGTGTCGTCTCATGCCGGATATCAGCGCAACGCCGGATTGGCCGGATTTACATTCGCCGAACTGGCCCCCGGCAACTGCCGAACCGGTCGATTTCAGCCCGTTGTATGAACAACTGGCCGAAAAAGGCGTTGTACTGGGTGACTCTTTTCAACAGCTGACCCACGTCTGGGAATACAACGACAGCCTTTACGTCGAAGCGACGCTGCCCCCTATCGAAGGCGAACAGGGGGAAGATTTCATCATTCATCCCACCATTTTGGACGCGGGCTTGCAGGCGGCATTAATCGAAAAGCTGAATGTTGAAACAGATAACCAGCAGCCCCGTTTGCTGTTTTTCCTGAGCGGGCTTCGCTCCTACGCCAAGAATGCACAACGTCTGAGAGGACACTTGGTGCGCAAACCCTCAACGTCTGGCGCTTTGGGTTACCGTGAGTATTCATTACGACTCGCCGATGAGACCGGGCGTGCTGTCGCCAGCGTTGATGCAATGGTATTGAAATCGTCGAGTACGCCGACGACTCAGTCACCAGCGCGACCTCCTTTTTATCGTCTGCTCTGGCGTGAGGTAAAACCGACCGCGTCTTCTACCTCAATCAAACCTCTGTGGATGACTCAGCAAGCCACGCTGCGGCAGCGCTTATCTGACATCACAAAAGGACACACATCTTCTGTTGTCTATACGGATGTTCATCGTGCGCTAAAGGCGTTCGCTCCCGAACCGGGCTATATCGCGGCGTTGGTGATACCAACCGCTGACAATGCCGATATCTTTGCCGTCCCTGGCCCGATACATCATGTGCTCGACGCCCTACAAACATGGCTGAAGGATTTTCGTACCGCCGACACACCTCTTGTTGTCGTGACGCAAGGTGCGGTAGCCACTAGCGAAGATGAGACCGTTCCCCATCTCGCGCAATCCCCAATATGGGGATTAGTACGTACGGCACAGTTGGAGTACCCAGGCCGCTTTTTCCTGCTAGATATCGACGATATTGAAAACACATCATGGTCATTGATCAGCACCGCTTTCAATGCGCTTCCTCATACGCAGCAATTGGCGTTGCGCGCAGGAAAAATAGTCGAACCGCGACTGGTGAAAGCGGTTGCCGATGGCGATCTTTCCGATCACTACCATGGTGAACCTCAGCACAATGTATGCCGTAACCTCAACCCTGACGGCACGGTACTGATCACCGGCGGTACGGGCGCGCTTGGCAAGACCGCCGCCAGACATTTGGTTGAGCAACACGGCGTTCGCCATCTCATACTAGCCAGCCGGCGCGGGGCCGCGGCGCCGGGAGCCGTAGCGCTGCTTAAAGAACTCACCGAGCTTGGCGCGCAGGCCACGCTCATCGCTTGCAATATTGCCGACCCGCTGGCGGTGGAATCATTGCTGAACGCCATGCCTGAAGCGCATCCGCTAACGGCGATTATTCACACAGCAGGGACAGTGGATACCGCAACGCTGGACGGCATGACGGCGGAGCAGGTCGACAGCGTTCTACAATCAAAAGCCGTTTCTGCCTGGAATCTGCACCAACTCACGCTGAATCACGATCTTTCGGCCTTCGTCCTCTACTCTTCCGCCGTCAGCCTTCTTCCGCAAAAGGCACAGGGCAACTACGCCGCCGCCAACGCGTTTCTGGACGCCCTCGCGCATTATCGGCGCCATCTCGGCTTGCCGGCTTCAGCCATGGCTTGGGGGATGTGGGCCGAACGATCGGAGATGGGGGAACAACTCAGCAGCGACGATATTCAGCGGATTATTGAAACCGGTCAGAATCCACTCTCGCGCACGCAAGGATTGGCTTTTCTTGATACCGTTGTCGGCACTCGCGTTGTCGCACACGCACCGCTGCTGATTCCGGCGCGCTTGAACCTGGAAGCGCTACGTGAGCAAGGGGCCGCGTCACTCCTTGCCGAGGTACTTCCGCGTCGCTCGGCATCCCAAAACAGCGCCGGCCCTTCGCTACAGCTCGCGGACGTCCCCGAGAAAGAACGGCGGTCTTATCTGCTCAATGTGATTATTCAATACTCGGGAGACGTACTGAACCATCCCGACCCGAAGTCGATAAGAAGCGACGAGGAATTTATCGCTCTCGGATTTGACTCTCTGACCTCGGTGGAATTGGGCAGTCGCCTATCGCTTGCGCTTGGGGTCCGCATCCCTGCCACCGCGATTTTTGAACATTCAACCCCCGGAGCGCTGGCTCAATTCATACTCGGTTTAGTGTTCAAGGAAACACCGAATTCTTCAATTGAACCGCGAACCGAGCAGCAGAAAAAGACGGGCGGCCTTTTTCACCTTCTTCGAAAAGCCGTGGAACAAGGCATGACAAACGAAGGTCTCAGCGTATTGGCGGGAGCTGCACGCCTGCGTGAACAGTTTTCTCATCTGCAACATAACCAATACGCGCCTGAAGGGATATGGCTGGGGCGCGATCGAGAAAAACCGCTGCTCATTTGCCTGAATTCATTCATCCCGGCCGCCGCTAACTTAACCTACCAGCGCTTGAACGCAGCGTTGTGCGATCGATATAGCCTATTGACCCTACCCCTGCCCGGCTACGATGCCTCCCCCCTCCCTGCAACCGATCATGCGGCGGCGGCGGCGCTAGCGACAGCTGTGGAAAGAGGCGCTCACGGGCGCGATTTTACGCTGGTTGGTTTCTCAACCGGGGGACTCGTCGCCCATGCCACGGCTCACCAGTTGGAAGCTCGCGGTATACAGGCCAAATCCGTCGTGTTGATTGACAGCTTCCCGCCTTCGGCCATGAGTGAGGACGCGATGGGAGATGTGCTGGAAACCTGGTTCGCTGCAAAAGGGGAATTCTGGACGGGCGAGGACAATGCGATGATGGCGATGTCTTGGTATCTCGAACTGTTTGGCCTTCAGTGGACACCCGCTCATTTGAAAACGCCGACATTGATGCTCCAGGCCGCGAATTACCCTGCGTCTGCACAGCCCGCATTGTGGGCAAATGAATGGCCCAATCTGCTGAAAAGCGTCATCACGCCGGGAAGCCACTTCGAACTGCTGACGGAACATGTCGCCGAAACGGCTGAAAATATATCCGCACTGCTAAGCGAACCCTTGCCAAAAACGAATATAGAAAAAGGAGCTTTTGGCCCCCAAAGAGACAAGAAATAACAGTGTAAAAAACTGTCGAGGCCAGGTTGTAGCGCGAAAATAGCTAAGTGTGGCAATGATAGTTGCAGGACCATAATCATGATTCGCAGCGCCCTGTGTTACAGGGCGCATACCTTGAATACGGCTCGACCGAATAAATAAAGAGGCGTCACTGACGATCCAATGACTTCACTTTATACACGGCTTACCACGTTATCGTATCTTATGAGGAGGGAGCCGGTGAAAGCGCATCATCCAGAAATCGAACCGCGTTCCGCAGGGCCTGATCGGCCTCGGGAAGAAGTCCCGCAAACAGCGGCCAGACGTGGAACATGCCAGGCCAGATTTCAAGCGACGTTCTTACGCGACTGTCGCTGAGATGAGCCGCCAGTCGTGTGGCGCCGCTCAGCATGACCTCGTTTTCACCTATTTGAATCCACGTAGGCGCAAGCCCCCTTACATCCGCAAAAATCGGCGAGGCATCAGGATGGGTGGGTAGCTCCCCGGCAAGAAAAATGCCTGCCAGCTGGTTGAGAAACTCGGTGCTGCACAAAAGAACAATGCCATTTATGACTTTCGCCGGGTCTCCGCTATGGGCAGGTCTGCCCTGGGCGACATTACCACTGCGGCGGCAGGAAGCGCGA
This sequence comes from Lonsdalea iberica, assembly GCF_002111585.1. Classification (GTDB taxonomy): domain Bacteria; phylum Pseudomonadota; class Gammaproteobacteria; order Enterobacterales; family Enterobacteriaceae; genus Lonsdalea; species Lonsdalea iberica. Next base: position 5,718 of record NZ_LUTP01000053.1, read on the forward strand.
TATTGGCCTCTTTGGCTTTTCGCATGATCATCACCATCATAGCTCCCCCAGCGGAATCTCCGGCAATAGCCAGCGATTGCGGGGATACGCTGCTCTCCAACAGAGAGCGATAAGCAAGAAAAGTATCATCGATATGAATGGGGAAAGGAGACTCGGGCGCCTGTCGATAGTCCGGGACAAAGACGGTCGCCCGGAGACATTTGGCATAGTTCCCTGCCAGTCCCCGGTAAGCTTTTGTTCCCCCATGAACATAACCGCCCCCATGTATGTAAAACAGACCCCGCCCTTCAATGACATTGTCAGGCGTTACCGTCATGGTTGGCACGCCGCCCAAATCAATGTGGCCGAACGAGACGCCTTCAGGCGCAGGAAAGAGGCTGTCGAGTTCGTCGACATAATCTGCCCGAGCCTCTGGCCAGCTCTTATCGCTCTCGCCCTTCATTTTTAGTAATACGGGCGTGGCGGCCTGAATCCATCCCTCTAAAGCATTTTGCGCGTTACAGGTAACATTTGATGGGTCTCCTGGTGAATTATTTTCTACGCTGATACTTTAATTGAACAATTCGGGAAAAGGGTTCGACAATGAGTGTCCGCAAATTCATCAATAACGATCATCCTGGCGGTGGTATTGAGCTCAATACCCTGCGTACCTTCGTCGCTATTGTTGAGGCGCTGCGGGTGCTGGATAAATGCTTACCGGTTCGTATTCAGATGGATAACGGCAGTTTAAACGGGCGTACGAGCAGGGTGTCACCATTGGACCTCTTCCGCCCCGGAAAACCGACAGATAACGCGTTTATCTAATCATTTAACGACATTCTGAGGGATGAATGTCTGAACATTCACTGGTTTCTGTCACTGGGCGATGCGCAGGACAAACTCGACATCTGGCGCAGGGAATATAATCTTGAGAGAACGCATTCATCATTAAATGACATGACTCCGGCTGAATTCATTCGAAGTCTTCAGAAAGACGAAGATCTCTAGTTTATGACTGCATTGGTTTGGGGCCAGGGTCAATACCGTCACCCTGTTCTGGAGGGGAATAAATGCTTCAGGTGAGATTATAGACAGTGATGTAGACAACCGGTACTGGCTGCGGATCTCACCATGGGGATCACATTTATATTCCGGAGAGTAAACTCGAGTCTCTCAAGGACAAAGGTACTGTGACGGCGAGTTATCAGGTCAGACGAAACGGAGTCGTAATGGGCATATCAGAATTTAGCAAAGCAACGCTTGATTTGAGCGGCAGTGACCTCAGCATGGCAATTTCAACGGGAGCGGCAAATACAGATTATGATGCCATTTATGTTTATCCGTTTAATCAGGGCGTGGTAAAAGGCCTTGCAGGGGTAACTGTCATTTTATCGGTCGTAGGCGATGCTGTTTTTAATGGATCGGACACCAGGACTTATCAGCCCGTGCTGAATGAATCAGGTCAGAGCAGTTTTAGCTGCGCTCTGCGGTGCAGGATAACGTTGAAATCAGCGCTGAAGCGGCGAGCAATCCCGGCGTCAGCGTTTAGCAGATAGATAATCCGTTTTGGCGCGTATACGAAGGGAAATGGCAATGTCCAGTACCTTAACTACTCAACGGATTGACGCCCTGCTCATCATGCCTGAAAACGGCTCCGGCCTCCGCGCCGAAATAACTCAGGTCCGGGTAACAGTTAGTGGCTCTACAGTGATTGATGGGCGACTTAAGCCAGTCAGCGGACATCCTGCTGAACTCGAACAAGTTCGCTGAAATCGACATCATAAACAGCTTGGCGGAAACCCTGAATGGTGAATAGTCTCTACCCGACTCATAAGGCTCCATAAACCGGCTTTCATTGGTATTTAAGTCATTTTGATACGGGATGAATGTGTTTGCAGTGTTGTTGGGCATCAAACAGCCCGGAGGTAAGGGCTTTCAGACAATATTCGAATTAACTTCAGTCAATGCATTTTATAGCGGAGATTATGTAATGGAAATAACAAATTTTGTGCTTACACCAAACACTGCCGTCGCGAATGGCACCGATAATATCACTGCCAGTGCCGTTGTAATGAACGGTAACGATTATGTATCAAACGAACCTGTTGTTTTCAGCGTTACAACGGGCTCAGCAATCTTTTCGAACGGTTTGTCATCCATTGTGGTTTCGAGCAATATCCTCGGTGCCGTGTCTGCCAGACTGGTTGACACTACGGCAGAAACCATCGTGATTGAGATTGCACTTCAAAACGATGCCGCCATCCATGACTCCCTGGCGGCAACGTTCACCCCATCAGACAATTCCGTCGATACCATAAATCTTCTGCTGACGATTGATAACGCAAAAGCTGACGGTGAGGACCAGAACCAGGTTGAGCTCCAAACGCTCAGTGGAGCTGTTCCGGTTTCCGGAGCGTCAGTTTCCCTTAAGCTGACAAATGGCGCTGTCTTTATCAGCGGGGAAAATACGGCGAAGATTAAAACAGACAGCAATGGGCGGGCCTCTCTGCCCTTCACCAGTACAACCGCTGGCCAGTCGAAATTGACCGCTTATCTCGAAGAGAATCTTGCCATTTACAACTCGGTGACGGCAACATTTGATGGGGGGAAAGTAACCTTGCCTGCTCCCACAGTGGCTGAAGCGGATAACACAGCGATGACTATTGACCCGGCATCTTTAACAGGTGGCATCTCGATAGTCATCCCTGAAGCGGCAAACCTGACAGAGGGGGATAGTGTAATCGCTTCGCTGAGGGACAAGTCAGGTATTACGACCAGTGCTGAGCATATGGTTACATCAGCAGAGGCCGGTAAGGCTCTGACAATTATGCTGAACAATACCCTAGCAGGTGATACGGACGGAGAACAGATAGCTGTATGGTACCAGGTGACGCGTTCTAAGTCTGCGGTGGGTGAAACCTCCGCAGAATCGATTTATACCATCAAAATATTACCCTCCATGTTGTTCGAGGATTTTGAAGGTAATCAAGATATTACATTATATCTATGGCAGTCCGTACAATTGGTGAACTCTGGTGCTACTCTGACCAATAAGAGCTTGGACAGAATTGTTATAACTGGTGGTGTTGATGATGAGCTTGCTCCCTATCTGCTCGGGAAGGCCCTTAGTGCATATGGAGGAGCGACTGCCCTTAAATATAAAATAACATTCCCTATTGCATTTAATTATTTTAAAGTCGGAGTACAGATGGGGAAGGGATATACGAACCGTTTTACTTTTTATGACAGCCAGGACAAAGAGATTTACCTGGAAGATGTTACTGGTAGTGGTGCTACTGTAGGCCGTTGGTTTGAGCATACATTTACGGGAACCAAGGCAAAAAGTCTCATTATATCCGGCCCCGCTTTAAGTATCGACAATATCACGGTTAGTTCCTAATCGACCTTTTATCTTGCAATACCTACATGAAATAAAAGGGCACTATCGTAAAGTTCGTGATGAGGTAGCCTTGTGTATTACCGGAAGGCTTTCTATTTAAACACTCTGCTCACCAGACTCCTCTCACCTAGTGGATAGGCAAAGTAGAAATTCTCTGCCTGTCCTTTACGCAGTGCCCACATGACCTCATGTCTGCAACAATGCGATCCAATACCCATATCACCCGTTGTGCGGGTATATTCAGGTCGATGCCAATCGCAAAAGCTTCATGGTTATAGTCATCCACGCCGTTAAAGGTGCGAAAACGTCGGTCACAAGTTAATGCATCTTGCATAAAATCCACCACCCAGCTGTAATTCAGCGCTGCGGAACAGCCAGTGGCGACGGATAGCGTACTGGAAGCCGATGGTTTCCTTTACGACGAAAGTTCAGCCTCAGCAGGCAGTATACCCAATGCACTATTTTATGATTCTAGGCGTAACCCTGGCGGCGCAGTATCTGGAACGTTTGTGAAGCCGTAACACGTATAACATTCAGCTGCCAGCTGAAGTGCAGTGATAACCGGTTCATCGCGCAACATGTAGGGACGGTAATGACAAACCGTACAGCTTAGAGAAAAAGCCCGGCATGCTTGCCTGACGCTGAGAGAAAAAGTTTGCACCACGTGCTTTATCAGCTCCCACTTTGCTGCCGGCTTCAGCGTTTTTTTTCGATTACATCTTTCAGTGCCCTGTTCTCAAGGCTCAGATCGGCGAACATTTGCTTCAGAGGGCGGTTTTCATCCTACAGATCTTTGCTCTTCTTTATGTCAATGGCCTCTGAAATTCCGGCTTCACAGCAGACATTCTTCTCTATCCTGTCGGCCTCAACGGTCTTAAGAACGGCGATGATATGGTGTTCGGTAAAACGGGCTTTTCGTATAGCGATCTCCTTAGGGGCATCATCCTTATGCAAGAAGATCCCTAAAAGTGAATGGCACTATTATGCGGGATGGTTACAATTCTGGCGTCCGAGCTTAGCCCTTCTCAGCTTCGTAAATCGAACACCCCCGCCGACGAGGAATCCCGTACATTCCAGTACGCAGCGACAGCACGGCAAACCAGCAATATCAAATTCTGCTCGGAAGCCCATCCCGATAAAACCCTCGTCTTTCTGAAACGCTATGTTTCCCCGCCTGACCCTGACCGAATTATCCGGAAAATTTACAGTGGTCAGTTATTTTAATCACACCCTCACCATGTGAGATGATATTTAATCGCCTTATTTTTTTCTTATAAATAAAAATAAAACCAAGCATATGAAATAATTATTTAATCTTTCATGAGAGCGACCATTTCTCTGTGCCAACTAAATCACCACTAAAACAATGAATATCAGCCAATTAAACACCCACCATGTCGATTTTAATATAGCGCTTCAGAAAACCGTTAAAAACATTTTATTTCAACAAATTACCGCCATTGTAAACCATCATAACGAATGCTCCGCAACTCAGCACAATTCATTGACTTTATTGGTAAAAATAAGAAAAAAGATAGCCATCACCGGCCAGAGGTTAGATTGTTGAATAAATATAATAGTGATTATCTGATAGCTTTAAGATTCCATTCTATGACCCCCTACCCCATAAAAATGACATATAAACACACTCAATTAATTTATGCTCTAAAACACGGGTGATAATTCAGAGACTGAAGATGAAAGATACGAATATTTTCAATTCTGATTGAACCCAAAAACCGGCTCAGATTCTCAAAAAAAAGAAGACAGCCTATAAGTTATATTTCACTTTTTAAGGGAAAGTTACTTCAGCAACCAGATGTTTCCCCCGATGATGGAAAAACCATGTCTGGATTTTAATTCGTAGTTTTAAGCCGATGAACGAACCAGGATTAACCCAATTTTAGATGTCAAGTTCGGTTCGAACGGTAAGGTATATTCAGTCCCCCTCATCTAATTATCTTCCGAGAGAGTTAAAGAAAGTCTCATGTCTTTATTCAGTGTCAATCAGACGTAATTAACTAAACGAATCTATAACGATAACGATAATTTTCTGTATTTCAGTAAAAACATTCTATGCAGTGTATTGCTTAACACGACACTATTAGCTTTTTGCATCGTCGCCCGTGGAATGGATACAGGAACAACAGACAGCACAAACCTCGACCAAGGAGCACTAGTGAGCCACGAAGCCCTAGTGGGATTCAAGTTGTCGGCGAAGTTAAACCTCCTCTTTTCCGTCAGGCCCCTATGTGATGTCCAGGAAACCGGATGGTGAACATGAGCTGCGTATCCGGCTGATGCCGAGAAACCTTATCGCTGAGGGTAACCGCGCCAGGTCAGAAATGGTACTAAATACCAGAGATGACCGGCTTACGTTTGACGTTCTCGCAGACGGCGAGCAACGGGTTGAAGCTGACCGCTATAGGCTGGACAGCTCTTCTCCCCCTGACAAGTAGCTACGAAGAATCTGAGGCTTTTGGCATGACGGAATTATGCTTCCATTTCGACCGGAAGCTAATGGCCCACCAGTAAGACATTGGTGGTTAATCTAAGTGAAATACTTAAAAAGGTAAATTTATGTCTATGATGAAAAAAACAAGGCTGGCTGCGGTACTTCTGGCTGGCGCAGGCATGAGCGTGGCTCAGGCCGGCGTGAATGGTAGCGGTATTAGCGCAACAGCTGAGCTGGCATTTTCCAATGCCACCAATGTCTCAAATGCGATTACTGCTCCCAATAGCTTAACCGCCAGAAAAAACGCAGCAAATAATGTTATTGCTACCGGCTCGATTCGTTCATCCGACGGGTTAGCTCATGCTTATGCTGTTAAATTTAGCCCAGACATCGACACATCAACGGGAGGGACATCCATGCCTAGTGCCGTTGTGAGTGGTAAAAACGACAGCGCAAACAAAGTGACTTTGGCACTCAATGGCGTAGCCAGCGACAGTAGTGCCATGCCTAAGGATGGTTACTTAATCGTTGGACTAGGTAGCACTGCTAACGAGACTGTTAAATACTCAATCGTTATGCCTGCAGGTCAAACTGTAGCCGCAGATACCTACACCGTAGGTACTGTTGCATACACTTACACCGCTTAAAAACCATCATAGGGGCGATCGATAACCCCCTATAAATAGCGCGACTAAGCCAACACCAAAATTCGGTAGGTTTCAGCCAGCGATAAAGAACGGTTAACAGCACTGTTCTTTTCAAAGCCTGCGGGGAGTGTCTGAAGACATTCCCCGCGATCATATTGCAATCATCCTGAATACATAATTGCAGCATCAGTTTTAGAGATATTCCGATATTGCTTATATCCTCTGAAGAGCTCGCGATGCTTAGCGCTCGATTCACAAAACATCCCATCGTCGTCCTTGAAGGTGTCGGAGATGGCTGGATGATTAAGATTTGAAGAGTCCGTTAAACTCGTTCTAGGTATTCTCAATACGCAGGTCAGACGTTCATTCATTCAGATGCCGAACTTTTCATCATGTCGTTTGTAGCGATATCCAAGGCAATTAGTGTCCCCGACATGCAAAAGTTGTAGAAATGGGCTGACTAAACGCTCACAGAATATATATAACTGGTATCAAGGACGGTGGGTTTACTTCACTGGCGCCGACCGAATAGACCGAAATCCGGGGCGGTGTGCCGGGATTTAGTCACCCCGCAAAGCCGACGCAAAACGCGTTTATTAAACGCTTTAATCAGACTTACCGGACAGAGATCGTGGGTGCTTGTTTGTTAAGGGACACTTACCGCAGTGTGTGAATCACAAATTATGGCTGAGCGAATATGACAACGAGCGTCCGTACGAATTCCTGAACACCCTGACGTCGTCAGGGTACCGGGTAACGGATACTAATGCCGAAATCTCAAAAAAGCATGGCGTTAGAACGAGTACCTATACAAAAAAGTGACCGTTTCGAATTGCCCACACAGTTTAGAATCACGTGGACTCCCCCACAAATCACTTAACATTCAGGGCTAGAACAATAAGCCAGCTTTACGACCCTATTATCAGTGATAAGCATTCGCCCTTACCTTGTGAGCTTATTGTTAAAAAAATGTCTTACCTTTGTTTTATCAATGAAAGTCAAACAAAGTGCATAAACCTATTTTTTAAATTACGCCATTTTCTTAGTTTTTATAGGACAAAGTCGATGTGTTATTACCGCCCCTTTAGTTACAATAAGTCTTAAATATCATAACTTTATCTAAAAATTAGAGCATTTAATACGATCGATCGCGACGATTGAATGCATTGATTTTTATTCATTAAACCTATCAACAAATAATAGTTGCTCACTGTTGTCAATTATTAATAAGCATGTATCATTAATCGTCGTGAGGGGATGACAATATTAAAGAGCATAAGGAAACAATGATCTTTAAGTAGCAAGCAGTGAGCGTTTAGATATTCCGCCCTCCCTCAACCATATGGTGTGGAATATACTCAACCTCAGAATTTGGTTAAGGGATAAATTATCGAATAGTAATGCAAGTGATTATCTGATGCTCTTGAAAAATGCCGAACTGCGCGATTAATTGGCCTTCATTAGTGGGAAGCGCAGCATTGGATATGAGAATTTCATTACATACATAAAAACCTAAACATTTTATTTGGGATACATACCTGTGGAAAACCTGTAAAAGCAATCATCTTAACCGCTTTGGTCAGAACATAGAGGGCAACTCATAAATCATGACAAAGAAACGTGGCTTTCTTCTCCGAGATTTTCTTTAAATGAGGTCATTATTTTGAAGAGAAAGGAGATAATTCATCAGTTATCTTTCATTATTTGAGTGACATTGACTCCACCGACCTAACATTTTTAGCGGTGGCATGGGTGTGTCTGGATTTTTAATAATATTTTTATCACCGGATTTACTTGGCTTAATGTTTTTTAAGATAACCAGGCAAACTGGAACGGTAGCGTATTTTTAGCTTCCCCCCATTTTATTATCCCCCTATGGAGTTAAAGGAAGTCTTATGTCTTTATTTAGCGTTGGGCAGGCGTATTTAATTAAACATAACGATAAACCTGTATATTTCAGTAAAAACATTCTGGGCGGAGTGCTGCTTAGCGCGACGCTACTCGCTTTCCCCCTCTATGCCCCTGCAGAAGGGACTCAGCAGCAACAGACGATAGCCGCCACGACAAAAGTTTTTGAGATTAAGCTGGGTGCTAACCGTCTAATTTACCGTCCTAACTCTGCTGGCTCAGAAATTTCAGTGACCAACCCACAGGATTACCCGATTTTGATTCAGGGAAAGGTCTACAACGAAGACAAGAAAACCGCCGCTCCATTTATTGTTACGCCACCTCTTTCCCGTCTGGAAGCAAAGCAGCAGAGCCGGCTGCGGATCATCAGGACAGGCGGCAGCATAGACAACGATAAGGAAACCCTGCAGTGGTTCTGCGTAGGTGGCATTCCCCCAAAGGATACCGATGTATGGGCGCAGGATAAAAATGGCAAATCTTTGGCACCATCCTCTGTACATCTGCAGGTGGAGGTTAGCGCACATCTCTGTATCAAAATGATGACTCGCCCCTCTGACGTGAAAGGAAGCCCGATGGACGGAGCAGAGACCCTTCAGTGGCACCAACAAGGTAACCAACTGAGCGTGACCAACCCGTCCCCATTCTACATAAACTTGTCTTCGGTTTCAGTGGGCGGAAAAGCCGTACAGAACATCGACTACGTTGCACCTGGTGCTTCCCGCAGCTTCCTCCTGCCGAAAGGCGCTGGCGGACAAGTGGATTGGAAAATCATTACCGACGAGGGTGGCGAAAGTCATGTTTTTCAAGCCCCGCTGAGATGATCTCGGCGCCTTAGATAATGAAGGTTACATTACCCAGTTTCGTTGCCATCAGCGTATGTCTGGCACTGCAGTCACCCTGTGTACAAGCTGAACAGTGGGAGTTTGATGCCGCCGCCTTGGGCGTAAGTGTCAGCGAGCAGGATATCGCGCTGTTTAATCAGGGAGGTCAGATTCCCGGCACCTACCGAGTGGGAATACTCCTGAACGGAGAGCTGGTGGATTTACGCGATGTAACCTTTCGGCTGGAGAAAGACGCTGCCGGGAAGTATGCCCTCTCGCCTTGCCTGGACAGGGTACAGCTTTCACGGTACGGCATCAAAACAGAGGATTATGCAGAACTGGCCAAAGGGGCAGACGGCTGTGCAGTACTCAGTGCCATACCGGGTGCCCGAGCGGAATTCAGCTTCAGCGGACAGCAGCTTTTACTAAGCATACCTCAGATCGCGTTGCGCCCGGAGTCAACGGGAATCGCACCACAAGATATGTGGGATGACGGGGTACCCGCCTTTCTAATGAACTATCGTGCTGGCATCAGCAGCACGGAAACTAGAGTCGGGGCAGGTAACAAAGACGAGTCAGGCTATATCCAGTTGGAGCCAGGGGCGAACTTGGGGCCGTGGCGCTTACGTAATTCCACCAACTGGGAGAGCAAGCAGGGGCAGTCAAAGGGCTGGCAAAGTACATATACGTACCTTGAGCGTGGTCTCTACAAAATGAAAAGCCGCCTGACGCTAGGGGAGCGTTTTACTCCCTCGGATGTTTTTGACAGCGTCCCCTTCCGCGGGGTGATGCTGGGGTCAGATGACAGCATGGTGCCGTCTACTATGCGGTCATTTGTACCAGTAATACGCGGCATTGCCCGTACTCAAGCCCGTGTAGAAGTGAGTCAGAAAGGTTATACGATTTACAGAACAACGGTAGCGCCAGGCCCATTCCAGCTGGATAGCCTACCGGTTTTTGGCTCGGGGGGAGACTTGGTTGTCACCGTTATTGAGGCGGACGGCAACAACCAAGTGTTTATCGTGCCCTATCAGACACCGGCAATAGCACTGCATAAGGGCTATCTGGATTACAACCTGATGGCAGGAAAGTACCGTTCGTCCTATACCGGCGTGACGCGTGCGAATGTAGCACAGGCCGTGGTGATGTATGGGTTGCCCTGGAACCTAACCCTTTATGGTGGCTGGCAGGGGGCGACGCATTATCAGGCACTGTCTACAGGACTTGGTATCTCGCTGGGACTGTGGGGAAGCCTCTCTTTGGATGCGACCCGCGAACGCGGTCAGCAGTACGGGCGCCACGCTGAAAATGGAGAAACCAGGCGGCTGCGCTACAGCAAGTTAATAGAGGCAACGAATACCACGCTTGCGCTGAGCTGCTACCAATATTCCTCCTCCGGTTATATGGCGCTGTCAGATGTTTTGGACAGTTATCGCCAGAACTCCGGAACGTCGAATACGAATAAACGAAAATCCCGGACCGCTCTGACAATGAGCCAGTCTCTCGGTGACGCAGGAAGCCTAAGTCTAAGTGGGTACCAGGACCGCTATCGCAGCGATCAGCAAAACACAACAGGATTAAGCGCCAGTTACAGCGTCAGTATACACGGGGTTTCTCTATCGCTGAACTGGTCGCAGAACCGCAGCGAAAGCAGCGACGACCAGATAGTAAGTACAGTTGTCAGTATGCCGCTACCCCGCTGGCTGGGTGGAAATACAAGGGCCAGCGGGCAAATCACCTCGCCAACATATGGAGGAAGCACAGAGCAGTTGGGCCTTAGCGGAGATGCATACGACCACCAACTGAACTGGAATGTAATGCAGTGGCATCAGTCCGGCGCGGGTGATCACAACAGCAGTGCCCTGCAGCTTGGCTGGAGAGGAACCTACGGACAGCTTGACGGAAGCTATAGCTTCAGCCCGTCTTATAGACAGCTCGAACTGGATGCGTCAGGTGGACTGCTGGTTACCCGGGACGGGCTGGTGGCGGGTCAAACGCTGGATGATACGGTAGTTATGGCAGCAGCGCCAGGCGCTTCCGGAGTCCCGGTCGGCGGTATGACAGGTGTGAAGACAGATTTCAGAGGGTATGCACTGCTGGGTGGTCAGCAGCCCTATCAGAAGAACGTGATCAGCCTGGATCCGACGTGGCTACCAAGTGACGTCGAAGTGACACAGACCGACGTCACGGTGGTGCCAACCGGGGGGGCGGTCATCCCTGCTCCCTTTGCCACCAATATTGGAGGTAGAGCGCTTGTAACCCTGACCCGCCCCGACGGCAGACCTGTGCCTTTCGGGACGATGGTAACGCTGCTGGAGCAGAATTTGTCCGCCGCTAGCGTGGCCGACGAAAACGGACTGGTCTATCTGTCGGGCCTGCCGACTACAGGGCAGTTACAGGCTAAATGGGGCGTATCTGCGGGGCAGCAGTGCCGGGCGGATTACCGTCTGCCAGACAAGGTCGGCCCCGCTGGAGTGTATACAGTTACGGTGGCCTGTCATTGATGACTCCACGGACGAAAATAAGGAAATCTTTCGGAGAAAAGCGGATGAAAGATACAGACAAAACGGTTGCCGGTCTGCTGGCGGGCATCTTGTTTGTAATGACTACCTCCCCCGTGCAGGCAGACGAGACTCCACGGCTGGCGCTGAGAATGAAGCATGACCTGCAGGCGCATGTAGTAAAGGACGGAATGCGCCTCGGCCAGGGCACGCTGGTAAGCCATGAGGCCCATGCGGGCTTCCGGTTATGGAGCGAGGTTCAGTCCTCCTCATTTCTGACAGGCCACTATGTACTGTCCGGAAAACAGGATGGTGAACATAAGCTGCGTATCCGGCTGGTGCCGAGAGACCTTATCGCTGAGGGAAACCCCGCCAGCTCAGAAATGGTGCTGAACACCAGAGATGACCGGGTTACGTTTGACATTCTCGCAGACGGCGAGCAACGGGTTGAAGCTGACCGCTATAGGCTGGATATCAGCGGGACAGTGCTTCTCCCCTGAAATATAGCTACGAAGAATCTGAGGCTTTTGGCATGACGGAATTATGCTTCCATTTCGACCGGAAGCTAATGGCACACCAGTAACACACTGGTGGTTAATCTAAGTGAAATACAAAAAGGGTAAATTTATGTCTATGATGAAAAAAACAATGCTGGCTGCGGTAATTCTGGCTGGCGCAGGCATGGGCGTGGCTCAAGCCGGCGTGAGTGGTAGCGGTATTAGCGCGACAGCTGATTTGGTATTCTCCAATGTCACTAATATCTCAAATACGATTACTGCTTCCAGTAACTTGACTGCAGGAAAACATTCGGCTGATGATACTGTTGCCACAGGTTCGATTCGTTCATTGGACGGGTTAGCTCATGTTTATGCTGTTAAATTTAGCCCAGACATCGACATAACAACGGGTAGCATGTCCCTGCCTAAAGCACTTGTTAAAGGTAAAAACGACAGCACAAACACAGTGACTCTGGCACTGAGTGGCGCAACGAGCGCGAGCGGTGCCGTTCCTGAGGATGGTTACTTAGTCATTGGACAGAATAGCGCTGCTAACGATACTGTTAAATACTCAATCGTTATGCTTGCAGGTCAGACTGTGGCCGCCGATACCTACACTGTAGGTACTGTTGCATACACCTATACCGCTTAAAAAAAAACATCATAGGGGCGATCGATAACCCCCTATAAATAGCGCGACTAAGCCAACACCAAAATTCGCTTGGTTTCAGCCAGCGATACAGAACAGTGCTTATCACCGTTCTTTTTGAAGCCAGCGGGGTAGTGTCCTGCAACACTCCCCCGCTTTCATATATTTTGCCGTACAGAAAACTGAAACCAGTGGACTGCCCCTGCCACGGTAGACAATCCTGCCCTATATTTTGAGCATAGGAGGAGCGTATGGGCACACCACGATTTACACCTGAATTTAAGGAAGAGGCCGTCCGGCAGATCACTGAGCGTGGCTATTCCGTTGCTGAAGTTTCCGACCGGCTGGGCGTCTCCGCACACAGCCTCTACAAGTGGCTACGCGCCATAAAACCTGATAATAGCGAGCAGCATGCAAGGGATCTCCTCGAGGCTAAAAGCGAGATCCTCAAACTTCGAGCACAACTTAAACGCACTGAAGAAGGACGATGACCTGCTCGCCGTTGATTAGTATACCCCGATGTTAGTAATGTCTTCATAAGCCACATGAGGACATCCCCATGAAGAAGCGTTTTTCCGACCAACAAATCCTCAGTATTCTCCGTGAGGCCGAAGCCGGGGTATCCGCGCGTGAACTCTGCCGCAAGCACGCCATTTCCGATGCCACGTTTTACACATGGCGTAAGAAGTATGGCGGTATGGAAGTGCCTGAGGTTAAGCGCCTGAAGTCGCTTGAGGAAGAGAACGCCAGACTCAAGGAGCTGCTTGCCGAAGCCATGCTGGATAAGGAGGCGCTTCGGGTGGCCCTGGGCCGAAAGTACTGACGACAGACCAGAAGCGGGAAGCCGTGGTGTTGATGTGTGATACGACCTGTCTGTCGCAACGTCGTGCCTGCAGACTCACAGGTTTGTCCCTGTCGACCTGCCGTTACGAAGCGCAGCGCCCGGCATCGGATGCGCATTTATCCAGACGCATCACCGAGCTGGCACTGGAGCGCAGGCGTTTTGGCTACCGCCGAATCTGGAA
>NZ_LUTP01000054.1 GCF_002111585.1 Lonsdalea iberica
TATTTAGGGGCGTAGTTCAATTGGTAGAGCACCGGTCTCCAAAACCGGGTGTTGGGAGTTCGAGTCTCTCCGCCCCTGCCAAGAAATAACCCTTCACATTATGTGAAGGGTTTTTTTTTTGTCTTTTTATATCCCATCCAATGGATGAATCACACCCTCAGGCACACTTCTCCCCTCTACTTTAAATAGAATTCTAGCTTTCTAACCCGAGCAATTAGAAAATCACGAAAAACCCATTTTTCTCACTGCATTTTGTCTTCTACATCACGGAGTAATGATGGTATCTAGCGACGAAATGGGGACTTTCAGCAATTGCCGTATCAACGCCTGCTGGTCGCTATTTTGCAGCCAAACGGCATAAAAAGAACGGCTAACCACAGGGACAGTCTCGACGACTTGAAGTTCTTCATATTGCCGTTGCCAATGGTTAGGCAAGAATGCACATCCTCTCAATGTCGATATCAATTGACGCGTTAGCTGAGCGGATGTAGTTGTCAGTGCAGGTATTTGGTCGTTCGGGAATAACCGGTTTTCCTGTTGATGAAAATCTGCGCCCCATTCGAGCTTGATATAGGGAAGATTTTCTTCTGATTGTTGCCCCTTGACCGTGAAAAGCGATAACGAAAAATTTCCTAGTAATTGGCTAGCAAGTTCTTCCATTTTCGGGGGTTCAGTCGTGATAAGGAGATCCAACTGTCTATCAAGCAACTGGTGCACCAGAGATTGGCGCAGCGCTATCCTAGCTTCCAGTTGCAGCAATGGTCGTTGCAGATAGAGTTCAGTGAGCCAAGACGTCAAATAAGCCTCCCACAGAGAAGCCGTAGCACCAATGGAAAGAAGGCTATGTTGCTGTGAACGAGCAACTTCTTTCTTCGCGATAGACCAAGTACCGATCAGGTTCTCGGCAAAAGGCAACAGTCTCTCTCCTGCTGGCGTCAGTCGGATATTATTACGGTGTCGAGTAAACAGATTAGCGCCAAGTTGGTTCTCGAGTTGACGGATACGAAAGCTGACTGCCGACTGTGTTAGATAGAGCGATTCCGCAGCACGACCGAAGTGCCTGGTTCTGCTTACTTCCAGGAAGGTTTTCAATAAGTCGGTGTCCATGCTGTTCTCCAAAAAAAATTTGTCGTGATGATTTAAATGTTTTGTTTTACAGGAAGTCAAGCCTATCTAATACTCCGCGCCATAAAGGGCACGACCATAAAGCATTAGGAGCGTGTAAAATGGCAGAAAGCTTCTCAACAACCAGTCGTTTTTTTGACAACAAATTCTATCCGCGTGGTTTTTCCCGACACGGCGACTTTACGATAAAAGAAGCCCAACTGCTGGAGCGTCACGGCCATGCATTGAACGAGCTTGATATCGGTAAACGTCAGCCGATCACGGACGAAGAAATCCAGTTTTTGGCCGTTTGTCACGGTGAACGGAAACCTGAAACGGAATTGGAAAAGATCTGGATCAAATATACGACACGCGTTCGGCGTCCCAAACGTTTCCACACTTTATCGGGTGGAAAACCTCAGATGGATACGGTTGAAGAATTCACTGAAAGTGAAGATTGATAAGATGGGGACCTAGTCCCCATCTTTTTCTTTTTGGCTAGAGACTATTTCTCTTCAAGCCAAATTTTTATGCAGTTGGATCAGTAATCTATCCATACAGCGATAGCTCAGGGCTTCTGCAAGATGTTTTCGGTTAATACTCATTTCCTTCGATAGGTCTGCAATGGTGCGCGCAACTTTCAAAATTCGATGCCATGCGCGAACTGAAAGCCCAAGCTTGCTCATAACCTCTTCGAGATATTGCGCATCTTCAGGTGTCAGATGACAGAACGTTTCAATTTCCCTGGGGCTTAAGTAGGCATTGATCTTGTCCGCGCGTTCTAATTGCCATTGTCGGGCAGCCAACACACGAGCTCGTACTGTGGCGCTATCTTCTCCTTGACTACGTTGTTTACGCAGAATTCCCGGCGGCAACAGCGGCACTTCGATAGAGATATCAAATCTATCGAGAAATGGTCCTGAGAGGCGGTTGAGATAGCGTAAAATCTGCTGCGCTGGCATGCGATTGTGAATGCCTTGATAGTGTCCTGATGGGCTCGGGTTCATCGCTGCGACCAGTTGGAATCGTGCCGGATAGCAGACCTTAGCACGGGCGCGTGAGATAATAATTTCTCCCGACTCAAGCGGTTCGCGAAGCGAATCGAGAACGCGCCGCTCAAATTCCGGCAGTTCATCCAGAAAGAGAATCCCATTATGAGCGAGGGAGATTTCTCCGGGTTTAGGCAGAGAGCCGCCGCCAACCAGAGCTGCGATTGACGATGTGTGATGAGGCGCCCGAAACGGCCTACTACGCCACTTATCCGGTCCGTTATAGCAGCTCACCAGACTATTTATCGCCGCGCTTTCCAACGCCTCTGAGTCATTGAGCGGCGGAATCAACCCTGCCAGACGACTCGCAAGCATGGTTTTCCCTGTACCAGGAGGGCCGAGAAACAGCAGATTGTGACCCCCCGCCGCGGCAATTTCCAGCGCACGTTTGGCTTGCTCTTGGCCGACGATATCCTGCAAATCAAGCTCGGAATCCGAATAATGCTGCTCAGGCGGCAACACGCGATTGCTCGGCAGCGTTACCTTGCCATGTAAAAAAGCGCATACCTGCAGCAAATGATCCGCCAGCACCGCTTCACCTTCTGGAATCAGCGCCATCTCCCGTTGATTATCTTTAGGGACGATCAACTGCCTACCCGCTTTCTGCGCTTCCAATGCTGCCGAGATAGTGCCGTTAACCCCTCGCAGAGCTCCTGAAAGACCCAATTCACCCAGAAATTCATACTCGCTAAGTTTATTGCCGGGAACCTGCTCAGACGCCGCTAAAATCGCTAAAGCGATAGGCAGATCGTAACGCCCGCCTTCTTTGGGAAGATCCGCAGGAGCCAAATTGACGGTAATGCGTTTGGCGGGAAAGATAAAACCGCAGTTAAGCAGGGCGCTGCGCACCCGATCGCGAGCTTCCTTCACTGTAGTTTCCGGCAGTCCAACCAGCGTAAGTGCAGGCAGCCCATTGCTGATGTGTACCTCGATCGAGACCTCTGGAGCCTGCATTCCGATCGTTGCCCGTGTAAAGGCTATGGCGAGTGTCATCGTGTTTCCTCCCTTTGCGGGGGATTATGACCGCCGTTTTTTGTAGCAAAAGGACGTCAGAGTGATTTTGCGAAGGGGGGCGAAGAAATATTTCGGGCGCGTTCATTCAGGTATGGATAATGTCACCGTGAGGTATTCGGCCCGCATCGACTGAAAATTAGAATCGGCTATTGAAGTCGTTTATTAAATTTAATAACTGAATAATAAGAATTTTATTTTTATTAAGACCGAAGTGATCAAATAATCACGGAAAAAAAATGTTGTCAGCCCTCGTCTGACTATGATAACTCTGTAGTCATTCGTTCGACACTGATTAATGAATAAACCGAAAATGAAAGCGTTTGCCCTCGTGATTAGCCTAGTCGTCATTAGCGTGGTGGTGATTATTAACCTACCGTGCGGGGCAGCACTTGGACGAAGAATGGCTTAAAAATCAAGGCCGAATTCAAGAAAAACCCCCGCACCAAATGGTCGGGGGTTTTTTTATGGGGTCGGAATTCGTAACAAGGGAGCAGAGAATGTCCAATAGCATAAAATCCTGCCATACCCGAAAGAAGTTGGGGAAATGACTATGAATGGAGCTCAGTGGGTGGTACAAGCGTTGCGAGCGCAGGGAGTGGATAGTGTATTTGGCTATCCTGGTGGCGCAATCATGCCAGTTTATGATGCATTGTATGACGGAGGCGTCGATCACCTGCTATGTCGCCATGAACAAGGCGCTGCGATGGCCGCTATCGGTTATGCACGAGCGACAGGCAAAGTCGGCGTGTGCATCGCCACTTCCGGACCGGGAGCAACCAATCTGATCACCGGTCTGGCGGATGCGCTGTTAGATTCTGTTCCCATAGTGGCAATCACTGGTCAGGTCGGCTCTTCACTGATTGGGACTGATGCCTTCCAGGAAATCGATGTTCTTGGCCTCTCGCTGGCGTGCACTAAACACAGTTTTCTCGTCGACTCCCTCGAATCCTTACCGGAAATCATGGCGGAAGCTTTTGCTATCGCCCAAAGTGGACGCCCGGGACCGGTACTGGTCGATATCCCCAAAGATATCCAGCTGGCTGAAGGCGGCGAATTCACCCCTTACGTTCCCTCTCCGGCAGAAACTGACAACCTGCCGACTCAGGCGCTGACCGATGCCAATACGTTGCTGGCTCATGCCAAACAGCCGATGCTGTACATCGGCGGCGGTGTGGGAATGGCGCGTGCGGTTCCCGCTTTGCGTGAGTTTTTGGATACAACGCAGATCCCCTGTGTCGTGACGTTGAAAGGGCTTGGCGTCGTGGAGACGGATTACCCTTTCTACCTTGGTATGATCGGGATGCACGGAACCAAAGCAGCGAATCTCATGGTACAGCAATGTGACTTGCTCATTGCCGTGGGCGCGCGCTTTGACGACCGTGTGACCGGTAAACTCAACACGTTTGCTCCGAATGCCAGCGTGATTCACATGGATATCGACCCGGCGGAACTGAACAAGCTTCGTCAGGCTCACGTGGCGTTGCAAGGGGATTTAAACCAGCTGTTGCCCGCACTAAAACAGCCGCTGCGTATTGACGCCTGGCGTCAGCAGGCGACGTTGATGAAAGCCGAGTTTCCGTCGCGTTACGATCATCCGGGCGAAGCCATTTATGCGCCGGCCCTGCTGAAAACGTTGTCTGAACGGATGCCGGCGAACACCGTTATCACCACGGATGTAGGGCAGCATCAGATGTGGGCGGCCCAGCATATGCAGGTTAATCGTCCTGAAAATTTCATTACGTCCAGCGGCCTCGGCACGATGGGTTTTGGGGTTCCGGCTGCCGTCGGCGCTCAGGTGGCGCGGCCTGATGATACGGTTATTTGTATCTCCGGTGACGGTTCCTTCATGATGAACATCCAGGAGCTGGGCACGATCAAACGCAAGCGCCTGCCGATGAAAATCGTGCTGTTGGATAACCAACGATTAGGCATGGTCAGGCAGTGGCAGGAGTTGTTCTTCGAAGAACGTTACAGCGAAACGACGCTCACCGATAACCCTGACTTCCTGATGCTGGCCAGCGCATTCGGCATCCCCGGCCAAAGCATTACACGTAAAGACCAGATTGATTCCGCCTTGAACGCTCTGTTGAGCAGCGACGGGCCGTACCTGTTGCATGTATCCATCGATTCGTACGAAAACGTCTGGCCGCTGGTGCCGCCCGGTGCCGGCAATGAAACTATGTTGGAGGAGAGCGAATGAAACGCCATCAGATTTCCATTCAGGCCCGCTTTCGGCCAGAAACGCTGGAGCGTGTGCTGCGCGTCGCTCGCCATCGCGGGTTTCAGGTTTCCGCCATGAATATGACGTCGCAGGACGACGGCGCACAGGTCAACATCGAACTGACCGTTGCGAGTCAGCGACCGGTCGATTTACTGTCAACGCAATTAAGCAAACTGCTGGACATCTCGCGGGTTGAGATCCAGTCACTGAGAGCATAATAGATTCGTGCCTGAGGCACCGAGAAGGAAAATAACGATGACAAAGAAAGCTGACTATATCTGGTTTAACGGCGAAATGGTTCCTTGGGCAGATGCAAAAGTTCACGTGATGTCTCACGCCTTGCACTATGGGACTTCCGTGTTCGAAGGCGTCCGCTGCTATGACTCTCACCGTGGCCCGGTCGTGTTCCGCCACCGTGAGCATATGCAGCGTCTGCATGACTCCGCCAAGATCTACCGTATGCCGTTGTCTCAGAGCGTCGACGAACTGATGGAAGCGTGTCGCGAAACGCTGCGCAAAAACAACTTATCCAGCGCTTATATCCGTCCGTTGGTGTTCGTCGGCGATGTCGGTATGGGCGTGAACCCGCCGGAGGGTTATAAAACAGATGTCATCATCGCGGCCTTCCCGTGGGGAGCTTATCTGGGCGAAGAAGCGCTGGATCAGGGGATTGATGCGATGGTGTCTTCATGGAACCGCGCGGCGGCCAATACGATCCCCACCGCGGCTAAAGCAGGCGGTAATTATCTGTCCTCTCTGCTGGTGGGTAGCGAAGCCCGTCGTCATGGCTATCAGGAAGGGATCGCGCTGGATGTTCATGGCTACGTTTCCGAAGGTGCTGGCGAAAACCTGTTCGAAGTGAAAAACGGCATCATCTTCACACCGCCGTTCACTTCTTCCGCGCTGCCGGGGATTACCCGCGACGCCATCATCACGCTGGCGAAACAAAAAGGATTCGAGGTCCGCGAACAGGTGCTGTCGCGCGAATCACTCTATCTGGCTGACGAAGTCTTCATGTCGGGTACTGCGGCGGAAATCACGCCAGTGCGCAGCGTCGACGGCATTCAGGTAGGTATCGGAAAATGTGGTCCTGTCACCAAGCAGCTGCAGCAGGCATTCTTCGGCCTGTTTACGGGTGAAACAGAAGATAAATGGGGCTGGCTGGATCCGGTTAACCGTTAATCACATCACCAACATTCTTTTCTTACCGGCAGCGCGCTTTGTTGCCGGTCATCTGTTTTAAACTGGAGTAATCAGAGTATGCCTAAGTACCGTTCAGCCACCACCACGCATGGTCGTAATATGGCTGGAGCGCGAGCCTTGTGGCGCGCCACAGGGATGACCGACGCCGATTTCGGCAAGCCTATCATTGCCGTTGTGAACTCATTCACTCAATTCGTTCCAGGACATGTCCATCTGCGCGATCTAGGCAAGTTGGTCGCGGAGCAGATCGAAGCTTCGGGCGGTGTCGCCAAAGAGTTCAATACCATTGCGGTCGATGACGGCATCGCAATGGGTCACGGCGGCATGCTCTACTCCCTGCCTTCCCGCGAATTGATTGCGGATTCCGTGGAGTACATGGTGAACGCACACTGCGCTGACGCCATGGTCTGCATTTCCAACTGTGACAAGATCACCCCGGGAATGATGATGGCGGCTTTGCGCCTCAACATTCCGGTGATTTTCGTTTCCGGCGGCCCGATGGAAGCCGGTAAAACCAAACTGTCCGACCAGCTGATCAAACTGGATCTGGTCGATGCCATGATTCAGGGCGCGAATCCGAAAGTCAGCGATGAAGACAGCCTGCAGATTGAACGTTCGGCCTGTCCGACCTGCGGCTCCTGCTCGGGTATGTTTACCGCCAACTCAATGAACTGTCTGACCGAAGCGCTGGGCCTGTCGCAGCCGGGTAACGGTTCCCTGCTGGCCACGCATGCTGACCGTAAGCAGCTGTTCCTCAACGCCGGTAAGCGCATCGTCGAGCTGACCAAACGTTACTACGAGCAGGATGACGATAGCGCGCTGCCGCGTAACATCGCCAATAAACAGGCCTTCGAAAATGCGATGACGCTGGACATCGCGATGGGCGGCTCCACCAACACGGTTCTCCATCTGTTGGCTTCTGCGCAGGAAGGCGAGGTCGACTTCACCATGGAGGATATCGATCGCCTGTCGCGCAGGGTTCCGCATCTGTGCAAAGTCGCGCCGAGCACGCAGAAATACCACATGGAAGACGTTCACCGCGCGGGCGGCGTGCTGGGTATTTTGGGCGAGCTGGATCGCGCCGGTCTGCTGCATCGTGATGTGACCAATATTCTGGGCATGTCGCTGCCGGAAACGCTGGCGGCCTACGATGTCATGCAGACTCAGGACGAAAGCGTGAAGAAAATGTATGCGGCGGGCCCGGCGGGTATTCGTACTACACAGGCTTTCTCGCAGGACTGTCGTTGGGATTCGCTGGATACCGACCGTAAGGAAGGGTGTATCCGCACCAAAGAATTCGCCTACAGTCAGGACGGTGGTCTGGCCGTACTGTACGGCAACCTGGCGGAAGACGGCTGCATCGTCAAAACGGCAGGTGTGGATAAAAACAGTCTCGTGTTTACCGGTCCGGCCAAGGTGTACGAGAGCCAGGATGATGCGGTAGAAGCCATTTTGGGCGGCAAGGTTGAAGCTGGCGATGTCGTGGTCATCCGTTACGAAGGGCCGAAAGGCGGTCCGGGGATGCAGGAAATGCTGTATCCGACCAGCTTCCTCAAGTCGATGGGACTGGGCAAGGCCTGCGCGCTGATCACCGACGGCCGTTTCTCGGGCGGTACGTCCGGTTTGTCCATCGGCCATGCTTCGCCGGAAGCTGCTAACGGCGGCCTGATCGGGCTGGTGGAAGACGGCGACACCATCGCCATCGATATTCCAAACCGGGGAATTGTACTGGATGTTGCTGAGGGCGAGCTGGCCCAGCGCCGGGAAGCGCAACTGGCGCGCGGAGACGCGGCCTGGACGCCGAAGAAACGCGATCGTCAGGTTTCATTTGCATTACGCGCCTACGCCAGTCTGGCAACCAGCGCTGACAAAGGTGCCGTCCGGGATAAAAGCAAGCTGGGAGGCTAAAGCTGATGGCAGTTTCACAACCCCTTTCCGACGCCCCTTGCGGCGCGGAGTACTTGCGGGCGGTTCTCCGCTCGCCGGTGTATGAAGTCGCGCAGGTCACGCCGCTGGAGCGGATGGATAAGCTATCTGCCCGATTGGGCAATAACATTCTGGTGAAGCGGGAAGATCGCCAGGCTGTTCACAGTTTTAAACTGCGCGGCGCCTACGCCATGATGGCCGGGCTGAGCGATGAACAGAAGTCCCATGGCGTGGTGACGGCTTCGGCCGGCAACCATGCTCAGGGTGTGGCGCTCTCCGCCAATCGTCTGGGCATTAAAGCCCTGATCGTCATGCCGGTCGCCACGGCGGATATCAAGGTAGATGCCGTACGCGGTTTCGGCGGCGAAGTGCTGTTGCATGGCGCTAACTTTGATGAGGCCAAAGCCAAAGCCATCGAACTGTCTGAACGGGATAAAATGACCTTCGTTCCGCCGTTCGACCATCCGGCCGTGATTGCCGGGCAGGGCACGTTGGCAATGGAGCTTTTGCAGCAGGATGCGCATCTCGACCGGGTTTTCGTCCCGGTCGGCGGCGGCGGCCTGGCGGCCGGCGTGGCGGTATTAATCAAACAGCTGATGCCGCAAATCCAAGTCATCGGTGTTGAAGCCGAAGACTCAGCTTGCCTGCGAGCCGCGCTGGATGCGGGCGAGCCGGTGGATTTGGCTCGCGTCGGTCTGTTTGCGGAAGGCGTGGCGGTCAAACGTATCGGCAACGAGACTTTCCGTCTGTGCCGGGAGTATCTGGATGATGTCATCACGGTCGATAGCGACGCAATCTGCGCCGCGGTCAAAGACCTGTTCGAAGACGTGCGTGCGGTGGCTGAGCCATCGGGCGCGTTGGCGCTGGCCGGGATGAAGAAATACATTCAGCAGCACAACATTCAGGGCGAGCGTCTGGCGCACGTGCTGTCCGGCGCGAACGTCAACTTCCACGGGCTACGCTACGTGTCTGAGCGCTGCGAGCTGGGCGAACAGCGGGAAGCGCTGATGGCGGTCACCATCCCTGAGCAGAAAGGCAGCTTTCTGAAGCTATGCCAGCTGCTGGGCGGTCGAGCCATCACCGAATTCAACTATCGCTACTCCAGCGACGAAGACGCCTGCATCTTCATGGGGGTACGCCTGACGCGCGGTCACGAAGAACGGCAGGAAATTCTGTCCGATCTGCAGGCGGGCGGCTATCAGGTAGTCGATCTGTCTGATGATGAAATGGCGAAACTGCACGTGCGTTACATGGTGGGCGGGCGACCGTCCAAGCCGCTGAAGGAAAAGCTCTATAGCTTCGAGTTCCCCGAATCGCCGGGCGCGTTGCTGAAATTCCTCATTACGCTCGGAACGCACTGGAATATCTCCCTGTTCCATTATCGTAGCCATGGAACCGACTACGGTCGCGTGCTGGCCGCGTTTGAACTCGCTGAGCGTGATGCCTCGTTTGAGCGCCACTTGCAGGATCTGGGTTATGAGTGTCACGAAGAAACTCAAAATCCGGCTTTTCGATTTTTTATGAAAGGCTAACGCGGCGCTAAGTTTTGCGTATCGGTATGCCCTCGCGCGCCCGCTGGATGTTTTCCGTGGGCGCGTTGTCGTTTGTGGGAAAAAGCGGGTGTCGTCGCCGGCTCCTCTCATTCTCTAGGTTGGTCATGAGCCATGACGACAGGATTCCACGGTTTTTCACAATAGGGACTCACCTTTTTGCAGCAGGTGCGTCAACACAACAGCAAAGAGTAATTCAAGGCGCATCGAGCCGTCGATGAGGTCACGCCCCTGGTTCCGTTTCGCGCGCTGGTGGAATCGCTCGGCATCACGATGTTGGACATCGATACGCTTTTTGAAACGCGGCCAATGAAAACCCTCTCGCGTATTCATCGGGAGACCCGTTTTTCTCGCGATAAATCCCGTTATCGCAGCACCATGTGCATGTGTCTGATCTTCAAGCGCAGCCGTAAAAACTGGACTGACGCCCCAGCCGACCCACGATGGCATTGTTCCGGCAGACGTTGCGTGGAGATCCGCCGCGTTTTCTCAAGATTGCAGACCGTCTGGGCGATGAATTTGTGCTGGAGGGCGAGTGCTATCGCAGGCCGCTCATTAAAGACCCACCCACGGCGCTGGCGGCTTCCCGTCAGGACATGTCCCCGTTGTTTAGCGGCGAATTGGTGGCGATGCTGGCCAGGGGTTTCGCCAGGCTGGAGCCGTTATACCGCTGTCTGATGGATATTGAGGGGATGAAACGGGCCGAGCAGGCAGGCGCTTTCGGTGCCTTGGCCGACCGGTCTCTCCCGCCGCAATGTTAATTCCTCCGCAGTATCGATCGCGCTATTGCGTCTCCTGCAGCGTCTCCCAGAAGGCGGCAATCAGCGGTTCGCTCAGGCGCTTTTTCTGCATACAGATCCCGAGCGGGATAGGCTCAAGAATTTGCTCCTGCAAGACGAACACACGCTTACGCACGGGTTCAGGGCTATTTTCCAGCACGACGTCGGGGACCAGCGCCACGCCACAACCCACCGCGACCATCGATACCATGGCTTCATGTCCGGCGACGGTCGCATAGATGAGCGGATTGGCGATCTTTTGATGGCGGAACCAACGTTCAGTGAGTTTTCTGACCGGTCCGTATTGCGGCAAAATGAAGGGGACCTGAGCCCAGTTAGGGTGAGGATCCTGCATTTGCACCTGGACAGGACAGGGCATTGTCGGGATGACCAGGGCGATGCGAATGTTGCCGATAGGGATGAAAACCATGCTGGGCGGCAGTGTCTCGGGATGGCCGGCGATGCTCAGATCGGCGATGTTAGAGCGAACCTTGTCCACGGCGTCGGCGGCATCGCCCGTTGTCAGCTTGATTTCCACCAGCGGGTGGCGAGCGCGGAAGCGATCCAGAATTGTGGGCAAATGACTATAGGCACCCGTCACAGAGCAAAATACCCGTAGTTCGCCGCTGAGAGATTGGCCATGCTGCGACATCGCCAGCTGCATCTGCTGGTACTGCAACAGGGTTTGCTGGGCGAAAATTTTCAGATGCTCGCCGGCCTCGGTCAGTCGCACCGTGCGGTTATCCCGCAGAAACAGCGCCTGCCCGATGTCTTCCTCCATGCGCTGTATCTGGCGCGACAGGGTCGACGGGCTGATATGCATAGCCTTGGCGGTGTGACCAAAATGGTGACTTTCCACCAGGTGCAGGAATAATTTGAGATCTCGTAAATCCATCGGATGCAGGCCCTGTTTTTCATGTTGCATATTATGCAATGCGACGTTGTTAATATATCAATTTAAGCAATGCAATTCCTGTCATATGATGTGTCTATTCCGGGGCCGCCGAGGCGGCAACCCAAAGAAACAACGGCAACCAACACATCATTATGGAGCATCTCCACATGGCTAACTACTTTGATACCTTGAACCTGCGTCAGAAGCTGGCGCAATTGGGTAAATGTCGCTTTATGAACCGCGACGAATTTGCTGATGAAGCTAACTACCTCAAGGGCAAAAAAGTCGTGATTGTGGGATGTGGCGCTCAGGGGCTAAACCAGGGGCTGAACATGCGCGATTCCGGCCTGGATATCGCTTACGCCCTGCGAAAAGAAGCTATCGCCGAGAAGCGTGCTTCATGGCGCAAAGCGACCGAAAACGGTTTTACCGTCGGGACTTATGAAGACCTGATCCCGCAGGCGGACCTGGTGGTCAACCTCACGCCGGACAAACAGCACTCCTCCGTGGTACAGGCCGTACAGCCGCTGATGAAACAGGGCGCTGCGCTGGGTTACTCTCACGGTTTCAACATCGTGGAAGTCGGCGAGCAAGTGCGTAAAGACATCACCGTCGTGATGGTTGCGCCGAAATGCCCGGGTACGGAAGTGCGTGAAGAGTACAAACGTGGTTTCGGCGTGCCGACCCTGATCGCGGTTCACCCGGAAAACGATCCGAAAGGCGAAGGTATGGCGATTGCCAAAGCCTGGGCCGCGGCGACCGGTGGTCATCGCGCGGGCGTTTTGGAGTCTTCTTTCGTGGCCGAAGTTAAATCTGACCTGATGGGCGAACAGACTATCCTGTGCGGCATGCTGCAGGCGGGTTCTCTGCTGAGCTTCGATAAACTGGTCGCTGATGGCGTTGAACCGGCTTATGCCGAAAAACTGATTCAGTACGGTTGGGAAACCATCACCGAAGCGCTGAAACAGGGCGGTATCTCCCTGATGATGGATCGCCTTTCTAACCCGGCGAAACTGCGTGCTTACGCGCTGTCTGAACAGCTGAAAACTCTGATGGCGCCGCTGTTCCAGAAGCATATGGACGACATCATCTCCGGCGCGTTTTCCCGTGGCATGATGGAAGATTGGGCCAACGGCGACGTGAAGCTGCTGACCTGGCGTGAAGAGACCGGCAAAACCGCGTTCGAAAACGCACCGCAGTTCGAAGGCAAGATCGGCGAGCAGGAATACTTCGACAACGGCGTGCTGATGATCGCCATGGTGAAAGCCGGGGTTGAGCTGGCGTTCGAAACTATGGTGAGCTCCGGTATCATCGAAGAGTCCGCTTACTACGAATCTCTGCACGAACTGCCGCTGATCGCGAACACCATCGCCCGTAAGCGTCTGTACGAAATGAACGTGGTGATCTCCGACACCGCTGAATACGGTAACTACCTGTTCGCCAACGCCGCGGTGCCGCTGCTGAAAGAGATGTTTATGAGCAGCCTGCAGCCGGGCGATATCGGTAAAGCGGTTGCCGCGACCGCGGTTGATAACGCACAGCTGCGTGACGTCAATGAAGCCATCCGCAACCATCCCATCGAAGTCGTCGGTAAGAAACTGCGTGGCTACATGACCGACATGAAACGTATTGCGGTTGCAGGATAATCCTGCACGTCGATAAGACGTTATCCCCGTAATAACAAAGGGCGCAACGAAAGTTGCGCCCTTTTTGATCGCTCGATATTCACGAAGGAAGAAGGGCGAAAGCGGCAAAGAGATCGCCCGCCGTTCCGGTTCACGAGATCAACGGCGATAGAGCACTTTGATGATGTGGTAGCCGAACTGGGTTTTGACCGGTCCGCAGGGCTTGAGCAGTTCGCAGGAGAAAACGGCTTTATCAAACGTCGGCACCATATCGCCCTGGCGAAATTCGCCCAAGTCGCCGCCGTTGCGTTTTGAAGGACAGGTGGAAAACTTCTTGGCCAACTGCTGGAAGTCTGCGCCTTGTTCCAGCTGACCCAGGATGTCGTTGGCCTGCTGTTCCGTATCGACCAGAATGTGCAGCGCCGAAGCTGTTTTTGCCATGGAATATACCTTTTTAATCGGGGGGGGGGGGGTTGCTGACAGGCACTGTAACCCGCGTGCAATACCAATAGCAATGCGCGGCGTCTCGTCGGCGACCACTTCCGGCGATCCTCCCCCGCGACTTTTGCTACAATCGCCTTCCGTTTGAACAAAGAGCAAGATGTCCCATGCGCTTAAACCCCAGCCAACAACACGCCGTTGAGTTCGTTACCGGTCCCTGCCTGGTCTTGGCCGGCGCCGGTTCCGGTAAAACGCGCGTCATCACGCAGAAGATAGCCCATCTAATACGGGAGTGCGGCTATCAGGCGCGCAATATTGCGGCGGTCACCTTTACCAACAAGGCGGCCCGCGAGATGAAGGAGCGTGTTGCGCAGACGCTGGGGCGAAAGGAGAGTCGCGGTCTGATGATTGCGACCTTCCATACGCTAGGGCTGGAGATCATCAAGCGCGAATATGCCGCGCTGGAAATGAAATCCAATTTCTCCCTGTTCGACGATCAGGACCAGCTGGCGTTGCTCAAAGAGCTGACGGAAACCTGGTTGCAGAATGACAAAGAGCTGCTGCAACAGTTGATCTCAACGATCTCCAACTGGAAAAACGATCTGATCGAACCGCCTCAGGCCGCCGCGCTGGCGCGATCGGAACGAGATCGTCTGTTCGCGCACTGTTATCAGCTCTACAGTGAGCACCTGCGCGCCTGCAACGTATTGGACTTTGACGATCTCATCCTGCTGCCTACCCTGTTATTCCGGCGTAACGAACAGGCCCGCGAACGCTGGCAGCACCGCCTTCGCTACCTGCTGGTGGACGAGTATCAGGATACGAACACCAGTCAGTACGAGCTGGTCAAACAGTTGGTGGGCAGCCGCGCACGCTTTACCGTGGTCGGCGATGACGACCAGTCGATTTACTCCTGGCGCGGCGCGCGTCCGCAAAACCTGGAGCTGTTGCAGCATGATTTCCCTGCGTTGCAGGTGATCAAACTGGAGCAGAATTACCGTTCGTCCGGACGCATTCTGAAAGCCGCCAATATCCTGATCGCCAACAACCCGCACGTCTTCGAGAAACGACTCTACTCAGAGCTGGCGTACGGCAACGAGCTGAAAATCATTACCGCCAATAACGAGGATCATGAAGCCGAACGCGTGGTCGGCGAGTTGATTGCGCATCACTTCATCAATAAGACGCAGTACCGCGATTACGCCATTCTCTATCGCGGCAATCATCAGTCGCGGCTGTTCGAAAAAGTGCTGATGCAAAACCGCATTCCTTACAAAATTTCCGGCGGTAGCTCGTTCTTCTCTCGCCCGGAAATCAAGGATCTGTTGGCGTACCTGCGCGTGTTGACCAACGCAGACGACGACAGCGCCTTTTTACGTATCGTGAATACGCCAAAGCGTGAAATCGGCCCGGCCACGCTGAAGAAGCTGGGGGAATGGGCGAATCAGCGCAACCGCAGCCTGTTTAACGCCAGCTTTGATGTCGGGCTTTCTCAGGTGCTGACCGGCCGCGGTCTCGAATCGCTCCAGCGTTTCACGCAGTGGCTGGCTGAGATCGCTCGCCTAACGGAGCGGGAGCCTGTGGCGGCGGTGCGCGATCTCATTCACGGGTTGGATTACGAAAGTTGGCTGTATGAAACCTCCCCCAGCCAGAAAGCGGCGGAAATGCGCATGAAAAACGTCAACCAGCTGTTTACCTGGATGACGGAAATGCTGGAGGGAAGCGATTTGGACGAGCCGATGACGCTGACGCAGGTCGTCACGCGGTTCACGTTGCGAGACATGATGGAACGCAATGAAAGCGAGGAAGATCTCGATCAGGTGCAGCTCATGACGCTGCACGCGTCCAAAGGGCTGGAGTTCCCGAATGTCTATCTGGTAGGGATGGAAGAAGGATTGCTGCCGCATCAGACCAGTATCGATGAAGACAACGTCGATGAAGAGCGGCGATTGGCCTATGTCGGTATCACGCGAGCGCAAAAAGAGCTGACCTTCACGATGTGCCGGGAGCGCCGTCAGTATGGCGAACTGATACGCCCGGAGCCGAGCCGTTTTCTGTTGGAATTGCCGCAGGATGACGTCCAGTGGGAGACGGTAAGAAAAGTCGTGAGCGCGCAGGAGCGGATGCAAAAGGGGCAAGGGCATCTGGCGAATATTCGTGAGCAGCTGGCGAAGGCCAGAGAGAAAAAGTAGTCAGGCTGTTACGGCGCCGGAGAAGCCGAACGCCGGGGGACCGATGTTGACGGGGATCGCGAGCCGGTTTCCTCATGTGTGCGTGGTGCTGAAATGAAAACGCCAGGCGGGTTGACTCGCCTGACGGGAAGCAGATTGCGCCATTACTGGGTTTGCGTTTTGCCTTCAATGGTCACGTTTTTCACCGTGCCGATTTTCCACGGTGTTGTCCCGTTAAGCAGATTCGTAAAGGCCACATGGCTGAACGTGCTGTCTTGCATATCGTTTATGGAGGCCGGAGGGACGCTGTCCAGTTTCAAGTTGCTGAAATTCAGCTGACTGTGCCAAATTCCCTTCGCATTGTCGCCCACAACCTCAATCGACGGATAGGCGCCGGACGTGCCCTGTACGGTGACGTTGCTGACCGCAAAATCGTAGAAGCGGGCGGGCGTTTTAGCTGCCGGGTAATCCACGGTCGCGTTCGAGTCCGAATAGCTGAGCGTGACGACTACCGCCTGTTTAACGATGTTCTTCATCGCATTGTTACGAAAGACCACCCCATGTGCGCCCCCGCCGATATCCGGCGCGCTTTTGGCGCGCAAGCCGACGTCGGTTTTCTGCATCACGTTGTTCTCCGCCACAATATCTTGTATCCAGGCTCCGGTATGGCTGCCGGTCACTATCGCGCCATGCCCCATACGGAAATAGTTGTTGAACAGCCATGCGCCTTTCATCGGCTCTTGCTGGTTGGCGTTTTCGCCGGTGCCGGCCGCGAAGTTGATGCAGTCATCGCCGGTGTCGAAGACGTTGTTGAACGCCATCACGTTCTGGCTGTTACCAAATTCCACACCATCGGCGTTGTTGGCGTCATAGGTCTGGTGCGTCAGGCCATTCACCACCGCGTTGTGGTTTTCCAACAGCATAATGCCGTGGAACGCGGGGTTCCTGACGGTGATGTCCGCGAGGTAGACGTTTTCCACACCGCGTAGCGTCATCAGGCTGGAGCGCCCCTGGCCGTAGGCCAGTTTTGCGTCAATGCCATTGTTGACCAGCTTATCCACCTGATTCTTGGCTAAAATGCCATCCTGGCTCACTTTGCTGCTGTTGCTGGCCACGTACTGCGGCAGCGTCGTGTTGGCTTCATCCGTCACCGAGGCGGTGCTCGCACGCTTCCAGCCATTGCCATCGATAACGCCCTGACCCACGATGCGGATATTCTTGAACGTTCCCGGCGTACTGCTGTTCTGGTCAATCGCATTGATTAACGAAGCCGGGCGGGTGAAGGTGGAGTAAGGGTATAGCTTATAGCCGTCAGGATAATCGCTGGGGTTGTCCGACCCCAGCAGCGTCGCCCCTTTAACTAGGTTAAGCGTCATATTGCTTTTCAGCCATAACGCGCCAGTTTTGAATACGCCCGCAGGAATGTCTACCCGACAGCCCGGTTTGCATGCATCAATGGCTTTCTGGATAGCGGCCGTATTCAGCGTCACGCCATCGCCTTTTGCGCCGTAGCGGGTGATGTTCAACACTTGAGGCGTGCTGTCGGTCTTTGCGGTAACGGGGTTGCTGTCACTGGATACGGTGCCGTCGGCATAAACGACTCGAACGGTAAACTGATACTCGGTATTGGCCTTCAGGTTATCGATTCGCGCGTTATGTACCACGATCCGATGCTGGAAGCTGGCGGTGTCATTCTCGTAAAACGTCGATAGATAGCGCCCGGTGGGGGCGTTGGACGCATTCATCTTGCTCGCCAGACCGATCAGCTGTCCGCCCTGATAAATCTGATAGTCGACGATGTTGGATGTGTCTTCCGGCGCGTCCCACACCAATACGACGCTATGATCGTCGTAGGCGAGCGTGGGTACGCGTAGCTGTTGGGGAAGGTTATCGCCAGCAGACGATGCACAGGTAAATAATAGCAATGCGGCGGCCGCGCTAAGGGAATAGCGGCCGGGCAGGGTGAATCCTTTCATCCTTAATCCTTCATTCATTTTTGAACATTAGATGTATGCCGTAATGACGAATTGTGAGGAAACCGTGCGTTACGGCGGCGATACGTCCTGTATCGATTCAGGGCTGCAAAAACATCGCAGATTTTGGGGCGCGAGGGAAGGTAAGGGCAACAAAATGTTACCCTTTACTGACTGATCAGGCAGGGCTTTCTTCAATAATGAGCGGCCAGTGGACATAGCTTTGCCAGCGACTCTCCTGCTCCAGCATTTCGGCCCGCAGCGGATATTGGGATAGCCATCCGGCAGGTAAAATGACCTGCAGCGTTTCGCCTTCTGCGCGTAGTCTGACGGCCGGCAGCGTATCGTCCCGGCGGCGACTCGCGAAAATAATCGCCAGTCGCAGCAGGCGACATAAATGCTGTGCCTGACTGACCGGCAGTGCATTTTGCTGCGTCAGCGGAATAGGTTCGAGCGTATTGCACTGATTGTGGAGCAGAGTGGCCAGCAGTTTTTTCTGAGCGGGTGTAAAACCTGGAAGATCGCTATTGCGGATGAGATAGGCGGCGTGATGGGAAGCCTGACGGAAGTCGATGCTGAGCCCGATCTCGTGAATCAGACTCGCGCTGCGCAGAAGCTCCCGACATCGATCGTCCAGTTGCCAGTCCTGGACCAGCTGCTGTGCGAAATTGTCCGCCAGCGCGCTGACGCGCCGCGCCTGCCCGGCATCGAGAAGATAGCGCTGTTGCAGATTATGCAAGGTGCGGGAGCGGATATCCTGCCCGATGGGCAAATGCAGCATGCCATACACCAGTCCTTCGCGGAGCGCGCCGCCAGCCAACGTCATGGTTTGGATGCCCAGTTCTTGGAAGATCGCCAACAGGATAGACAGACCGCTTGGGAATACCAGCGCTCGTTCTAGCGTCAATCCGTCGATTTCGAGTTCTTCCAGCTTGCCGCATTGAATCGCGCGTTGCTTGAGTTGTTGCAGCTTGGCAACCGTGATGTACTCATCCATCCCCTGTGCGACCATGATCTCCTGCAGCGCCTGCACGGTGCCGGAGGCCCCGACGCAGATCTGCCAACCTTGCGCCAGCAGGCTCTCTTTTACCGTACGCACCATTTCACGCGCCGCTGCTTCAGCGCGGGCAAAATTGTCTTCGCCCAGATTGCGATCCGCGAAGTAGCGTTCCAACCAGGTTACGCAGCCCATCGGCAGGCTGAACAACTGTTTGGTTTGCGCGCCGGTGCCCGTCGCCAGTTCGGTACTGCCGCCGCCGATATCGACGACCAGCCTTTGTTCAGGACCGCCCGTCGTGTGGGCGACGCCCTGATAAATAAGTCGAGCTTCTTCTTCTCCGCTGATCACCTGCACCGGCACGCCTAAAATGCGTTTAGCCTCGTCCAGAAACGCGTCGGCGTTGGCGGCGAGCCTGAGGGTCGCCGTTGCGACGACGCGAACCTGATCCTGCGGAATATCCTGCAGGTGTTCCGAGA
>NZ_LUTP01000055.1 GCF_002111585.1 Lonsdalea iberica
GGCGGTCATTTTGAAAGGTAAGAGCGATTAATCATTTCATCGAGCAGCGAGATATTTAAATTGATGCCAATGCAATTATTCACGTGTCAACTTTTGGGCTGGGGAGAGCGCCACATTGAGCTTGCTGATGCCGTCGTGACCAATTCAATCCAATCCAGCATAAAGATGAAATGAAAAGATGACATTTCGCAACGTGCCAAGGTCATGAACCCCAAAGTATTAATGAGCGTATTACTGATGATAGCTACTCAGAAATCAGGCTATGTGGGTGATCGACAGTGCCGCCAATAACGAATGGGCGGCTCTGCCATCAGCGAAGGGATATTGATGAGCCTGCAGAAGCACCGTGAGGGCGTTATATAGGCTTAGAGGTGAGGGTGAGCTTAGTCGCGGAATCACATGAATGAATTGGATACAGGCTTTCAGAACCTGTGCTCATGTCAATGACGTACGAGTAAACAGAATCCTTTCGTGCGTAGTAATAATAAACATTTTTGCCAGTTCCCCAGTCGAAAGTAGACATATCTCCCCACTCATTATATATAGCCAAAAACTCAGATTTGTTCGGCGTCAGTTTTGGTTCGTATTCTGCGTGAATATTATCGATATAGAGATTACAAGCCACATCATAGGAGCCACTTCCCGATGCATGTTCGAAGGTGATTCTGACCACACTAGACGCTGGCGTACCCTTTATCGTGACATAACCTAAGCCGTTCACATTTTTAACTGCCACATTGGCATCATTTGATCCCCAGACCGTGGAGGACGAAACTTCGTTGAGCTCAATATAAAATTTTGCCCCGATGAACAGGTAATGGGGGCCACCTGAAGAGAACGTTTTATCGTTTTCATTGTAAACACGCGTAACCTTGAGCTCCGGAACCGGCGCCGGCTCATTACCGTCGAAAGAAGAGGTAGCGGTGCTGTAAACGGTCGCATTCGCTTTCATAATAGCCAGAATGGAAATGGTTTCTCCCACGGTGTCCGTATATTCCACCGACGCTGCCCCTAGAGAATTTGTTGTGACCTGCTTAATGGGAGTGCCGTCGGAAAAAATGGCACTTCCAGTCAAAAGCCTAAATTCAATGGTTTCCCCACTAACATACTGGTTACCATTCATGAGGATAGCTGTCGCGGTGTTAGTATCAGAGCCGTTAGCTGATGCGGTGGAGGTGGCTGTCAAAATCAATGTGTACATGATATTTCCTCATTTTGAGTTATACGCATAAAACGAAACCCCCCAATGGTTAGGCAGAATGTTTAAGCGGCACTATTAAAAAAAGTCAGAAGTAATAAAACTATGCTCTTTCATCTAAGGGAATAGGTCATAAACTCATCCAGCGGGCGACAATTCTTAGTGCGATACTTCCCTATTGTAAATATACGAATACTGCATATTAATATCTTAAGTTACCTAAAGGTTAGGTGGTTAATATTTTATCGAATGACTGTCATCAATGAGATTGAATTCATACTGTATTTACATCTGAATTAAGGGTCTGACGGCCTAGAGACACAGAGAAATACTATCCCATGATGCCGGGTAATTTGAGTGTATAAAACAAAGATTCGACATTATCAACTAAAATACGCGAATTCATTTATGGAGTTTTCATGTCTAATCCAGTGATGTATAGCTGGATAGCTAAACGCTACCTAAACAAATCGTGTAAAAATTTTTTTTTAAAGTTGTTAACTTTTTGCGTGGTGCTTTTGTGTTGGTCATAAGGTAGCTATATAAAGTGTAGATTTATTTTTAAGTGTATGATTTTTATGTTTTAAATAATAATATGTTTTTTTATTTCATATTAAGTGTTGAATATGAGTAATCCTGTGGTAATTCTATCCATAGAATGGATTTGGCCAATTTTCATTGCCGGTAGAAAAAAATATATATACTCTGCTAACCTGCGTTGAAGGTCGGTAATAGTAAGTGGATATGAGTATAGTACAGCAGGAAAAGGATGCCTGATGCGAAAATTTTTTGAGGTGGGGACGGTAGAAAACTCAAGATCTAAGTATTATTAATATTTCTTAAACTCTAACTCTGGATTTTAAAGATTAGCAAGGCTCTGGACATCGAGGGAATATTAGTTAAGTGACGGGAGCGGTAACGCAGTGCAGTGTAAGGTTATTGGTCACAATTATTTACTTTAGCCACCCTCCAGGCTGGGGATTGGCAAGAAGATTTTTTATATATAACTTTGTTATAGAAATAAGGTCCGCTTTCTAATGTTTATTGAAGACACAATGAAAATTTTCAAAAAGATTATAATCTGGTCTCAGATCGTACTTCAGGCCTCCCTGCCCGCTGTACCCGTTGTATTCTCTCAGTTTGCGGTCGCTGAGCCTCGTTCACCCTTTTCTGTTGATCGTGATACTCACGAGCGAGTACAAGAACAGGATGAGGGCTTACCCTATTCGGACATCATGACCCAAGGCGCGAACATGTTGTCTTCGGGGCGTGCGTCGGATTCTGCACGTTCTCTTGCCGTAGGGGAGGCGTCTGCTGGTCTGCAACAGTGGCTGAATGGCTTCGGAACGGCCCGAATCCAGCTCAATATGGATCGTCACGGGAGCTGGAGCCACAGCAGCGCTGATCTGCTAGTTCCCCTGTATGATAGTGAAAAGTCGATGTTTTTTGTGCAGGGTGGTATCCGTAAACCTTCAGACCGTCTTACTGCCAATCTGGGCTGGGGTGTGCGCACTTTCTGGCAGAACGGCTGGATGTATGGCGGTAACGTCTTCTTAGATAACGACCTCACCGGCCATAACCGGCGCGTGGGTTTTGGCGGAGAAGCCTGGCGTGATTACCTCAGACTCTCGGCCAACACCTATATTGGTACGACGGACTGGCACACTTCACGCGATTTTGATGGCTCCTGGCAGGAAAAACCGGCTGACGGATATGATATCCGGGCTGAAGGTTGGCTGCCGGCTTACCCTCAACTGGGTGGCAAATTGGTATGGGAGCAGTATTACGGCGATCAGGTTGCACTCTTTAATAAAGATCACTTGCAGCACAATCCGCACGCTGTCACGGCGGGCGTAGAGTACACCCCGGTTCCTCTGGTCACTCTGGGCACCGACCATCGTCAAGGAAGGGGCATTCATGACACGCAGGTTAGCCTGGACGTGAGGTGGAGCTTTGGACACGGCTGGCGGTGGCAGATTGACCCAGCGAATGTACAGGTTATGCGTACACTGGCAGCCAGCCGCTATGATCTGGTGAATCGCAACAACGAGATTGTGCTGCAGTATCGCAAAAACCCGGCGCAGGATGTGGCGCATCTTCTGCTTACACAGATTACGGACAATAGCCCGGCTGACGGCGTTAGCCGAAATGTGTTACAGGTGTTGGCGACGAACCGCAGCGGGGAGCCAGTGCGCAACGCGCCAGTAAACTGGCTTGCTCCCTCAGATGATGGCAGCGTCAGCCTGGTGGCCTCTTCCTCCGTAACGGATAATAACGGACTGGCTGCGGTGACACTGACCAGCACGAAAGCACAGACGGTACCGGTGACGGTGCAAAGCAGTAGCATTAGCTCTTCAAAAAATAGTCACTTTGTGGCGGTGTCGGTGAGCAAAATCGAACTGACCGTCACGCAGGACAATGCAGTAGCGGACGGCAGCAGCCCAGACACTGTGGTGGCCACGCTAACGGACAGCAACGGCAAACCTGCAGCGGGCCAAAGTATCAGCTGGGCCCTGCCTGATAACGTTGTGATGAAGGAAAACGCTTCAGCATCAGACAGCAATGGGAAGGCGACGGTTCATCTCACGTCCACCACGGCGGGCAGCGCGGCCATTAGCGCTACCGCTGGAAGCCAGACGGCGGAGGGAACCGTGCATTTCACTGGCAATAGCACTACCGCGAAAGTCGGTTCCCTGAGCGTCACGATAGACGGTAGCCCGGCTGATGGGAAAACAGCTAACGAGGCACTAGTCACGGTGACGGATGCCAATGGCAACTTGCTCACAGGGCAGACGGTCTCATGGTCAGCAGATAAATCTACGGTTGTCTTTGGTCAGTCTGCGGTCACCGACAGCAGCGGTAAAACTACCGTGTCTTATACCGATACTGTTGCGGAGTCCCTGACCCTGACGGCAACCTTGTCTAACAGCAACAGCGCGACAGCATCAAGCCTGTTTGTTTCCGACAAGGACAGCGCTCGGTTGACGGACCTGACTGTGACCAGCGGGGCTAAGGCATCAGGCAGTGACACGAATACCGCCACGGTGACTGTCATGGATGCGAATGACAATCCGCTAATAAACACCGCCGTCACGTTCAGTGTCAACGGTAATGCAATACTGAATGCCTCTACCGTGAATACTGACAGCAATGGACATGCGCAGGTCACTTTGACTGATACTATTGCGGAAACCGTACAGGTGACGGCGAAGCTTTCTACTGGCAGTAGTAGGACGAAAGACAGCAGTTTTGTGGCTGACTTGGACAGCGCAGTGCTGGCGATCACAGCCACAACAGGGGCGCTGGCCAACGGCAGTGCATCTAATACGGCCACGGTGACGCTGAAGGATAAAAACGGCAATGCCCTTTCCAGTCAGGTAGTCACGCTCAGCACGGATGGTCGTGCAGCACTTTCTTCCGCTTCCGGGACGACCGACAGTAAGGGCCAGGTCTCGGTGGCCGTGACTGACTCCGTTGCGGAGACCGTCACGGTCACCGCCACCCTGAGCAACGGTAAAACCGCTTCGGCTCAGATGGCATTTATCACCTATACCGTTACGGATCTTTCCGCAAGTGCTGCAAGCGTCAAGGCGGACGGCAGTACCTCATCCACGCTGACGGCAACGGTAAAAGATAGCAACGGCGCTGTGGTCGTGAACACGCCAGTGACGTTCAGCGTGACGGGCAGCGCAACACTCAGCGCTAATACGGTGAACACGAACAGCAGTGGGCAGGCGCAAGCCACGCTGACTGATATGGAAGGCGAAGTGGTGACGGTAACCGCCCAGGCTCAAGACAATGGCAATGATGCTGGTAAAACACAGAGCATCACCTTCGTGGCCTCATCGATAACGGGTGTTGGAGTTTATGGCACGAACTACATCTTTGCTGCGGAGCAAGGCTTCCCACAAACGGGTTATGCCGGAGCCACGATGTATTTCTTGATTGATAACAGCACCGATGACATGGCCAAGTATACTTGGAGCAGTAACCGTTCGTGGGTGACGTTTGATAGTAGTAACCACGCCACTATGAACGCGACGTCCTCGTTCTCCCTTGATGATTCGCCACCGGCATCAGATCGTGAAGTGACCATTACCGCTACACCGAAAGCGGGGGGGAAGGCGCTGACTTATACTTTCACATTACAAAAGTGGTACAAGGTCTCTTCCCGAGTCTCTGTAATAAGAAACGGTGATAATGAGGCAAGTAGCGTCTGCAGGGACTTCGGGACTTCCTCTATAGAGTCTGCCGCAGATCTGTCGGATGGCGCGGTCTCAGTTGTGGGCAAATTGTTCGGTGAATGGCGTGACAGCCCGTCACTGGCGCACTACCGGTTCTACTTTGACGCAGAAACGACCACCACATGGCGTGCGAAGGAAGACATTGCTTTCATCTACTCCACTGGAATACCCGGTACATCACCTCAACCCGGATCGAGTTATGTAATGTGTCGGGTTAATTAATAACCGTTACACTTGGCCGTCAGGGGAAGGACGCTGACGGCCAGCAGATTTCTTCATCCAATATGGTACGACGATCTTGTAATGAGGTTCGCTTTTGGGCTGGAGTTTGTCTGCATCTGTTCCAAAGGTATGTGAAGTTCAGTCTTACAGAATCTGAATAGGGGCGCTTATGGCAGGGATATATATCGACGGAATGCATGGTATTGGGGACAATATTGTCCAGCGTTGCTTCATCAAACAGCTCACGCGAAGAGGTCAGGAAATCTGGTTGAAGACGCCGGTGCCGGAAATTTACCAAGGGATAAGTCGCCTGCATTTTGTAAAGGCAAACACCCGTTTACGCACACAGAGAAAAAACGAAAATCGAACCAACGTCATCTTTGAATCCGTCACGACCGGAATGCCTTATCGGCGAATTTTTTATGGTGATATCGACCTAAGGCAGGGCAGCATTTTCACCGCGTTCGAGCGCCAGTTCGGTATCCCCCCGGCAGGTCTTGATTTACCGCATTATGCACTACCAGATATTGGGATTCCGTCGAACAAACCTCTTGCCGTTGTTCGTCCCACGACTGAACGCAGGGAATGGCATAACTCAAGTCGTGGCCCCCTCAATGAATATGTTGATAGCGTAGCCAGAATTTTGGCCGGGAAGGGGTGGCATGTCGTCAGTATCGCAGATATCGAACCCGGCCAAGAGTGGATACCTGATGTTGAACCCTTCGCCCATCAAAAATTCCATCACGGCGAGCTGTCTTTGACTCAGATGCTCGCTCTGATCGAACGCGCTGACATAGTAGTCACAGGTGTCGGGGTGGTGATGCATGCTGCGCAAGCGTATAGACGTCCAACGATCTGCCTACAAGGAGGGTGTGGGGGAAACAACCACCATACGAAAGTGACCGACCGCAGTTGTATGTGTTTGCCCGAAACATTATACATCTATCCTGATAATTACTGCCGCTGTCAGCTGATGAATCATAACTGTGATAAATATATCAGTAACTTACCATCTAGGGTTATGCCATTTATTGAGCGTGTGGCAGCTTCGCTGGAAAAGGATATTTCTTATGGAATTACTTTATCGTGAACTGAACTCAGGTTTAGCCTAGCTTCCTGAATTGGGTATGGGGCGTTTCCCTGTTCCTGCGGCAAGACCTTATGACGAGAGCTATTTTGTACGGTATCAGGCTATGAGCGATACACCGATGGGGCATCGGCTGACGGCTGCACGGATTGATTTAGTCTCACGGTACTGCGAGGAACACTACAGGATGTAGGCATTGGTGCGGGCCAGTTTGTTAAGTCTCGACCTGATACACTTGGGTATGACGTGAATCCGATTGCCATTGACTGGCAGCTTACCCAAGATTTATGGGCAGAACTGTACGCCGGTTACTATCCGGCACTTTCTTCCGGGACACCCTCGAACATATTGACCGTCCCGATCTCGCTGTGTAGCGCGCTGGAAATGGGTGTTTGTTTCAGTGCCGGTGTTTTAAAGTGCTGAACACATCCTTGATTCGCGTCATTACCGTCGTGATGAGCATATCTAATACTGGACGCACGATGGTTTGATGCGCTGGTTTGATAACCAAGGGTTTGGCTGTGCCGAATATGGTGCAATTGAAAGTGAACTGGGTCGTGATGGTGTAGGCAGCTATGCTTTTCTCCGTCGTAACAATTAGACTGTTTACTTAAAGCGGGAGAGGGCTAATGTCAGTTGATGTCATTGCGGTATGTGCATCAGGACCGTCACTGTGTAGGGATGATATTTATCACTTGAGAGATAATAAAATACCTGTCATGACAATAAACTCCAGTTGGAAATTATACCCAGAGTGTCAGTATATTTTTGCAGGAGATGAGGTGTGGTGGAAGAATAATCATCATATAATCGATTCATCAGCACAAAAATGGACCAGCAATGAAAGCGCTGCCAAAATATATGGAATAAACCACTTTAAAATCCAAATTGAAAGCACAATAAATTCGGGGTTGGTTGCGATTTTTTTCGCCATGAGTCTGGGTTTTGAGAATGTTATCCTTCTCGGTTACGACTGCTCAATAGAAAAGGGTATTCACTGGCATGGGAAACATTTGAGGCTGAACAATCCTAATAGCAGCAGTATTCGCCGATGGAGAACTGAGTTTGAATTATTTTCGCCTGAATTGCGACGAAGGGGTAATGTTGTTAACTGTAGTCATGAAACCCGACTAAGTTGCTTTCCCAAAGCTGGCCTTGAAAAAACGCTAAAAAGATTAAAGCGATAGTGCGAGTGTATTTTATTGCTGTGATTATATTTTATAGTCTATAGTCTATAGTCTATAGTCTAATCTGTTATTCGGAGAGTTCTGTATGAACTCTTTAAGAAAAATAAAATATAGAACGTAAAGTAAACAACTCAATAGGAATGTCATGTTTCGGTGAAATATTAAAAATAAAATGGGCAGGTGTTTATTAGATAGAGCGTGAATTATTTTGTGGAAACTGAAAATTTCAATATAAATCAAATCACATAGTAGTGAAATGCTTAAATCAAACAGAAATCAATCATCAATCAGAAAAGAGAGGTTATGTTATGGCTAATACAATCGTACTCAGTTCCGACGTCCCTGTCGTCGCTCCCGGTGAGACTCTAAAGCTCACTGCAAAGGTTTTCAACAGTGATTCAGGCGAAGCGGCACAAGGCATGACGGTCAAATGGTCCATTGGCCCAACCACCACCACGGCGACGCTCGGCAGTGAAACCAGCCTGACTTCATCGACGGGCTATGCGTCAAATACAGTCGATTGCGACGTAAAATCAGCGGTTGTTGTCACCGTGACCGTGGACGACGGTGGTGATGCGATCGATAGCATAAGCATCGGCTTTTATTCATCCGTCCTGGCCGCTCCCATCGTGCCTCAGGCTAAAAATGGCATTCTGACCGAGAAAGAAGTTAACGGTACGGTACAGGCCATGGTGGTACGCCATACCGATGACCCTGTTGCGGGTGACTTGTATGACTTCTATTGGGGTAAAAATTCAATTTCGCGGTATGACGATGGTACCAGTGACACTTTCCCTTGGATCGTCAACATTAAAAACGATTTTACGGCCACTGAAGTACTCTCCGATGGCGATTATACGGTGTACTACACTATCACCGACTTGGCGCAAAACGTTTCCTACTCAAAACCTCAAGCAATTACCGTCACCGGAGGGACATACATTAACCCGCTGTATGACGCGCCGGTGTTCCCGGATATCACTGATAACACCATTAACTACGACGACGTAAGTGAAAAGGGAGTTGTGGTAGAAGTGCTACTTCCTCAGACGTCAGACGACGCCGATATTTTTGCCGGCAATATCATTACTCTTTACATGAGGGTGTTTGATAAAAACTATAAAACAGAAATTATTGCCACCAAAGCTGTCGCCACCCATACCGTAACTGAAGCGGAAATCAAGGACAACACGATTCCTTTTTATTTACCGAAAACTGCAATCGTGGATAGCAAAGATACCTTTGATGACGTCCGTGGACAGTTCTGGTACACCGTTACCGGCACTGGTTCTGTTTCTGTTTCCGGCTCCTCTTTTACCAAGACATTGATTATTGATACAGTTCCGCCTCATCTGCCTCAGGCGTAAACCCGGCACCAGACCAGAGGTGGGTTATGCCCATCTCTGGATTCAACCCGATATAATTAAGGAGAGTTTTATATGGTGAATGCAGTAAGTCCCCTTCCTGTACCCGGTTTACCGCAGATGACTTCAGAGAATTCTATCAGCCTTAACGATCTCAACGTCGCGGGCGGAGTGTTTGTGCGCATTCAACAGTATGAAGACGCCGCCCGAGGTGATTACATTACCGTATTATGGGATAACCTTCCGGTAAAAGAAGTTATCGTAGATGACTTGTCCTCAGACTTTCCCATTGTTGTGGTAATTACTAAAGGATTGGATGTCGGGTCGCATTACATCAATTATACCTCCCGAGATGTTGCCGGTAATACAGGAACATCTACCGGTATCACTGTTGATATTATTGACGGACAGCCAGAAATAAAATATCCGGCACCTGTTTTCACTGATGCGGTAAATGGAGTCATAAACCAGAGCAGTATCACAGCGAATGCTGGCACCCATGTTCATATTGCACCTTATACCGGGATTAAAGCCAACGATACCGTGACGCTCTTCTGGAAGGGAATGAGTGCATCAGGCGATATTTCAGACGGGGGGGTGGAAAGTCACGTGATATTGACTACAGATATGAGTGCAGGAGTAACCTTTTTGATTCCAGAGAACAAACTCGAATATCTCGGAGATAAAGGAACCGTGTCAGCTTGTTATCAGGTAAGAAGAACTGGTTCCGTATTAGGCGTATCTGAATTTAGTGAGGTTATGCTTGATTTGAGTGGTAGCAGCAGTGATTTTGGTATGGTCATTTCAACGGGCGCCGCAAATACAGATTATAATGCCATTCATGTTTATCCATTCAATCAGGGAATAATTAAAGGCCCTGCCGGTTCGACGGTCATTTTATCGATAGTCGGAGACGCTGTTTTTTATGAGTCAGGCTCTGCAACGTACCAGGCCATCCTCAATCAAAATGGTCAGAGCAGTTTTAGACTTTATTCATCTGTGCAGAGTAATGTGCAAGTTTACGCAGAAGCATCAAGTAATCCTGGCGCCAGCGTTCAGCAGCTTGTTCGTTTTGGGCCATATTCAAAGGGTAACGGTAATATTCAGTACTACAATTTCACTACGGGCGCGCCAGCCAACGGATTAATCCCTTGTTCGATATACCTCAAAACCGCTCAGTCGTCGGCTCTTCGCGCCGAAATATCTAAAGTTCGTGTTACCGTCAGCGGCTCTGCAACCATTGATGGTTATGCAAGTAAAACTGCGGACATTCTGCTGAACTCCGACAAGTCAGCTGAAATCGATATTATTAATAGCGTTGCGGAAACCGTTGATGTCGAACTCTCTTTACCCGAATCATCAGGCTCAATTAATCGGCTTTCGCTAATATTTAAGACATTCTAAATCAGAGGACATCTTTGCGGTATTACAGGTAATATGTGGCCAGACTATTTACCTGCCAGGGTCTTCAGTCCGTATCAGGGGACCCCTATTCAAATTAAATTGCGTCTGAAAATTACGATGTAGTAACCCCTTTAGACTAAACATAGGGGTAAACCTTATTGCGAGAAGATTTTCCGTGAATGTATGATTCAGCCTTTAGCCGTTAAGTCAGCGTATGCATTCGCGGTGCGAGGATGAACCTTGCCTAGTGATGCCTACTCCCTCAAGGACAAGGTCGTTATCCTCATGCCGCATAATGAAAGAAAAGCATATTTATATTGTCTTGTGAATTTCAATTGATGATATAAAAAATAATCTTGTATGTATTTATAAGTAATATATTGATGCCATCTTATATTGCTTTGTTTTATAGAGACTTTGCATGCGTTATTATGTATTTCATAGAAAACTGGGTTTTATTATCACACCATATTTATAGTGCATATT
Organism: Lonsdalea iberica; assembly: GCF_002111585.1. Classification (GTDB taxonomy): domain Bacteria; phylum Pseudomonadota; class Gammaproteobacteria; order Enterobacterales; family Enterobacteriaceae; genus Lonsdalea; species Lonsdalea iberica. The sequence continues at coordinate 11,193 of NZ_LUTP01000055.1, forward strand.
TTAGTATATTAAAAAATATTAGTTTTTGACTGAATAAATGTGGTTTTTATTCAGGATGACCAGTTTAGTATTATTGATTTTAATCCTTAAAATAATATTTCTTTGATTTTAACAATCACTACTTCGATGCGCGTTGGTGAGTGTTCCCTGACGGTATTACTTAGGTGTGCATTTAGTTTTTTAACCAAAGTTAGGCTAGAGCGATATAGATGTCAGATCGATCCCATCGATCAAAACACAATATTGTGATAGATTTTAGCTATCATCATTATTATTTTGATCGCTATAATCTATTTTGAGATGGTTTTATGTGGTATTAATTCAATAGGATGTATTGAGCCATTTAGGCTTCGATCGCTGGATTTTATCGTTCGGCATTAAGCATCTCAGGTGCAATTATCGTAACTTATTTCGTGTCTATAAGGACGCCTTATGAGTAATTTATATAATAATTTCATGCCATTACCTCCGTATGGCGAACGTTCGGAACCTTTACGCCACCGCCGTTTTTTACCGATCCAGAGATTGGAAACATCTGGGGTGGCGTTTACCTCAAAGCATGAAAAAACCTTGCCATTCTGGTGATAAAGACGCGTATTTATCGCCCTTAACGACTGGGCAACTGACCTGAATGACACGCACGTTGTGTTTATCGGTATCTCCAAAGAGTGAAAAATCATGTAGGCCTTATTTTGTTGGAGGTAAACGATAGAGACAGTCGTGAGAACATTGTTTTTATTGCATGCACAGGTATTGCTATGGCTCAGAATATTAATCCGTCAGCAAGAGTTATTTCTTCGTTAGTCCAGCATAAACATTCACTGTCCCTTTATGCTAAAGAGATGGTCTTTTCGGTGTCAGCCAAAATAATAGATTTAAAACCTGCTAATGGTCGCATGGTTCTTGAAATGGAATATCCGATGATTAATTTTGAAAAATATTTAATGACGGATGCCATTACCATTGACCTGGAAGCATTGAAGGGGCCGCACAGCGTCGAACGCGAGACTTATAGTCTCAGTAATATTCGCGCTAAAATGATTAAAACGCCTAAAATGCAATACCATCTAGAATGTCAGCTTCCGGAGTCGGTCTTTATTAACGAAAGCCGCGGGGCGATTCGTGTTCCTTTTATTCTTGGCATGTCTGGACGCGCCAGCATTGAAGTCTATCCCCATGAAGCGCGAGTGGCGGGGCACCTGCGTGATCTCTCGGTTGGCGGCTGTATGGTCGATGTTGATCTGTCTGACTGTATCGCCATGAGCATCAACCAGTCTTTACCTGAAATCAGACTTGAGTTCCCGAACGGGGAGATATTCTGGGCTGAAGGCAACGTTCGCCATATTCGCCCTTTTGGAACCTATGGGCACGCGGCGGTAGGGATACAGTTCATTAATTTATCCGCACCGCAGACCGAAGCCCTCTATCGCTATGTTAATGAAGCCGAGAGGGACGCCATTTTTAGAACTGGCATCAGTGATAAAGTCGAGCATCCTTCCCCGTTGTTTATTCCCGGTATCGTTGAAAAAATGGTGCTGCAAAGAGAGAGCCAGGAACGGGAAAAACTCTCACGCCAGCCTGCGGTTGAGCGCGACGTCATGAATATCGTTCACCAGCTCCAGATCGGACTGATGTATATCAAAATCCGTGACGTTTTCCCTGCGGAGATATTTTATGGGTGCGCTGATATTTTAATTAATTGGGTTAAACAGGACAGGAAGGCTTTTTTGCATGCGCTCGCGTTTCTTCGCGATGAGCCTGATTGGGTCAGAATGGCGATCAAAGTCGCAGGACAATTGGCTGACATCTTATTGCTGCGCAACCCTTTCGATCATCAGGTGAGGGAAGCCGTATTAGGCGCACTGTTGCATACACTGGGTAAACCTTTATTGGTCAGCGTCGAACTCCCTTCGCTTAAAGCAACTATGACGCCGCCGCAAAAAGAGGTGCTGAAAGGTCATGTCACGACACTGTGCGCCAAGCTGGACACGTTGTCCTGGGAACCGAGTCCCCTTTGCGGAGATGTCATTAAGAACGCTAATGAGCGTCTGGATGGTTCCGGTTATCCTGCCGGTAAGACGGGGGCACAGCTATCGGGTCTGGTGCGTCTGGTTTCCGTCATCAAAGCGGTCAATAAAGCGATACATCGGCGTAACGGTATACCCGCCCGTAACCCGCTGGTCGCTTACCGGCATATCAATGAATGCGGCGATGCCTATGATAAGGCCCTTTTGGTTGAATATATTCGCGTACATGGCCCCAATCCCATCGGTACCTTGGCGAAATACAACGGGGGATTTCTTGCCTGGATCATGGACGTTAACGGTCGAGGCGACCCGATAAAAGTGAATATCGTCAAAAATCTTCGTTTTCTGGAAAGCAACATCAATAGCGTTGTCTCGGGGAGTGATTTGGCGCAGCTGGGCAAGCTCGAAGGCATTGTGGATCCCGCGGATTATGGTATTGAAGTGTTGAAAATCTGATGGGGGATTCGCAATAAGCGACAAATCGTCAGGCGGTGTCGAACGACCAGCTCAAGGGAAATTTAGCGGCTACTGAAATCGTCTGATTTTCGAGCGCCAGTTGATCCGCAATGGCTCTCTGACACGATGCCATTACCCCTATCGACACGCGATGACCTCTGCGTTGCCGCGTGATTTCCTACTACCCACCTTGGTGATTTTGCCGCTTACCTCCCAGATTTTTCGTGTGCGTCTCTGCAATGAGGTGAGCCAATATGCCAAAGGCAACGACCCAAGGTTCGAATTCTGTTGCCGTACGGCTTATCGTCCCATTAATCCTGTAGGCGGTTTTTTATCGGCCATTCACCATAGGCAACCGTCGAAGGGACAAGGCGGCGGTGAATTATTTTCCCTTCACTTGTTTCGTTCCTTCTCTTCATGACGTTTTTTCAATGGCCTCGCATTAATGAAGGTTTCCCGTTGCTACATCGCCCCGCATCACAATCCATTAACTATATTTAAAGCAGGGTTATTTTAGTGCCTTTTTTATGTATATGTTTCTATTAACAATTAACTGGAGGCAACATGAAGGATGAGAAGAAACGAGGGCCGTCGAAGAGCGTCAGGTTGGACGCCTCTCAGTCGGTCAAGCCTCATCTGGCGGATACCGCACCCGACGATGCGGCGCTAAAACCGGCAAGCAGTCCTACTCCGCCAGGCGCGGAACCTATGTTTCCCGGCGGAGCTAAAACGCCCAAAAACACTAACGCTAAGCTGAAACAGCTGGATAAGTATCGTACCGATCCTGAGCATGAAGCCTTGCGTACGGATCAGGGCGTTAAAATTTCAGATAACCAAAACTCGCTCAAGGTAGGCGCACGAGGTTCTACGCTGCTGGAAGATTTTATCCTCCGCGAGAAAATCATGCATTTCGACCATGAGCGTATTCCTGAACGCGTGGTCCACGCACGTGGGGCAGCCGCGCACGGCTATTTCCAGGTCTACGCACCGCTCTCCCGCTACACCAAAGCGGAGTTTCTGCAGGACCCGAAGGTAAAAACGCCGGTGTTCGTACGTTTTTCAACTGTGCAAGGATCGCGAGGGTCTGCTGATACGGTGAGGGACATCCGCGGGTGGGCCACCAAGTTTTACACGCAGGAGGGCAACTTCGATCTGGTCGGGAACAATACGCCGATCTTCTTTATTCAGGATGCGATCAAGTTTCCCGATTTTGTACATGCGGTCAAGCCGGAGCCTCACAATGAGATTCCTCAAGGGCAGAGCGCGCACGACACCTTCTGGGATTACGTCTCCCTACAACCCGAAACGTTGCACAATGTGACCTGGGCGATGTCGGATCGCGGTATCCCGCGCAGTTATCGCATGATGGAAGGTTTCGGGATCCACACCTTCAAGCTGATCAACGCCGAAGGAAAGTGTCATTTTGTCCGCTTCCACTGGAAGCCGGTTTACGGTGCGGCGTCGTTGATTTGGGATGAGGCTCAGTTACTGACGGGGAGAGACCCCGATTTTCATCGTAAGGAGTTGTGGGAGGCGATCGAAGCCGGCGATTATCCGGAATATGAGCTGGGACTGCAGATTATCCCCGAGGAGGACGAGCACAAGTTCGATTTTGATATCCTCGACCCGACGAAGCTGATCCCGGAGTCTCTCGTACCGGTACAGTTGGTCGGTAAGATGACGCTTAATCGCAACCCGGACAATTACTTCAGCGAAACGGAACAGGTGGCGTTCTGTCCGGGCAACATCGTCCCAGGGATCGACTTTTCCGACGATCCGCTGCTTCAAGGGCGATTGTTCTCATATCTGGATACGCAGATTAGTCGACTGGGCGGCCCGAATTTCCACGAGCTGCCCATCAACAAACCGGTTTGCCCGTTCCATAATCATCAGCGAGACGGCATGCACCGGATGGAAATCAGCGGATCGGCGAATTACGAACCCAACTCCATCAATAACAACTGGCCACGGGAGACCGCCCCCGCACAGACCAATGGCGGATTTTCGACCTATCCACAGGCGCCGGACGGTGAAAAGATTCGTCAACGCAGCGAGTCGTTCGCCGACTACTATTCCCAGCCTCGCTTGTTCTGGCTAAGTCAGACCGAAGCGGAAAAAAACCACATCGTAGGGGCCTTTAGTTTTGAGTTAGGGAAGGTGGCGCGGCCGTGGATCCGTGAGCGAGTGGTCGATCAGTTAACGTACATCGATCACGATTTGGCTGAAAAAGTGGCGGAGAACCTGGGGATGGAACTCACCGCCGAACAGCGTAAGCATCCCTTGCCTGGTGCTATCAACGGTATCACGACGGATGCAACGCTCAGCCTATATGCGGCGGAGAAAAAGCAGACGTTGAAATCCCGACAGGTCGCGATCCTGGCGGCGGACGGCGTATGCGGCGCATCGGTCGAGAAAATCGAAAAAGCGCTGCATAAGCTGGGGATTCATACCAAAATCTTCGCCCCCCACCTTGGCAAGATCAAAACGCTGCAAGGGCAGTCGCTGGATGTGGCGGGCACGATCGAGGGGAATCCTTCCGTTCTGGTCGATGCGGTAATTGTACCGACCGGTAAGCAGAGTATTGAGACGCTGAAATCCGACGGCAATGCCAAGTACTATCTGCTGCAGGCGTTTAAGCATCTTAAGGCAATAGGGCTGCAAGGGGAGGCGCTGAGCCTGTATCAGGCGCTGCCGCTGCCTGAGCCAGATGAAGGGGTGCTGATAGAAGAGGATGCCCAAAAGGTAGCGGAGACATTTATTCACGCGATGCGGGAACACCGCGTATGGTCTCGTGAGGCTGTCGCGCAGACCATTCCAAGCTGATGCGGCGCAACCGATAAGTCTGCTGTAGTTTTCCTTAATCACGGCTGTGCCTGTCTCAATGACGAGAGAGGGCAGCCGTTTCTGTATTAACGATTCTCCGGCAACTTGAGTCCTTGATGATCGCCTTCAGCGTAGGCTCAAGCTGAAAGCGGCGAGGGAGCCGAAGTCTTTTGCCGAAAAAAAACCGGAGTCGCCGCCGCCGGGGGATTAGAAACATGGCGTTTAACGCTATTAGAAGGTGTTTCATCGACCCCATTGGGGGAACTTCCGAGGCTACCCTATGCTGTGTATTGAGGCTCCGTGCATGAGCGCGGTAGGCCGCCGACTTTCGTGGGAGAAATGCTGTTATGAAGATTAATCGTCGACATTTTCTGGCAGGTTCGGCAGCGGCGCTGCTGACGACGCCTATCCTTGACAGTTGGGCGACCAGCGAACCGCCGAGGAGCAATCTCCCGCTGTGGCGCGACATTCCGCCGGGCGGCGGTGGGCCGGTAGGGGATGAAGTGCTTTCCGCAGGCGGGGCGCTGAAAAATATCTCTCGTCCAGCTTTGGAGGTGTTTACACCAACGAATCCGAATGGCTGGGGCATATTGGTCGCCGGCGGCGGGGGCTATAAACATATCGAAATGGGCGATGAGGCGTGGCCTGCCGCGCAGTGGTTGGCGGCGCTCGGGTACACGGCCTATGTGCTTAGCTACCGTTTGCCGGAGGAGGGCTGGGGCGCAGGCAGTCTGGCGGCATTACAGGATGCGCAGAGGGCGCTGCGAATGATGCGCCATCGTCAGCAACACGTCGGCGTTTTAGGATTTTCCGCAGGAGGCCATCTGCTGGGAATGGCGATAACACGTACCGATTTCAGGTCTTATCCGGCAGTGGACAGTCTCGATGACGCTCCGGCCTATGCGGAACACGCCGCGCTCATCTATCCCATCATCACTTTGGAAAAGCCCTATACGCATACCTCGACCCATAAAATTCTGGTGGGCCCACATGCTGATCCCGTGGCCGAGGCCGCGTGGTCGGTACAACATTTCGTGACTTCGGCCACGCCGCCAGTGTTTATGGCGCAGGCGAAAGATGACACCATTTCCGATCCACATAACACGTTGATCATGGCGGCAGCCTGTCAGCGACACCATGTTCCGGTCGAAATGCATCGTTATAGTCAGGGGGGGCATGCGTTCGGTATGGGAAAAGCGGGAACGCCGACGGTGAAATGGCCCGCCAGCTATCGGGAGTGGTTGGCGGCGGTTCAGGAGCGGGCCGCCAGCAATAATCATGTCAAAACGAAAAAAGCGTGAAGCGCTTAAAACGCGGCGGCGCTACTCGTAGGGACCATGTCGCATATCGACGGGCAGCAAGATAGTGTCGACGATGATTGAGAAGGGTAAGTCGATAAACGTGATGTATTTCAACCACGTATCCCGCACGTCCCACTGTACGCCGGGATAGTATTGATGGCCGTGTCCCTGTCCCTTGATGTTGCGACTAATGATGCTGCCGCAGCCGGACAGCAGGCTGCTGATGATGAGCATGGCGATAACTCTTTTCACGGGATCCTCGGTTTTAGCGTCGATGGGGTGTCGTAGCGGTAACGAATGTACGTCAAAATAGGGCAATTTGGCGATCAGAATCGGATAATCTTACTGTCATCTTATACATTAATGTTATCTGAACGTCAGCCAACCCCTCAAAGTGGCATAACATGGCGATTCTCTTGCACGTGACTCTGCCGACACAGGCAAATCCTTCCCGATGGGCTATGCTTAACATTCCTTGAATATCAATTAAATAACGCTTAGTTCTCTTTTTCAGTACGGCGGTTTATCTTCCGTTTGGCTGAAGCATGATTATTTATAGAGCGATATAAGGGTGGAAGTGAATATTAAAGTACCGATTGCGGATGCCGATATTCATGTATCATGACCCACCCGAATCATAACAACATAAAGTAAGCAATAAGATGATTGAGATAATTACTATGGGTTACAACCAAAACTCCGATTTGAAGCGCAAAGCGTGGATGGCTTCATTTGTTGGCTGCCTGCTGTTTTGGATTGCTGTAGGTGTCTTAGCTTATTTCTACTTCTGAGTGGCGAATGCCGACCAAATGGCTGACGAATGCCCCATTCTGGATAGTTATCTTGCTGGTATCACCCCGATCATTCACCTCAAGTCGCGTTAGCAGGGGTAGCATTACCGACAAATGACGCATCAACGAGAGTCGCCACAGCCACGAGTGGCCGGGCCGTGCGTCTTCACCCTTTTGCAATTTGAACTGCCCACTCCGTCACTTCGATAAATAGATATCACGTAGGCCATGCGGCCGAGTATAGCGATCTGCTCTTTCAGCCCATATCGTGCCAGGCCCCAGGCCCCAGGCCCCAGGCCCCAGGCCCC
>NZ_LUTP01000056.1 GCF_002111585.1 Lonsdalea iberica
TGCCCGACTGCCCGACTGCCCAACTGCCCAACTGCCCAACTGCCTCTCGTCCATTCGCGGCTCCCTGATTTCATGCCTGGTTATGTATTGGCGCTAGGTTATTCCACCTCTTATGCTCCAGCAGCCTTCACCGGCATGGCGTGCCCTACCACGCTTCTTGCAGCCAGCAGGGAGGGGGGATACACGGGAAATGCTGATCCTGTTACTCAGATTCCGGCTGAAAGGTTATGTTGGACCTATCGCGCTAAGGGGCAGGAATTGCAGGTGGAAAAACCGGCGTCCTCCTCAGCCAAGATCAATGGGTTAACATCGTGAGTTCTATGCATTCATTTAGGTTTTGTTTGATGACGTAATCTCAGGGCGTATAAATACCCCATTTATCGCTGTATCAACATTCTATTGAAAAATTAAAATGTCGATGGATCGATAATAAAATATAACTTAGATAAGAGGCCTTAATCCTAGATTAAAAAATGGAGTGCATACATTTTTCATCAATTGTTGTCATTTTTTAAATCAATCTGACCGCACCATTCTTTAAATGGAAATAATTCTTTTTCACTTATAAGGGGTGAGTGTTTCTTTAGTGAATATCAGCGATGGGGTGAGCGATTTTTCATCGTGTTCAATCCGATTATTTCTGAATGTTTAAAATCAAAGACCAGCGTAAATACGGTTGTATTTACGCTGATTTTATCCATGGGCTGATCAAGCTGTTATTTACAGGGTGTTGGCAGGCCGTGGATTAGCTCGTTTTAATTACTCTCGTCGTAGGCGTTCCGGATTAGATTTTTCCGTAACCCGCACCCGACATGATGGTTTTGACTAATGCTTTATTCATGGTTTGTACTTTGTAAGAGTAAGGGAGCTTGGCGGTATAATTTGTGAAACCGCAGCTCGATAAGCCAGCGGCGCTATTGTTAATTAGCGAGTTTTTATCGGTAAAGACTTTGCCGTTAAACGCCTTCACAACAGCACACTTGGTCTTGAGGTTGGTAATGTTGAAGGCATTGCTCTCTGACAACAGACTGCTGCTGGTGCCGATGCCGAAGCTGTAGAGATAAGCATAAGTTGAGGCATTCACGTTACCCACAAAGACGTTATTGAAAGCGTGAACATTGCCGTAGCGAACGCGCGGAGCACGTTCCCTCACCTGGTTGAACAAGTTGTTATAGAAGGTCACGTGCAGTTTGCCCGCATCCTGTGAACCATTGGTATCGCAGTGGCCGATCAAGATGGTCTTGTCGTGCTGTTCAAAACGGTTGTTGGAGACGGTGATATAGTCGGAACCCCGTTTAATATCTAACGTGCCGTCATGCTGTACATAGGTTTCACCATTTTTCTTGGTGTATTTGTTGTCGGTAAAGCTGCCGTCGCTAAAGGTGACATGGTCTATCCAGACGTGGTGAGACGTAATCACATTGATAGAGTCCCATTCCGCATTCCAGCCATCGCCCGATTCATAGTGAGGTGCCACGTCGACCGGTGTTTCAACATAAACATTTCGAATAATCACGTTGTTGGCATTGCTAATGACTAGCGAACCCTTGGTAAATTTACCCGAAGTCCCGATGCCGATAATGGTGGTATTTGATGGGATGAGAATCTGGCTTCGGGCCTTCTGGTCGCTGTAGGAAGAGTAGGCTTTGCCGCCGCTGATATCGATGGTTCCCGTAATTTGAATGATTTTTGCCGTGGTTTTGGCCGATAACGCCGCCTTGAACTCTGTGATGTTTTTTGCCGTGTAAATATTGGCGGCGGTGGCGGCTTTGCCCCCGGTCGTCGTTCCTTTTTGTGTCGCCCAGCCAACGGAGGCTGCGGTACGGCCCTGTGCTGTCAGCAAGCTGGCGGCGGATGCGCCGGAGGTGATTAACGCAGTGGCGATGCCGGCCATCAACAGCGGTTTGGCGCAAAAACAAATACGGAAAGATAAATCGGAGTGCTCTGGTTTTTTTTCTTTAGAAGAAATAATGATGCTCATGGAGAAGTTCCTTTTTCGTTATGAGGATTATTTATAAAACACATTTCATCGGCTTGATATAAAGCCATCGACTATTCGGCCCGTATTATTAAGGACTGGGATTTGAGTTTTTTGATCAAAATCGTTTTTCTGAGAGAAAGTATAAATTAAATGACAAGGGTTTTACTTGAAGGTTTTTTGATGGAATGAATATTTCATCTTGTAACGGATTGTATGGGTAAATGAAAGGGTGTCATTTTATTTTGTATTATTTCTATCAATTATTATAGGTATTAATGAATGATTTTTCATGATTGATTATTGGTCTTTTCTTATTGACTTGTTTTTTTGTGATAGAAATAAAATAAAGCGGCAACCCTGGATTGATAACCTTTGTACAATTGCCGCTTCTATTTATTTAGAGTTTGCCGAAGCCGGCCTTTTCAGCGATGTCGTCAGACAAGCTAGTTGTCATCGGTTGCACGGTATAGCTGTAAGGGATGGTGTCTGAATAGTCCGTAAAGCCGCAGGTCGATAAATCAACCTCGCTGCCGTTCAACATGGAACCTTTATCCGAAAAAATTTTGCCGTTAAAGGCTTTCGCCACTTTGCATTTATCGCTGAGGTTGCTGACGGTAAAACCATTGCCCTCAGATAACAGGCTGCTGCTAGTGCCGATGCCAAAGCTGTACAAGTAAGGATAAACCGAGTCCTTCACGTCACCGATATAGACATTATTGAAAGCATGGACGTTGCCGAAACGAACTCTCGGCGCACGTTCACGGATCCGGTTAAACAGGTTGTTGAAGAAAGTGACGTGCAGTTTGCCTTCGTCCTGGGCGGTATTGCTGTCGCTATGACCGATCAAGACGGTTTTATCATGCAGCTCAAAGCGACTATTAGAAACGGTGACATAGTCGGAACCGCGTTTGATATCTAGCGCTCCGTCGTGCTGTACATAAGTTTCGCCATCCTTGGTCGTGTACTTGTCGTCCGTAAAACTGCCGTCGCTAATAGTCACATGATCGATCCATACATGGTCGGCGGTCTGAACATTCATCGCATCCCATTCTGCATTCCAGCCATCTCCCGACTCGTAATGCGGCTCAACGTCGACCGGCGTTTCAATAGAGAAATTCCGCAAGATCACGTTGCTGACACCTTTGACGATCAGCGAACCATTGGTGAGTTTGCCCTGGTCGCCAATACCGATGATTGTGGTGTTGGAAGGGACCTGGAGCTGACTTCGCGCTTTTTGATCGTCGAAACTTGTGTAGGCGGTGCCGCCGCTGATGTCGATAGGCGCCGTAATCTGAATGATTTTACTGGTGCTGCCGGTCGCCAGCGCCGTTTTGAACTCGTCAATCGTCGCGACGCTATAGATGTTCTCTTCCGCTGCGGCGGATCCACCGGTGGTGGAACCGTTTTGTGATGCCCAACCGGCGGCCGGTGCGGTGGTCAGGGCTTCCTGCGTCAGCACAGAACCAGCAATTGCGCTGGAAGACATCAGCGCCGTGGCAACGCTGACGAACAGCAAACACGCTGGCGCTTTCTGCGAGAAGAATGAAGGGGTCAATCGGCAGGAATGGCCGGGTCCAATGCGAGGTGTAAGACTAGTCATGAGACTATCTCCTTATTACGCCCACGTATGTTGCTTGCGTTTCCCTGGTGTGAGAATGAAGGGCGGGTGGTTGAAATCCGTTCAATGCGAGGAAGTTAGCAATCCACATAGTTAGGTTCAATATCGTTATTTGTATTAATTATTCTTGGTCAAAAGATAATATAAAAAATACTTAGTATCAGAATGGTCTTACAGACCATTGGGAGAAAATTTCGAAGGGAACAAGCAGGGGAAGGACGCGGCGTCAGCGAATTGGATCGCAGGCCAACATGAAAAAAATACAGGTGCCTGATGAGAAAAAGTCGCTCCGCACGGGGAGGGGAAGAAAAGCGCAAACCCTTGCGCTGCTTGAGGCCAATCGTTTGCGCAAAAACCTCCGCCAAAGCCTATCTTCGCCGGTGAGAATCGGTTTACACTATAGGCCAGTGCCTTTCGGGGCGATTATATTGCGTTGTAAAAAATGCACGTTAGCTGAGTCAGGAGATCCGGATGTTAAAGCGTGAAATGAACATTGCCGATTATGATGCCGAGCTGTGGCAGGCCATGCAGCAGGAAGTGGTGCGTCAGGAAGAACATATTGAGCTGATTGCTTCAGAAAACTACACCAGCCCACGCGTCATGCAGGCACAGGGATCTCAGCTAACCAACAAATACGCGGAAGGATACCCGGGCAAACGCTATTATGGCGGTTGTGAATATGTCGATATTGTCGAGCAACTGGCTATCGACCGCGCGAAAGCGCTGTTTGGCGCAGACTACGCCAACGTACAGCCTCACTCGGGTTCTCAGGCCAACTTTGCGGTTTACACCGCACTGCTACAGCCCGGCGATACCATTCTGGGCATGAACCTGGCGCACGGTGGCCACCTGACTCACGGCGCACCGGTCAATCTCTCTGGTAAGCTCTACAACGTCATCCCTTACGGTATCGATGAAAGCGGCAAAATCGACTACGACGAAATGGCCGTATTGGCGCGTACTCACAAACCGAAAATGATCGTCGGCGGCTTCTCCGCTTATTCCGGCGTGGTCGACTGGGCGAAAATGCGTGAAATCGCTGATAGCGTGGGCGCTTACCTGTTCGTTGATATGGCTCACGTTGCGGGTCTGGTTGCTGCCGGCGTTTATCCGACACCGGTGCCTCATGCGCACATCGTTACCACCACGACCCACAAAACGCTGGCGGGTCCGCGCGGCGGCCTGATCCTGGCGAACGGCGGTGATGAAGATCTGTATAAGAAACTGAACTCCGCAGTATTCCCGGGGGGGCAGGGCGGCCCGTTAATGCATGTCATTGCTGGTAAAGCGGTCGCGCTGAAAGAAGCGATGGAACCGGAATTTACCGTTTACCAGCAGCAGGTAGCGAAAAACGCCAAAGCGATGGTGGAAGTCTTCCTGACTCGGGGTTTCAATGTGGTTTCCGGCGGCACGCAAAACCACCTGTTCCTGCTGGATCTGGTCAGCAAAGACATCACCGGTAAGGAAGCCGATGCGGCGCTGGGCCGGGCAAATATCACCGTCAACAAAAACAGCGTGCCGAACGATCCTAAGAGCCCGTTCGTCACCTCCGGTATTCGTATCGGTACGCCGTCCGCCACCCGCCGTGGCTTTAAAGAGGCGGAAGTGCGCGAACTGGCCGGCTGGATTTGTGACGTGCTGGATAACATCAGCGATGAAGCAGTCATTGAGCGCACCAAGCAGAAAGTGCTGGAACTTTGTGCTCGTTTCCCTGTTTACGCCTAAGTCTGCGATGCGTGCTCCGGCACGCACAGCGAATAGACGCCAGCGCAATGCTGGCGTTTTTTTTATCTGTTGACCGTAGTTGCGCCCATCAAACAACTTTGCCAAAGTAGCCGGTCGAAACAGGAGAACCCATGGTTTTACGATCCACTCGCTGGCTGGCTCTCAGCTATTTCACCTACTTTTTCTGCTACGGCATCTTTTTGCCTTTTTGGGGGCGTTGGCTGCAGGGAGAAGGTTTATCGGATGAAACCATTGGGCTATTGCTCGGCGCCGGTCTGGTTGCTCGCTGTTGCGGGAGTCTGGCTATTACTGCCGGGGTCGGGCATCCGTCCCGGCTCATCGGGGCACTGCGCTGTCTGGCGCTGGTCTCGCTGATCATGGCCTTCGGGTTCTGGCTCGGCAATGCGTGGTTGTGGCTGCTGCTGGTCATGATCGGGTTTAACCTGTTCTTCGCACCGCTGGTGCCGCTGACCGATGCGCTGGCAAGCACCTGGCGTCAACAGCTCACAATGGACTACGGGCGGGTGCGGTTATGGGGATCTATCGCGTTCGTTATCGGTTCGGCGGTAACCGGCGATCTCGTTGCCGTCTGGGGACATCCGGCCATTCTTATGGTTCTCTGCGTCGGACTGTTGTGTATGTTGTTAGGCATGTTGTTTCAGCCTGAAACCGCGCCTCAGGCGGCGACGTCTAAGGCGACCGGTCTTGCCTCAACCCCTTGGCGTCAGCTATTAAGTGAAACCGCCGTGTGGCGCTTTATGCTTGGCGTCACCCTGTTGCAGGGAGCCCATGCCGCGTATTACGGCTTTAGCGTCATTTACTGGCAGAATATGGGCTACTCGGCGTCGGTCGTGGGGTATCTCTGGTCGCTGGGCGTGGTTGCAGAGATTGTGATTTTTGCGCTCAGTCATCGTTTATTTCGGCGCTGGACGGCACAGGGACTGCTGTTGCTCTCGGCTGCGTGCGGCGTTATCCGCTGGGGACTGATGGGATCGACTGTATCGCTACCGTGGCTGATCGTGATTCAGCTATTACACTGCGGGACGTTTACGATATGCCATCTGTCGGCCATGCGCTTCATCTCCACGCGACAGGGCAGCGACGTACTGAAGCTGCAAGCGGTGTATTCCGCCTTGGCGATGGGCGGCGGAATCGCGCTGGTCACGGTCTTTTCCGGTTATCTGTTCAGCCATCTGCAGGGCAAAACGTTCTGGGTGATGGCATTGCTGGCGGCACCGGTCCTGTTTTTTCGGTTGCCGGATACGGCGAAGACAAAGGTCTAGCTGAAAGAAAATCATGAATAAGAGGTGACGATGGTATTCGGTGCAATCACGTCGCGATGGCCTGGCCGGTTGGCGGCGGCGCTGATGTTGACGGGATGTGGTGCGATCCCGCAGGCGTTGGCGCATCCTCACAGTTTTATCGACATGCGCATGACCGTGGAGGGGCAAAACGATCTCATCACCGGGCTGCGCATGAAATGGACGATGGACCCGATGACCTCCGCCGATCTCCTCTATGATGCGGGGGCTGCGCCCCAGGAGGCGGAAGTTTGGAAGAAACTGGCAGCGGAAGTCATGGCCAACGTGCTGGGGCAGCACTATTTCACCGACATTTTTCGTGACGGGAAGCCGGTCAAATATGCGCCAATGCCGAGCGAATATCATCTTTCTCGTCACGGCAATCAGGCGATGCTGGAGTTCGTGCTTCCGTTGGCCCATCCCCAGCCTCTGGCGGGTAAACCTCTGCTGATATCCACCTACGATCCGACCTACTTCGTCGATATGTCCTACAAAGAGGACCAGGCGATCGCCGTTAATCCGGCACTGTCGTCGCGCTGTCATACTACGCTGACGACGCCGAAACCAGATGCTTCGCTACAGTCTTACGCGCTCTCGTTAGATAAAAATGACAGCCCGGACGAAGACATGGCGCTGGGTCAACAATTTGCACAGCGGGTTACGTTGCAATGCCAATAAATCTCTCTTCTCATTCCGACGGTCACGCTCGCCGCGCTGCGTGGCCGCTATTGATCCTGTTGCTGGCCTTGGGCTGGGGACTCTATGAAGTCTGGGCTTGGTGGCCGGATATGTTGCGCCAAAGCGTCATCTGGCAAAAATCGCTTCACCAGCAAATGTCGCAGCTGATGGAGGCGGTCAGCACGCAGCCGCGTCGCGCCGGTTGGAGCCTGCTTGCGTTCAGTCTGACCTACGGCATTTTGCATGCGCTTGGGCCGGGCCACGGCAAGGTGGTGATCGCCACCTATCTCGCTACGCACCCCTCTCGCCTGAAGCGCAGCCTACAGCTCACCTTCGCCGCTTCGCTGTTGCAGGGCATGGTCGCGGTAATTCTGGTGACGATAGTGCTCTCCGTGTTGCAGCTCTCCAGCCGGGTGCTACACGTGAGCAGTTTTTGGATAGAGAAGGGCAGTTACCTGTTGGTGATGCTGCTCGGGGTATGGCTGAGCGTTCGTGCTATACGGCGGCTATTTGCGGCGCGAGCGGGATCCCGTCCTCCCCGCATCCAGCGGCTTGCGCCGCTGACGGCAGCGCCGTCGTCGGCGGTGTGGCGCGTCGAGAATATCCGCGGTTCTGTTTTGCATGACGCGGGATGCGGCTGCGGGCATCAGCATGTTCCGCAGCCGGAAGCGCTTGCCGAAGAGGGTGGATGGCGGGCTCGCTTGATGGTGGTGCTGGCGATGGGATTACGTCCCTGCTCGGGCGCGATATTGGTGCTGTTGTTCGCCAAAGTCCTCGGGGTGTATGGTTGGGGAGTTTTGTCGGCGTTGACGATGGCTCTGGGCACCGCCTTTACGCTCTCCCTGCTGGCGGCGGCGGTCAGCGCCTGCCGACGACTGATGACGCGCCTCGGCGCAGAACGGACTTCACCTCGGTGGCAGCAACTTTTCTGGTGTGCATTATCCTTGAGCGGCGGCGCATTACTCATGGTGGTGGGGGTGGTGCTGTATGTCAGCGCCCAACCCGCCATGATGGGCGGTATTCGCCCGTTTGGGGGATAGTGATGGTTGGACCGGCGCGGCTTCGCTGAGGTGGAAAGCCTGCCGGTCCAACGCCCCGATGTAGCTCCGGGGCGGGAAGGTAATTGTGTTATTGCAGCGGCTCTGTGACCAATCCGTCGATTATCACCTGCGGTATGCCTTGTGAACAACGTTCGATGCGTCCTCGTACGCCGTAAACGCGCGCCAGACTCTCTGCGGTAATGACTTCCGCCGGTTCCCCGTCGGCAATCAACTGACCGTTTTGCAGCATCAACACGTGATCGCCATGGCGAAGCGCGATGTTAATGTCGTGGACCACCACCACGGTGACGATATTCCGGCGCTGGGTTTCTCGACGCACCAAATCCATCACGTGGAACTGGTAGTTGAGATCGAGCGCGCTAAGCGGTTCATCCAGCAGGAGCAGCGACGGCTGACGGATCAGCGACTGCGCCAGCCCGACCAGCTGTTTCTGCCCCCCGGACAGCTGGTCCAGATAGTTCAGCGCCAGATGCTCGATACCCAGCTGTCGCAGTAATGTCATGACCGCGTCCTTATCTTCGCGCTGGGACAGGCCTCCGCTGGCGCGTTGGGCGACGATGATCGATTCCAGGACATGCAGGTGCACCCCGGCCGGCAACGACTGGGGAAGGTAAACTACCTTTTCGGCGCGTTGGCTGAAAGGAAGCTGCATCAGGTTCACGTCGTCCAGATAGACGTTCCCTTTCGCATTGCCCAGCCCGGCAATCGCCCGCAGCAGCGAGGATTTCCCGCTACCGTTCGGCCCCAGCAATACGGTGATTTTGCCTCTCGGCAGCTTCGGCACGTTGAGATCCGAGATCACCGGGCGCTTGGGGTAGCCTGCGTGGAAGTGGGAGAGGGCGAGACCTTTAGGCGTCGAATTCATACGCTCCCCCTATGCCGCAGAATGATACTCAGGAAGAAAGGCACGCCGACCAATGAGGTGACAATGCCGACGGGAATGATGACGCCCGGCAGCAGGTTTTTGGACACCACGGAGGCCAGCGACAGCACCAATGCGCCGGTCAATGCGCTGGCTGGCAGATAAAAACGGTGATCTTCGCCGAAAATCAGCCGGGCGATATGCGGCGCCACCAGGCCGATAAAGCCGATGGGACCGACGAAGGCGACCGACAGCGCGGACAAGATGCTAATGCGCAGCAGCGTCGCCAATCGCAGTCGGCGCACGTTAATGCCGAAGCTGATCGCCCGGTCTTCGCCCAGACGCAGCGCCGTCAGCTTCCACGCGTTCATCATTGAGAGCGGCATGACCACCGCCAGCACCAGCAGCAGAACGCCCAGTTTGTCCCACGAAGCGCGAGCCAGACTGCCCATTGTCCAGAAGACAAGCCCTTGCAGCGTGTCTTCGTTGGCGACGAATTGCAGCATAGAGACCAGCGCGTTAAAGGTGAACACGAGTGCGATGCCGAAGAGCACAACGCCTGAAGTGGCAACCTGTGTCCAGCGGGTAATGGCATCAAGCAGCAACGCGGCCAACAGGGCGAACAAGAATGCGTTGGCGGAGATAAACCACTGAGCCGGAATGCCGGGAAGGCCAATGCCCAGCACGATGGCTAGCGCCGCGCCAAACGCGGCAGCTGAGGAGACGCCCAATGTAAACGGGCTGGCGAGCGGGTTATTGAGGATCGTCTGCATTTCCGCGCCTGCGAGCCCCAGGGCCAGGCCGACGACGACCGCCATCAGCGCATAGGGCAGGCGGATATCCCAGACAATCACGCGAATACCAGCATCCGCCGCCGAAGGGTCGGTTAGCGTTTGCCACAGTGTTTCCAGCGCCAGGCCCGATGGGCCGAGGACAAAGTCCAGCAGCAGCGAGGCGATGATGGCTATCACCAGGGCGGCCATCAGCAGCAGGCGGTGCCGGACGATATGCTGATAGCGATGCATAATGCGGTTTTCGGCAGCCGGGCTACCGCGGTGAGTCGATTCGGTCGTAACACTCATGAAAGTTACTCAGCCTGTTTCCAGGAAAAAATAAATTCGCTATCGGGCAACGTCGTGAAGCGGCGAATAATGTGGTGGTAGGAGGCGTCCGGAGTCAGATCGCTGAACTGCTGAGGGTAGATTGCCTTAGCCAGATATTCCATACCAACGATATTGTACGGGTGATTATAGAAATGGTGGTATAGGCCGAAGGCTTGTTTTTTCCGTACGGCCGGAATTTGTGCCACGCCGGTCCGGCTGAGCAGCTGGTTTCCTCTGTCATCGAGATTCGCCTTGTCCGCGCCGTAACCCAGCTGCAACAGTGGACTGCGCCGTCGCCACGTTTTGACCCGGTCATGATGTAAACGTCCGGCTTCATGCTGATGAGCGTTTCCAAGGATACGTAGCCATAGGCGCCCGGAAGCAGCGATGAGCCGATATTTCGTGCGCCGACGGCTTCGACCAGACCGCCCCAGCCGTTATGTGCATGGCTGAAGCAACAGGATTCAGAACGACCGGCCAGCGCTTCGATAAACACGTTGGCCTTCGGCGTGATGGCGGCGGTACGTTGCTGAATGGCAGTGAGATGCTGGCGGTAAAAATCCGTATAGGCTTTAGCGTTATCTTCGCGGTTCAGCACGCGTCCCAGCAGGGCTATGCTGTCGGTCGTGTTTTTGACGGGCGCGATTTCAAAATCGATGAAGATCACCGGGACGCCGAGCGTGCGCAATTTGCTGAGTATACCGTTATCGGTCAGCGAGGGTTTGGCGCGCATTTGCGCGACCATCAGGTCGGGCCGCTGCGCCAGTACGCTTTCCAGCTCGATATCGCCTTTGTCGCTGAATCCCATATCTAAAATGGACGCCGCCTGCGGCCATTTGCCTTTCAGGATGTTCCATGTCGCAGTGTCGGATGTTCTGGGCAGGTTATTCCAGGCCACCAACCGCTGAAATGGATTCTCGCGATCCAACAGCGCCAGCGCCATGATGTCGCGGCCGTCCTGCAAGACAATACGACGGGGCTCCTGTTTGAGCGTGACGTTCTGCCCGTCGAGATCGGTTACCGTGACGGGATACTGCGTGGCATGGCTACTCAAGGAAGCCGTCAGTGCGGCGACCAGCAAAACGTGTCGAAACAGGTGGATGAACATAACGCGACTGCACTCCGTCCTTAAAATGAGTTTAATAATTATTATCATATGTAATCGAATGAGCTTTCAACCAACAAAAAAGTTAAAAAACAAAAGTTAGCGAGCGTTAATGTGTTTGACCTTTGTGCCACTAATCTGCGGGAATTCGCGCTTTTCATCTCAAAAACACGACAAAGCTGAGTAATGACGAGGGTAGTTAATAAACAAGGATGCGGCCTATCGGCGCTGACGCAGTGGGTGGCTATGGATGGGAAATCCTCGGCACACTCCCTTGGTTTCTGCCTGATCTGATGATTTCGTCATGATGAATCAAAACGAATGTATGAGATGGCCGGCCGGCATCAGCGCGCTAATGAGGTCTCGGGCTGATACAGGGAGCCGTTTCCGGCGATGATGACGCTAGATGAAGGGGGAACGTTACTGTGGCCGATAAGGGAAACCGCTTGGGGTCATGGCAGGAATAAAAAGAAAAACGGCGGTTAGCCGACTGAAGTCGACTAACCGGGAGAAACTTAACGTTTCAGTGCATCGCTCAGGTTGTCGCGGACGTTGGACAACAAGGATTTCACCACACGCGGGTTGCCGGCGACGAGGTTGCCGGTCGTCAGGTAGTTGTGGCCGCCAACGAAGTCGGTCACGATACCGCCTGCTTCGCGTACCAGCAGTTCACCGCCAGCGAAGTCCCACGGCTTGAGGCCGATTTCGAAGAAACCATCAACGCGGCCCGCGGCGACGTAAGCCAGATCTAACGCGGCGGAACCGGTGCGGCGGAAGTCCGCGCACAGACCGAACAGACCTTCCATCATGCGGAAGTAGCTGGCGGAGTGCTGTTTGTGCTTGAACGGGAAGCCGGTGGCGAGAATGGTGCCGTCCAGATCGCGAGCGTTGCTGCTGCGCAGACGATAGCCGTTCAGCTGAGCGCCCTGACCGCGAGTGGCGGTGAACAGCTCATTACGCATCGGATCGTAGACGACCGCGACTTCGGTACGGCCTTTGATGCGAACAGCGATGGAAACCGCGAAGTGCGGCAGACGTTTGATAAAGTTGGAAGTGCCATCCAGGGGATCGATAATCCATTGAATATCCTGGTCTTCTCCGACCAGTTCTCCGCACTCTTCACTGATGATGGTGTGCTGAGGGTATGATTTGCGAATGATTTCAATAATCAGGCGCTCTGCATCCCGATCGACATTGGTGACAAAATCGTTACTGCCTTTCTGGCTCGCCTCGACGGCGTCGGGCGTTTCATAGTTTTTGGCAATTAAATTACCGCCTTTACGCGCGGCGCGCACGGCAATGTTCAGCATCGGATGCATGGTATCGTCCACAAGAATGTTAAAGAACAGAAATCGGCGCGCAGTATACCAGCAAAAGAGAAAATAGCGAAGATTGTGTTAACATAGTCCGCATTTCCTTTTTCGCACTATTGAGTCAGCATGTTAGAAAATATACGCATTGTCTTGGTGGAAACGTCCCACACCGGCAACATGGGATCGGCCGCTCGGGCGATGAAAACCATGGGGTTGAGCAATCTTTATCTGGTTAATCCGTTGGTTAAGCCTGATTCACAGGCGATCGCGCTTTCCGCCGGCGCGAGCGACGTCATCGGGAATGCCACGCTGGTTGAAAATCTGGATCAGGCGTTGGAAGGCTGTAGCCTGGTCATTGGGACCAGCGCCCGTTCGCGTACGCTGCCGTGGCCGATGCTGGAGCCCCGCGAATGTGGTGTACGTAGTGCGCAAGAGTCGCGCCATGCGCCTGTCGCCATCGTGTTTGGCCGTGAACGGGTCGGGTTGACCAATGATGAACTGCAGAAATGTCATTATCATGTGGCGATCCCGGCGAACCCGGAGTACAGCTCGCTGAATCT
This sequence comes from Lonsdalea iberica, assembly GCF_002111585.1. Classification (GTDB taxonomy): domain Bacteria; phylum Pseudomonadota; class Gammaproteobacteria; order Enterobacterales; family Enterobacteriaceae; genus Lonsdalea; species Lonsdalea iberica. The sequence goes on from NZ_LUTP01000056.1 coordinate 13,308, forward strand.
GGCGATGGCGGTGCAGATTCTTTCTTACGAAATCCGCGTCGCGCATCTGGATAATGAGCAGATGGCTACGCCCGATCATGAAGAAACCCCGTATCCGCTGGTGGACGATCTGGAGCGCTTTTATCAGCATCTGGAATCCACGTTGCTGGAGACCGGTTTCATCCGTCAGTCGCATCAGGGGCAGGTCATGAGCAAGTTGCGCAGACTGTTCACCCGCGCCCGCCCGGAAAGTCAGGAGCTCAATATTCTGCGTGGCATCCTGAGTTCTATCCATAAAAAATGACCGATGAGTTGCGAGTAATAGTTGAGTGTTTTACTCGGATAAATACTTGACTGAAATACTCGGGAATGACAGACTAATATCACATTTCGACCCTTCCTGTGTTCAAAAACACGGGTTCACTCTACGGATACCATTGATATGAGACTGACTTCTAAAGGACGTTATGCTGTTACCGCCATGCTGGATGTGGCGCTGCATTCTCAGGAAGGCCCTGTGCCTCTGGCTGACATCTCTGAGCGTCAGGGCATTTCGCTTTCGTATCTTGAACAGCTGTTCTCGCGTCTGCGTAAAAATGGTCTGGTTTCCAGCGTTCGTGGACCGGGCGGCGGCTACTTGCTGGGCAGAGACGCTAATGATATCGCCGTCGGCGCGGTTATCTCCGCCGTCGACGAATCGGTCGATGCGACCCGTTGCCAGGGGCGCGAAGGCTGCCAGGGCGGCGACCGTTGCCTGACGCATACGCTGTGGCGCGATCTGAGCGACCGCATTACCGATTTCCTGAACAACATCACTCTGGGCGAGTTGGTCAACAACAAAGATATTCTTGATGTTGCCGATCGTCAGGATGCCGATACGCGCCGTACCTCTACTGGCCGTACGCAAGAAACGATCAACGTCAACTTGCGCGCCTGAAAAAGGCTCGGTGACGTCTGACAACGCATGGCGTTGGCCCTGAGGGTTACGGGCAGGAGCGCCCGATGATAAACCAAACGCAGAGTACGTTTGGGTGTGAAGTACGGAGTTAATGAGCCATGAAGTTACCCATCTATCTGGATTATTCAGCCACGACGCCGGTTGATCCGCGCGTGGCTGAGAAAATGATGAAGTTCTTGACGATGGACGGTACGTTCGGCAATGCCGCGTCCCGTTCGCATCGTTACGGCTGGCAGGCGGAAGAAGCGGTTGATGTCGCACGCAACCAGATCGCCGATTTGGTTGGCGCGGATCCTCGTGAAATCGTCTTCACCTCGGGCGCCACGGAAGCGGATAATCTGGCGATCAAAGGCGCAGCCGCCGCTCATCAGGAAAAGGGTAAGCACATCATTACCTGCGTGACTGAGCACAAAGCCGTGCTGGATCCTTGTCATCAGTTGGAACGTGACGGGTTCGACGTCACCTATCTCACGCCAATGAGCAACGGCGTCATCGACTTGAATGAGTTGGAAGCCGCTTTTCGCGACGACACGATTCTGGTTTCCATCATGCATGCCAACAATGAAGTTGGCGTGGTGCAGGATATCGCCGCTATCGGCGATCTGTGTCATCGCCGCGGCATCCTCTATCATGTCGATGCCACGCAGAGCGTCGGAAAGTTACCGATCGATCTCGGTCAGCTCAACGTCGATTTGATGTCGTTTTCCGGTCATAAGATTTATGGCCCGAAGGGCATCGGCGCGCTGTTCGTTCGTCGCAATCCGCGTGTGCGTATTGACGCCCAGATGCACGGCGGCGGCCACGAACGCGGAATGCGTTCAGGTACGCTGCCGGTGCATCAGATCGTGGGCATGGGCGAAGCCTATCGCATAGCGGCGCAAGAAATGGAAACAGACTTTTCGCGCCTGCGGGCCCTGCGCGATCGGTTGTGGAACGGTATTCGGGATATTGAAGAAATCCATATCAATGGCGATCTGTCTCAGAGCATTCCCAATATTCTCAACGTCAGCGTTAACTATGTTGAGGGTGAATCGTTGCTCATGGCATTAAAAGATCTGGCCGTTTCCTCCGGTTCAGCCTGTACTTCCGCCAGCCTTGAGCCTTCTTATGTGCTGCGGGCGCTGGGAGTTAATGAAATGCTGGCGCTCAGCTCCATTCGCTTTTCGTTGGGGCGTTACAGCACGGAAGAGGAGGTGGATTACGCCATTGTGCAGGTACACAAAGCCGTCGAGCGGCTGCGTAGCGTCTCTCCAGGATGGAAATCATTCAAACAGAACGCGAAGAACGCCGGCACGGCCTTAGCGTCTCAATCCTAAAGCGTTGTCATCTTCCTGACAGGTAAGTTGGCCGGGCAATTCAGCTCGGTCACCTTGAAGTTAACCCTCTTCGTCATCAACTAATTATCCTGTACAGGGATGAATTAGCACTCAATCATGCGTTCCTCTCGTTAGCGCGGTTACGGCTTTTTGCCGCTCGCCCCGGATTCCCTCTCACCTTATTGGTTCCTAAATGTCCTTTGGCGGATATCACGCGGGATTTTTCCTGTTTTTGTGCGTTCTTCCCGACGAGTTACGCCAGGGACAGGGCGCAGATATGCTATCTTGACTCGAGTTTTTGCCGCAGAACCGGTTAGGACTGGATTGGTAATAACCTGTCCTGGTGAAGGCATTGTGAACGCATAGCGATGACAATAAGGTGGTGCTTGAAAAGCGTCAAATGACCACCGAGGGCAGAGATGACGTGTGGGGCATAAAAACGCCACATTACACTATATTGATACACGCACTGGCTTTTGCTCCGTCAGCCTGCTCGGCGAGACGGACTGATGCGAGGACCGGCGGTCGAATATCGCCATGCCAATCCCCGCGAGAGCGCCCCCTCTGCATGATAAAATGAGCCGTGGGATGAATTGAACGATCGGCCACCGAACCGTAACCTGAAAAGGTAGAAGAGATGCGGTTCTCTGGTTGGATAAAAGCTGAATAACCAGCACGACAGGCACGCCTACGAGGCGGCCGATTTTTTCTTCTTCACGGCTGACCAGCCTGATGAAAGAAATGCGTAATAGGGAACGTGATTATGACAACCGAAACTATGCCGATTACCCTTTCCCACCAGCCGGCCGATGCTCGCTGGGGTGAAAAAGCAACGTTAACCTCTGGCGAGCAGGGGTTCACCATCCATCTGACAGGCGAAAAAACGCTGGTCACCCTCCAGCGCGCCGGCCGTAAAATAGACGGTCAGGGCATTAAACGCGTCAAGCTGGAAGGCGAGGGGTGGGACCTCGAAAGTAGTTGGGCTTTCTGGCAGGGCTACCGTGGACCAAAGGGACAGCGCACCGTTGAATGGGCGGCGCTGGATGAAGTTGCGCAGCAGGAGTTAGATCGCCGTCTGAAAATCGTCGATTGGGTACGCGATACCATCAACCTGCCGGCTGAATCGCTGGGGCCGGAACAGCTGGCGACCCGCGCGGTAGATCTGCTGTGTTCCGTCAACTGCGACGCGGTGTCTTACCGCATTACCAAAGGCGAAGACCTGCGCCAGCAGAACTATTCCGGCCTGTATACTGTTGGGCGTGGCTCAGACCGTCAGCCGGTATTGCTGGCGCTCGATTACAATCCGACCGGCAACCCGGATGCGCCGGTGATGGCATGTCTGGTCGGTAAGGGCATCACGTTCGATACCGGTGGCTATAGCCTCAAGCCCAGCGGCTTTATGGATTCGATGAAGTCCGATATGGGCGGCGCAGCGCTGGTGACTGGAGCATTGGCCATGGCGGCGGCGCGTGGACTCAAACAGCGCGTCAAACTGTATTTGTGCTGTGCCGAGAACATGGTGAGCGGCAACGCGTTCCGTCTGGGCGACATCATCAGTTATCGCAACGGTAAAACCGTGGAAGTGATGAACACGGATGCGGAAGGGCGTCTGGTGCTCGCCGATGGGTTGATCGACGCATCCGCACAAAAACCGCAGTGGATTATCGACTGCGCCACGCTCACTGGCGCCGCGAAGATGGCGTTGGGGAACGACTACCATGCGCTGTTCAGCTTTGACGATGCGCTGGTTGGGGATTTACTCACTAGCGCAGAACGTGAGGGCGAACCCTTCTGGCGTCTGCCGCTGGAGGAGTTCCACCGCCAGCATCTGCCGTCTAACTTCGCGGATCTGAATAATATCGCCAGTCCGGCGCATTCTGCGGGGGCCAGCACGGCGGCGGCCTTCCTGTCCTATTTCGTGGAGAACTATCAGAAAGGGTGGCTCCATATTGACTGTTCGGCGACCTATCGCAAGGGGGCTGTCGATCAATGGTCGGCTGGCGCGACAGGGCTGGGGGTGCGCACTCTGGCGGACTTCCTGCTGAGCAAAGCTGGCTGAATAAGCAACGGCGGGCAAGTTAAGACTGGGTTCGAAACAACGTGCGGCAATGCCGCGCGAGCATAACCACAGGCTGCGCGTCTTCGATGTGACGCGCAGGCCTGAAAGCGTTGAGGAAGACGATGGAATTTTCACCACAAAACACGCTGGAAGAGGCGCTGATGCGCGCGGCGACCGAGCCTGCTCATCGGCCTGAGTTTTTCAATGAACTGATGACGGCCACGGTATACGTACTAGGAAACAGCGACGGCGACACGACTTTCGGCGAGCAGACGCTTCAGGCAGGCAGCCAAGTGCATCTTCAGCATTGGGAGAAGCCGGATGGCAGTTCCGCAATCCCATTTTTTTCCTCCCTTGAGGCTCTGCAGTCAGCCATCACCGAAGAACAGTCCTTTTTGGCCCTGCCCGCACGAGCGCTGTTCGAACTGACACAGGGCGCCGTGTTGTTCCTCAATCCGAAATTGCCTTATGGGAAAGAGTTTCTGCCGCAGGAGGTTGAACACCTGCTGGCTGGCGAAGGCACCGGACTCGTGACGAAAAAAGTGATCGAGGAGGACACACAAGTCCTGATTGGTCAGCCCGCGGAAATGCCCGCGCAGATGATCGACTCTCTGACCCAACTATTTGCGAAATATCCCGCCGTGCGCCGCGCGTTTCTGGTGCAGATCCAGGAACAGGGAGAAGAACAGCCGCATCTGCTGGTCGGCATCGATGTGGATGAAGACGTGGAAGCGATCATTCTGGCGGCAGGCACTGTTGCCAGCGACACGTTGCCGGACGATCGCCCGATTGACCTTTGCGTCGTTGCAGACAACGAGCCGGGCATCAGCCATTACATGATCAAGCACACCACGCCGTTTTATGAGCGTAAGTGGGGCAGCTTTTTGCGTGATTTTAAAAACAGCGGCCACGCCTGAGCAGATAATGTTGCTTGACCGCTTGACCGCTTGACCGCTTGACCGCTTGACCGCTTGACCGCTTGACCGCT
>NZ_LUTP01000057.1 GCF_002111585.1 Lonsdalea iberica
TCAGTCTCAGCTCATGATTGAGGGTACTTGCGCCGAACGCGAGGAAAAACACCTGCGGCTCTGGATCGGTCATCACACGGGCGTTCTCTCGCGCGGCCTGCAACAAAACGGATTTCACCTTATCCAGATCCGACCCGTAGGCCACGCCAATGCTGATGATGACACGCGTGATGGTATCTGATAGCGACCAGTTGATCAGGCGCTCCGTCACGAAGGCCTTGTTCGGAATGATCACCTCTTTACGGTCAAAATCCGTAATCGTCGTCGCTCGAATTCTGATCTTGCTGACCGTTCCCGAAAACGCCCCGATGGTGATCGTATCGCCGATACGCACGGGGCGTTCGAACAGGATGATCAGACCGGAGACGAAGTTGGCGAAGATCTCCTGCAAACCGAAGCCGAGCCCGACGGACAATGCCGCGACCAGCCACTGAAGTTTGTCCCATGATACGCCGAGCGAGCTAAGGGCAGTCACCGCGCCGAAGGACGTAATCAGATAGGTCAATATCGTCGTAATGGCATAAGAGGTCCCCTGCCGTAGCTGCAGCCGGGAAAGCACCAGCACTTCCAGTAGCCCCGGCAAGTTGCGGGTCATCACGTAGGCAATCACAATCACCGCCAGCGACAGCAGCAAGTTGCCGAGCGTTACCGCTTGCAGGACGTTGCTGCCGCCCACGGACGCGTTGTAGTGCCAGAGCGTGACACTATCAAGGTAGGAGAATACCGTTACCAGGTCCGCCCAAATCCCATAGATCGCGCCGCAGAAGACTATCACCAGAACCATGGTGGTCAGTCGCAATGATTGCTGGCTGATCTGTTCCAGCGCCAACGGCGCTTCAGGCACTGGTTCGCTCCCTTCAGCGCCCTCTTTCACCGTGTTCTGCCGCCTGGCCAGCGCACGGCGATAGGCCAGACGTCGAGCCGCGACGCTCAGCCCGCGGATGGTGGCCATGTAGACCACATTCCAAATAATCAGCAGATACAGGCTTTCGATCCAACGCCCGGATAAGCGCAACGTCGTATAGAAGTAGCCGCTAAACATCAACACGATCAAAAACGGCGGCATTAGCGCAATGGCCGTAACGACGATCAGACGCATCGTGTGGCGATCTTTGTCACGCCAGCTATCCCGGCAAAGCGGAAAGACCAGTACCGACAGCAGCACCAGGTTGAGGACGATCATCAACTGCCCGATAACGTCGTCCACCAGATACAGTGGGATCTGTTCGCCGATGACAGACCAAAAAATCAGCGGCAGCAGCGCACATCCCAGCCGCAGCGTCTGCCTGCGATAGTGAGCGCTTAGCGAAGGCGCGAGGTTGAAATGCCGTTCAAACATTCCCTCGGGCTTCAGCCCCTGCCAGGCAAGCCCAAAGACGAGCCAGAACAGCGCCAGATCCTGACTTAGCAGCCAGGCAAATTCGCCCAGTTGCCCCCCGGAGCGCTCCAGCCACAGTCCCAGACACATTAAGATTAGCGTGCCGGGCAGCACCTTTATCAGCAGGAGGAGAATCGTCTGCGGGGTATGGAGCTGGCTGTCGCGTTTGAGCTGTCCGACGTCTTTAGACAATTTGTCGAGATAATGGTCGATAGATGGTCGACGCCAGAAGATCAGCCCCACCAATAGCATCGCCGGAACGACATAAAGCAAGGAGCGTAAAGCCCCCTGAACAAACTGTTCCGATTTAACCCCGATATGAATGCCGTGCAGTTGTTGTTTGAAGGAGGATGGAAATTCTTTCAGCCAGCTCCAGTCCATCGGCTTGTTGCTGTTCACCCAGAAGATCTGCTGGGTCAGCGTCCTTTGCAGCGAAGCGTTCACGCTGCCGAGCTGCTGTCGGTTGATTTGCAGGTTAATCGCAAGCATCAGCTGGTTGCCGAGCTGCTTGTTCAACTGGTCTAGCAACTCACGGCGCATGTCCAGAATCTGCTCCAGCGCATCGGTCACTTCGTCGTCGGAGGCCGTATTGCTGCGCGCCAGTAACTTCTGAATATATTCATCGCCGCGAAACAGCTCATCCCGCTGCTGGTTGATGTCGAACTGCTCCAGGCGCAAATCGGCGATCTGCGTGCTCATGTCGCTCAGTTCATCTGCCGAAGGGAGGTTTTGCTGTTGCTGATACAAAATGCGCGACAACAACAGGCTACCTTTGAGTACGGTGACCTGCTCTTTCAGATTACGCTCGGACTGCGTAGCGCGATCCAACCAGTTTTTTACCTGAATGCTTTGCTGCACCAGCGTATTTCCTGCTTCGGTCGCGGTAATCAGCCGCTGGCTGAGCTGACGGTTGGTCTCCATTTCCGTCTTAACCAGTGGGTTTTCCTGTATGCGCTGCAGCTCGCCGGATGTCTGCGCCTCTTTAGCGGTTTTCTCCGACAGGTTGAGACGTTTGTGGCTGACCACATTTTGCAGCGCCTGCACCATGCGTTCTTGCTGATTAATCTGGGCCGCCGTGTAGTCACGCTGCTTTTGCAGGAGATCCTGCAACGTCGTATTCACTTCCAGACTTTTGCGCTGCTGCTCCATCTGAGCACTCAACAGGACCTGTTCCGTCAACAGCAACGTTTGCTGGCTCGGCCGTAACGTCGCCTGTTCCGGCTCCAGGCCATTGAGCTGATTGCGCAGTTGCTGGCTGCGCTGCGACGCCGTCAGCATGGCGCTCTGCACTCTTTCCGGCTGCGTTTGCAGCGAAATCAGCTGACTATTGTAATTAGACAAGTTTTCCTGCGCCGACTGCAGGCCAGCCAGCGTATCGTTTAAGCGTGACTCCAACTGTTTAATCGATAAGGATTCAAGTGATGCGAGTGAAACTTCCGATGACGAAGTCAACGCCGCCAGATCATTGCTGGTCTGCCGCAGCTTGGCCGGGGATTGCGCCGCCTGAAGTTTCAGTTGCGCGGTTTCCTGCTTAACCCGTTCTATCGCATCCAGAACGTCAAGCGTTTTGGTGTAATCCTCGATAACCAGCTTATCGGCCGGTGACTGGCTTTTTTGTTTGTTGAGCGTATCTAGACGGTTTTGAATATCGCTGCGGGCCGGCAAATCATTGGTCATCGCCAACGCTGGCGCGCATACGGCCAGCGCCAGACACAGCGTTAGAAGAAGCGCCGACAGCGAACGCAAGGCGGAATGCGGCACGCGGAGGAAAGGGGCGTAAACATGGCGTAAAACAGCGAACCTGGAACTCATGGCACATCATCGTATAAGCGGAGATACGCCAAGTTTATCACGCCTCAGTCGAGCCGAGATATGTGAATCCGTGGGGAAAGGTAACGGTCTTTACGATCTATAAACATTTTTCAGGTCAATGGACCTGACGCATTGCCGGGCTGAATCGGAGCATATCGATAAGGCCATCGACTAAAAATGGCGCTTCATGACTCAATCCGAAGCTTTCCGGCATAAATAGCCAATTTTCCATCACGCCAGACAGGTAGGCTCGCAGCGCAATAGCCGCCCGATGGGCATCGATATCCTCGGGCAGCTTGCCGGAGATAATGCAGCGGCTCAGCAAAACATCCACTTTATTGTAACAATCAAGGTGAATTTCTTTGCGTCCATGGCAAGAGGAGCGGATTTCACCGCTAAACTCGCATTTATGGAAAATAATCTCCATCATCGCGCGCCAATCGCCGTCGCACTCGATCTGCTTCAGCATATAAATAAGGACTTCCCGCATAACATGAAGTGGATCATCCGGAAATTTTGCATGATACTCAGTTTCAAAATCGGCAATTTTTGTTTCTGAACGCGCCCAAATTTCAGCAAACAGTTCAGCTTTGTTTTTGAAATGCCAGTAAATAGCACCTCGTGTTACACCCGCAGCGACCGCAATGTCAGACAATGACGTCGCAGAGACACCGTGCTCGGAGAAAAGGCGCAGTGCCGTCTCCATAATGTGCTGGCGGGTTTCCTCAGCCTGTTTTTTGGTTTTTCGTGCCATAGCATTATTTTAACTGAAAGGTGTGATTTACATACATTCGTGTATGTATGTAACATAGCATGAACTGAATATTATCGCAGCAATGGGTTTGGGCTTGTTATCCATTGATCAATTTTCGAATCGGAATCTTGAGGTTTATTTTATGAATAAAAACAGAAGGCTTTTGCCTCTGGCGGTGCTGATGCTTTCTGGCGGCTTAGTCCTCACTGGATGTGATAATAAGGGTGAAAGCCAAGGCAATGCGGCAGGAAACGCGCCAGCGGTAGATATTGTCACCATAAAAGCACAACCTCTAAATATCATCACCGAACTGCCGGGACGCACTAATTCTTACCGCGTAGCGGAAGTCCGTCCTCAGGTCGGCGGCATTATCCTCAAGCGTAATTTCGTGGAAGGCGGCGACGTCCAGGCTGGCGTATCGCTGTATCAAATCGACCCGGCGCCTTATCAGGCACAGCTTAATAACGCGAAAGGCTCGCTGGCGGAAGCGCAAGCAAACGCCGAAGTCGCGCGTTTGACCGTCAACCGCTACAAACCGCTGTTAGGCACCAACTACATCAGCAAGCAGGAATACGACCAGGCCGTCGCGACCTCCCGTCAGGCCGACGCAACCGTCGTTTCCGGCAAAGCCGCCGTAGACTCCGCCCAAATCAACCTCGATTACACCAAAGTCACTGCCCCGATTTCGGGCCGCATTGGTAAGTCCACGGTCACCGAAGGCGCCTTGGTTTCCAGCGCTCAAACGACCGCGCTCACCACAATTCAGCAGCTCGACCCCATTTATGTGGACGTGACGCAGTCCAGCAACGATTTTCTGCGGCTTAAGAACGATTTGAACAGTGGCACTATCCAGGCGACCAATGGTAAGGCCAACGTCCGTTTGTTGCTTGAAAACGGTACTGAATACGATCAGCAGGGTACGCTGGAGTTCTCCGATGTGACCGTAGATGAAACGACCGGTTCCATCACGCTGCGCGCCATCTTCCCGAACCCTTCACACAACCTGCTGCCCGGTATGTTCGTCCGTGCGCGTCTGGATGCTGGCATCAATCAAAACGCGATTCTGGTACCTCAGGAAGGCGTCACCCGCACTCCGCGCGGCGATGCTTCCGCACTTGTGGTCGGTGAAGGCGACAAAGTTGAAGTCCGCTCGGTCACCACAGCTCAGGCTATCGGCGACAAGTGGGTGGTGACGTCAGGCATCAAACCCGGCGATCGCGTGATTGTTTCCGGCTTGCAAAAGATCAAACCCGGCATTGTGGTGACAGCGCAGGAAGTCAAATCTGACAGCGCTCAGCAGCCCCAAGCCCAACCCGCCAAGTCTTAACAGGAGCCGGTAATCAATGGCTAAGTTTTTCATAGATCGCCCCATCTTCGCATGGGTCATTGCCATTATGGTGATGCTGACCGGGCTATTGGCGATAACACAGTTGCCGGTAGCCCAGTATCCGAGCATTGCGCCACCGTCGGTTGAAGTGACCGCCTCTTATCCGGGCGCAGACGCCAAAACGGTGCAGGATACCGTCACGCAGGTCATCGAACAGAACATGAGCGGCATCGATAATCTGCTGTACATGTCATCGAACAGCGACTCGTCTGGCAACGCTCAGATCACGTTAACCTTTGACTCCAAAGCCAACCCTGACATCGCTCAGGTACAGGTGCAGAACAAGTTGCAGCTCGCCATGCCGCTTTTGCCGCAGGAAGTTCAGCAGCAAGGCGTTAGCGTGCAGAAATCCAGCAGCAGCTTTCTGATGGTCGTCGGGTTTATCAGCGATGATAAAAACATGACCCAGCAGGACATCGCGGACTACGTCGGCTCCAGCGTCAAGGACCCCATCAGCCGCGTTACCGGTGTCGGTGATACTCAGCTGTTTGGTGCCCAGTACGCCATGCGTATCTGGCTCGACCCCAACAAACTCACCAATTATCAGATGACCACGTCAGACGTGGTCTCGGCAATTACAGTTCAGAACACGCAGATTGCCGCCGGTCAGTTAGGCGGGACGCCGCCAGTACCGGGACAAAAATTAAACTCGTCAATTATCGCCCAGACAAGACTCAACAATACCGAACAGTTCGGCAATATTCTGATCCGCGTGAACCAGGACGGTTCACAGGTTCGGCTGAAAGATGTCGCCCGGATTGAACTGGGCGGTGAAGACTACAGCGTCGTTGCCCGTTATAACGGTCAGCCGGCTTCTGGTCTCGGCATCAAACTGGCAACCGGGGCGAATGCGCTGGACACGGCCAACGCCGTTAAAGCCGAGTTGGCTAAACTGCAGGCGCAATTCCCTTCGGGATTGAAAGTGGTCTATCCGTACGACACCACGCCGTTCGTTAAGATTTCTATTAACGAAGTGGTGAAAACGCTGATTGAAGCTATCGTGCTGGTGTTCCTGGTAATGTATCTGTTCCTACAGAACTTCCGCGCGACGCTCATCCCTACCATCGCGGTGCCGGTGGTCTTGCTGGGGACCTTCGCCATCCTCTCGGCATTTGGCTACTCCATCAATACCCTGACCATGTTCGCCATGGTGTTGGCGATCGGTCTTCTAGTGGATGACGCCATCGTCGTGGTGGAAAACGTCGAACGTGTTATGGCGGAAGAAGGACTATCGCCCAAAGAAGCCACGCGGAAATCCATGGGCCAGATTCAGGGCGCTCTGGTGGGGATCGCGCTTGTGCTGTCCGCGGTATTTGTGCCGATGGCCTTCTCCGGCGGTTCGACCGGCGCCATCTACCGTCAGTTCTCGGTAACCATCGTATCTTCCATGGTGCTGTCCGTCCTGGTGGCCTTGATCCTGACTCCAGCCCTATGCGCCACACTGCTTAAACCTGTTGATAATCATGGTCACGGCAAAACCAAGGGCTTTTTCGGCTGGTTCAACCGTCTTTTCGAAAAGAGTACGCATCACTATACCGACAGCGTTGCCAACATCCTGCGCAGCACCGGTCGCTATGTCGTGATTTACCTGCTGCTGGTTATTGGTCTCGGTCTGATGTTCCTGCGTCTGCCTAGTTCATTCCTGCCCCAGGAAGACCAGGGTGTACTGCTCACCATGGTGCAGTTACCTGTCGGCTCCACGCAGGAAAGCACCCAAAAAGTGCTGGATCAAGTGGATTCGTACTACCTGAATAATGAAAAGGACAACGTGAACTCCGTCTTTACCGTCAACGGTTTTGGATTCGCCGGACGCGGGCAAAACATGGGGATTGCCTTTGCCAGCCTGAAAAATTGGGATGAGCGTAGTGGAGCCGCAAATAAGGTCGACGCAATCGCCGGCCGAGCTTACGCCGCTTTTTCTCAGATAAAAGAAGGGTTGGTCATTCCGTTCAACATTCCCGCTATCGTTGAACTGGGTACCGCCAGCGGCTTCGACTTCCAGTTGGTTGACCAAGGCAACTTGGGGCATGACAAGCTGATGCAGGCTCGTAACCAGCTGTTAGGATTGGTCGCGCAACATTCGGATACGTTGGTGAGCGTTCGTCCGAACGGCATGGAAGATACCCCGCAATATCGTCTGGATATCGACCAGGAGAAAGCGCTCGCTCTGGGCGTCACGTTGGATGAAATCAACTCGACGCTGGCAACCGCGTTGGGAGGAAGTTACGTCAACGACTTCATCGACCGCGGTAGGGTGAAGAAAGTGTACGTCCAGGCGGATGCGAAGTTCCGTATGCTGCCTGGCGACATTCAGAACTGGTATGTTCGCGGTACGGCAGGCCAGATGGTCCCCTTCTCCGCCTTCGGTACAGCCCATTGGGAATATGGTTCCCCGCGTCTGGAGCGATACAACGGGTTACCCTCTATGGAGATTCTGGGAGAAGCCGCACCTGGGAAAAGTACGGGTGAAGCAATGGCGCTGATGGAAGAGCTGGCCTCGCAGTTACCTGAAGGAGTCAACTTCGATTGGACGGGCATGTCTTACCAGGAACGTCTGGCAGGTAATCAGGCGCCTGCGCTGATAGTCATTTCTGCTATTGTCGTGTTCTTGTGTCTTGCCGCACTGTACGAAAGCTGGTCGGTCCCCTTCTCCGTCATGCTCGTTGTACCGCTTGGGATTCTGGGGGCCGTGGTCGCTGCCAGTATGCGCGGCTTGGAAAACGATGTGTACTTCAAGGTAGGGATGCTCACCACTATTGGGCTATCAGCCAAAAACGCCATTTTGATCGTCGAGTTTGCGAAAGATCTGATGGAAAAAGAAGGAAAAGGTTTAGTGGAGGCGACGCTCGATGCCGTTCGGATGCGTTTGCGCCCCATATTGATGACCTCGCTGGCCTCATTTTGGGGGTCGTGCCGCTAGTCATCAGCTCTGGCGCAGGCTCCGGCGCGCAAAACGCAGTCGGGACTGGGGTCATGGGCGGGATGTTGACCGCCACCATTTTGGCTATCTATTTCGTGCCCGTCTTTTACGTCGTCGTCAGCCGGCGCTTCAGTAAAAAGAAAAGCGCTGAGAAGACGGAACATCAGCCAGACCAGCACTAATTCACATCCTTAGTCAAAATAGGCCGCTTAAGCGGCCTATTTTTTTGCTCTTAGCCCACCCTTTCATGCAAACCATTGTTGATCCGCGAATAAAAGAAGTGCAAAATAATGTTATGTTATAACATTAGCCGCAGGCGTATTATGAAACCCGATATACATCCCCGCTACCGCACCGTGCTTTTCCACGATACCAGCGCGAACACGTTTTATACCGTCGGATCCACTATCACGACGGAAAGAACCCATGAATATGAGGGGAAAATATACCCCTATGTCACCGTCGAAGTTTCTGCAGCCTCGCATCCCTACTACACGGGCAAACAGAAGGAGTATTCAAAAGAAGGAAGCGCTGCACGCTTCCAGAAAAGATTCGGCCACTTTCTTAAATCTTAAAGACGGGAGAAATGCTTTATGCAAGTATTAAGCTCACTACGAAGCGCCAAAAATCGCCATAAAGATTGTATCGTCGTTAAACGACGCGGCAGAATTTATGTTATCTGTAAAACCCATCCTCGCTTTAAGGCGGTTCAGGGCCGGAAAAAGAAAAAACACTAATGAATAACTCATCGGACCTTTAGGCCGTCATCAATAAACAAACAATAAAGCCTGATAAGAATTTCCTTTCCCTTTCGGATTTAAACAGGCTTTAACACTTAGGTAACTGACTGACTGTCGATGATTCAGCGTATTGCGTTCTATCACCTTTAAAAGCGGCCCGGCTTTTGGCCGCCATAGGGAAGCGCCCTGCCTTATCCCACCCGCCGTTCGGCCACCTCCTTCGAGATTGTTTAATGCTATTTTTGTTACATTTTATATGGATAGCTTACATTCAATTCTGGAAAAACTAATTAACATAGTAAAAGTGGCACTTTTTAAAAGAGATGTTTAATAGTCTTATGGTTCAATTAATACATTACAAATTTTGAACGATGAGTTCGATAGCACCAATAGCTACAGAAAATGTCCACGTTGTGCGAACCTAGGTGTTCTTTGCTATAGTTGATGCAGAATGATTTTTACAAAGACGTGAGGACATTCTTTACATTCACCGTGTTATCCTTGGTCGGTCTATTTGAGGACAGCGGAGTGTAATCTCTCTTATGCAATTCATCACGTTACCTGCTACAGCAGGAGTAAACCCTAAGTAAGACTGAACTACGGCTTAACGGAGGGATTGAAATGGATGAGTACTCACCTAAACATTATGATATTGCCCAACTCAGATTCTTGTGTGAGAATCTGCGCGACGAAAGTATCGCGACACTAGGTGACAGCAATCACGGCTGGGTGAATGATCCGACCTCCGCAATAAATCTTCAGCTCAATGAACTTATTGAGCATATTGCGGCCTTTATTGGCACCTATAAAATTAAATACCCGGATGATGAAGAGTTGTACATGCGGGTTGAAAAATATTTAGACGATACTTATATTCTTTTCAGCAATTACGGCATTAATGATGCGGAGCTGCGGAGATGGCAAAAATCTAAGTCACAATTATTCAGAATGCTCTCAGAAAAGAGCAGCTATGCAACAGTAAGAACTTAAGCAATTATTTGCCTTATACTTATTTTAACCCAGGAAAATTCATAAAGGTTATTATGAAAAAAATAGATTACTTGATGCGTTTGCGCAAATGCACAACCATTGACACCCTTGAACGCGTTATTGAAAAGAACAAGTATGAACTCTCTAACGATGAGTTAGAAATGTTCTATTCCGCTGCAGACCACCGTTTGGCCGAGCTGACCATGAATAAGCTCTACGACAAAGTCCCTACCGCTGTATGGAAATATGTACGTTAATACGTATTAATCCTCTGAGGTCGAGCTGAAAGTACATTGAGCCGATATCATGATCGGCCTTTGTCTTATTAGAAAAATTAAGCAATATGCTAAAATCAGTAACAACTCATATGTACATATTTCCGCCTTAATTCATCATAAATAACTTAACACCCACTTTATTAAACAACTCCCTATCGATAGAGATAAGTCTTTTTATAAACTTACCCTCAATGGCGTTCAATGCATAAACCCGATGACGCCGAATAAATAAAAAGCGAGACAACGCCAGATTGTTAAACAAAGATTATCCGGATAAGTAAAATTAAAAAATAAGAAGGGGAAAACAGGGGTAAGAAATATCTGAAATGGTGGAGGCCCCGCCAGCTACATCCCGGCACACACGTCGCCTGCTGCGGCTGCTTCCTTCCGGACCTGACCGAGTCCACAGGTTAGTGTTGCGGGAGAACCAACAGGGCCTCCATTGACGGCTCCGCACTGCGAAGCGGTGGGCATTATCAGCGATGGTCTGCTCAATTGCAAGCCGACACGACCTAACCGCCGTTTTCTTGCCCATTATCGACTTGATACCATGCGCTATCGCGAAATCTCATGGCAAACAGGAGACTCCCTACGGCTATGTCGCCACATGAAGATAATTTTCGACAACGCGTGTTCCAGGTCATCGCGGCTATCCCCTTCGGTCAAGTCGCAACCTACGGAGACATCGCGCTTTTAGCTGGCTCGCCCCGCGCTGCGCGCCAAGTCGGCGCTATATTGCGTAATCTTCCTGCAGGGACCAAGCTCCCTTGGCACCGTGTGATTAACCGAAAAGGCGAGCTATCGTTGACGGGACCAGGTAATCAGCGCCAAAAGCTGGCGCTGGTTGCGGAAGGGGTAAAATTTAATTTGGCTGGTAAAATCGACCTCAGCCGGTTTCGTTGGCAACCAACGGCGTAAATCTGATCGTTCGCCGCTGGTTACCCCTTGATCACTGCATAGGGGAAACGGCCGTACCTGATGAAACCGGGGGCACCGTCGCTCCGCTATGGACATCCGTCCCTGCCGCTAAGGGTACTGACGGATTCGCCGGTACAGGCACAGACTCCACCGGAACCAAAGTCAACTCGGCGGAACGAACGCCATTAGTGATCACAGGCACAACGCTTTCCGTAATCAGCGTGACGCGATGATTGATGGTAACCGCAGCGCTCAAAAGCACCCGCGCGTTAGGTTGGATATCTTTCGGGTTGTAGGGCAAAACAAAGTGGAAAGGCGATTGTTTTCCATGAGTTAACGTCACTCGCTGGGTAATGATTTTCGACGGAGCGTCGGCCAACGAGGCATCTGAAACGGTTACTGTTAATTCAGCATCCGCCGGCAATGCAATTTTTTGTCGAATATTCACCGTGCCGGTTACGGAAGGCTGCGCAATGCCGGGCAGATAGCTGCCGCTTGCCGGGATAGGGCCTCTGACATCCGGAGCTACACCACTATCACTTTTATCTGCACACCCAACCAAGCCGATCGATACCATGATACCGCCCAAGATATGCCATAATTTCATTTGGTAAGTCTCCCTTTATCATTTATATGGCCTTCGGCGAAAACCGATGACCGCTAAGTAGCAAGAACCACTCGGCGTTTTAATTATGGTTCAATATCTTGATATTTTCATAAGGGATGACAGAAAGGACCAAAACAAAAAGTGGGGTCACGTGGTCATCGCCACAAGGACCCGCAACATGGCGTACTACCGACAAGGCTGATAATGATGAGTCAGGCATTACAACAGCTTCTCGATTTGCTGAATCTGGAAAAAATCGAGGAAGGTTTATTTCGTGGTCAAAGTCAGGATTTAGGGCTGAGACAGGTCTTTGGCGGCCAGGTTGTCGGTCAGGCGCTTTCGGCGGCGAAACAGACGGTTTCCGAACAGCGTAACGTGCACTCTTTTCATTGTTACTTTCTCTTGCCGGGAGAAAGTCATAAGCCAATCATCTATCAGGTTGCGACCTTACGAGAAGGCAAGAGTTTCAGCACCCTACGCGTAGATGCCATTCAGAATGGCCGCCCTATTTTCCATATGACCGCCTCATTCCAGCAACCCGAGTCGGGATTCGAACACCAAAGCGTGATGCCGCAGGTGCCGATGCCGGAAAGTTTGCCGTCGGAGCAAGACATCGCGCGGAGCCTGGCCCATTTGCTGCCGCCT
Source organism: Lonsdalea iberica (assembly GCF_002111585.1). Classification (GTDB taxonomy): domain Bacteria; phylum Pseudomonadota; class Gammaproteobacteria; order Enterobacterales; family Enterobacteriaceae; genus Lonsdalea; species Lonsdalea iberica. The sequence continues at coordinate 12,430 of NZ_LUTP01000057.1, forward strand.
CAATTGAAAGAGACGTTTACTGAAGAACGCCCTATCGAAATGCGGCCGGTAAAATTCCACAACCCGCTCAAAGGGGAGGTTGAGCCACCAATCCGCCACGTCTGGTGCCGAGCTAACGGTAAATTGAGTGACGATGAACGCGTTCACCAGTATCTCTTGGGATATACCTCAGATTGCAACTGCCTGCTAACGGCGCTCCAGCCTCACGGCGTTGGTTTTCTCGAACCCGGCATGCAGGTCGCCACTATCGATCACGCCATGTGGTTCCATCGACCATTTCGAATGGATGACTGGCTGCTGTATGCGGTAGATAGCCCATCGGCCTCCGGCGGTAGAGGATTAGTTCGAGGTCAATTCTATACTCGCGACGGCGTTCTGATTGCCTCCAGCATGCAAGAGGGCGTTATTCGCCGACATGGCGCATGATCCATTAGCCCCCAAGAGTCGCCCACAAAAAAACCACCCGTAGAAAACTGACGGGTGATTTTTTTATTGCAGTGGAGCCGTGCGACACACGCCTCCAGAGACTGGTTATTGGTTGTATGCGTTTTCGCCGTGGCTGTTAACGTCCAGCCCTTCGCGTTCTTGCTCTTCTGGAACGCGCAGACCGACAGCCATATCAGCGATTTTGAAGGCAATGAATGCGGCCACGCCAGACCATACGATACAAACGATCACACTGAACAACTGAACCCAGACCTGATGAGCCATGGTGACGCCTTCCGCGTACCCCACGCCGCCCAGCGAGGATGAGGTGAAGACACCTGTCAGGATGCAGCCGACGATACCGCAGACGCCGTGAACGCCGAAGACGTCGCATGGATCATCAACACGCAGCCACCGTTTCAACACGGTTACGCCCCACAGGCCGGCGAAGCCGCCCGCAAAACCGATAACCATAGCTCCGCCAACGCCAACCGTACCTGCCGCAGGCGTAATGGCGACCAGGCCCGCGATACAGCCGGAGCATGCGCCGAGCAGAGAAGGCTTGCCACGCAGCCCCCATTCCCCGACGACCCAGGCCAGAATCGCTGCTGCCGTCGCGATCACCGTCGTCAAAAATGCCAAACCCGCGATATTGTTGGCCGAGCTGGCGGAACCCGCGTTGAAGCCGAACCAGCCGATATACAGGATAGCGGTGCCAATACACACCATCGGCAAATTATGGGGTTTGAACGCTTCTTTACCGAAGCCAACGCGTTTACCCAGCAAGGTTGCGCCAACCAGCCCCGCAACCGCGGCGTTGATGTGCACTACCGTGCCCCCGGCGAAATCGAGCGCGCCGTCAGCGGCCAGATAGCCGCCACCCCATACCATGTGAGTCATGGGAAGGTAAGACAATGTCAGCCACAGCACCACAAAAATCAGCGCTGCCGAGAAGCGGATACGTTCCGCCAAAGCCCCAATCACGAGGCCAACGGTGATGCACGCGAAGGAGCCCTGGAAAGCGACGTGGATATACTGGTAGAACGTGCCGCTCTGCGAATCGATATCAATGCCATTCAGCATAAAGTTGCTCAGGCTGCCGAAAAATGCGTTGCCAGAGCTGAACGCAACGCTATAACCATAGATGACCCACAACAGACAAACCAACGCGAAGGCGACAACCACTTGAGACAATACGGACAGCACGTTTTTGGAACGAATCAGACCGCCGTAAAACAGCGCAATGCCCGGAATGGTCATAAAAAGCACCAAAGCGGTACAAATCATCATGAAAGCGTTATCGGCTTTATCGATCACTGGTGCTGCAGTGTCTGCCATGGCGCATGCCGGGAGCATGGCTGCGGTACCCAGACCAGACAAGAAGGATAGTTTCTTCATTTTCATTCATCCCTATTTATAAGGCTAAATCAGGTAGTTGTTATAATGCAGCTTCATCTGTTTCGCCGGTTCGTATGCGAATGACGCGCTGTAGTTCGGCGACGAAGATCTTCCCGTCGCCAATCTTGCCGGTGTAGGCGGCTTTGCTAATCACATCAATCACTTCATCGAGCTGGTCGTCGGCGATAGCAATATCAATTTTTACTTTAGGCAAGAAATTCACGCTATATTCCGCGCCGCGGTACAATTCCGCATGGCCTTTTTGGCGTCCGAACCCCTTCACCTCTGTAACGGTAAGGCCTTGAATACCAATGGAAGAAAGGGCTTCGCGCACATCTTCCAGCTTGAACGGTTTAATTACCACAGTCACCAGTTTCATTCTCATCCCCCTAACCCGTTAAGTTCAGGCCTGCGCCATCACTATCAAATGTCTATACGACATCATTGAAAGCAATTGATGTGCCATAAATGATTAGACGATGGAAAAGCGATGAAAGGTGATGAATGCACGTATCGCACAAATCGCGCCTGAGTAAAGAATGGGCAATCATGAATCACAGCGCACACATCCAGTGCACCATTTTTGTGCGCCGCGCCTGATTCCGGTGCGCCTGACCTTGTTAGCAGGAAAATCTCTGCTAGGTTATGGTGCGTACCGAAAATCAGGCGTAGTTATGAGGGAAATTCAGGAGGTCATCTCGGCGACATCATAGCGTTTTGACTCTGCGAGGGCCTGCCCTGCCAGCTGTAACTGATACATCTGATAATAGCGTCCTTGCTGAGCCAGCAATTGCGCGTGCGTTCCCTGCTCGGCCATTTCGCCGTGGTTAAGTACCAGAATATTGTCGGCCTCGACAATCGTCGATAACCGGTGAGCGATAACCACCAGCGTAGTTTGAGCGCGGATCAAGCGTAACGCCTTCTGGATAGCCTGCTCTGTCCCGGAGTCGATGTTGGCGGTCGCTTCATCGAGAATCAGCACTTTCGGCGCATTCACCAGCACGCGGGCGAGCGCAAGCAGCTGTTTTTGTCCCACGGAAAGGTTGTTGCCCTGTTCGCCGATACGACTGTGGATCCCCTCGGGCATATCCCTAACCAGCTCAGCCAGTTGCACCATGTCCAACACGCGCCACACACTCTCTTCATCAATATCACGGCCCAACGTGACGTTGGCGTAGACAGAATCCGCAAGGACTACCGGGTCCTGTTGAACCATCGCCACGTTGCTACGCAGAACCTGGTGAGACAATGTCGTCAGCGGGCGCTGATCCAGCCGAATCACGCCGTGTTCGGGGGTGTAATATCCCATTAGTAGGTTCGCCAGCGTACTTTTGCCGCTGCCGGTGTGTCCCACCAGCGCAACAAACCCTTTATCCGGGATTTGCAGATCAATGTTGCGTAATACCGGTTTGCCGCGGCGATAAGAGAAAGTCACATCGTCGATGTCGATGCGTCCGCTGGTTAGCGGGCGTAAGTCGTCACCATAATCCTGCCGTTTGCCATCCATCAGCGCGAAAATACGCTCCCCGGCCACGACGGCTTGCTGCAACATCGACTGCTGAGTCGTCAGCTCAATCAAGGGTTCGTTAAGCCGTCCAAGGTAGTTGATGAAAGCATACAACACACCGACGCCGACCGAACCGACCGAGCTGAAACCGAACTGCAGAAGGAGTCCGCACATCACCAGCGCAGAAAACAGGCTCAGCAGCGGACGTAACAGAAAGCCTTCCAGTCGCAGCGTTTGCATACGGGCCAGATAGTGCTTTTGACTGACTTCACTCAGGCGTTTGCCAAACCGCGCCTGCTGACGAAACTGCTGAATGACGCTCATACCGTTGATGACTTCATTAAAACCATCGTTAATGTCCGCCAGGTAGCTGCGCACCCGGCGTACGATGGGCGTACTGTAGCGTTGGTAAATCACCATCACCACCAGCACGGCAGGGAAGATGGTCAATGCGACGAGCGCCATACGCCAATCAAGGCTGAACATCGCCACCATCATGGCGCTGATGAGCGCTGCGCTGCGCAGAACCGTTGCCACCACCATCACGTAAAGATCCCGGACCACTTCCGTATCATTCGTCACCCGGGAAATCAGTTGACCGACAGGCTGTGTATCGAACGTGGACAACGGTTGACGCAACGCGGCGTCCATCACATCGATCCGCAATTGTTGTACGACGCCCACGGCGACCCGATTAAAGGTCAGCGATTGCAGGTAGTGCAGAGATGCGGCAAGGAGTTGAAGCAACACGTAAACCGCCGCCAAACCGCTGGCCAACATCAACGGAAACTGCCCTTTTGAGACGAGATGGTCGATAAAATAACTGATCAGTATCGGCCCGGCGACTTCGGCCGCCGCCGCAACCCAGAGCATCACCATGCCTACCGCCAGCGGTTTGCGCCAAGGTGAGCCATAGGCCAGCAAACGTTTCAGTGTCGGCCAGAGCGGATGTGAATTATTCACTTTTGACCTCCTCAAGCGACGTCGGCTCGTCCAATGCGGCTTCGAGTTGCTGGTAACGATACATGTCCCGATACCACCCTGTTTCGTGTGACAGGGCCTGATGATTGCCGCGCTGCGCTACTCCGCCCTGTTGCAGCACCAAGACTTCATCCGCGTCAACCAAAGCGGAAAGCCGGTGTGCGCTGATAATCAGGGTGCGCCTTTCGCCCCACTCACGCAGGTTGTTCAATATTTCGTGTTCAGTGCGTCCGTCCACAGCGGATAGGGCATCATCCAGAACCAGGACCTCAGCCTCCAGCAAAAGCGCGCGGGCGATGGCGATACGCTGCTTCTGTCCACCTGACAGCATGACGCCGCGCTCGCCCACTTCGGTCTCATACCCCTGCGGCAAACGCAAAATATCGTCATGAACATGAGCCAAACGCGCCGCTTCCTGAATTTGCGCTTCCGTCGCATCCGGACGACCCAAGGCAATATTGCCCGCGACCGTATCGGCAAACAGGAACGGCGTTTGTCCGACGATGGCGAACCGGCACCTTAGGTCATCCAGGCGAATACTCTCGAGCGGGATGTCATGATAAGAAATTTGTCCTTCTTCCACGTCGAAAGAACGCAGTAACAAAGCAATCAGCGTGCTTTTCCCGGAACCGGTGGGGCCACATAGCCCCAGCATTCTTCCGGGTTGCAGCCTGAAACTGACGTCATGCAGCACAATCTGGCTATGCTGCGGATAGTGGAATGACTGGATATCGGCCACCAACGTACCGGGTTCGTCCGGTAAAGGTTGAGCACCGTCGACCACCACCGGCTTCTCGGACAGGAGCTGACGAATACGGCTGTAGCCAGCGCTGCCGCGTTCCACGATATTTAACATCCAGGCCAACGCCAGCATCGGCCAAATCATCAGGCCCAGATACATGACGAAGCTGGTCAGTTCGCCCAGCGTCATCGTCCCATTGATCACCATCCAACTCCCGCCGCCGATCGCCAGCAGATTGGACAATGCGACCGCAATATAGATCGTTGGGTCGAACCGCGCATCCACGCGTGCCACTCGCATATTTTTGGCCCCCGTGTCGGCGGCAACTTCGGCGAAACGCTGAGACT
>NZ_LUTP01000058.1 GCF_002111585.1 Lonsdalea iberica
AATAGTCACACTCCCGCCTGCCGGGACTGGATTGAGGGCCATGAGTCGGTTATCGGTCACGGCCCTAGCTGCTTAAAATGCCTGCCATGATGAACCCTCCCTGTTCAACGGCTTGTTCCCCTGGAGCTGCTTCCTTTACTCATCCTGAGCAACCTAACCAAAACGCCCGTCGCCCCCCCCCCTGAGCTGGCATGTCCCGCGACCCCAATACGTGCCCCTACAAGACAATGTGGCTGAAGCTACTTGATAACCTATAGCAAAATATCAGTGACACTCTAACTTTCCCTAGCGAGATAACAGCCTCTACATCGTAGATTTTTAACAGGATTTTAGCTCTTGGTTTTGTTCTGAACCGTGTTTCAGCTCGCTACATTAGCTGCATAATGGCGTGATAGGCACCTACTTATTCGTAAAAAGCATAAGTTCATGCTGTTTTTGAATGAAAGATTTTCAACTGCACTTGTTCACTATCGACATCAACTTGAAAAATGGCTATCTTCGGCTATCTGGAAGTCTAAACGTATAAACGTATGCAGTGAGGTTATCAGGTTATGCCAATCCGAGTCCCCGATGAATTGCCCGCAGTGAACTTTTTGCGCAAAGAAAACGTGTTTGTGATGACGTCGTCTCGTGCGAAAACGCAGGAAATTCGTCCGCTTAAGGTATTGGTACTTAACCTGATGCCGAAAAAAATCGAGACTGAAAACCAGTTTCTGCGGTTGTTATCGAATTCTCCCTTGCAGATCGATATTCAACTGTTACGAATTGATAGTCGTGAGTCCAAAAACACGCCGACTGAGCATCTCAACAACTTCTACTGTAATTTCGAGGATATCAAAGATGAAAACTTTGATGGTCTGATTGTGACTGGAGCCCCATTGGGATTGGTCGACTTTTGTGACGTGGTTTATTGGCCGCAAATTTCACAGGTTATCAGTTGGGCTAAGGAGCATGTGACTTCAACACTATTTGTGTGCTGGGCCGTGCAGGCCGCATTGAACGTCCTTTATGGCATTCCCAAACTGACGCGTGATGTGAAGCTGTCCGGTGTTTATGAGCACCATACCTTTCAGCCGCACGCGCTGATGACGCGCGGTTTCGATGAAACGTTCCTGGCACCTCACTCACGGTATGCAGATTTTCCCATTGAGGTCATACGCGAACACACCGACCTCGATATTCTGGCGGGTTCAGACGAAGTGGGCGCTTATCTGTTTGCGAGCAAAGATAAGCGTCTGGCGTTCGTGACTGGTCATCCAGAATATGATGCGCTGACGCTGGGGAGTGAATATTTCCGCGATATTGAAGCAGGGTTAGACACGGTTGTCCCTGTGAACTACTTCCCGGATAACAACCCCGAAAAAGCGCCTAAAGCAAGCTGGCGCAGTCACGGGCATCTCTTGTTTTCAAACTGGCTGAACTATTACGTCTATCAGATCACGCCGTTCGATTTGCGTAGTATGAACCCTACGTTGGATTGATATTCTTTATTCAGGCACCGGCGGGTGCCTTTATCTCTGATTATTTTCCTCACGTTATCCCCCTAGTTTTTATCATGTTTTATCGCAGTATTTATTCCTCAACGTGTTGCACGTGAAGTTTGCCAGCTCGCATAAATATTACGCTTGGCTGGTTTCAATGAATAAGAGTGACACGGCCTTATGCCTGTGGGTTTAACCGGAGAAAGGGGGCGCTCTACTGTAGAGCCGCTGGATAAAACGGTTTTGGACTTATGATGAGTTGCTAAGTCTTGCTTAAAAAGATTTTGAGTTTTTCGGGGAGCAATAAGGTCAATACAAGGTGTTCTGCAATAAAAAAGGGGGCGCGAGGCCCCCATCGGAATCAAACGTTGTTCGTCATTAATACAGTCCTATCACCTTCCACCATAACAAGCCGGCAGACATGAAAATGGCCTGGTTGATTAGACTGATAATGAACCCTGTTCGCCACCAGACACCGGTAGGCACATAGCCGGCGCCGAACAAGATAGGACCACGGGCATGCGTATATTGGGTGAGAGAACAGTACAGGCTGCTGGTAAACGCCAGCATCAATGCCATCGGTACCGCAGGAATATTGAGGTTAATCCCTACGCCCAGGAATACAGCATAAAGGGCGGCAATTTGTGCATTTCCGCTGGCGAAGAAGTAATGAGTATAGAAGTAGGCGGCATTGAGTAGCAGCAGCACCAATACCCAGCTGGTTCCTTGCATCATATGGCCAATACTGTTACCGATGAGATCGCCAAACCAGGTTGTGAAGCCCAGATTCTTGAGCTGGTTCGCCATCATTAATAGCGCCGCGAACCAGATCAATGTATCCCAAGCGCCTTTCTCGCTTTTAATATCATCCCAACTTAAAACGCCGGTCAGCAGTAAGAAAGAAAGACCGACGAAGGAGGCGGTTGTTGCGTCAACGCCCAGTTTGTCGCCGAAAATCCACAGTACCAACAGTATCAGCACGGTGGCAGCCATCAGCCACTCCCCGCGGCCCATGTTACCCATCTTTTTCAGTTCGGCTACGGCGAGTTTAGGCGCGTCAGGCGTATGACGAATTTCAGGTTTCACCAGCCAGTATACGCACAGTGGAATAATCAGCAGGGAGATCAGGCATGGAACCACCGCTGCAACAAACCAACTGCCCCACGTGATCGTGACGCCAGCGTTGGCCGCCAGTTTTATCGCTAACAGGTTTCCAGTGTAAGCCGTCATAAACATCGCTGCGGTGATGTCGTTGACGTTACCGATACAGGTGACCAGGAACGTACCGATTTTACTACGAGAAGCGTCATCCGGTTTGGAGTCGAAGCTGCGCGCCAGTGAGTCCGCAATAGGATAGATAACGCCGCCGCAACGGGCCGTGTTGCTCGGCATCGCCGGGGACAGAACCAGATCGGCGAAAGCCAGCCCGTAAGCCAGGCCCAATGTGCGTTTGCCAAGAAGACGGATCATCTGGAGTGCAATACGCCGCCCCAGACCGGTTTTGATGAATCCTCTGGCAATCATGAAAGCAACGACGATCAGCCAAATCAACGAACTGTTGAGATCGCTCAGCGCCGTCTGGATGGAGGCGCTAGGCGTTTTGTCGCCCGCCGCATAGGTCAAGGCAAACAGCGTGATGCTGATGATACCGATAGCCCCGATCGGCAATACGTTTGCCACGATACAGACAATGGTTGCGACGAAAATCACGGCAGAATGCCAGGCTGCGGGATTCAGGCCGGTGGGCGGAGTAAGTTGCCAGAAGAAAGTTGCAATAATGACAATGACTACTAAGGGGAGCCAATTCAGGCCATAAGACGTTTTGGTCTTCATCCGTTTTCCTTACAAAGGTCTGAAGATATTGCGCGTGTGTCGCCCTAATATCGGTTAGGGAGTGAACTAAGAATAACGCTAATGAATTACTGGAAAAGTAAAAATATGCGTCTTATTGACGTAAGGAGTTTTTAAAGTATTTATTTTAGAGCCTTCATTGACGAAACGGCAATGGAAGGAAATAGACGATGGCCGGTATTAAGCGGCCGGCCATCAGGAGAGAGGACAGTGTTATTCGAACAGATTGTGGTGCAGCGTTTGAACGACCTGTTCGGCTGCGCTGGACGGCACCAGGAAACACAGATTGTGGCTACTGGCGCCATAACAGATCAGACGAATATTGAAGGGTTCCAGTACGCCGAATACCTCTTTACCCACACCGCAAGCCTGAGACAGTTTATTGCCGATCAGGGCGACCAGCGACATGTTCTCTTCCACTTCAACGCGACACAGCGAAGACAGCTCCGTCAGCATCGCGCTGGATAGCAAGCCGTCGCCGGTAGACGTCGACCCTGTCGTATCGAGCGTAAGCGCTACGTTCACTTCGGACGTGGTAATCAAGTCGACGGAAATATTATGACGCGCCAAAATGCTGAATACTTCCGCCAAAAAGCCCCGTGCATGCAGCATGTTCAGGCTGTGCAGCGTCAGCAGGGTTTGCTTGCGACGCAGGGCGAGTGCGCGAAACAGTGGGGGATGCTCCGTTTTGTTGCAGACCAGCGTTCCCCCTGCCGCGGGATCCTTGCTGGAACCAACGAAGACCGGGATATCACTGCGTACGGCCGGTAACAGCGTGGCGGGATGCAGCACCTTGGCGCCGAAGGTCGCCATTTCCGCGGCTTCCTCAAACGTAATTTGATCGATGCGTTTGGCTGAGGGCACCACGCGTGGGTCGGTGGTGTAAATACCGGGAACGTCCGTCCAAATATCAATCCGGCTGACGTTGAGAGCTTCGCCCAGCAGCGCGGCCGTATAGTCGCTGCCGCCGCGCCCCAATGTAGTCGTACGCCCTTTGGACTCGCTGCCAATAAAGCCTTGTGTAATGACGAGTCTATCGTCAATACGAGGCAACAGCTGCTCACGGGTCAATGCTCCCAGCGCTTCGCAGTCAGGTTCGGCGCGGCCAAAGCGGTCGTTGGTTCGCATGATTTTACGTACGTCGAACCACTCCGCCTCGACGCTGCGATCCCGCAGGATCTCGACGAACAGCAACGTGGACATCAGTTCGCCGTGGCTGACCAGTTCATCGGTCAGTGCGGTAGAAGTGGCTAACGCCGCCGCTTCCGATAGCCGGGCGATGTTATCCAGCATCCGGTCGATCTCTTCACGGATGACTTCCGGCTGAGTCAATTGGTCGACGATGGCATATTGGATCTGGCGGATTTTATTCAGGTGCAGGTCGCGTTCTTCTAACGGTACGCCTTCCGCCAGCGCGACGAGTAGATTGGTGACGCCGGCAGAAGCCGACAGCACTACGACGCGTACCTGCGGATTGGAAAGCACCACGTCGGCGCTATGGTTCATCGCGTCGAAATTGGCGACGCTGGTGCCGCCGAATTTGGCGATAATCAACGCGTTTTGTTGTTGAGCAGACATTTATGAAACCTCGTGTCAGGAGACGGCATCGCTAAGGTGTGGAGCCGTCCATCGTTAAGCCTGTGCACAAGGGAAGAGCGATAAGCAGGGAGCAGACGTAGGAAAAAGCTACGATACACCCAGAAGCGCTCCACCTTGCTGAACATCCTGCCGTGCAGGATGAGCCGGTGACAACCCAGGGGATTCAGCCCCTGTGGTCGATGAAATCAATGCCGGCGTTGATCTCACCTCGGCGACGCTCCCCCTCGGGTATCTTCTTCGGAAAACGGCTCCTCCGACACCTTACCTGGGCGACGCACCTCTTCTGGCTTGCGAACCAAACGGGCTCGTAAGTAGGCCATTACAAATAACGGGTTACGCGGCGGCTGTCAATGACTCGCCGGGTTCCCTGCCGGGCATTTCGCAAGAAAAGGGATCTCAAGCGGGGCGTTAAGGGATACAATCCCTTGATTACTGACCATTCATTCTTAGACAAAGAGTACCGTTATGAAAAATATCAATCCAACGCAGACGGCCGCCTGGCAAGCTCTGCAGCAGCATTTTGCCGTGATGAAGGACGTTCAAATCAGCGATCTGTTTGCCCAGGATGATGCCCGCTTCAAGCGGTTTTCCGCGACCTTTGACGACCTGATGCTGGTGGACTACTCAAAAAACCGTATCACGGATGAGACGCTGGAAAAATTGCAGGCACTGGCGCGCGAGACTGATTTGGCTGGCGCAATTTCGTCCATGTTCTCCGGTGAAAAGATTAACCGGACTGAAGACCGTGCTGTCCTGCATGTTGCCTTGCGTAACCGCAGCAATACCCCGATTGTGGTCGACGGCAAAGATGTGATGCCGGAAGTGAATGCCGTCCTGCAGAAAATGAAGCAATTCAGCGAACGCGTTATCGGCGGCGACTGGAAAGGGTATACAGGTAAAACCATTACCGATGTGGTGAACATCGGCATCGGCGGTTCTGACCTGGGCCCGTTCATGGTGACGGAAGCGCTCAAGCCTTACAAAAATCACCTCAACATGCACTTCGTCTCCAACGTTGACGGCACGCATATTGCTGAAACGCTGAAAACGCTAAACCCGGAAACCACCCTGTTCCTCGTCGCGTCTAAAACGTTTACCACTCAGGAAACGATGACCAACGCCCACAGCGCGCGTGACTGGTTCCTGAAAGCAGCGGGTGACGAAAAATTTGTCGCTAAGCACTTTGCCGCGCTATCCACCAACGGGAAGGCCGTGGGTGAGTTCGGGATTGATACCGATAACATGTTCGAATTTTGGGACTGGGTTGGCGGTCGTTACTCTCTGTGGTCCGCAATCGGTATGTCTATCGTACTGTCCATCGGCTACGACAACTTCGAACAGCTGTTGAGCGGCGCTCACGCGATGGACAAGCATTTCGCGTCCACGCCTGTCGAGCAGAACTTGCCGGTGTTGCTGGCGCTGATCGGGATTTGGTACAACAATTTCTTCGGTGCGGAAACCGAAGCGATTCTGCCGTACGACCAGTATATGCACCGTTTTGCCGCCTACTTCCAGCAGGGCAACATGGAGTCTAACGGCAAGTACGTTGATCGCAACGGCACGCCGGTCGAGTACCAGACGGGTCCGATCATCTGGGGCGAACCCGGCACCAACGGCCAGCACGCGTTTTATCAGCTGATTCATCAGGGAACCAAGCTGGTTCCTTGTGATTTCATCGCGCCTGCCGTTAGTCACAACCCGCTGAGCGACCATCACAGCAAACTGCTGTCCAACTTCTTCGCGCAAACGGAAGCGCTGGCCTTCGGGAAATCGCGCGATACGGTTGACGCAGAGTTCGCCGCCGCCGGTAAAAAGCCGCAGGACGTGGAACACGTCGCACCGTTTAAAGTATTTGAAGGCAATCGCCCGACCAACTCCATCCTGCTGCGTGAAATTACGCCGTATAGCCTGGGCGCGCTGATTGCGCTGTACGAACACAAGATCTTTACGCAAGGCGCGATCCTGAATATCTTCACGTTCGATCAGTGGGGCGTTGAATTGGGTAAACAGTTGGCCAACCGCATCCTGCCGGAACTGCTGGATGATTCTGCGGTAAGCAGTCACGATAGCTCCACCAACGGCCTGATCAATAACTTCAAAAAATGGCGTCAGGCATAATTAGCCGGACGTGAGCCATGCTGCTCGCGCGGCCCGCAGCTTTGGCCGTGCGAGCAGAAAGCGACGATAGGCGGGGGGCAGTCTTTCTGGCTCACCCAGAGTGTGGGAAAGTAAGCCGATATGCCCGTTATCGTGACATCGTGGTACCTGCTAGCGAAACAATAATCGTCAGACCGCGATTTTTATCATCTCGGAGGGAACATGCGGATTCGTATTCTTATGGCGGCAGCCGGCGTTTTGCTGGCGGCTGGATGTAGCTCGACCCATTCGCTTAGCCCCGCAGGGCAGGCCGTGCGTTTTACGGATAGCAAACCAGGCGCGGAATGTCAGCGGCTCGGCGTTGTGACCGGCACTCAATCCAACTGGTTGTCGGGAACCGGCGATGAAGGCAGTTCGATGCGGGGCGCGGCTAACGACCTACGTAACCAGGCCGCAGAGATGGGAGGGAATGTTATTTTCGGTGCGACGTCGCCGAGTGAGACTTTCCTGTCTAGCTTTGCTCCGTTAGATAGCAAGATGCAGGGTGATGTGTATAAGTGTCGCTAACGACCACGATGTAAGGTAAAGGGCCGACGATCGTTTCGTTGGCCCTTGTTTTACCCGACGATGTCGTCCTGACTTTGCCGCATGCCAAGGTCCAGCGGCGTCTTGCTGGCTTCTCCGCCGATCTCCCGCGCCAAGCGGGGCACCAAATAACCTGACACCAGCGTCATCAGCGATTTGACGATGTCTCTCGCCTCATCATCCGGTACCAGAAAATGCGCAGCTCCCTGCACTTTATCCAGGACATGCAGGTAATAAGGTAAAATCCCCGCGTCAAACAGCGCGTTGCTGAGCGTAGCGAGCGTCGCCGCATTATCGTTTACACCGCGTAGCATGACGCTCTGATTCAGCAGCGTTACCCCCGCGAAGCGTAATCTCGCCATACTTTGTGCTACGTCAGTGTTGATTTCATTCGCGTGATTAATATGCGTAACGAGCACGACACGCAGTCTGGATTGCTGGAAGCGTTGGCATAGCGCGTCTGTGATCCGGGCGGGGATCACCACCGGCAGTCGGCTATGGATGCGCAGACGCTGAAGATGGGGAATGCTTTCCAATTCGGCGATCAGCCAGTCTAGTTCATGATCTTTCGCCATCAGAGGATCGCCGCCGGAAAAAATGATCTCATCCAGTTCAGGGTGCTGGCGGATGTAGTCCATTGCCTGCCGCCAGTTAGATTTATTACCCTGATTATCCTGGTAAGGGAAGTGGCGACGGAAGCAGTAGCGACAGTTAACGGCGCAGCCGCCTTTAACCAGCAGCAGCGCACGGTTACGGTATTTGTGCAGCAGGCCGGGAACGACGCTGTCCTGCTCTTCCAGCGGATCGCGGCTGAATCCAGGCGTCTCGATAAATTCCTGCGGCGCGGTGATCACCTGCAACAGCAGCGGATCGAGAGGATTGCCCGGCTGCATCCGCGCGGCGAATGCGCGGGGTACGCGCAAGGGGAAAAGTTTGCGCGCCTCACGGCCTTTTGTCAGCTGAGGGTGCTCTTTAAGTGCGAGAAATTGGAGTAATTCGTCCGGATCGGTAATAACGTCGGCGAGCTGCTGTAACCAATCTTCTCCAGACAGCGTATTTCGGGTTATAATGTGTGCCATTTTTTGGCTAAGTTACCAGTAATAAGAGGACCAACATGGCGTCTTATAGTACCAATGAATTCCGTTCCGGTCTTAAAATCATGCAGGACGGTGAGCCGTGTGCGATCGTTGAAAATGAATTTGTTAAGCCGGGCAAAGGCCAGGCGTTTAACCGTGTAAGAATCCGTAAGTTGATTTCCGGCAAAGTGCTGGAAAAAACCTTCAAATCCGGTGATTCCGTTGAAGCGGCAGACGTCATGGATATGAACCTGACTTACCTGTATAACGACGGCGAGTTCTGGCACTTCATGAACAATGAAACGTTTGAACAGCTGGCCGCCGATGCAAAAGCGGTGGGCGACAACGCCAAATGGCTAGTTGAACAGGCAGAGTGCGTACTGACCTTATGGGATGGCGCTCCGATCGCCGTTACTCCGCCGAACTTTGTTGAGCTGGAAATCACCGATACCGATCCGGGCCTGAAAGGCGATACGGCGGGTACCGGCGGTAAACCAGCGACGCTGACGACGGGCGCCGTGGTCAAAGTTCCGCTGTTCGTCCAGATTGGCGAAGTGATTAAAGTTGATACTCGCTCCGGCGAATATGTGTCCCGTGTAAAATAATCTCTCCGCATCATACCGCTGCTTTCCTGCAGCGGTATGATTCATACCGCAGGGCGTTCGTCCTGAGTCCCGTCAATGCTTCGCCCCCGCAACATCCTCATCTGATTGATTAACCCAAATAAGTTGTTCCGTGTCAAAACCATAGCGTCTGGCGGTCGTCAGCAGCTCTTGTTTCACCGCGTCGTCCAGCGTGGGCGTGCGGGATAAGATCCACAGGTAGTTGCGGTTAGGCCCGCAAATCATGGCGTAGCGATAGGCCTTATCCAGCGCTATCACATTATAGCTACCGTAAAATGGCCCGAAAAAAGAGACCTTCAGCGATGCCGTCCCAGGGTCGCCCGTCAAATATCCTTTCCCCGTACTCTCTTTCCAACGCTGCTGCTGCGAATTAAAGCCGCGATTAGTCACGGCAATTCCGCCGTCCTCACGCGGGTGATACGTCGCCGTTACGCGATCCAACCCGCGTTCGAAGCGGTGGTCGAGACGGGCAATTTCGTACCAGGTGCCGAGATAGCGGTGAATATCGAAGTTTTTTACGACATCGACGTTCTCCGGCGGCGTTGTGCTGCAGGCGGAGGAGAGCAAGGAGGTGATTGCCGCCACCAGCGTTTTCCATCTTTTCATCGGTTTTTGTCCTCCATGGATAAACCATGGTTTGAGGGTGATGACGTTAAGGGTAGGAAGCGTTTGGCGGACTGGCAATGAAAAACGGCCTGCATAGGCAGGCCGTGGCTTTAGGTACGGTGTTTTAGAGCGTGACGAGCCCGATAACAGTGACCACCGTGAGAATGGCGGCAAGTCCGTAAAAGACCCATTTCCCAGCTGGTACGTGAATTTTGAGGTCGTGCATAGCGTGATGGATACGGTGCAAGCCGCACCAGAGCGGTAGCACGATCATCAGCAGCAGGAACACCCGGCCAATGAGGCTATGGCTAAATGCCGCAATGCGGTCGTAGGATAGCGCGTCCGGGAACAGCCCCATTGGCAGCAGAATACCGACCAGCAGGACGATGACCGGCCCGAAAATGGCGCTCCACATGCCACCGGCGCCGAACAGCCCCCAGAAAGGCGGTTCATCGGAACGTTTTGGCGTTTGATTAATCACGTTATTTCTCCTGATCAGTACAGCAAGACGATAGCCAGTATCGCCAGCGTGACTACCACAGTCACTATCCACAGCGCTTTAACGATCGGCTCCGGCCCCATCTTTTCATCTTTGATCACGATAATGGTGGCTTTTGGCGCCAGATCGAACCAGGTTTTGGTCTGGAGAGCCGCCGCCAGCAGCGCGATGATGTTGATGAACAGCACCACGGGGTTTTGTAGGAAGCTGACGAAGTCCGCCCAGCCTTCTACGCCGTGTTTCAGTGCGAAAACGCCGTACAGCAGCACGATACTGAACCACACTGCCGGAACCGCGGTTCCTTCGCGCAGCATATAGAAGCGGTAATATCCCAGCTTCTGCCACCAGGTCGGCGTCATGCCACGGACATACGCTTTACGTTTGGTTGTCATTGTTTGCCTCCCTCTCTTATTGTGGTTTCAGCATAGCGATCATGAAGTCTTTGGCGCTTTCGACCTTGCCTTGCTGGATGGCAGCGGCGGGATCGACGTGCTTCGGACACACCTCGGAGCAGTAACCGACAAAAGTACAGGACCATACGCCGTTATCGCTGTTCAACTGCGGCATACGTGCTTTCTTACCGTGATCGCGGTTGTCCAGATTGTAGCGGTGCGCCAGCGTAATGGCGGCGGGGCCGATGAACTCTGGGTTCAGACCAAACTGAGGGCAGGCGGCGTAGCATAACCCGCAGTTGATGCAGCCGGAGAACTGATGGTATTTCGCCATCTGCGCCGGCGTCTGTTTGTTGGCGCCGTCTTCCGGTTTGCGGTCATTGCCGAGAATATACGGCTTGATGGCTTCCAGACTCTCAATGAAGTGAGTCATATCCACCACCAAATCGCGCTCAATGGGGAAATTACCAAGCGCTTCCACCTTTAGGCCGTTGGTATAGTCGCGCAGGAAGATCTTACAGGCCAGTTTCGGCACGTTGTTGACCATCATGCCGCAGGAGCCGCAGATCGCCATACGACAAGACCAGCGGTAAGACAGATCCGGCGCCAGGTTGTCTTTGATATAACCCAGCGCATCTAGCAAGGAGGTCTGCTTGTTGTACGGCACTTCATAGGTTTCGAAGTGCGGCGCACTATCCTGCTCGGGGTTGTAGCGCATGACTTCCATTTTAAGGGTTTGCATCTCAGCCATTCGCTTGCTCCTTCTTACTTTTCTCCTGAGCATCGGCTTCACCGCCGTAAACACGTTTCGCTGGCGGCAGTTTGGTGATCTTCACATCGCTATATTCGAGACGCGGAGCACCGTCCTGGCTATGGAACGCCAGCGTATGCTTCAGGTAATTGACGTCATCGCGTTCGGTGCAGCCTTCGTCAAGACGCTGGTGGGCCCCGCGGGACTCTTTACGATTGATCGCGGAGTGCGCCATACATTCCGCCACATCTAGCCCATGGCCGAGTTCGATGGTGTAGAGCAGGTCGGTGTTAAATACGCTGGAGTGGTCGCTAATTTTGACGCGTTTGAAACGGTCTTTCAGTTCGGCCAGCTTATCGACGGTTTTTTGCATCAGGTCGGTGGTGCGATAGATACCGCAGCCTTCTTCCATCGTCATTCCCATCTCATCACGAATTTTCGACCAGCTTTCCGTGCCTTCCTGATTCATCAGGTCATGCAGCTTCTTCTCCACGTCGCGTGCCTGCGCATCCAGCGCGGTGGTATTGGCGGGCGTTGCTTCCTGAGAGCGTCGTACCGCGTGTTCACCCGCCAAACGGCCGAAGACCACCAGTTCTGCGAGGGAGTTGGAGCCCAGACGGTTGGCGCCGTGGAGGCCGACGGAGGAACATTCACCGGCGGCAAACAGGCCTTTGATGCGCGTTTCACATTGCTGATCGGTTTCGATGCCGCCCATGGTGTAATGCGCGGTAGGGCGAATCGGGATAGGTTCTTTGACGGGATCGACGCCGACGTAGGCTTTAGCGAGTTCGCAGATGAACGGCAGGCGCTCTTTCAGCTTCTTCTCGCCCAGGTGACGCAGATCGAGATAGACCACGTCGCCCAGCGGGGTCGAGATGGTACGGCCAGCGCGCCACTCGTGCCAGAAAGCCTGGGATACCTTATCGCGCGGCCCCAGCTCCATATATTTGTTTTTCGGCTCGCCCAGCGGGGTTTCTGGTCCCATGCCGTAATCCTGCAGATAGCGGTAGCCGTCTTTGTTGACCATGATGCCGCCTTCGCCGCGGCAGCCTTCGGTCATCAGGATGCCGGATCCGGGCAGGCCGGTTGGGTGATACTGCACGAACTCCATATCCCGCAGCGGCACGCCGTGGCGGAACGCCATGCCCATGCCGTCGCCGGTGACGATGCCGCCGTTGGTGTTATAACGGTATACACGTCCGGCGCCGCCAGTCGCCATAATGACGGCGTTGGCGCGGATCTGCACCAGCTCGCCTTCCATCATGTTGATGGCGATGACGCCGCGGGCGTGGCCTTCATCGACCAGAATATCCAGCACGAAGTGTTCGTCGAAACGCTGAATTTGCGGGTATTTCAGCGAAGTCTGGAACAAAGTGTGCAGCATATGAAAACCGGTTTTGTCCGCCGCGAACCAGGTTCGTTCAATCTTCATACCGCCAAAACGGCGTACGTTGATCGAACCATCGGGTTTACGACTCCACGGGCAGCCCCACTGTTCCATCTGGATCATTTCACGTGGGCACTCGTGAACAAACTGGTCGACGACGTCCTGTTCGCAGAGCCAGTCGCCGCCGGCGACAGTATCCTGGAAATGGAAGTCAAAGCTATCGTGATCCTGAGTGACCGCAGCCGATCCTCCTTCTGCGGCCACGGTGTGGCTTCGCATTGGGTAGACTTTTGAGATCAGCGCAATCTTCAGTTGGGGATTAGCTTCAGCTGCAGCAATTGCTGCGCGTAAGCCAGCGCCCCCGGCCCCGATAATGGCCAAGTCGGCATTAAAGGTCTGCACTGCATTCCTCCAGTTACATAAGTTAAATAAGATAAAATAAGAAATTAATGCGTAAAGCGAATATTGGATTAATTTCTGCCCAGTTTTTAGTGAGTTGGGAGGGGCAGGAAAAAAGTCTGACGGCCGTAGATAACCGTTAAATCACTCTTTTTTGTGTGGAAATGATTATAGCGATTTAAAGGTAGCTGAAATTTGATGTGATCCAGCATTTTGCTGTTTTTTAACCAGCGGACAGGAATAGTTCGTAAAACGTGATCGAAAATGCAATTAAAGTAAAAACAGCACTTTTATTGCTTTAATAAATACACATCACAGCCGATTGAAACATCTTCAACTGGATATGATTTGTTTGGTCGGACTGATGCGGGTAGACTTCACCCCCTCTTTGACTTTGGAGCAGACCATCATGAGCGAAACGGCAAGTTGGCAACCCAGCGCCCCAATTGCCAATCTGTTGAAGCGGGCAGAGATCATGAACGAAATTCGGCGCTTCTTCTCCGATCGCGGCGTGCTCGAGGTGGAAACCCCCGCCATGAGTCAGGCAACGGTCACAGACGTTCATCTGGTTCCTTTCGATACCCAATATGTAGGGCCCGGCGCGGCAGACGGTCTGAAACTTTATCTGATGACCAGCCCGGAATATCACATGAAACGCCTGCTGGCGGCGGGCAGCGGTCCTATCTATCAATTGGGTCGCAGCTTCCGTAATGAAGAGTCCGGCCGTTATCATAATCCTGAATTCACGATGCTGGAGTGGTACCGCCCTCATTACGATATGTACCGACTGATGAATGAGGTGGACGATCTGCTGCAACAGGTGCTGGAGTGCGAAAGCGCTGAGATGCTCACCTATCAGCAGGCTTTCCAGCGCCATTTGGACGTCGATCCGCTCTCCGCCGACAAGGCTCAACTACGTGAAGTCGCTGAGACGCTGGGCGTGGGTGATGTCGCTCATCAGGAAGAGGATCGCGATACGCTGCTGCAACTGCTGTTCGCGGTGGGTGTTGAGGTTAATATCGGACGCGACAAACCGGCCTTCGTCTACCATTTCCCGGCCACACAGGCATCGTTGGCTGAAATTAGCACGGAAGATCACCGGGTCGCAGAGCGATTTGAGGTCTACTTCAAAGGCATTGAACTGGCGAACGGCTTCCGCGAGCTGACCGACAGCGCCGAGCAGCGTCAGCGTTTTGAACAGGATAATCGCAAACGCGCCGCGCGCGGCCTGCCGGTTCAACCCATCGATGAAAATCTGTTGGATGCGTTGACCGCGGGTATCCCGGATTGCGCGGGCGTCGCGCTTGGCGTCGACCGCCTGATCATGCTGGCGCTGAAAGCCGAGTCTATCAACGAGGTAATGGCTTTTACCGTGGACCGCTCCTGACGAACGGCCCGCTGCATGGGCAAAAAAATCCGGTGTGGGCATCGCCTCACCGGATTTTTTATGGGCGTCGTTCAGCGCCGGGCACCAGCAGCGGTCAGACGATTAGAGACCGCCCGGCGAGCGCGTGGCGGACCCGGCGTTGCGGCCGTCGATCTGTACGGAGTTCATCTGGACCTGGAACGGCGGGAACGGCATCACCAGATTGTGCTTACGGTAGCCGTCCAGAATCAGCTGATGAATTTCATGGCGCAGCGGCATCCGGTGCCCCATCTCGGCGGCGTAGATACGCAGTTCAAACAGCTGAATCCCTTGACGTAAATCAACGAGGAAAACCTCCGGCGGCGGGTTATCCAACACCAGCGAGCAGCGTTTCACTGCATCCAGCAGCATCTCTGTGACCTCTTCCGTATTGGCGTCTGCCGGGGCTGGAATCGTCAGCACAACGCGCGTCACCGCGTCGGACAGCGACCAGTTAATGAATTGCTCGGTGATAAAGGCCTTATTGGGGACGATGATCTCTTTGCGGTCCCAGTCCGAGATAGTGGTGGCGCGGGTGTTGATGCGCATAATGCTCCCGGTCAGATCGCGGATTGTCACCGTATCGCCAATCCGTATCGGTTTCTCAAACAGGATAATCAGACCGGAAATAAAGTTGGCGAAAATTTCCTGCAACCCGAAACCAAGCCCGACCCCCAGCGCGGCGACCAGCCACTGAAACTTGGACCACTCGATGCCGAGCATGGAGAAGCCGAACATCCCGCCGATCAACAGCAACACATATTTGCTGACGGTGGTGATGGCGTAGCCGGAACCGGGAGACAACTCGACGTGCTGCAATAACACCAGCTCCAATAACGCGGGCAGGTTGCGCATCAACTGAGTCGTAATAAAGAAGATCAGTATGGCGATCAGCACGGCGCCCAGCGTAATCGGCTGGACTGTCTCCGTTCCGTTTATCGTGCTGGTGGCATCCCACAGGCTGATGTTCTCTAGGAAGGAGAATGCCGAGTGGATTTCCGACCACAGCGCCAGCACGGATACCAGCGCAATCAGCGTCAGCACTGAGCGCACCAGCTGTAGGGATTTCGCGCTGATAGCGTCCAGATCGACGACCGGCTCTTCAACCACTTCCCCCCCGGCTTCATGGCTCTGTGGCGTCGGCTCCTCTTCTCCACGCGCACGGACCGCCAGTATTTCGGCCCGGCGCTGCTTAGCTCGGTCAAATGCGATGCGTCGGCGTTGAATCAGCATCCAGCGGCGAATGATGTGATAAATCACCAACAGGAAGAACCAGATGGCCACCGACTTTTCCAATCGCGCCAGCAGCGCCTGCGATGTGGCCAGATAGCCGAAGCAGGAGGCCAGTACCGCGATCAGCGGCATGCAGATCAGCAGGTTCCACATGGCGCGGTTCACGGGGTTTTCTCCTGAACCTTCCTTATCCAGATACAGCGGTATGCCAGCGCGTTTCAGGCTGGTGGTGACCA
>NZ_LUTP01000059.1 GCF_002111585.1 Lonsdalea iberica
ATTCTTAGTTAGGTCATTATGTAATCGCAAAGTGACTATATAACAACCTAAAATAGACGTTATAAAAGCACCTTGGCCCCCGCAGCTTTATCAGACGCCGTGATCGGTTAGTACGCTTGAGTAAATGACACTTCCCCCCGCAAAGGTTCTCGTGCGATAAAACGAGACAGATTACCCACCAGCAATTGCGCCAACAGCGCAGGCACCATCGGGCCAGCCACGTGCGGGCTGATCGTAAGGTGAGGAGTCTGCCAGAAAGGATGCGATTCGGGTAATGGCTCTTGCCTATATACATCCAGTACCGCGCCCGCGATCTGCCCGTGATGAAGCGCGAATAACAGATCGTCCTCCACCACCGCCGTCCCGCGCCCGACATTAATGAACAACGCGGAGGATTTCATCGCCGCAAACACCCCGGCATGATAGATATCCGTAGTCCGGGTCGTGTCCGGAAGTAAATTCACCACGTAGTCGGCTCCGGCCACCACGTTCGGCAAATCCGCCAACGCCGCCACGTGTTTGAAATGGGGCAACGACCGCGGCGTATTGACGATACCAAACAGTTTGACGCCAAAGGGTTGCAGGAAGTCGGCCACTTCACCGCCGATGTCTCCGGCTCCGACAATCAGCACCTGTCGGCCAGCCAGCGACCCCGGCAGACGCGGCTGCCAGCGGCGCTGACACTGATTCTCACGCCGTTCCTCCAGATGCAATTCATGTCGAAGTAGATAGGCCAGCACATATTCGGCAATGGGCTGACCGAACACGCCCACCGCGCGAGTCAGGCGATAGTCACGCGGCAACCCTTGCGCTAGATAAGGTTTGAAACCGGCCCAGGTCGATTGCAGCCACTGAGGACGCACGCCCTGCGCCAATAGCGGAACAGCCTGCTTCGGCTCCCCGACCCAGATGTCGTATTGCGCCGCCTGAGCGACGGAGCCATCGGAGGTCACCAATTCAATGTCTGACGCTGCATGACGCAGGGCGCTTTTGATTTCATCAGCACGGGAGTCCAATATCAGCAGAGAGGTCATCATCAGATTCCTTATCAAGTAGAGGGGACGCGTCGTTGCCCTGGGGCTATCGCACGCCATGCGTCACAAGCCGCCTCGTTCATGTGAGAAGGCGCACGCCATCGAAAGATGGCCAGACGCCAACAAGCATGAGAGCGCTTGCGCGTTCTGAGAGCGGCAAACGTCTTAAACCTTATGCCATTAACGCCGGGGAGACCAGAGCCGCTTCGGCGTCACGTACGCCCCCGGCAGGCAGGCGGAGACAGGACACGGGCGGGAAGAGAAAAGCGGGAACACAGAGCGGTCACGGTCGGACCGGCGGCGACGCCGCCGTCGGTCGCGCTTACAGATAATTCAAGGTAAAGGTTACATCGCCGTTGGCGGTGCCTGCGGTGACGCTGCTTTGCGTCGCGATATATTGACCATAGAACACCAGCTGCGCATTGCTGGCGCCGGCAGTGAGCGGATATTGCTCGCTGGCGTTGCCAAGCGGGATGCGTTGACGATCCTTATCCAGAATGGCGATCCCCACATGCGTCGCGGTGCTCCCCGAGTTGAGCGCCAGCAGCGTCGAATCGTTCGTATCCGCCGTGCCGGAGAAGGTGGCGGTGACCGAAGACGCCGCCGAACCGCAGCTTTCCAAGTTCACTACGAATCGCACCGGGGCCGCGCCTGTCTTATTGACGGCGAACTGCTTGGTCGCCAGCGTGCCCATATTCACGGTTTGCTCCTGCGACCCCACGCTGACCGCACAGCTGTTGGACAGCAGCGTCGCGCTGAACTGGAGGTTGGTCGATCCCAGATCCGCGCGAGCGGACGGTAAACATCCCCACAGCCCAACGGCCTGCGCGATGAAAGCGGCGGTGGCGAGACGGCAAAAATTATTCGGCGACATGAATATTATCCCTCCCTTAATCGAAATCGACGCGCAGGTAGGCCAACGCGGTGACGACGCCCGCCTGCGGCGTATTGCCGGTCACACTGACCGGATAAGCTTTCACCGTGACGTTGGCGCTTTGATTACCGTCCAGCGTGAAAGGCAGTACGCTGGAGATATCGTTAGGCGTCAGCGCACTGTCGCTGCTATTGGTCACGACAAAACCGACGTCGCTGTTATTCGAGACAATCGCATTGCCCGACACCGTATCGGCCTGCACGCGCAGCGACAAATTGGACTGGGCCTCAATGCCATTGCAGGCAATCGCGATCGTGCGGGTCACGGCGCTGACGCCGTCAGGCTTGGCACCCGCGGTTTTGAACGCGCCGGTGGAGATATTGCCGAAGTCGATGGAGACCACCTGTCCAGCATTCAATTCACAGCTTTGCGGCACCGTCACCGTGCCGCTCAGGTATCCGACCACGAGCGGAGAGCCGGTGCCCTGTCCCGTTCCGCCCTGATTGCCGTATAAGTAAAAAATCGGGATAGACGGCAACGTCGTCATGCCGACAAACTTGCGTTTAATACGGAAACTGACCTGTACACGACTGCCCGTCGTCGCCGTCCCGCCGCACTTACCATTGCAGTTATTTGATAAGTCGGTAAACGGAACATTATGGTAAGTACTACCGCCGGAAGCGTTGTAGACATACATCTGCGAGGCAACCTGCAAATAATCATTGCCGGTGATGTCGTACCAGTTGGCGGAGCCGTCCGAGAAAGAGTAACTCAGCGCCGAACCGGCCTGAGCGGTGTAGTAAACGGTGTCTTTGTTATTGCACCCCCCGCTGATCACATAGGAGCCGCTGTCCGACTTCTGATTCCAGCCAGTGGTGTAACCGACATAGTTTTGCTGCGAGGAAAAATTGAAATTAAAGTCATAATTCACTGGCGAGCCAGTTGCCGTATTACACAACGTGGCAAAGGTTGTCGGGGAAAAAAAAACGCCCGCCGCCAAACATAGCCATCCAAGCTGTTTTTTTACGCGTTCGATGAGTGTCGCCACCGTCAGGTTCATCAATATTCGTCCTTATCGTCGTTATCTTTCAGTCTGCGGGAGATGCATCACGTGATTGCCGTTCCCGGCAAGAAAGCAGGACGGCGATTCCCGTCCCGTCAATGCCCAGCCCTATGGGAGCTCTGAGCATGAAGTCGCCGCGCCGGCGCATGTCGTTATGGCTAAAGACAACGATGGTCCCGCCGTTCGTACATCAAGGGCGCGGTCTTTTCCCTATGCGTTTTCAGACGCGGTTACTGATAGGTCAGCGTGAAAGTCGCGTCGCCATTGGCCGTACCCGCAGTCACGCTACTCTGCGTCGCCACGTACTGGCCGTAAAACACCAGTTGCACGCTGCTGGCATTGGCGGTCAGCGCATACTGCTCGCTGGCGTTGCCAAGCGAGATGCGGTTGCGATTTTTATCCAAAATCGCAATCCCGACGTTGGCTGCGGTGCTGCTGCTGTTCAGCGCCAGCAGCGTCGCATCATCTTTATTCGCCGTACCGGTGAAGGTGGTGGAGACGGCGCTGGCGGACGCGCCGCAGTTCTCCAGATCGAGGGTGAAACGCACTGGCGTCAGCGCTCGGGAGCCTCCTTCAAAGAACTGTTTCGTCGCCACCGAGCCAAGATTGACCGTTTTGTCCTGCGAAGCAGTACTGACCGAACAGGTGTTCGACGTCAGATTGCCATTGATCTGGATATACGAGTCATAGGCGGAGGCAACCGGCGAACCGGCCATGATACTGAGCGCCACGCTCCCCAGAATTACTCGATAAATTGTCATAATGGCCTCACTGATAGGAGAACGTCACACCGACCAGACCGTTGGCCGTTCCCGCGGTCATATCGCCGGTTCGCACATATCTGAACA
The DNA here is from genome assembly GCF_002111585.1 of Lonsdalea iberica. Lineage (GTDB taxonomy): Bacteria > Pseudomonadota > Gammaproteobacteria > Enterobacterales > Enterobacteriaceae > Lonsdalea > Lonsdalea iberica. Next base: position 3,820 of record NZ_LUTP01000059.1, read on the forward strand.
TGAGCGGAACCGTCACAGACTGCCCCTGAGTGGAAATATCGGCGATGGTGAACTGGTTGGTGTTCCCCTTACTGGAGTCGTCCGGCCCCAGACTCACCGGTGTGGAGCTGCCGTTATAATACGCCTGAATGCCGATGCCTTTAGCCGTTGAGCCGCTGGTCAGCCCGATGATGTTGCTGGTATTCGCGGTATTGCTCTGGTCGGAGATCGTCGCCGCCACGTGGATGCCCGTATCGCAGGACAACCCGATAGACGTCGATTTCGCCGCCGACTGGCTGCCCACGGAGGGCAGGTTGCCGGTAGAGACATTCCCCATGTCAATCACGCGATTCGCGCCGGACTGCACGGTACAACCGGTCGCGGCAACGGTAATCTGGGTCTGGGCGATTTTGATGTATGCGGAGTCGGTAGCGGAGCCGTCGGAGCCATAACATTGCACGATCGCAATATTCTGCGCAGCCAACGTTGTCGTCCCGGTCTGTAAGTGACCGGTGGTTTTGACCAACGTGACCTTACCGTAGCCACCGATGCCGTTATACGGCACGGTGTTGGTCCCCGGGGCCGGATACCACTGGTTTTGCGTCGTCGTCAACGCGGAATAGTTCGTGGCGTTCGAATCCTTCACGCCCACCACCAAGCCGATGCCCGGCGTGCCGGAGTCGTAAATAATGTAATTCACGCCGCTGATAGTCGTCGTTAATCCCGTGTTTGGACGTACGGCGGAGACATAAGCTTTGGCCGTGGCCTTGCTTGAGTTGTTACACATATAGACGTTTTTGTTGCTCGCCGACCAAGCCGGGCCGATCTGCTGACCGACGGACACGTCATCCGCCGGGCCGGTATAGCTGATTGCCCCGCTGAAAGTCAGCGTCAGATCGCTGCCACATTCACCGATAAGGGGAAACGCCAGTAAGGGCAACATGATAGAAAGCCGTTTCAGCCACCCAGTTCTTCTAGCCGTCCGAAGCGATTTCGATGTTGTTAATTGACGCATTATTGGCACCTCACTTTGGCATAACTAATCGCTTTCGTTGCACTATCTTCCGGCAGTGAATAAGGAACAACGCACTGTTCAGTCGTCGCATCGCCCCACTTCACGTTGAGTTTGCCCGTGGACGGCAAACCGGATAAATAGACCTGGCCATTATCGCCGACGATGCTGTCGGAGCGGCCGTCATTAGTTGAAACCGCAGACCCGAACGGCATCGGCTGTCCGTCAGACCGGATCAGCGTCAACAGCGCGCGTGAACCGATGTGCGTTTTGAATTCGGCGCGCACCAACGCCCCTTGAGTCGGCACCACGTTCACAACGGCGTCATCCAGATCGGCGTTATCCTTCAGCGTGGCGGTATCAAGAGCAATACGGTTGCGGTGGTAGGTCATCGCGTAGGGAATGACAGCGTAGCCGCGCCAGTCGGTGCTCACACCGGTCACGCTTTCTACGTTAACGCCGCTGGCGCCCGGCGCTTTAATCAATACGTTGGTGGCCCCCAGCGGCTGGCTTAGCGTGAGGCCGCTGTCATGCGCCACAATGCCGCCGCTCAGGCCGTAGTTGACCTGACGGTATCTCTTACCGTAGTTGTAGCCAACGTTGGAGTTGCCGTGGCGTCCCTGATAGTTCAGGTTGGCATAGCCGCTGCCGCCGACACCGTGATTGCCGTAGCCTTGCAGCACGCTGTAGTTCAGGTTGTTATCTTCCAACAACGTGCCGTTAATACCGGCCTGATGCGTTGTCTGTCCGTGCCAGTCGGTATTCGCCGCATAGGTGGCATAGGCCGCGTTACCCGAGCGGGTGATATCCGACTCTTTGCCGCCGCCGGACAACCATTGTCCAATAGGAATGGAAACGTTGAAGGCGGCGCGTTTGTCTGGCTCCACCAGTCCGGGACTTTTGTTGTAGTTGAAGGACAGGCTGTAACTCACCCCCTTCAAGTGACCGCTGTACCCCAACTGCCACAATGAGTTGGTGTCATTGGTACGCCAGTAGGTTTGGCGGCTGCCGCTCAGGAAAACAGATCCGTAATCGCCGAGCTGCTGGGTGATGTTGACCTGAATACGCCCTTTACGGTTGTAGTTAAGGTTGTAGTAATTGTTGTACTCCACCGTTGGGTCAATCAGTCCGTCATCGGTATCGTAGTTCGTGCCAACCATGCGGCGATAGCTGGTTTCATCGAGCGTGTAGTAGCCCTGCGTGGAGTAGCGGTAGCCCAGTAGTTGGAAGTTGGTGCCGACGGTGTTCAACGACTTGGCGTACAGGAAGCGCATTGACTGCCCTTGATGACGGCTGTCATCCGCCAGCTTACTGTATGCTTGAGTGACATCCGCCGACAGCGCGCCCCAGTCCCCAAGGTTTTTACCGGCGCCGATCGCACCCGCCTGATATTTCTTCGCCACCTGCGTACCGCCATACAGCGTGAAGCCGCCGGGCAGACCCCAGATCGCCGTACCTTGCCCGAACTCGGGCTTTTCCTGCTGGGTATAGTTGCTGCGGTATTTACCTGCGGTCACCGCGTATTTCACGCGCCCTTCGCGCTGTAATACCGGCACCGCCGAGTAGGGCACGCTGAAGGTGCTGGAGCTGTTGTCACTTTCCGTCACCGTTACCACCATATCCCCGCTGGAGGAGGTCGGGTAAAGGTCGGTGATGGCGAATGCGCCCGGCGCAACGTAAGACTGATAAATGATAAAGCCGTTCTGCCGGATCGTGACGCGGGCATTGCTTTTCGCGACGCCGCGGATGGTGGGGGCGAATCCGCGCATGCTGTCCGGCAGCATATTATCGTCTGACGCTAGCTGCGCGCCGCGAAAGCCCAACGTATCGAACACATCGCCCGGCGTATTGCTGTCGCCTAGGGTAAGTTCGCCTTTAAGCGGAATAATCGCGTGCTGTAAATACGTATTAATATGCTGCCAGTCGCGCGTATGCCGCCCCTCAAAGCTGTAGTAGCTCCAGGTGGAGTAATCCCGCAGGCGCCATCCGCGCCAGTTAAGGCCGCTGTTCAGATTGAGGAAGTAGTTGTTGCTGTCGTCGTCGCCGGAGCTATTGCTACCGGTGAAGTCATAGTTCAGCAGCGCGGCGGAGATGCCGTCATCCCACTGTTCCGGCGGAATGTAGCCGCGGCCGCTGTTATTGAGCGAAGCTTGAGGCAGGCTGATATTCAGGCGTTGCAGTTCGAAATCAAACGTTATATGGGAGTCGGGGATGATGCGCGTCAGCGCTACGCACTCCTGCCCCGCGCTACCAGCGGCGGCCGGGAAGGCCGACATGTTGACGTTGAGCGACTCAACCTGCGAGTGGGTAATGCAGGGCACCAGCCCCGTATCGTCCGACTCGTGTTCGAGCGGCGTTACACCAGCGGCTGTCGGTTTGCGCGCATCAAACCGGATATTCCGTGTTTCGACGAATTCATCGTTCACATAGACATCGACGTGATAGACCCCCGGCACCTGCCCTTTTCCCTGCTCGAACCGCGACAAATCCGCCACCGCCGAAGGATCGCTGGATAAGAACGCCGGGTTAAAGAATAGTTCGGCATAAGCGCCGGCCGAAGGTAATGCTACGCATAACGCGATCGCCCGGCACAGCGGCGACAACCGCCATAACGGCGTGGCGCGCGACTGTCTGAAATGGGGCTTCCGATATAATGGCCGCATATGAAAAACTCCTGAAAAAAAAACTCCTGAAAAAAGTGACGGAAAGCAACCTGAAGGGTATGCACCCTCCTTTTTCATGCCCGGTTCGCGATTTGCCGTTCACTGTTCGGCGCTATTGCATGACGCCGGTAACGCGAGCGCTGTTGGCCCCATAGTCGTTAATTGACTGGAAGAACACCTGGCCACTTGCATCGGTAGGCAACGCAACGGTGACATTTCCTTTGGGCGGCGCCATGGTGTTAGGCAGTTTTCGGGTACCAAGGTTGAAGTTCACTAACGTGACGAAATAAGGCGTTGGGTTGGTGATGATGAGGCTATCGCCCTGACGATGAAACCGCAGATGCGTGGGTGCTTCGGCCGGGCTTTCTGGCAGGCCGACGGGGCGGACGAACAGTTTGATGCGGGAGAGAACCGCCAATTGCAGAACGTTTTTATCCTGAATATCTTTGCGATCGACGGACGGAATCGCCTTAACGTTCATCCAGAACACCGATTCACGATCGGTCGGCAAAGGCGCGCCGACGTACATAATGCGTAAAATGTTTTCGCCCGATGGTTTGGCGACGAACAGCGGCGGCGTGACCACAAAGGCCTCGCTTTTCTTGCCCGTCGTATCTTCCACCCAAGACTGAATAAGAAATGGACTTTTGGTATCCGTATTGGTCACGCCCAAAGAGGTTTGGGTCGCACCGGCAGAATAGATCACCCTCGTCGCGCCCAGCGCCACGCCCCCGGCCTGCGCCGCCAGCGGAATGACGGTTAAAACGGACAGGGCCATACCGGCCAAAGCGCGGCGGAAAAAAGTTGAATTAAGCACGCTAAACTCCATGTACGAAAATGACTGATTGACAGCTACGGGTTGAGCATTACGCGCGAGGTCGAATTACGTCAGACGCTAAATCCGCCTCCGCTAACACGGCAGATGTCGGTACAGAAACGCGGAACCGGCGTTGGTTTGTCGCAACGTCGTTTCCACAAAAAGTCAAAAATGGCGCCCTCCCTGGCGGCCATAACGCTTCCCTGCCTGCGTGAGTAGTTATTCGTACTGCATGGTAAAGGTGGCATCCGCATCCGCTTCGCCAGGGGTTACGGTAGCCAGAGTCGATTTATAGCGAGCGTTGAAGTTCAGGGTGTTGCTACCGGTGATCAGCGTCTGCGGGCTAGAGAAAGCGGCGCCGGTCGGGGACAGCACGGTGCCTTTGCTATCAGAAATTTCGATACCTACGCCAGCTGCCGAACCGGAGCTGCCGCCGCTGATGTTGCTGGTGGACAATACGGTGCTGTCGTTACCATCGGCAGATCCGCTAAAAGCGACGGCGGCTGTCGTGGAAACGGTAGGATCGCAATCTTCAAGTTTGATCGTGAAAGGTACCTTACCGGAGTAAGCCCCTACCGCAGTAAAGTTCGCGGTACGATACTGTCCGAGGTTAACCGTCTGGTTAGAAGAGGTTGAGCTGACCGCACAAGCCGCATTCACGATCTGGCCTGTAAAGTGTACGGTACCACCGGCAACGGTCGTCGCAGCGCTGGCATAACCGGCTGACAGAATAGACGCGCCGATTAAGGCGCCGAGTAGAGTTTTACGCATAGTCACTATTCCTTATTACCAATATTAAGGCTATGTAAATAGTCTAAGAGTGTGATTTTTTAAACACAGGGGTATTTCCCGCCCGCCGGAACCTCTGCATCATGAATATAAAGGCACGCCACGAGGACGTGACTTTATATAAAGACAGAAGCGGCAAGACTAAGAAATCATTGCAAATGGAGAATTTCCCCTGCCCTTTGAGTATTTTCTAAAATTAATAAATCGCGAGATTTAACAAAAACTTGCTTAACTCAGGACAAAACCCATACATTAAGCAGAACGAGCACAAACAAAAAGAATAAAAAACCAAAAAAACAATAACTGACAGAATAAAGAATGGAATAATGGGGTTCTCATCGGCATTCCGCAGGTTTTAAGAACAAATAAAACATTGCACATGAACACCCATGTTGATTTATTGTTTTAAATTAACAACCAATGCATAATCGACACAAAGAATAATGGCGAATTAATAAGCAAACGATGCGTCAATATGAAAATATCCTTACTATTGAGTAATACGCTTAATAGGAAAATACGATAAGACAAAGAGGAGAGCGCTGAGGCAGACTTAAAGAATAAAAATAAACGGAATGTCTGATGAGAATGGCGGGGAAAAGGCTATTTATCCTGGCGGTTCCGCGAGTCTGTCGTTAACGCTATTTCTCATCTCGACGAGATGCAGAGCATATTGTTTGCATAGCTCGTGGGATTTTAAATACGACTCCGGGTGATGCATCACCCGCGACAAATAAGATAACACCTTGTTATTAATAGATAAAAAAACAACACAGCTTGACGCACGCAGTGTTACGCCCCGCTTTACGCTATACCATCACGCCTGCCCATCCGACGCTAAGAGAGGCGCTCCTGCTCTGAGGTCATCCCCCTGCTGAAAAGAGAGTGGCTACCCGAATATCATGCCATTCCCAAGTAAAAATAAGGGAGGATAAAATAACTCAGAATTCCTCACCCGAATATTCTGATTATTTTGAAGGCGGTTATCATGGTTCAGTCGTTGTTTTCGTGACACCCTGAACATTTAATAAACAACGCCGATGCAATAGCAGATAATCATATTTACCCTCAGCATTTATACCCCATAGCGCCTCATAACATCTATTCTGGGACGACTATTTATAAACCTAATTATTTACAACTTAAAATAGGAGTGAAGAACCCCCTGTCGGAACCGTTATTGCCGGTAAAAACACAACGATGATTATGTGTTATCACCGTTTTAATAACGTATTCCCTATGGTGCTGGGAACATGATGACATGGCCAAAATAATTTCATTAGCATACTAATAAGCTGAAAGTCGATCGGATGCAGGCGAAATGGAGTAATACCTTATTTTTTTCTTGCTATGCGACGAAGAATAAGCCCCCTTGATGACTTCTTTTCAACTATCCCCGAATGCGAGCCACCCTAATAAGGCTCATATTATGACGGATATTAAATACCAAGAGTAAGGCGCAGCCCAATCCCTGGCAGTGCCGCATCTCGTCTCCCGTTGATATGTGGTGTTCCTCACAGGAGCGCTGAGCGGCGTATTATCTCCCAGCGAAGAAGTATCAGGTATCGTAACAGTCCCGCGTGAGCGGAGGTCTCGGACCGGTAGGTTTCCAGGGAACGTTGCATTTGATGACGGCGGATGAAACAGGGTGATGACTCAATGCGTCAAGCAGCAGATCTGCCACTGACGTTGCAGTAATTCAAGGCAATTTCCCGTCCAGTGAAAAATGCATGTTCTGAACACATTGGATAATGTTTCGTCATTGCCGATTTTCACGCGCAACGTCGATGTAGCTGGAGCAAGTTTTATTCTTAGTGGATTTTTCTGGAGGATAAAAAAGCAATTGATGTGTTGAATCAGAGAACGACAGACTTTGGTGACTGTCTATAGAAGAAGAATTGGAGCGGGAAACGAGACTCGAACTCGCGACCCCGACCTTGGCAAGGTCGTGCTCTACCAACTGAGCTATTCCCGCTTGGGTGGTGCTGCCAGTACCGAAATTTCTTTGCCGGTACGGGGAGCGCATTATACGAGGAAAGTTTGGCGGCGCAACCCCTGAAACGTAATTTTCTTCTAACCGAGTAGAAAAACGCCAGATTGAGGAAAATATCGCCGCGGCGGGTGTTTTTCCATCGCGGCGCGCTTCCGTCTAACACATTACAGTTGGATAAAATGCTCGCGGTAGTAGGCCAGCTCAGCGACCGACTCACGGATGTCGTCCAGCGCCTGATGCGTGTTTTGCTTTTTGAAGCCGGTCAGAATCTCCGGTTTCCAGCGGCGCGCCAGCTCTTTCAACGTGCTGACATCCAGATAGCGATAGTGGAAGTAGGATTCCAGTTCCGGCATGTAGCGGAACAGAAAACGGCGATCCTGCCCCACGCTGTTGCCGCAAATCGGCGACTTGCCTTCCGGCACCCACTGGCGCAGAAACGCGATCGTCTCCTGCGCGGCGGCGTTCTCATCATACGTGCTCGCCTTCACGCGTTCGACCAACCCGCTGCCGGTGTGCGTACGCACATTCCATTCATCCATCAGCGCGAGTTGGCTGTCCGGCTGATGAACCGCCAACGTGGGGCCTTCAGCCAGTATGTTCAGGTGCGCGTCGGTCACCAGCGTCGCAATTTCGATGATGCGATCGCGTTCCGGATCGAGTCCCGTCATTTCCAGATCGATCCAGATCAGATTATTTTCGTTTACCATTTTGTCGCTATTCCTGTAGGGCTTTTCGTCCCGCCGCGGACGTGGCTTCGCAGACACGCTCGGCATCGGTTAATTAAAGTCAAATAGGGTGTATTATAGGCATATCTCATGTCATGAGCGATAACCACGAATCTAGAGAGGTTGAGTGAGCAAAAAGAAACTGTCAAAAGGTCAGCAACGTCGGGTCAGCGCGAATCATCAGCGCCGCCTTAAGCATGCAGACAGTAAAATCGAGTGGGATGACAGCCAACTGGGCGACGCTCAGGAAGGCACCATCATCAGCCGCTTCGGCATGCATGTCGACGTGGAGGCCACAGACGGTACGCAACGTCGCTGTAATATCCGTCGTACCATAAAGTCGCTGGTCACCGGCGACAAGGTCGTCTGGCGCCCCGGCAATGAAACGCTGGGCGGCATCAGCGGCATCGTAGAAGCGGTTCATCCACGCGAGTCAGTCCTGACGCGTCCGGACTTTTACGACGGCGTCAAACCTATCGCCGCCAACATCAATCAAATCGTGATTGTCTCCGCCATCCTTCCCGAGCTGTCCATCAACATCATTGACCGTTATCTGGTGGCCTGCGAAACGCTGGAAGTTGAACCGCTCATCGTACTGAACAAAATCGATTTGCTGGATGAAGAATCGCTTAAATTCGTCGACGAAGTCATGGATATCTACCGTGCGCTGCATTATCGGGTACTGATGGTCTCCAGCAAAACCGGCGGCGGCATGAAGGCACTGGAAACCGCGTTGACCAATCGCGTCAGCATCTTTGCCGGTCAGTCTGGCGTCGGTAAGTCCAGCCTGCTCAACGCCCTGCTCTACCCCGAAGAAGGCAAGATCCTGGTCAACGAGGTATCCGATAACTCCGGACTGGGGCAACACACGACGACCGCGGCCCGCATGTACCACTTCCCGCACGGCGGCGACGTCATCGACTCCCCCGGCGTGCGGGAATTCGGCCTATGGCACCTCGACCCCGAACAGGTGACGCAGGGGTTCATCGAGTTCCGCGACTATCTAGGCAGCTGTAAATTCCGCGATTGCAAACATGACACCGATCCCGGCTGCGCCATTCGAGCCGCGTTGGAGCGCGGAGAAATCGCACCCGAGCGTTTTGATAACTACCATCGCATCCTTGAAAGCCTGTCTCAGGTAAAAACGCGTAAATCCTTTTCCGATTCGGATAACTGACATTTATTGTCACCATCGCTACAATGCGCCGCTTTTGGTATTGGCGCATCACAACACCCAAGAGGCTCACTGTGCTGGATAGAATCAAGATCGCTTTACAACATCTGTTGCCGAAAATCTGGCTGACCCGGCTCGCTGGCTGGGGAGCCGAACGACGCGGAGGCGCGCTCACCAAGCTGGTGATCGACCTGTTCGTTCGCGTTTACCGCGTCAATATGCAGGAAGCCCAGCAGCCGGACACCGCAACTTATCCGACGTTCAACGAATTCTTCACGCGCCCCCTGCGTCCCGGCGCTCGCCCGGTCGATCCGCACGATCACCGCCTGATTCAGCCCGCTGACGGCGCGATCTCTCAGTTAGGGGCGATCGAAAACGACACGCTGTTGCAGGCAAAGAATCACACCTATTCATTAGAAGCCCTACTGGCGGGCAACTACATGATGGCGGACCACTTCCGTGATGGCCTGTTCGTCACCACCTACCTGTCGCCCAAGGATTACCACCGCGTGCATATGCCGTGCGACGGTACGCTGCGCGAGATGATTTATGTGCCAGGCGACCTGTTTTCAGTCAATCCGCTGACCGCCGCCAACGTACCCAACCTGTTCGCCCGTAACGAACGCGTGATCTGCCTGTTCGATACCGAATTTGGTCCGATGGCGCAGATTCTGGTGGGAGCGACCATCGTCGGCAGTATCGAAACCGTGTGGGCCGGCACCGTGACGCCGCCGCGTGAAGGCATCATCAAGCGCTGGACCTACCCTGCAGCGGGAGAGACGGGCGCGATCACGCTTGATAAAGGCGAAGAGATGGGACAGTTCAAACTCGGTTCTACCGTGATCAACCTGTTTGCCGCAGGCAAAGTACAGCTGATGACCAATCTGTCCAGTCAAAGCGTCACCCGTATGGGTGAACCCCTCGCGGAAGCCACGAGCGAGGACGCCGTCGTCCCTACGACAGCAGGAAATACGCCTTAAACCGCGACATTGTAGAGGTAAGTTAGCGTGCGTCTGATACTGATCTTTCTACTGGGATGCCTGCTATCCGCGCCGGCGCTGACCGCCCAGCTTCCCAGCGAGGCCCAGCTGCGGCAGGATTTACAGCAGGCGGAAGCGAACAAGTCACAGCCGAATCAAGCAGATATCGTCAAAGAGCTGCAATCCGCTCTGCGTATGTTGGATGAGCGCAAAGGCGCTCTCGAACGGGTGGATCAGTATCAGCGTGTGATCGAGGATTTCCCCCGCCTCACACGCGGGCTGCGTCAGGCGCTGGCGGCGGAAGACGCCAAATCGACGCCCGCCGTCCACAATCTTTCCGTCAATGAACTCGAACAGCAGATCGTTCAAACCAGTAGCCAACTGCTGGAACAATCTCGCCAGCAGCAGTTGGAGCAGGATCGCTTGCGGGAAATCAGCGACTCGCTGGCCCAGCTGCCACAGCAACAGTCGGAAGCCAGTCGCGCGCTCAACGACGTCGAACGCCGGATCCAAACGCAAGGCACTGCCGCCACGCCGCTCGCGCGGGCCCAGCTTGCTTCGTTGCAGGCGGAAGCCGCGCTGAGCAAAAGCCGGGTCGATGAGTTGGAGCTGGCACAGCTGTCCGCCAACAATCGCCAGGAGCTTTCCCGTCTGCGAGCGGAGCTTTTCAAGAAACAGCGGGACGACCTGGACGAACAGTTGCAAACCCTGCGTAGCACGCTCAACGGCATGCGCCAGCGCGAAGCCGAAGAAGCGCTGGAACGCACCGAGCTGTTGGCCGAGCAAAGCGGCAACCTGCCCTCGGCTATCTCCAGCAAGCTGCAGGTGAACCGTGAATTGTCCGTGGCATTGAATCAGCAGGCGCAGCGCATGGACCTCATCGCCTCGCAGCAACGGCAGGCCACTTCGCAAACGCTACAGGTGCGTCAGGCGCTCAGCACGCTGCGCGAACAGGCCCAGTGGCTCGGATCGTCTACCGCACTAGGCGAAACGCTGCGGGCGCAGGTCGCCCGACTGCCGGAAATGCCAAAGCCCCAACTGCTGGATGGCGATATGACCCAGCTACGGGTGCAGCGTCTGCAGTACGAAGATACGTTCTCCAAGCTGCCGAAAAGCGAGCAGGCGCAGCAGGATGACGGTTCGCCGCTCACCGCCTCCCAGCAGAAGATCTTTAACGATCAGCTACGTACCCAGCGCGAGCTGCTGACCTCGTTGATTTCTGGCTGCGACACACAGATTCTGGAGCTGACCAAGCTGAAGGTCGCCAGTAATCAGCTCGAAGACGCCCTGATTGAGATCCGCGAAGCCGCCCACCGCTACTTGTTCTGGGTGGCGGATGTCGACCCGCTGACGCTCTCTTACCCGCTTCAGCTGGTGCAAGATCTCTCTCGCCTCCTGTCTTTGGATACGCTGACGCAGCTCAGCAGCGCCACAGTGATGATGGTGACCAGTTGGAGTACGTTGCTGCCGTTGATCGGCGCACTACTGTTGGTCGCAGTCAGCATCAGCTCGCGTCGCCACTATCATGCATTCCTGGAGCGCGCCAGCGGACGCGTGGGAAAAGTGACGCTCGACCACTTCATGCTAACGCTGCGCACCGTATTCTGGTCGGTGATGGTCGCCATTCCGCTGCCGATCCTATGGGCGGCCTTGGGCTATGGACTGCAAAATGCGTGGCCCTATCCGGTCGCCGTCGCTATCGGCGATAGCGTCACCGCCACCGTGCCGTTGATGTGGGTCGTGATGATCAGCGCCTCGTTCGCGCACCGTCAGGGCCTGTTCATCGTGCATTTCGGCTGGTCGCCTAAGCGGGTGGAGCGAGCGATGCGCTACTACCGGCTCTCCATCGGTCTGATCGTGCCCCTGATCATGGCGCTGATAACCTTCGATAATCTCAACGATCGTCAATTTTCCAGCACGCTGGGACGCCTCTGTTTCATTCTGCTGTGCCTGGCGCTCAGCC
>NZ_LUTP01000060.1 GCF_002111585.1 Lonsdalea iberica
TTTTAGGGACAGATCAGTATCTTACCCAAACGTTTTTTGGGTAAGAACTTGAATCCCAGTAGCAATTCGTTACTGTAGGCAAATACCACCATAATAAACAATAGCTTAAGTGGTGTTAGCATGCTGGATGCATCGGCAATCTGAATCACTGTCCGGTTGATAGCTATGCGGTATTCAACGATGACGGCTGGATGGCGGTACATCGGCAGGCGGAGCAGGCGATCCCCCTGCATACCGATCCGCTGCCGAATATCAAAGCGGCGCTGAAAGAGGTGCTCAGCGTCGCTCTGTTTTTTGCCTAGCGGGGGTTAGTCACAGGTGGGGTCTTGGGGTTTATTAGGCTCTATAATGACTATCGTAGTTTCATTCTTCTCACATTTATAACCATAGTCGCCATTTAACCATATGCTTAGGGTATTACGCGGTTTTCCCGTTTTATAACGATTAAAAGACGCGAAGGACGCGATGCTATAATCAAAAGTGTCTATATAACGTGGATCGGGACCTGTGGGTGACTGATCCCACCAATGAGTTAGTGTAATTTTGCCATTAATGGGTGTATCCACGCTGCGGCGATAAAAGTTGGTGTAATATTCCTCTTCCGTTTTGTCAAAGGGATGCTGTTCAAAGTACTTCATTATCAGGTCAATCAAAGCCTGCTGCCCTTGCGGTGGATTGACAACTACAAAGTGGCCCATTTGACTTGGGTAAATGGCTGGCTTTCCGAAGGTAAACTTTGCGGAAATGTCACCAATATAATTGATCCATACCGTCATAAAGACATGAAGCGCCAGCGTGCTGCCAATGTAAATCCATTTCTGCCGGAAGCGACGGCGTAAAAATACGATGATGCATATTGGGGCAATAAGCCAGATCAGCGGCAACATGGTGGAGTAATACGTCCACAGGAACGTGCTGTCGTCGAACTGGTATAAACGGCCGATGATGAGTAATAAGTAATTCATCACCAGAAAAGCAAAGGTCAACTTCATAGCGTTCCCTTAATGGGATAATCCATTTCCATCACGGTTATAAAAGGTTTATATCCGAAACGGTCCAGGTGTTGCAAAATAAACCAGGATCGAAATCCCCCCAATGCGCTATAAGATTTTATTGAACCATCCGACGGGTCGGGACCAATATCTGGAATATCCAAGCCGAAATGGTCGTAAAAAGTTACGCGTACCTTTCCTTTATAGAAACGCCCACAACGGTCAAATTCGACAATTTCCGCTTTAGCACCCCATACGTCATTAACCGTGATTGTCAGCCCCCCGTTCCACCATCCCAGCCATTTGTCTTCCGCTGTATTGAATGCCGGAGGAAGTAGCTTTCTTTTGATGTTGTTAGCATCAACATACTCATACCTCTCCATCCAATTATCTAAATTTGGTGTGTTAATTTCACCATTATTCATGGTGATGTTTTTGTTGATACCATCCAGTAACATTTTAATGAAACGCTGCGTTTTCGGGTGTGCGCGGTCAGCTCGCGTCAACGCGGGGTGGCTAAACTCCCCCCCTTCATTTTTTTCAAATTTAGCAATCATCGCGAGAATAACGTTTCTTAAATCCCCGGAAGAGAACAACGTCGCCGCCATCACCCTAAATTTTATAAAGTTGATGGTCGGTGAATCGAAGCCAAATAAATAACCGTCCTTCGCGAAGAGAGGCAGATGGCCAAAGTTTGGTATGGCTTTGATTTCTTCTTCGGTCATGTCGCCATAGGTCATATCCGCAGCCGGGCTGCCGTCAGCGTTAAAACCGGGTTTACGCGGCGACTGATATACCAGTACGGGGACATGGATACGCGTCGCACTGGTAGTGTCGGTCACTTCGGTGACTTTAAGTGTCGGCTCGGGTTCGGTTCGCGGCGTAGCCGGTCGGGGCGCAAACCCCCAGCCCGCTTTTTGCGCCGGGGCGTTGACCTTGGCGCGGGCGTAGGCGTTTTGGACGGTGTTGGAAAAGTCGCGGCTGGCATTGATGTCTAAGGTTCCCGCGTTTAACGAACAACAGGCGTGTTCCTTCGAGCCTAATACGACGGTTTTGGCATCCAGCGCACTGCCTTTTTCGGGCGATAAGATACGCGTAAATTCATCTGGGGTAAGTTCATCCAGACGCTTGGTGATTAGCATTTTTCATTCCCTGTAAACAGATCTATCCCTGTGAAGCGCGGATAGTCTATGCGCAACTTATAGTTATGTAAATGAACGATATGCCACGAAAAAACCGCCAAATCGGCGGTTTAATTTTCCCAGGTGTCGGCATGTATTTTTAGTGTGCAGACGCATAATGACATCAGAGCTGTTTGTTTTATAAACGTTTATACAGATCAATTTTTCCATTTCGATCGGTATCAGCGATCAATCGTTAAATGCGCCGTTTTTCACTGGCTTCGGTATCAGGCAGGCACGTCCGTCCATCAGGTTGCCTGCGGCCACGGTTGCGGAACGCTGACAGGAAGGTAGCGATCGATATCGACGGTTTCACGGTGGGGTTGCGTGGCTGATAAAAATGCGGTCAGCAGGCTATCCGGATAGGCCTTCACCTCAATTTCCAGTCGGCTAGCGTCACCACGCTGGCGTACTTGAGGATGTGGAGAAGGCGAGCAGGGGCTTTATGAGGAATGAGGTGATGCCGTTGCAGAGACGGTTTGAGGCGTTGAATGAATAGTTGGGAGAAGAAACTATCAGGTTTGGGGTGTATAACTTTCTTTGACCATAATAGCGAGTTACGGATCTCAGCAACTCGCTATTAATGAAATTTTATTGGCTAAAAATGCAATCTTCTGGATATGAAGAAGTGCAGTGAATAAACACACTGCCATCAGATTGCTTCTCATCTTGCCAATATTTACCCAATGGTTTTACGGGCAGTTTTAATGTGAGGGACATTCTCATACCGGAAGCATTGTCATGGCCCACGTAATCACAAGCAATCAAGTTTTTAACGTTGAGAATATAAGCCTCTTTGAATGAAATATTTTGCAGATCATTCTTTTCGGCATAAGGGTTTTCCCCTGTCCATTTCATGCTATCTCCGGCGTTAGCTTTATAGCTATAGCCTGAGTCAGCTTTATTTTGTTTTATCTTATTTATTGCAGGGCACGAAAATACGGTCGCTTGAACGTTACCTACCATGAAGAAAGAGAAAAAGGCGATAATTAACTTGCTATTAATTGGCATATTTTTAAATCCTTTTCAATACTGCTTGTCCTTTGAATGGCGCTAATAAGTTTATTACCCCCACAGCGCAGGTGATTTATGCCATATGATGAATGGTGAGTCTATAACATTCACACCTCTTAACAATAAGAAGTAATCTAGACAGCGAGATTTATAGCGAGGGATTATTTCGGCATGAGAGGAAAAACAAAGAACACTCGTTTAAACGTTTCCTTTAACTATATACCTACCTGAGCGTTTAAATAAAAACGATGATGCCCTGGCGTGCCAGAAAGCCCATGTCTGTGTAGGTTGTGAGGTTATCGTCGCCGGGCGTCCGGCGTACTGTTATTGACAAAACGCGCATGGACCCCTGCTTAGATGCACGGAATGGGCTACGCGGCAGATGAACGTGGCCATCCGTATGGAAGAGCTATATCGCCTGCTGTTAGTGGACTTCAATCTGCCTGAATAGCGATGTCTCAAAAGTAACTACGGTCTACCCTATCTATGCATCAATACCTTCTGTCTACCGTATAAATTAGCGTCGTGCCAATTTATGGAGTAGTTTCAGCATGTTGATGCACATTATTTGTAGAATCAGACTAGGAGAGTTGAAATGAAAGTCATCAAAACGGCAACCGCAGGTCTGTTGATGCTTATGAACAGTGCTCATGCCGACGGGCTGACAACCGCAGCGGAGGGTAAAGAATTAACCGTCAGCTTCGGTCAGCCCACCATCAAGCAGGTGCTGCATTATCGTAAAATGTATGACAAAAAACCGTTCCCCGATGCCGAGATTTACTATTACGACAACAGTGTCTATAAAATAATCTCCCAGGGTGAAAATCACTATGGTGTTTACTCCATGCAGGGCAAGTTCGATGATGAAACCTTCACTGTGCGTTTCATTTCGCTACCCTCCAGTGACTGGGGCAATAAAACGGCCTTTCATCAGTTAACGTTCGTTCGTGGAGAAAAACAAAACGTGTTTATTCAGAACGCGATTGTAGATACTGGCGAAGCCATTGCCCAACAGAACGGCACTTATACTCAGGGGAGAAACACCGTAATCAACCCGGTGTCCACCCACTGGAAAAAAAATTAATTCTCATGTGACTGTTTATCTGGCAAAGACCCTATGCGGTAACGTTGGCATGAAACAGTCACAGCAGGATCTGATGTGACAGAAGCCGTGTAGCCTGAAGACAGTGCTCTCCTTGCAATCGCTTAAATCAAATCGATCCGTTATCACATCGGTTTTTCGCTAAATTTATGCGGCCTTAGCTGACTGGATGCGTATTGAACGATGACAAACCCATAATTGGGTGTAATTTTAAGTTTACAGTTAGGAGGGGTTTAGATTGCCGGTTACCCTTTGAGATTGTCGCTTTGGCTTAGCTCATCTAACGAGAGATATGTTAAGCGCAGTTTTGAACTTAAGGTGGTGAATGCAGCGCTTTATTCGTGGGTTTTCTTGTTTTTGTATGAATTCATTGTGCTTTTTGTCATTTCAGGGAATTGGAGAAAGCCAAAAACCTCAGTCTGTCGGTCTCTCACATTGAGCGTGACTTCGTGACGAGATGGTAATATGGGTCATACTTTCTGAAGCGAAAATACTCATTCCACCCCGTACTTCACGCGGCTTATAAGGGTAATTATAACTTTACATGTCGTGGTTTTAAACATTTACACCTTGTGATACTGTGACCCGAATTGAGTATTCAGCATCATCACCGCACAGGTACAGCATAAGGGACAGGACCATGAACTTGCAGAAAGACGCGCTTAATAACGTCAATATCGTTGAAGAGCAGATATTGATTACTCCGGATGAATTGAAAGCGAAGTTTCCTCTGAGTGACGAGGCTCAGCAGGCGATTTCTCGCTCCCGACAAGCCGTGGCGGATATTATCCACGGTCGGGATGACCGGTTGCTGATTGTGTGCGGTCCTTGTTCCATCCATGACACCGATGCCGCGCTGGAGTATGCCCGGAGATTGCAGTCTTTGTCGGCAGAGCTGAGCGACAGGCTCTATATCGTCATGCGCGTTTACTTCGAAAAACCCCGCACCACCGTCGGCTGGAAAGGATTGATTAACGATCCGCATATGGACGGTTCGTGCGATATGGAAGCGGGTCTGCACGTAGCGCGCGATCTGCTGCTGAAGCTGGTGAATATCGGCCTTCCTCTGGCGACGGAAGCGCTGGATCCCAATAGCCCGCAATACCTGGGCGACCTTTTCAGTTGGTCGGCTATCGGCGCGAGAACCACGGAGTCGCAGACGCACCGTGAGATGGCTTCCGGGCTTTCCATGCCGGTTGGATTCAAGAATGGTACGGATGGCAGCCTCGGCACGGCCATCAATGCCATGAAGGCCGCCTCGATGGCGCACCGCTTTATGGGGATCAACCAAAGCGGTCAGGTTTGTCTGCTGCACACTCAGGGGAACACGGACGGACATGTCATCTTGCGCGGCGGAAAAAGGCCGAACTACAGTGCCGAAGACGTGGCGGAATGTGAAAAACAGATGCGCGATGCGGGACTGAAACCGGCGCTGATGATAGATTGTAGCCACGGGAATTCGAACAAAGATTATCGTCGCCAGCCGCTGGTGGTGGAGTCTGCCGTGGAGCAGCTCAAAGCCGGCAATCGTTCCATCATCGGCCTGATGCTGGAGAGCCACCTGAATGAAGGCAGCCAGTCTTCCGAACAGCCGCGTTCCCAGATGCATTATGGTGTATCTGTCACGGATGCCTGCATTAGTTGGGAAAAGACAGAATCGTTATTGCGATCGGTGCACCAGGATCTTGGCGCGATACGCACCCATCAGTAAGGAGAAGAGTAGATGACCGCTGAACTGACCGCGTTACGTGATCAGATTGACGAGGTAGATCAGGCACTATTGGCATTGTTGTCTCGGCGGTTAAAACTCGTCGCAGAAGTGGGCGAAGTCAAAAGTCACTATGGATTACCGATTTATGCGCCAGACCGGGAAGCGGATATGCTGGCTTCTCGTCGAAAGGAGGCCGAAGCCTTAGGGGTTCCTCCTTCTTTGATTGAAGATGTGTTGCGGCGTGTCATGCGTGAATCCTATTCCAGCGAAAATGACAAAGGGTTTAAAAGATTGAACCCTTCACTGCGGTCGGTCGTTATTATCGGCGGTCGCGGTCAGATGGGACGCATGTTCGATAAAATGCTGACCCTTTCCGGTTACCAGGTCAAAATACTGGAACAGGAGGACTGGCCTCGGGCGAACGAACTGCTGGCGGATGCGGGAATGGTGATTGTCAGCGTACCGATTCATCTTACCGAGCAGGTGATTGCCCAACTGCCCCCGCTACCGGGGGACTGCCTGCTGGTGGATTTAGCGTCGGTCAAAAATGGTCCGCTGCAGGCGATGCTGGCCGTGCATCAGGGACCGGTCGTGGGGCTGCACCCGATGTTCGGCCCGGATACCGGCAGTCTGGCCAAGCAGGTTGTGGTCTACTGCGATGGACGCCAACCGGAAGCCTATCAGTGGTTGTTGGAACAGATTCGTGTCTGGGGCGCGCGTCTGCACCGCATTAGCGCGGTCGAGCACGATCAGAACATGACCTTCATTCAGGCGTTGCGCCATTTCACGACGTTTGTATACGGGTTACATCTGACGGAAGAGAACGTTCAGATCGAACAATTGCTGGCGTTGTCATCACCCATCTATCGTCTGGAGCTCGCGATGGTGGGGCGGCTGTTTGCCCAGGATCCGCAGCTTTACGCGGACATCATCATGTCATCCGGCAATAACCTAGCTTTGATCAAGCGTTATTACGAGCGGTTCGGCAAAGCGATTGCGCTTTTAGAGAATGGCGATAAAACGGCATTTATCAACAGTTTTAAGAAAGTAGAGCATTGGTTCGGCGACTATTCTCGGCGCTTTATGAGCGAAAGCCGCACGCTGTTGCGACAGGCCAACGATATCCGCTAACCCTTCATCAGCAAGAACTCTCGCGCCGCCATCTCCTTATGGAAATGGCGGCGTCTGTGTTTAACCGCCCAAATCGACAGGGACGACATTTTCGCTAGGGTAGCAGCCGAGGACTTTCAGCGAACGAGTGATCGCCGTGAGTTCATGGATGGCTTTCTGCATTGGCTTACTGCGCAGGTTTGCCTGGACATCAATGTAAAACATCTCTTCCCACGGGTTACCGTGGATAGGACGAGACTCCAATTTGGTCATGATAATGCCTTGATCCCGCAGAACCTGCAGCGCTTCGACCAGCGCGCCGGATTGCTGGCCGGTCGCCATAATCAACGTGGTTTTAGCCGGAACCTGTTCTGCTACGTCGATTTGCTTGCGAGCCAGTACGATGAAGCGGGTGTAGTTTTGTGTCTGGTTCGCCAGGTTGTGCTCTAACACCTGCAGATTGTAGAGCGTGCCTCCGGCTTCACTCCCCAGCGCAGCGGCGTGAGGAGAGTTCAGCTCGGCCACTTTCGCCATCGCGGCGGCGCTGCTTTCGCAATATTCGATTTTCCACTGCGGGAAGCGATTAATGAAATGGCTGCATTGCTGGAACGGCTGAGGATGGCTATAAACGGTTTGGATCTGGTCAAGCTGAGTCTCTGTAGCCACCAACACGCAATGGTCGATCGGGTTGGAAAGTTCGCCCACGATCGACAATCCTGTGTGTTGCAGCAGATCGTAGACGTCGTTAATCGATCCCGAGCTGGTGTTTTCGATCGGCAAAACGCCGTAATCTGCGTGGCCATTCTCAACCGTTGTGAAAATATCCTGAAATTTCTGGCAGCCGCATTCGATTATCTGGTCGAAGTGACGCGCGGTGTATTGACGGGCGGCCAGGTGGGAATAGGAGCCTTTAGGACCGAGGAACGCTACACGAGCCGAGAGTGCGCCGGTTTGATTCAGGTGCTGTTGGAGCAGAGCCTGCTGGGTCAGCACGGAGTCCTCGATGATCAGCTGGAACAGCCGGGTGATGTAGTGACCATCGAGTTGATACTTTTTGCCCGCTTCTACCAGGCGCGCCAGCAGGTCGCGTTCACGCTCTTTATCCCTGATTGGACGATGCGTGGTTTGCTTCGCGCGGGCCACGTCCAGAGCCAGTTCTCGTCGTTGAGCCAGAAGCTCCAGCAGCTGTAAATCCAGTGCGCTGATGCGGTCGCGCAGTGCCAATAATGGATTGTCGGTCATTTTGCTTTACCCTGTTTGCTGTCCAGAACAAAAAAAGCCTCCTGTTTTCAGGAGGCTTTTTGTTCGTCTTCGTATTCTTACTCACACGACCAATCGCCCCCCCAGCGGGGGAAGAAAAAGAAGAATACGAAGAACAATGAGTGGCGTGTCATTAATGAAATCCTGACGGTTGATGGGGCTAGGTTAACGACTGCCTTTTCATCCTGTCAATAAAAAACGCGCCTTTCGGCGCGTTAACAACATCACGGTCCGAAGACGGAAATTACTCTTCCGAGGTCGGTAGCGGCGCGATGTCTTTAAGGCACGTGTCTGCACGACGCGCTTCGCCTTTATGCTGAACCTTGTTCAACTGCCTTTCAAGCTTGGCGATAAGTTCGTTGACCGCAGCATACATATCTTCGTGTTTTGCGCTTGCGACCAGCGGTCCGTTCGGGGTGCCAATGGTGGCGTCAGCCACAAAGCCTTTGGGCTCTTTAGACAGGATAATATGTGGATTGATTAGGCTGGTTTGCCACTTGTCCAGCTTGGTGAGACGGTCTTCGACATGCTTGCGTATTGCCGGGGTGATATCCATTTGCTTACTGGTAATGTTGATAGCCATAAACGTTTACCTCTCTGCCTTGTCCGTCTTGGATAATTTCAGCATACCCCGAGATGGCTAAAATGGCAGGGTTTTAAGTCTTTTTTTTGTCATATATCAGAATGGTTGTTCGATTTGTGATCGAGTTTTGGGGGAGCTATCCCAAGCCTTGTCAGTGATAGGGCGCTATGCCAAAATTTTTAGGATTTGCCGCCTGGCATGGTTTTGCCCAACTGGCATTAGGCATAAAAAAGGCAGCCTAAGCTGCCGTTGTGTAATCCTTTCGAACGCGCTCGATCAGGCTTGATTAGCCGAGATCAGCTTCGCGACTTTGTCGGCTTCTCCGGTCAGCTGCATCTGGCGATACGCATTTTCCATCAGCGGCAGAGCCGTACGCGTGGCCTGCGTATCCGGGTAGTCTTTCAGCATCTGCTCAACACGATTAACCACCGCGACATACGCGCCGCGTTTCGTGTAATATTGCGCGACCGAAAGTTCATACTTCGCCAAACGCTCTTTCAGAAACGCCAGACGTTTGCCGGCATCGGTCACATACAGGCTGCGAGGATAGCCCTCCGCCAGTTGGCTGAATGCCTTGAAGGCGGCGCGGGCGTACTGCGGATCGCGGTCTGAACGATCTACACCGAAGAACCCCTGCAACGCACTGTCATCTAACGCCATGTTGGTTAATCCGCGCATGTACAACACGTAATCCACATTGGGACTCGTGGGGTTCAAACGCAGGAAACGGTCGATGGATGCCTGAGCTAACGGTAACTCGGCGGATTTATAGTAGGCGTAGATCAGGTCAAGCTGAACCTGCTGGGAATAAGGGCCGAATGGATAACGGTTATCCAACGCTTCCAACTGCGTAATGGCTGCCTTAAAGTTGCCCTCCTGCAATTTCTCCTGCGCGGTGGCGTAAAGCTCGGCAGGTGGACGGTCTGGAACCGCATCCTTGGTGCTGGAACAACCCGCCAGCACCAGGCTCAACGTGGCAGCAGCCACCAGATATTTCATACGCGTCATGACGTTTTGATTATCCTCAGAGTGTTTTTTACGGGAAACTGTCCGTTAAGCTCCCGATGAAGACCAGCTACAATGGTACATGATTTTATACGGCATCGCCGTTAAAACCCAACGTAAAAGAAGCGGCATACTATGGCACAACAAGTACAACTCACCGCAACGGTGGCCGAATCGCAACTCGGACAACGTTTAGATCAGGCTTTGGCCGAATTGTTCCCTGATTATTCACGTTCTCGCTTAAAAGAGTGGATTCTGGACCAGCGCGTGCAGGTGAATGGCACCGTGATTGATAAACCGAAAGAGAAGGTGCTGGGAGGCGAAACGATTGCCGTCGACGCGTTGATCGAAGAGGAAGCCCGCTGGGAGCCTCAGGCGATCCCGCTGGATATCGTCTACGAAGATCAGGATATTCTGGTCATCAACAAGCCGCGAGGCCTGGTCGTTCATCCGGGCGCGGGCAATCCGGACGGCACCGTGCTGAATGCACTGCTTCATTATTATCCCGAGATTGTCGATGTGCCGCGTGCCGGCATCGTTCATCGGCTGGATAAAGACACAACCGGGCTGATGGTGGTCGCCAAAACCGTGCCGGCGCAGACTCGGTTGGTGGAGTCGTTGCAGGCGCGAGAAATCACGCGTGAATATGAAGCCGTGGCGATCGGTAATATGACGGCGGGCGGCATGGTGGAAGAGCCTATTGCGCGTCATCCAACAAAACGCACGCACATGGCCGTGCATCCGATGGGCAAACCGGCGGTCACACATTACCGGATTATGGAGCATTTCCGTGCTCATACCCGGTTGAGACTTCGTCTGGAAACGGGAAGAACCCACCAGATTCGCGTTCATATGTCGCATATCGCACACCCGCTGGTCGGCGATCCGCTGTATGGCGGTCGTCCCCGTCCGCCGAAAGGCGCTTCGGACGAATTCATCAGCGTGCTGCGCGGCTTCGACCGTCAGGCGCTCCACGCCACCATGCTGAGACTGTACCACCCCGTCACCGGTATTCAGATGGAGTGGCATGCGGCGTTGCCGCAGGATATGGTGGATTTAGTCGCTGCACTGAAAGCGGATACCGAAGAGTTCAAGGATCAACTGGACTGGTGAAAATATGCTGATTCAGCCCGACTGGCCCGCGCCAGCGTCCATCCGCGCCTGTTCCACCACCCGTCAGGGCGGATGCAGCAGCGACCCCTATGCTTCTCTTAATCTCGGCGACCACGTAGGCGATGACAGCGCCCACGTGGCGGAAAATAGGCGTCGGTTGGTGGCAGGCGGCACACTGCCCGCGCAGCCGCATTGGTTGAATCAGGTACACGGTACTCAGGTCGTCGATCTCGACGATGCGACTCCAGCGTCGACAGGGGATGCTGTCTATACTTCGCGGCCAGACAGGGTGTGTGCGGTCATGACGGCCGATTGCTTGCCGGTACTGTTTTGTTCGTTGAAGGGGACTGAGGTTGCGGCGGCGCATGCGGGGTGGCGAGGCTTGCAGGCCGGTGTGCTGGAACAGACGCTGCGGGCTTTTCGAGCGTCGCCATCAGAAATTATGGCGTGGCTCGGCCCCGCAATTGGACCGCAGCAATTCGAAGTCGGCGCTGAGGTGCGGAAGGCGTTTATAGCGAACGACCCCGCAGCGGCGCACGCGTTTGTCCCTCGTGACGATGATAAGTACCTGGCCGATATATTTCAGCTAGCCCGACGGCGACTGCGCGCTGCGGGCGTCAGCCGGATTTATGGCGGCGAACATTGTACGGTCAGCCATCCGCAACAATTCTTCTCCTATCGCCGCGACGGCGTAACCGGTCGAATGGCAAGTTTGATCTGGCTGATATAACCTTTTGAATGAGGGCGGTCCAGCACGTACAACGTGATTCCTACTATTATTACTGACAAATCATCTTGAAAATTTGGGGCGAGGCCTCATCTAATCTCCAGTAGCACATTTGTTCAGTATAAATCGGAGGAGTTATGCGTCTGGATCGTCTTACTAATAAGTTCCAGCTTGCCCTCGCTGATGCCCAATCTCTCGCTCTCGGTCGAGACAATCAATTTATCGAACCACTGCATTTAATGAGTGCCCTTTTAAATCAGGAAGGAAGCACGGTCAGCCCGCTGTTAACCGCAGCTGGCGTGAATGTCGCTCATCTGAAACAAGAGATTGAGCAGGCGTTAAGCCGTCTCCCGCAGGTTGAAGGGACCGGAGGCGATGTACAGCCATCCAATGAATTGGTACGGACATTAAATCTTTGCGACAAGCTGGCTCAGAAAAGGGGTGACACCTTTATATCGTCGGAACTGTTTGTTCTGGCGGCGCTGGAAGCGCGGAGCACGTTGACGGATCTATTAAAGAACGCCGGCGCCAATATGGATAGCGTGACCAAAGCGATCGACCAAATCCGTGGAGGAGAAAACGTGAACGAACAAGGGGCTGAAGATCAGCGCCAGGCTCTGAAAAAATTCACGATCGATTTAACCGAACGTGCCGAACAGGGCAAGTTGGATCCTGTTATTGGTCGTGATGAAGAAATTCGCCGCACTATTCAGGTACTGCAACGCAGAACCAAAAACAACCCGGTACTCATTGGTGAGCCAGGGGTTGGTAAAACGGCCATCGTGGAAGGGCTGGCGCAGCGTATCGTGAATGGTGAAGTGCCGGAAGGCCTGAAGAACAAACGTGTGCTGGCGCTGGATATGGGATCGCTGGTGGCGGGCGCCAAATTCCGCGGCGAGTTTGAAGAGCGCTTAAAAGGCGTATTGAATGATCTTTCTAAACAGGAAGGCAGCGTCATCCTGTTTATTGATGAACTGCATACGATGGTGGGCGCGGGTAAAGCTGACGGCGCGATGGATGCGGGCAATATGCTGAAGCCTGCCTTGGCGCGCGGTGAGTTGCACTGCGTCGGGGCAACCACGCTGGACGAATACCGTCAGTACATAGAGAAAGACGCTGCGTTAGAGCGTCGCTTCCAGAAAGTGTTTGTGGCCGAACCGACGGTGGAAGATACCATCGCGATTTTGCGCGGGCTGAAAGAGCGTTACGAGCTGCATCATCATGTTCAAATCACGGACCCGGCAATCGTGGCTGCAGCGACGTTGTCCCATCGTTATATCGCAGACCGTAAGCTGCCGGACAAGGCGATTGACTTGATCGACGAGGCGGCATCCAGCATCCGTATGCAAATCGATTCGAAGCCTGAGGCGCTGGACCGTTTAGACCGACGCATCATCCAGCTGAAGCTTGAACAGCAGGCGCTGAAGAAAGAGTCTGATGACGCCAGCCTGAAGCGGCTTGAGATCCTGAATACCGAGCTGGAAGAGAAAGAGCGGGACTACTCGAAGCTGGAAGAAGAGTGGAAGGGAGAAAAAGCTTCGTTAACGGGGACACAGAACATCAAGGCGGCGCTGGAACAAGCCAAAATTGAGTTGGAACAGGCGCGTCGACAGGGCGACTTGGGTCAAATGTCGGAATTGCAGTACGGCAAGATACCGGAGTTGGAAAAACAGCTGGCGGTGGCTACGCAGTCCGAAGGTAAAACCATGCGTTTGTTGCGTAATAAGGTAACGGACACTGAAATCGCCGAAGTATTGGCGCGCGCGACGGGCATTCCGGTATCGAGAATGCTGGAAGGCGAACGCGAAAAACTGCTGAGAATGGAAGATGAACTGCACCAGCGCGTGATTGGACAGAACGAAGCGGTAGAAGCGGTGGCGAACTCTATCCGACGCAGCCGTGCAGGACTGGCCGATCCCAATCGTCCTATTGGTTCATTCCTTTTCCTGGGGCCGACAGGGGTAGGTAAAACAGAGCTGTGTAAAACGCTGGCGAAATTCCTCTTCGATAGCGACGACGCGATGGTGCGTATCGATATGTCCGAATTTATGGAAAAACATTCGGTATCGCGTTTAGTGGGGGCGCCCCGGGATATGTCGGCTATGAAGAAGGGGGATACCTCACGGAAGCGGTAAGACGTCGGCCTTATTCTGTAATTTTGCTGGATGAAGTGGAAAAGGCACATCCTGATGTCTTCAATATCCTGCTGCAGGTGCTGGACGATGGTCGCTTGACCGACGGACAGGGGCGTACGGTGGACTTCCGCAACACGGTGGTCATCATGACATCCAACTTGGGGTCGGACCTGATCCAGGAACGGTTCGGCGAGATGAGCTATGGCCAGATGCGCGATATGGTGATGAATGTCGTTAATCATCACTTCCGCCCTGAGTTCATTAACCGTATTGATGAAGTCGTGGTCTTCCATCCGTTAGGCCGGGAGCACATTACGTCAATTGCCCAGATTCAACTGCACCGTCTGTACCAGCGACTGGAAGAGCGGGGCTATAGCGTGACGATTACTGAACCTGCGCTGGAGATGCTGGGTAAAATCGGTTTTGACCCGGTGTACGGAGCCCGTCCGTTGAAGCGTGCTATCCAGCAACTGATCGAAAACCCGCTGGCGCAGCAAATATTGTCTGGCAAGCTGCTCCCGGGTAAGCCGATTACCTTGGATCTTGATGGTGAGTCTATCGTTGCGCATCAGTAGCGATAGGTTAGTACGTTGAGCGAAAGCCCGAATATTTTATATCCGGGCTTTTTTGTTGATTAAATGCGCATTTTGGGGCTTTAAACCGGCTTAAATTGACCTTTTGGTTTAAATGTGAGCGGTTGACCGTTTTTTTGTATTTAG
>NZ_LUTP01000061.1 GCF_002111585.1 Lonsdalea iberica
CCGCTGCTCAGGTTCGGCTCGAAGGAGGTGCTGTAGCTGATGTACGGGGAAATGCCGTTGTCGAAGGCATACAACAGAGCCGCACGGCCGGTGAACTTGTTGTCGTTCTGCTGGGTGGTGGTGGACTCGGCGCGGTCAGTGGTGCGCACTTCGCTCCAGTCGTTGCGCCCTGACAGCAGCAGATTCCAGCGCTCCCACTCCATCTGGTCTTGCAGATAGATCCCCACCTGATCGAGTTTTTTCACCGTACTGGTCATCAGGTTCAGTTCGTTATCGCTGACCAGCCAGGAGCCGCCATAGACCGGGTTAGCCCAGTCGAAGTCATACTGATCGCCGCCGTTGCGCCAGTAGTTGTAATCCTGTTTCTGCCACTTGTAATCCAGCCCGCCGATCAGGGTGTGCGCGACGTCGCCGGTGGCGAATTTGGCTTTCAGCTGGTTATCCAGCCCCAGCTCGTCGGTATTGGTGTACTCCTTCTGCTGGCGGCGGGAGATCGTGGTGTCCGTCGCCGTACCCCCGACGGTGTACACCAGATATTTGTATTTCTCCTTCAGCTTGGAGTAGCGGAAGTTCTGTTGGAACGAGATCGTGTCATTGAACGAGTGATCGAAGAGATAGCCCAGCGAACCCAGCTCGCGCTTCGACTCGTGATAGTGAGGGTCGCTGACGTTCAGGTCATAGGGGATATAGCCGGATACAGTTTCGAACGCCGTGCCGTAAGCGGGCAGGAAATTGCGGAAGCCCGCCTCCGGGTCGTTTTGGTATGCCGTCAGCAGCGTGAAGCTGGTATCGGGATTCGGCAGCCAGGTCAGGGCGGGCGCGATAGCGACGCGCTCCTGCTTGGAGTCTTTGACGAATTCGTGCTGGGTACTGCCGATGCCGTTCAGGCGGTAGAGCACGGTTTTGTCATCGTTCAGCGCGCCGCCGAAGTCGAACGCCGCTTCGCCCAGATGCTTGTTGCCCGCGCTGAACTGGATTTTGCGGATCTCTTCGGCCGTCGGGCGTTTGCTGGTCATGCTGATCAGGCCGCCGGGGTTCACCTGCCCATAGAGCACCGATGCCGGGCCGTGCACCAGCTCGACGCGTTCAAGCAGCCACGGGTCAAACTTGCCGAGCGATGAACCCTGACCGCTCAGCCCGAAGCTCAGACCATCGAGGAATTTCGGCGCATACCGGAACCCGCGGGCGATCACTTCGTCGTTGCGGTTGGAAGAGCCGCGGTAGTTGGTGACGACGCCGCTGCTGTAGTTCAGCGCGTCAGCCACGGAGCCGACGGCCTGCTGGTCCATCTGGTCGCGCGTTACGACGGAAATCGACTGCGGCGTCTTTACCAGCGGGGTTTCGGTCTTGGTGCCCGAGGCGCTGGCTTTGGCCACGATGCCTCGCAGCGGCGCAGTGACGCTCTCTCCCTGTGTGGCGGTGACCACCATCGTGTCATTGCTGTCGGCGGAGGAGGGCGTATCCGCCTGCGCCAAGGTCGGGGCTAAGAGCGCAGACGCCAATATCAGAGGCGCTCTGCGGCCATTAGCGTAAGAAGCAATAAGCTGTGTTAATGGTTTTATTTTAGTGGTGAGCATGATTTATCCCTTTGAAAACCTGTCGCAAAACATCAGAAAGATGGGTTTCGTAAGCATTGCGTCAACGAATCACCGAAACGTCTTACTATCTCTTTGGTAATAAGTTGATAAACCCCTTGTTTTTAGTGGCTTTGGCTCACGTTAATCCCTGGCTTAACGTAAGTTCGGTTTACATGTTATTGCAACTGTAAATGATTCTCAATATTATTCGTTTTTATGTCCAGTTCTGTGATGTAATCCGCAGACGTTAAGTTTTAAGTAAATAATCTTAAGTAAGTGTTAGGGGATATCGGAACAGGAGGCGGTATGTATGGACCAAGGCAACCCGGTTTTGCCGCGGCGTTATTGAACGCGCCAGAGGCGGGAACGGAAGCCTGGTGGCGACGTGTGGCTCATCTTGGCACGCCGCTAGTGGAAAGCGCGGAGCCTGGGCAGGTCAGAGCGACATTTTTGTGGCGGGACCCGCACGGCTCGGGGACGCAGTCTCCCATTCAGCGGGTCTATGCGGATATCAACGGCGTCACCGACCACCACAGTTGTTCCCCGCAGAGCCTGCAGCGTCTGGCGGACACCGACGTTTGGCACTGGAGCGTCACGCTGGAGAACGATTGGCGCGGCAGCTACTGCCTGTTGCCCGTCACGGAAGCCGAGTTGCCGCCGTCGTTCAGCCAGGACGACCATGAACGACGCCAGCAGCAGCGAGAGTGGTGGTGTTCGCTGTCGGCTCACGCGGTGGCCGATCCGCTGAACGTCAATATGCCCCATCACACCTGGGGCGGGCAGCCGGAGTCGTCCGCCCACATGCCCAATGCGCCGGCTCAGGCCGCGTGGCGGCGTGTTGACCGGGGACAGGCGTCGGCGCCGGACGCGCGTCGGCTGCATACCTTCACGTGGCGCAGCGACACACTGGGCAACGCCCGGCGTATCTGGCTTTACGCCACGGGAGACAGCGAGGCGCCGGAACATCGCCCGCTGGCGATAGTGCTGGACGGTCAGCGCTGGGCGGAGCAGTTCCCGCTCTTTTCCGCGCTGGACGAAGAAACCCACAGCGGGAGGCTGCCGCCCGCCGTCTGGCTGCTGATTGACGCGCTTGACCCAGAGACCCGCGGCGAGGAACTGCCCTGCAACGCCGTATTTTGGTCTGCGGTGCAGGACGAACTGTTGCCGTTAGCCGCTCGGCACACCCCTTTCAGCTATGACCCCGACCGCACGCTGGTGGCTGGCCAGAGCTACGGCGGATTGGCGGCGCTGTATGCCGGACTTTTTCTGCCGCACCGTTTCGGCCGAGTGTTGACGCAATCCGGCTCCTTCTGGTGGCCTGACCTGACATTCATCACCGAGGGCGAGTCCTGCGAGCAACCCGGCGGCTGGCTGGGGGAACAGGTCCGCCAGCAGGGGCGCCCGGAGAGGCCCCTGACGATTTTTCAGGAGGCGGGACACCGCGAAGCGGACATTAAACACGTCAATCGACAGATGCATCAGGCGCTGACAGAGGCGGGACACCGGGTCCAGTTCCGGGTGTACGCGGGCGGCCATGATGCGCTGTGCTGGCGCGGCGGCTTGATCGATGGCTGCCGCTGGCTGATGGCGGAAATGACTGAGGGGACGTCCACCCCCCAACTACATGGAAAAAGGTAATAAGTATGAGTCAGGAACAACAAAATCCGTTTGATGATGACCGTCTGGTGTTTCAGGTACTGGTAAACCCGCAGGAGCAATACAGTTTGTGGCCGTCCTTCGCCGCTGTTCCCGCAGGATGGGAAACGGTTTACGGGCCGGGCGACCGCTCGGCCTGCCTGAATTGGATCGAAACACAGTGGCAGGATATGCGTCCCGCCAGCCTGCGACAGGCCGCCCTGTAGCCACGCCATACATCGGCGTCGGCTCGACGCCTCACACTGTTTTCTCCATGCAAACGCAAAGGAAGTCTCATCGTGTCAGACACTCTCGTCGCGCCTGAACAACAGGCGAAATATCTGGAACTGCCGCTCGTCGCGGCCCAGCCAGGGATCTGGATGGCGGACAGCATCGCCAGCCGGAGAAATGTTTTTACCGTGGCGCATGCCATCGAACTTAACGGCCCGCTCGATCGTGACGATCTGGACATGGCGATCCGTCAGGGACTGGCCGAAGCGGATACGATCCATTCCCGCTTCACGCTGAACGCAGAAGGCGAGCCGCGGCAGTCTGTGCCGACGCGTGTCGTGCCGGACGCCGTGCGACCGGTAGAGTGGGTGGATGTAAGCGAGCAGCCGGATGGGGAAGCGGCTGCCTATGCGTTAATGCAGGCGGATCTGGCGGAAGAGTTGCCAGCGGACGGCGAACGGCCGCTGTACCTGCATAGCGTCATGCGTGTGTCGGCAGCGCCGGAGCGCTGGCTGTGGTATCAGCGCTATCACCACCTGCTGTTGGATGGTTTCAGTTTTGACGCGCTGACCCGACGCATTGTCGATATTTATAACGCCCTGCGGGCCGGAAAAGCGGCGTCGCCCTCGCCGTTTACGCCATTCAGCGACGTGGTGGACGAGTATCTGACCTGGCAGTCTTCGCCCGCCTGCCAGCGCGCCGCCGAATTCTGGCGTACGCATGCGGCCGATCTGCCGACGCCGATCTCGTTGTCCACCGAGGAGGGCCTCGCTCATTCAGAGACCGTGCGGACCTGGCATCATCAGCTCTCATTCCCCGCCGCGCCGTTTGCCGCGAGTCCCGAACTGGGTCAGGCCCAACCGGCGGAAATCGCGATGGCGGCGCTGGCTGTCTACCTGTTCCGCATGAGCGGCGAGCCACGGCTGTCGATCGGGTTTCCGTTCATGCGCCGGATGGGTTCTGCGGCGCTGTCCGCCGTCGGACCCGTGGTGAATGTGCTGCCGTTGCAGCTAACGCTCTCTCCTGAAATGACGTTGACCGACGTGACCCGCGCGTTGCAGGCGGAGATCAAAACCGTCCGCCGTCACCAACGCTACGAAGCCGAACAGCTGCGGCGCGATCTGGGGCGGGTCGGCGAACAGGACGGGCTGTACGGCCCGGTATTCAACTACAAAGTGTACAACGCAGGACTGACGCTGGACGGCACGCCCGCCGTCACCCACGTGTTGGCGATGGGGCCGGTGGACGATCTGGAGTTCGAAATCGGGGTCGACGGCGACCGCCTGCAACTGGGGCTGGTGGCGAATCCCGCCCGCTATGACCGCGAAACGCTGGCCGCGCACGGCGATCGTTTACAGCACCTGCTGTCTCAGTTGGCGGAGCAGCCTGCGCAGCCTATTGGCGAACTGTCGTTGCTGAGTCCGGAAGAGCAACGGCGGATTGACGGCTGGAGCCGAGGGCCGCAGCTCGCGATGCCCGATGACTGCGCTTCTGTCATAGACCTGCTGGTGCGTCAGGCTACCCGGCAGCCGAACGCGGTCGCGGTCACCAGCGCAAACGAACAGGTTGACTATGCGACGCTGTCGGCGCGGGTGATGCAGCTGGCGCGCGTGCTGATCGCGCGCGGGGTGAGTGCGGACGATGTCGTCGCTATCGCCGTCCCTCGCTCGGTGGACAGCGTGGTGGCGATTCTGGCGGTGTTAGCCAGCGGCGCGGCGTATCTGCCGCTGGATCTGGACTACCCGCGCGAGCGTCTGACGCTGATGTGCGAAGACGCCCGGCCGGTGCTGCTGCTGACCTGGCGGGACCGGTTGGCGCAGATGCCGGAGCTGGCGGACGCCTTGTGTCTGGACGATGACGCGCTGCGGGCGGAATGCCAGGCGGCGTCGGCGACGCCAATCGACGATGGCGATCGTCCGCAGCCGTTGTCGGGCGATCATCTGGCCTACATTATCTATACCTCCGGCTCGACCGGGCGTCCGAAAGGCGTCATGAGCACGCATCGCGGTCTGCTGAACCTGCTGCTGTCCCATCAGCACTGCTTGTTTGGTCCGGCGATGACGCGTTTCCAGCAGCGTCACGACAGACGGCTGCGCGCCGGTCATACCGCCTCCTTCTCGTTCGACTCCTCCTGGGAGCCGCTGTTCTGCATGTTGATGGGCAGCGAACTCTATATCTTTGACGAAGATCTGCGTCGGGACGCGTGGGCGCTGGTGCAGCAAATGAATCAGGTGCCGGTGGACCTGCTGGACATCACGCCGTCGTTCTTTTCTCAACTGATCGACGCCGGTCTGCTGGAAGCCGAACAGCATCAGCCTGCTTTTATCATGATCGGCGGCGAGGCGGCCACGCCTAGGCTGTGGCAGCTGATGCAGCGCCAGCACGCCATCGAAATCCACAACTACTACGGTCCGTCGGAGTACACCATCGACACCCTAGGGGCCAGCGTGCAGGCGGCGGACCAGCCCGTGATCGGTCGGCCGGTCGCCAATACTCACGTCTGGCTGCTGGATGCCCGTTTGCAGCCGGTGCCGGTCGGCGTCCCCGGCGAACTGTATATCTCAGGGCCGGGCATTGCGCGCGGCTATCTGCGCCGCCCGGATCTGACGGCGGCCCGCTTCGTCGCCAATCCCTTTGCGCCGGGCGAGGTGATGTACCGCACCGGGGATGTGCTGCGCTGGCGTCCCGACGGCCAGCTGGCGTTTATCGGACGCGTCGATCATCAGATTAAAGTGCGCGGCTTCCGTGTGGAGCTGGGCGAAATCGAAAGCGCGCTGGCGGGGTTGTCGGAAGTCAGCTCGGCTGTCGTGATCGCCGAACCGATGGGCGCGACGCATCGGTTGATCGGTTACTGCTCGGTGCCGGACGAGGCGCTGCGCGCGCAGCCGGATATCGCCGCCCGCCTGTTGGCGCAGTTGGGCGTTTCTCTGCCGGAGTATATGGTCCCGGCGCTGCTAATGGTGATGGCTGAGTTGCCGCTCACGGTGAACGGTAAAATCGACCGGCAGGCGTTGCCGAAACCGCAGGCGGCGGCCGTTCGACAAGGCCGCGCCGCAGAAGGCGAGCAGGAAGTGCTGATTTGCGAGGCCATTGCCACCCTGCTGCGGATGGACGCGGTCAACGCGGACGACGACTTCTTTGCGCTGGGGGGAGACAGCATTTCGGCGATGGGACTGGCGACGGCGCTGCGCCGTCAGGGCTGGTTGCTGCGTCCGCGTGAAATCTTCTCTGAACGTACGCCCGCTGGAATGGCGAGAGCACTGGGTCCGCTGACGCAACAGGCGCAGTTACCCCGTGTCGCACAACGCGGTCCGGTGACGGGGCTGCCGATCCTGCACTGGTTTGCGCGGCATCATGGCATCAACTGCCGCTTCGCTCACGGGGTCTGGCTTAACGTCCCCGGGGAACTGGATGCGGCGCACGCGGCGCAGGCGCTAGCGGCGCTGGTCGCCCGCCATCCCGTACTGGCGGCATATACGCAGGACGAAAGGCTGGTGGTGGGGGAATCTCCTCGTCACGCGGCGGCGTCGCTATGCCGCACGCTTGCAGTGGAAAGCGATGCCGAGGCCGCGGCCGAGCAGGCGTTTGATGAAGCGGTCGGCCGTCTCGATCCGGCGCAGGGCGTGATGTTGCAGGCTGTACTGCTGCGCCGGGATGAGGCGCAGTCGTGCGGGCTGGTGCTGGTCATTCATCATCTGGCGGTGGACGGCGTCTCCTGGCGCGTGCTGTTGCCCGAGCTGCGGCAGGCCGCCGAAGCCGTGTTGGCTGGACAGCCGGCGACGTTGCCCGAGGAAGCCTGTTCACTGCACGACTGGTCGGCCCATCTGCTGGCGGATATTCCTCGGCGGCGCGACGAACTGTCATTCTGGCAGTCCATGCTGCCCCCGGATATCCCCCGACTGGGACGGCGTCCGCTGGAGGAAGAACAGGATCGCCAGTCTAGACAGTGCGAACAGCGTCTGCTGCTGAGCGCGCAGCAGACCGAAGCGCTGCTGACCACGCTGCCGCAACGTTATCGCGCGGGCGTGGAAGAGACGCTGCTGTGCGCGTTGGCGCTGGCCTGCGCCCGACGCTTCGCCGTTTCCCGTCTGCGCCTGACGCTGGAGTCGCACGGTCGCAGCGATCAGGATGATCGGCTCGACCTGACGTGCACCCTAGGCTGGCTGACGGCGGAATATCCGGTGTGCCTTGACTGGACTGATGCGGAGATCACCCAGCCGTGGCAGGTGATGCGCGCGGTGAAACGCGTGTTGCGGGCCGTGCCGGATCGCGGTATCGGCTACGGCGTACTGCGCTATCTGGACGCGATGAATACGGATTCACTTTCCGAGCGGGAAGCGCAGAGCGCCCCCGACATCCTGTTTAACTATCTGGGCCGCTTCGAGACGGCTGACGGCGCGTGGGCGCCGCAGCGCAACGCCCGTCGTTTCCGCGATGCCTTTGCCGTCGCGCAGGACGAGCAGATGGCGTTGGGTCACGGTCTGGAGATCAACCTCTTCGTCGACGAAGGTCAGGGCGAGCCTCGGCTGGCTATTCACTGGGGTTGGGCCGAGGGCGTATTTAACCGCGACGATATCGATGCGTTGCATCAGGCGCTGGCGCAAGCGGCGGACGACCTGTCAACAGCCGCGCTGCGACAGCCGCAATCCGCGGCGGATACGCTGGTGGCCGCCGATGTAGGCTTGGCTGGCGTAACGGACGACACGCTGGCGCAGCTCAGTCAGCGACATGGCCCGCTGGCGGCCGTTCTGCCGCTGCTGCCGTTGCAGAAAGGATTGCTGTTCCATGCGCAGATGGCGGCGGAGACCGGTAGCTATAACTCGCTCACCCGGTTGTCGTTGCGCGGGCCGTTGACCGCCGACCGCCTCCGTCAGGCGCTGGAGGCCGTCGTCCGCCATCATCCGCAGCTGGCTGCTCGCTTTGACAGCGAACTTGCCGAGCATCCGCTCCAGGTGATCCCGCTATTGCAGGACGACGCCGACTATTGGCCGCTGGATACGCAGACCCTCCCGCCGATGACGCCGGAGCAGGAGACCGCCGCGCTGCTTGCATTGGAAAAAGCGGAGTTGGCGAGGGATTTGTTCCATCAGCCGCAGACCATGCTGCGCGCGCGGCTGGTCAGTCATGCCGACGGCGAACGCCACACGCTGTTTCTCAACGCGCATCATCTGATCGTCGACGGTTGGTCGACGCCGGTTCTGCTGCGCGATCTCTTCAAGGTAGTGGAAAACGCGGCGCTGACGCCGCCTCGCATCAGCTATGGCGATGTGGTGCGGCAGTTGACGGCGCGGGATGCCGAGCGCTCTCGTTCGCTGTGGCGCGAGGTGCTGAGCGATGCGCGGCCGACGCTGCTGTTCGGCGACGGACCGCATGAGGACGAGGTGCGCGAGCTGGAGCTTCTGCCGGAACCTGAACTCGAGCGCGGGCTGTTGACACTATGTCGCCAGCACGGGTTGACGCTCAATACGCTGATGCAGGGTGTGTGGGGCCTATTGCTCAGCGCCTACAGCGGGGCGGACGACGTGATTTTCGGCGCGCCGGTGTCCGGGCGTTTCGGACATATCGACGGCATCGACGAACATATCGGACTATTCAGCAACACGCTGCCGGTGCGGATCAAACTCGACCCGGCGCGCTCGCTACTGGACCAGCTGGGCGAGCTGCAAGCGCAGCAGATTCAGCTTATCGAGCATGACGATCTGGGGCTGGGCGAGATTCAGCAACTGGCGGGCGTGGGCACGTTGTTCGACACGCTGCTGGTGGTGGAAAACTACCCCGACAGCGGCGCGTTGGGCAACGGTTCGGCGGGGATTCGCTGCGAAGCGCTGAACAACCGCGGCTACACGCACTTTCCGCTGACGCTGTTGGTGCTGCCGGGGGAACGGCTTCGGCTGCTAATGGAGTATCGCCCCAGCGTACCGCAGCCAGATAGACTGGCCAGACGGCTGATGCAGCTGTTGACGCAGCTGGTGAATCAGCCGGAACAGCCGTTGTGCGCCTGGGATCTGCAACTGCCGGAGGAACGGACGCTGCTGGAGAGGGTGAACAACACGACGCACGCGGTGGCGCCAATGACGTTGCATGAAGCGCTGACGCGTCAGGCGCGGCAGACGCCGGACGGCGCGGCGCTGGCGGATGCTCAGCATCAGCTGACCTACCGGCAGATGCGGCGGCAGGTCGACCTGCTGGCCGAGAAGCTGATGGAGGCGGGGGTCGTTCCCGGCGACATCGTCGCCGTCGCGCTACCGCGTTCGGTGCGTCTGTCGCTGGCGTTGCAGGCCATCGTCGCCGTTGGTGCAGCGTGGCTACCACTGGATACGGGTTATCCCGACGAACGACTGGCGCTGATGGTGGATGATGCCGCGCCTCGGTTGGTGATCACGGCATCCGAGCTGAAAGCGCGCTTTGCGCCGCTCGGCGAGACGCTGCTGTTTGACGCATTGGAAGATGAGCGTCGTCAGCCGAGCCGCGTGGCGGCGGCGATCTCGCCTCAACACCCGGCTTACGTCATCTATACCTCCGGGTCGACCGGGCGGCCAAAAGGCGTCGTGGTCAGCCATCAGGCCATCATTAACCGCCTGTGGTGGATGCAGGACGCCTACCGGCTGACCCACGACGACGTGGTGTTGCAGAAAACGCCCTGTAGTTTCGACGTATCGGTGTGGGAGTTTTTCTGGCCGCTGATGGTTGGCGCACGGCTGGTGATGGCGCCGCCGGACGCGCATCGCGATCCGGACGCGCTGACCCAGCTGATTAACGACTACGCCGTGACCACGTTGCACTTTGTGCCGTCGATGCTGGCGGCCTGGATCGGCGCGCTGGAGGCGCAGCCGGACATCGGTTGCGGCAGCCTGCGCCGCGTATTTTGCAGCGGCGAAGCGCTATCGCAGGAACTGGCGGCAAGCTATCAGTCGCGGGTGACAGCGCCGCTTTACAACTTGTACGGGCCGACGGAAGCGGCGGTCGACGTGACCTACCAGCCCGCCTCCGGCGAAGCGTTGAGCCGCTGTACGGCGGGGGGCGTGCCTATCGGCCTGCCGGTGTGGAATACCCAGCTGCGTATTTTGGACAGCGCGTTGCGACCGGTGCCGTTGGGGGTGGCAGGCGATCTCTATCTGTGCGGCATCCAGCTCGCGCAGGGCTATTTGCGCCGACCGGATTTGACCGCGGGGCGCTTTGTGGCCGACCCGTTTGGCGACGGCGCGCGCATGTACCGCACCGGCGATATCGCCCGTTGGCGAGAGGACGGCGCGGTGGACTATCTGGGTCGCAGCGACGACCAGTTGAAGATCCGCGGGCAGCGTATCGAGCTGGGGGAGATAGAACAGGCGCTGTTGGCGCAGCCTGATGTGGCGCAGGCGGTGGTCTGCGCGCGGGAACTGGGCGAACGCCGAGGCGCGCTGACGGGGGCTGACGCCCGCCAACTGGTGGCCTGGGTGATCCCGCAGGAAGGCGTGACGCTGGAGTTGGCCGCGTTGCAACAGGCGCTGGCGCAAGCGCTGCCGGCCCATATGCTGCCGGTCAGCTATGTCACGATGACGCAGTTCCCGCTGAGCGCCAATGGCAAGCTCGATCGCAAGGCGCTGCCGTCTCCGATGGGGCAAGCGCCGGCGGGGCGTGAGCCGGAAACGGAGCATGAGCGCATGCTGGCGGCGCTGTTCGCAGAGATTTTGACGCTGCCGACGGTGTATGCCGACGATGACTTCTTCGCGTTGGGCGGACATTCACTGCTGGCAATGAGGCTGGCGGCGGACATTCGCCGTCGTCTGGGGCGTTCGCTGACGGTCGGCCAGATCATGGCGGCGCGCAGCGTGGAACGGATCGCGCAACGGCTGGCGGGCGAGGGGGAGGCGTCTCGTCACAGCGGTGCGGACGAAACGCTGCCGTTGCGCTCCGGCAGTGGGCCGACGCTGTTCTGCCTGCATCCGGCGTCCGGGTTCGCCTGGCAATATGCCGGACTGTTGCGTCATCTGTCGGGGGATTACCCCCTCGTCGGCCTGCAGTCGCCGCGTCCAAATGGCGTGATCGCCGCCTGTGATTCGGTGGCGGCGATGTGCGAACGCCACCTGGCGACGATCCGCCGCATACAGCCGCAAGGGCCTTACTACCTGCTGGGGTACTCGCTGGGCGGCACGCTGGCGCACGGCATCGCTGCGCGTCTAGAGGCCGCGGGCGAGGAGGTGGCATTCCTCGGGCTGTTCGACACCTATCCGCCCGAAGGGCAGGACTGGAGCGGCCCGAGCGAGGAGCAGGCGCAGCAGGAGGTGGCACAGGAGCAGGCCGAATTCATGGCCGAGGCGGAAGACGAAACAGACGCGCATCTGCGCGCGGAAAAAGCGGCGATGTTCCGCGATATCGTGGCGAACTACCGCGATGCGGTGCAACGGCTCTCTACGGCGTCCACGCTGCGCTATCACGGTGAAGCGACGCTGTTCGTCGCCACCGGGACGTTACCGGAAGGGATGGATGTGCAGGCGACTTGGGCGCCGTATGTCGATCGTCTGACGACCTATCTTCAGCCTTGTGAGCACGCTGACATCCTGTCGCCCGCTTCGCTGGAGCAACTGGGGCCGCAGCTGAATCGACTGCTGATGCCGCTGGCCAAGCGGACTTCACGGTAGGGAGATCGGGCGGAGACGCGGTGCTCCGCCCAAGGCATCAGTGGGTCACAGCCCCTTTGGCGCCGGGTGATAGCGGCCGCAGGGTACGATCAGCGGCGTGTGAGACACCGGGTCGTCGATGATTACGCAAGTCATGCCGAAGACGTCGCGCACCAGTTCGGCGGTGACGACGTCGGCGGGCGCGCCTTGCGCCATCACGCGGCCCGACTGCATCACGATGAGATGGTCTGCGTAGCGGCAGGCCTGATTGAGGTCATGCAGGACCGCGACCAACGTATGGCCGCGCTGTTGATTCAGCTCGCGGAACAGGTCGAGCAGATCGATCTGGTGGGCGATATCCAGCCAGGTGGTGGGTTCATCCAGCAGCAGCAGCGGCGTTTGCTGAGCCAGCACCATCGCAATCCAGACCCGCTGACGCTGTCCGCCGGAAAGCTCGTCCACGCTGCGGTCCGCCAGCTCGCTGACGTTGGTGGCCTGCATCGCCTGTTCCACCGCTTCCTGGTCCCCCTCGCTCCACTGACGCAGCAGGCTCTGGTGCGGGTAGCGTCCGCGCGCGACGAGATCGGACACGGTGATGTTGTCCGGCACGATGGCGTGTTGGGGCAGCAGACCGATCTGGCGGGCCAGGGCCTTGGTCGGGATGGCGTGAATATTTTTGCCGTCCAGCAACACTTCTCCTGCCAGCGGTTTCAGCAATCGGCACAGCGCGCGCAGCAGCGTCGATTTGCCGCAGGCGTTGGGGCCGACAATGACGCTGAACTGATGCGCGGGGATCGTCACATTCAGATCGTCGGCAATGATTTTATGGTCGTAGCCCAGCGTCAGGTGGGCGGCGTGCAAAAACGGTGTCATCAATCACTCACTCTAAACAACGGTTGAGCCGTCTCCCGCATAAACCGTGCGGAGACGGGCGTCGGTCAATGGCGCGACTCGCGAATCAACAGCCAGATCAGGTATACGCCACCGATGCTGACGGTCACAGCCCCGACGGGCAGTTGGACCTGGCGGAAGGCGTGCTGGGCAATCATATCCGCCGCCAGCAGCAGCGTGGCGCCGACCAATGCGGCGGACACCAGCGGGGTGGCGCTGGCGTGGGTCATTCGGCGGGCGATCTGCGGCGCGGCGAGGGCGATAAAGGAGATCGGCCCCGCAGTAGCGGTGACCAGCGCGGTCAGTACGATCCCGAACAGCATCAGCCACAGGCGGCTTGCCTCCGCGTTGACGCCAAGGCCGCGAGCGCTGTCGTCACCCATTTCCAGTAGTTGAAGTCGTTTGCCCAGCAGCAGCACGGCCAGCGTCGCCAGCGGCGTAAGCCAGAGCGCGGGT
The DNA here is from genome assembly GCF_002111585.1 of Lonsdalea iberica. Lineage (GTDB taxonomy): Bacteria > Pseudomonadota > Gammaproteobacteria > Enterobacterales > Enterobacteriaceae > Lonsdalea > Lonsdalea iberica. The sequence goes on from NZ_LUTP01000061.1 coordinate 13,391, forward strand.
TGCGCTTTGGTCCAGGTCATGCCGTTGAGCGTGCCGGTTCCCCACAGCGTGGCGGTCATGGCATGTTCCAGCGAGCCGGTAATCACCAGCCAGGTATTGAAGGCATACATCACGGCGCTGACGGCGATGCCGACGATAATCAGCCGGAAACCGTTAATCCCTTTGCGCCAGGCCAGCAGATACACCAACGCGGCGGCGGCAATTCCGCCTATGACGGCGCCGCTGACGATTTGGTAATAGTCGCCTTCCCACACCATAACCACCAGCAGAACGCCGGTGAATGCCCCGGTATTGAACCCGACGATATCCGGACTGCCGAGCGGGTTGCGAATAATGGACTGAAAGATGGCGCCGCTGAGGCCGAGGCTCGCGCCCAGCAGCAAGGCCATTGCCGCGCGCGGCGCTCGCCACTGGGTCACGACGGTCTGAATGCCGCCGTCGGCGTGACCGGCCAATGCGCGCCATACGTCGATCGGGGCGATCTGCAGCGTCCCCAGCCCCATGGCAACCGTCAGCAACAGCAGGCCGAGCACCATAAGCAGGCCGTTGACCAGCAGCGTTCGTCCGGCGAATCGGCCGCTGACGATGCCGCCGGGGGCGCGAAGCGAGAGTGTCTTACTTGTCATTTCTGTTTCCTCAGGCTTTACGCTGGCGAACCAGCCAGATCAGAACCGGCGCGCCGATAAAGGCCGTCACGATGGAGACGCGCAACTCGCCTGCCGCCAGCAGACGCCCCGCGATATCGGCGCAGAGCAGCAAGATGGGGGCGAACACAAATGAGTACGCCATAACCCAGCGTTGATCCGGTCCCGTCCACCAACGGGCGACGTGCGGGATCATCAGGCCGACGAAGCC
>NZ_LUTP01000062.1 GCF_002111585.1 Lonsdalea iberica
TCCTGCCCTGGTGCTTAAACCCTTTGCGAACAAGTTAGGAATCCGTCTTATAGGGACAACATTAGAGACAAAAGACGGCGTGCTGACAGGTCGTATAAGCGGTCATAACTGTCGGTGCGCGCAAAAGGTAGCAAGACTGGAAGCCGAGTATGGTCGACTCGCCTCCTACCACTTACGGGCATGGGGTGATACCCGTGGAGATTATGAAATGCTGGCCGCTGCGCAAGAGCCTTACTGGCGACATTTTCACCATACTTGGAGGAAGCGCAGGGCTACGATGAACAAATTCAAAGGCATTCAGAATCAGAAGTAGCCCGGTATGCACTCATTTCCGGTCTGGCCTCCCGCTCGATATACGCAGTTTCCGTCACGCAGCGCGGCCAGACAATGGTTTCTTTTCTGTTTGCGAGCCGAACGTCATTGATTATTTCTATAAAAAAACCCCGATGTTTTACCAGCGGGGTTGTCAGATTGACTTCGAGGTTAAATGTTCACGCCGTGCTGTGAAGCCAGTGCGGATAACCCACCCGCGAAGCCCTGACCTACGGCTTTAAATTTCCATTCGGCGTTATGGCGATATAGTTCACCGAAGATCATCGCGGTTTCAGTAGACGCATCTTCTGATAGATCAAAACGCGCTATTTCTGTGCTGTTATCGTGGTTAAATACGCGCATATAGCTGTTGCTGACCATACCGAAGTTTTGCTTACGCGATTCTGCATCATAGATGGTCACGGCAAACACCAGTTTCTTCACTTCGGCGGGGACTTTAGCCAGATCGATTTTAACCTGCTCATCATCACCCTCACCTTCACCAGTGCGGTTATCACCCATGTGAGTGACCGAACCGCAGGCGCTGGTTTTGTTGTTGAAAAAGATGAAAGACGCATCAGAGATGACTTTACCGTCATCTCCTACCATGAAGACGGAGGCATCAAGGTCAAAATCTGCGCCATCGGTTACACGAGCATCCCAGCCCAGACCCGCCATCGCGATATTCATCGTCGGGGCTTCTTTCGTCAAGGATACGTTGCCGCCTTTAACCAGAGATACTGCCATTTAAAACTCCTGTAATAATCTATGTTCAAATAAACAGGCGGCGAATACCGCCTGTTGAGTCAAAAGAGTGTCACTGCCGTGCATCTTAAGACGCGTTGATACCGTACTGCGCACAAACAGACGCCAGGCCACCGGCATAACCCTGTCCTACAGCACGGAATTTCCATTCTGTGTTGTGGCGATATAGCTCACCAAACAACATGGCGGTTTCAGTCGAGGCATCTTCCGTCAGGTCATAACGGGCCACTTCCTGGTGGGTGTCGTCATTCACGAGACGAATAAATGCGCCAGAAACCTGACCGAAGCTCTGACGACGGGCCGTTGCATCGTGGATCGTCACGACAAATACGATCTTATCCACATCGGCCGGGATCTGGTCGAGCTTGATCTTCATGGCTTCATCATCACCGTCACCTTCTCCCGTACGGTTGTCGCCGGTATGCAGCACAGAACCGTCGGTGGATTTCAGGTTGTTGTAGAAAATGAAATCTGTATCTCCGCGTACTTTACCCGCGTTATTCAGCAGAAAGGCTGAAGCATCGAGGTCGAAGTCCTGACCGTCGGTCGCGCGGGCGTCCCACCCCAGACCAACCAGCATGTTTTTCATAGTTGGAGCTTCTTTGCTTAAAGAAACATTCCCGCCTTTAGAAAGAGAAACGCCCATAGTTCTATCCTCAAGGGTTAGCGTTAATAATTAAAGTAAAGGTTTTGGGGCGTTAGCCCTCTTTACCTTCCTCAGCATCTGGTTTTCCGGGGAACAGTACGCTGGCGATAATACCCACAGCCAGCACACCCAGAACAACGAAAAGACTCGCGTTGGCTGAAATACCATAGCCGTGGTGCCACAGATGATCGGTGGCATTCAGACCCAGCTTCACACCGATAAAGAACAGCAGCACGATGACGGCCTTCTCAAGGTGAGCGAGGTACTGTTTAAGCGCTTCGAGTACAAAGTACATGGTACGCAGGCCAAGAATAGCGAACATCATCGCGCTATACACGATTAGCGGCTCGCGACTGACGGCGATAACGGCCGGGACGGAGTCAAAAGCAAACATCACATCTGATAACTCAACCACAGCAAGACACAGCATCAGCGGAGTCGCGTAGAGAGCGGCTTTGCCCGTGCGACCAACTTTAATGTCTTTGTTTTCAGGTTTTGCCAGTTCAGCATCAACTTCTTTTTGATTCAAAAGGAACGCATGCCCTTTCAATTTCGGCCAAATTGGGAAGAAACGTTTCACCATGCGGTATGCAATATGCTGCGAGTAATCTTCAATCTCGTCATCATCATCGCCGCTTTTAAGCATCATGACCGCCGTCCACAAGACCACTAAGGCAAAGACGATTTCTACCCACGGCCCCAGCGTTAAGAGGCTAGCCCCGATAGCCACGAAGATTCCACGGAAGACGATTGCGCCAATGACCCCCCAGTAAAGCACGCGGTGACGAAGATTATCCGGCACGGCAAACCATGAGAAAATCGCCATCATCACAAAGAGGTTATCTACGGAAAGAACTTTTTCAAGTGCATAACCAGTCACAAACAGGCTGGCAACCTCTGCACCGTGATGAACATACAGGAAACCGGCGAAGGCCATCGCGACAACAATCCAGAATACCGTCCAGAGCGCCGCACTCTTCAACGAAATCGGTTTGTCATGACGGTGCATAAACAAGTCAATAAAAATGGCCCCGACAGCCAGTAAGACAAAAACGATGACCGTTTCCGCCGGGAAACCAATGTGTGTGGATACCATATTTGAGCCCTTAAATAGGAGTGTAAAAAATTAAAGGCCAAATTCAGCCGGAGTAAATCCCAGAGCCACGGCAATTTCTCTCACGGCCGTTTGTTCGGACTGATCGAAGTCGCCATCGCTTTTCGCCACGGCGATCCCAACTCGGACGGCCAGTTGTGCCGCTTCCGGTTGGTCTTTCAGCGCCAAAATATACTTCATGGTTTCGCCTTTGCCGATTTCATAATCGAAACTGAAGCTGGTCACCAGTTCGTTAAAAAACGTGATGACTTCTTTGGTCTCGAATACTTTAAGTTCAGGGGAAGCCTGCAGAAAGCCGATCATCTTTTGCTTTTCTTCAGCGCTCACACCATCACTGGTAACCGCAATACGCGCGCAAACTGCCACGGTGCCCTGCATAAATTTTTTGTTTTTGAAGCGCCCGACTTGTTTGGTCAGTTCATCACGGCCGGCACTGAACGCGCCTTTCATTTTGTCGAAGAAACCCATTATTTTACCCTTAAAATTCGAAATTATTTTGAGCCGGCGGACCAGCGGAATCCCCAGCCCATCGCAGTGTCCATATCTTTGTGACCACGGAAAAACTGGTTGATTCGCTCAACCTTGATGGTCCCGTTTTCGTTTACCAGACGGGCGATCGCACACATGTTGTGGCGGTTAGTCCCTTCTGTTAACCGTGTTTCTATCGGCGGTTGCTCAGGAATATGCAGCGTGACAACGCCGTCAGTTTTATCCCAGCTTGCGACCCCTTCATAAATAAAGGCATAGATCAGCACCTGCCGGATTTTCTTCCATTCGCGACCGTTGACATGCAACCACTCCCCCTCAGTCACCTGCCCTGTTCGATCGTCCCCTTGCAACTCAACGAACGGTTCTGAATTCAGGCGGCCAAATGTGTTGCCGAGCGACTGAACAACGCCTTTGGAACCATCCTGAAGTTCCACAAACGCGCCTAAATCCAAATCCACCCCTTTAGATTTACTGAACATCCCGCCAAACATGCCGCCTGACGTGCCATTGCCCTGATTCCAGTTTAGGTTGATTTTGATTTCGCCAAAATCATCCTGTTTGGCAAGGCTAATGGAGGGCTTTTCTTTGGTGAGTGAAACTTTTCTTAAACTGACTTTTGCAGGCGCTGGCGCGGGAGTGCTGGCCGGGGCCGGAGCATCGGCAATGTCTACCCCAAAATTCTCAGCCAGCGGTTTCAGGCCTCCATTGAAGCCTTGTGCAATAAAGCGGAATTTCCACTCGGCCTGACGGCGATAAATTTCGCCGAGGATAAGCGCCGCCTCCTGGCGACCCGATACATCCACATTACCGGTCAGCAAAACGTTACCGTTAAGCTCTACCTGAATGGAGAGATGTTTCAACGCTGAAAGTGTCGTGCCGTCATCACACGTGGCAGTAAACGCCAGTTTTTGCACTTCTGAACGAAGCCGGCTGATATCCACCGTAAAGGCCGTGTCCGTACCGGCGCCGGTAAGTTTTACCGTACCATCGTCATTGACGGGCTGCCCGTAAAACACCATATCCGGGTCGCCCTGCACTTTACCCGAGGCATAAAGACGGAACGAAGAAGCGTCGACCGGAACACCAGAAAGCACGCGTACCGTCAGAATCTGTGAAGGGACGGGGGCATTGCCCCCAGGCGTCATCGTCATTACCGCACCACCGTGGAAACAATGTCAGCGTGCATATCATCAATGGTGCGACCCGTGGAGGCTTTACCGTGAGCGGTAAAGTCCCAGCTGCCACCCTTGCGTGCTAAGGAAGCAATGATAATGCCGGTATGGGAGCCCTGTTCGGTTAACTGATAACGAGCAAGCTCTTTGCCGGACTGGTCGACAACACGACAAAAAGCATTATCCACTTCATTAAAAGTTTGGCCACGGAAGCTATTCACCGTGAAGGCGAGATATTCAACCTGGGGAGGTAAACGCGTCAGATCCACGGTGATAACTTCATCATCGCCGTCCCCTTCGCCGGTCAGGTTGTCCCCTAGATGAACAACAGAGCCACAACTTGATTTCAGCTTGCGGAACCAGATGGTATCAATCGTGTTGCCCGAATTATCTAACAGAACGCAGCCTGCATCCAAATCGATTGAATCACTGCCGCCCCCCAGAAGACCACTCAAAAATCCTTTTTTCTTTTTTAAAGGATCCCAGCCTAAGCCAAATTGCATCTGGTTTAATGACGACGTTTCTTTGCTGAGTGAAACACTTTGATTCTTGCTTAAAGAAACCATTATTTAGTCCTTCAGAGATAGGTTAAATCATTATTTTTATAAATCAGAGAACCGTGCACTGAAAAATCATATCATGAGGAAGTTGCACGACAACCCACATTTTTCCCTTATTTTATCGAACCAAAAACAACGGCATGATTTCACTAGCCTTTTATTAAAAAATTTACGTATCTTTTCCTTAATTAATTCTGTTTTTTCAAACGGTAACCCGTCATTCCACCGGATGGAAAAATCATCATATTATGATTGACATGCACATGATGCCTCCCTAGACTCACCTCTTAATTTCTCTCCCTATTTCATTCTGGAAAAAATAAAGCCGATGGGTCGCATAATCTGGTTCATGGAAGGTTTATCGCCGCAGCGCGATCTTATTTTAGGTATTCAGACCTTTTTTAAAAATACTCAGGAAGTCGTTACTATTATTGCCTCTCATCGCCATCATCGAAATGAAATACTTTCTTTGGCCGATATCGCCTTGATTGAACCCAGTGAGGATGAGCAGCGTTTAGATTTTATTATAACAACAGTTAACCAATACGGTGTTCAGGTCATTCATACAGGCAGTCATAGTCTATGGTTTGAGGCGCATCGCCAGGAAATAGAATCTCTTGGTGTTTCCCTGACCACAGGCGCGACCAGTGCCGCGATGTTGATGCTGGCTGACGACAAAGTCGAATTTGCCCAGGCCATGGAACATCACGGTTTGCAGGTCGTCCCTTCGCTCCGTATTGAAAGTGCTGACGCTCTCCGTGACGAAGTCGAACGCAACCGCCATAGCAACGGTGCTAAAAGCTTACTTTGCGTGAAACCGGTCACGGGTATTTATGGTTTGGGATTCTGGCGTTTGGATGACACTGCCGCCCCGATGTCAGCATTGACTTGCCCCAACAGTCGCAAAGTGCATCCCGAGATATATCTGCACGCGCTGGAACAGCAAAAATATTTCGAACCGTTGGTCCTTATGCCCTACCTGCCCGGCCCCGAGCATTCTGTTGATATGCTGGTCGAAAAAGGCAACGTCATTGCGGCTGTCGCCCGGCGGAAAGAGGGAGCGTTACAGTACCTCGAACAGTCAGGCCCCGCTTATGAATTGGGTAAGAAATGCGCCCAAATCATGCAGGCCGATGGTCTGGTGAACGTACAAACGCGAAATAACGACGAGGGAGATCCCGTCTTGCTTGAAATTAACATGCGCCCTTCGGGTGGCATCGGCTATACCCGCCACAGTGGTGTCAACCTGCCAGCGCTGTTTGCCCTGCGTCAGTTCGGACTGATTGATGAACCTCAGGCGAAATGTCTTGCCACAGAAAGTTTTGCTCCGGCTGTTGTACGTTCTATGACCGACGTCATTCCGTACAACCTCACGCTTAATAATCTGTCCGTCGGCGAAGGGGGCGCATAAACATGCTTAATGAAGCTTCTATCTACCGCAAAGAGCTGACCGGAGGAACGCTTACAGTAACTTCCGCGGGCGGCCCCCTTTCATTAGATTCACTGTTTGATATCGCAGAACGCCGTAATCCTAAACGTGCTTTTCTGTTTGTCAGCAAAGTACTGGGGCGACATATCCCTATTTCCCCCGCCGTTATGCGCTCCGCATACCAGCAACTGGCACAACAGCTTCCTGCTGACTTACCACAGCCTGTGCTGTTCATCGGTATGGCTGAAACGGCCGTCGGGCTGGGCGCAGGCGTTTTTGACGAAGCCTCAAAAATTTTCAGCGATAGGGTCTATCTGACGTCGACTCGCCATCCCGTCGACGGTGAGCTGATGTGCGAATTTAAAGAAGATCACTCACATGCGACGGATCATCTGATCTATCTCCCGACCGACCCCGAGCTGCGGACGCTTGTCCGTCACTCCCGCACTTTGGTGCTGGTCGATGATGAGGCGACCACGGGTAAGACCTTTACCAACCTACTGAAGGCGCTGCGCACGGAAGGCGGCCTGACCGCGGTAGAGCGCGTCGTTACCGTGACGCTGACAGACTGGAGCGGGAGCGCCATTCCAGAACAGTGCCCATTGCCCGTCACATCGATATCGCTTGTTAAGGGAGATTGGCACTGGGAGAAGAAAACTGGCGCGCCCGTCCCTGTGATGCCGAATGTGAACGTCACAGCGTCAGGCAGCGTGGCTATCACTGGCAAACAGAGCTGGGGACGTCTCGGCATGGCGACATCGGCCAGGGATCTGGGCGCTAACATCACCGCTTCCGACGGAGAAAAAGTCCTGGTGCTGGGTTCCGGTGAGTTTGTCTGGGAGCCTTTACTGCTGGCCGAACGTTTGGAACGTCAGGGAGCGGAGGTTAAGTTCAGCTGCACCACACGCTCGCCCATTTCAACCGGATTTGCTATCGAGTCAGCCATTGCCTTTACGGATAATTACGGTTTGGGTATTCCAAATTACGTCTATAACATCGCTCATCAGCGATTCGACCGTATTCTCCTATGTATCGAAACCCCCGCAGAGAGCGTCGACCCAGCGCTGCTTGCTGCCTTAAACGTCGTGGCTCCCGCCGTAGAGGTGTTGACTTATGAATAAGCCGGTAGTTCTTTCTGATCTCGATGACACGCTTTTCCAAACCCGCCGGAAAATGGTGGACGAACTCGCGCTTGAGCCCTACCGTCCAGGAGCCATGGACCGTTCAATGCAAGCCCGCAGTTTTATGACCGAAGAGCAATCCATGTTGGTGGACTGGCTACTGGAGCAGGCTGACTTTATCCCGGTCACCGCCCGAGGTACGGAAGAAATCTCCCGCGTGACCATCCCGTTTCACTCCTGGGCTATTGTGACGCATGGCGCGGTGATCCTGACGCCAGAAGGCAAGCCGGACGAAGAGTGGAAAGCACGGATGCTATTGAGTCTGTCAACATACCGGGATCCGCTGCTTTCCCTGCAGCGTGAGATCACGGCTTTGATGGAAGCACGCGGGATTGAGGGCTGGGCCCGTATCAATTACGAATATGACAATACGCCGGTGTATCTGGTGATGAAGCACACCGACAGCACCCGGCTGGAAGAGCTTTATGCTATCGCCGATGAAATTGAAACCCGCTTCCCGACAGAGGGTTTTTACATTCATCGCAACAGCAACAACATCGCATGGTTACCCACGCCGGTAGAAAAAGGGCTCGCGACCCAGTACCTTCTGAATAAACTGCGTGAAGAGCGCGGCGTTTTCCCCGTCATTGGTCTGGGAGACAGCCTGAGTGACTATCGTTTCATGAAGCTTTGTCACTGGTTTGGCCTGCCCCGTCAAAGTCAGTTTGCCGAACAAATAAGTCGCCATGTTTTCGGAGAGAAATAATATGCAGCCTTTTTCCCCTTTTTCCGGTTCTTATCTGCCTGATGACGTCCACTTCCTGCTTAAGCCGGTTGACATTGAAATGACGCCCGTTGATCAAAAAGAGCAGCTTATTCAGTCCGGGGCGAAGCATTACTCTGAAATGCTGAGTCAGGAACCTGAACCGACGAAGTGGCATCTGGATTTGTTTGCCCGGGCATTGGACCAAGGGGCTGCTCGTCTAGCGAGAGAAGTCGTGATGCTGGCGAAGGCGTTGTCAGAGCGTTTCGGCGATAGACCCATTGTTTTGGTCAGCCTTGTACGCGCTGGCGTACCGCTCGGGGTTATGTTGCATCAGACACTCCGGGCGATGGGCAAACAGTCCCATCATTATGGTGTCAGCATCATCAGAGATCGGGGCATTGACGAAACGGCCATGAACTGGATTGAAAGTCGGCACGGCACGGAAGGTGTGGTTTTTGTCGATGGCTGGACGGGGAAAGGCGCCATTACGGGTGAACTTCGGCGCTCTTTGAGATCGCGCGAAGGCTATCCGGCAGATCCCCGCCTCGTGGTTCTGGCTGACCCCTGCGGTGTGTCCTGGCTCGCCGCCAGCGACGATGACTGGTTGATTCCCTTCGGCATTATGGGGGCGCCCGTCTCAGGACTTATCTCTCGCTCCATCTGGTCATCAGAAGGACTACACGGCTGCGTTCAGTGTGAACATCTTCGCCAGTTTGAATGCAGTCGCCAACTGGTGGATAGGGTCGCCGATTGCCGAAACTCGCTTGATGTGAACGCCATTTCTGCCAGTACGTGGGATCCAGCGAATTTTGCGCCGCTGAAACTACAGAGTGAAAGGGTCATCGGATCACTGGCCGAAGAGTACAATATATCCAGCATTAATCGAATCAAACCCGGCATAGCGGAAGCCACCCGTGCCGTTTTACGCCGAGTGCCTGAGCACGTTCTTGTTCGCTCAGTCAAAGACCCTGACGTCGCCCTGCTGGTGTATCTGGCCCGTGAGAAAAATATCACCATCACTGAGGTCGGCGAACGCATCGGACAGTATCGTGCCATCACCATTATTAAAAAGGTTCATTGATGACAAAGAGACTATCGCCATACCAGCTGGGTGCCACGCTCTACATGCCTGCAACGCGTTCCGATATTGCGAAAAGCGTGCTGAATAATGAAATTGAAGGTCTGCGATCGATCGTGATTTGTCTTGAGGACGCCGTCTGCGAGACCGATGTGCATGCGGCCATGGATAATTTAAAGCAGGTACTGACTCTATTACGGTCTGCCAAGGCGGAGGGACAGGGTGCCGAATGGCCCCTCCTCTTTATCCGCCCCCGCCATGCAACGATGGGGCAATACCTGACGACCTCTATGGATCTATCGCCGATCGACGGGCTGGTATTGCCCAAGTTCACCCTCGCCTCTCTGCCTCAATGGTGGGAGATGATGAAAGACACCCATCTGTGCATGATGCCGACTCTGGAAACGGAAGATGTCTTCGATGTTATGCAAATGCGGGCGCTCGCAACGACCCTGGCAGAACACCCTTGTCGTGATCGCATCATTGCGCTGCGCATAGGTGGCAATGATCTTATGAACGTGATTTCCCTTCGCCGCCCTCGCAATCTCACTTTGTATGACGGTCCGATGGGTTACGTCATCAAGATGCTGGTGGCGGTGTTTGGATCTCGCGATTTTGCCCTGACGTCCCCCGTCTGCGAACACATTGATGACCATGAGATCATGGAGCGGGAGCTAGCTCTCGATATGGCACACGGACTGGTTGGAAAAACTGCTATTCATCCTAATCAGATAGCTAAAATTGAGCAGGCTCTGAAGGTCTCACATGCCGACCATGCAGATGCCCTGCGGATCTTGAACTCCAGTCAGGCCGTGTTCAAATCACAAGGCGCGATGTGTGAACCTGCAACACACCGACGCTGGGCTGCAAGGATCCTCGAACAGGCTCAGGTTTATGGGATTGTTCAAGAAAATGATCAGCCAGGTGAATCTGATCACTCGAACGAACCCACTATCAAAGGAATACGGATGGGATACGGATATCAAGGCTGAGTCGGCTCAATCCTCATCATCCTATTTCGTGTCTGGCTTTACCGAGCACCTAAACACAAAGACCCGTAATCGAATTGAAAAAGCGTTGTACTGCGAATTGACTCATAGAGGAATGCTGGGCTGATATTTCAACGACTTCAGTCAGATTGATCCGATAGCGGCGCCTGACCGATTTAAGTGAGTGAGAAGCATAGCCATAACCTGTATTTTTCACACAAAATAACCCCTAAAAATGACGGTAGGCACACACTGACCATGCAACTTAGTACACGACAAGCTCGTATTTTCCGGTTGGCGCTCCTGTTAGGTTCAGGTGTGCCCGTACCAACCATCAAAATTATCAATCAACTCGCCTGCTCCGAGCCGACCTTAACGCGTGCGCTAAAAGCGCTACGGGAAACATACTCCGCAGAAATCAGGTACAGTAAAGCCACACACTCGTACCAACTCGTTGAGCCAGGGTTTCTTGATAAAAAAACGATTCGTCGCATGAGTGAAGCACTCAACTCCAGTATCGAATACAAATCAGGCGAAACAGTCAGCAAAGTGTCGCTCGATAAGGAAAAGAAAAAAAAACGTCTCGCTATCACTGCGAATGTCCGTGTTACGCAAAATTGATCTGCTCGCCATGCTGGCTGGCACTACACGCAGTGACGCCGTCGAACTTCTGGTCGATCACTCCGTTGCGGAGTTCTCCGCCCTGCTTTCCCAACGAGGCATCTCTCAGTAATTCCATGATGGGTAGCTCAAACCGTCTCCAAAGCGCGTTATTTGGCTTAGGAGACGTGAGCGGATAACCGCGACAGCGGCTTTCTGACCTGACAGTTAACGCCGACTGCCGAGATCTCGATCACCGTTTTCACCACTGATCATTCGTGTCAGCTCCTGGCAACTGACAATCTGGTCTGATGACAAACGATAGTGAGCCAATACTTCAAAGAGACTGTTCCCCCCCTTACTTTTTTCCACATTGACCTGATGATGCGTAAAGACCGTATCTCCCTCGGCAACGATAGACAGTAATGAAACGGTCATACGTTGGGTTTTCGTTTTAAGTAAGGCCATGTGTTTTACAAACTCATCATAATTTAGATGTTTACCATCAACCTGTTGACGATAATCGGAAGAAAAATAAACAGCGATTTTTTCTTCACTGTGCACGGGATTATTGATGGTCTCTTGCAATGCATCTATTACGATCTGACTGGCGCTGTTCATGAAATCCTCCTGTCTGTGAACACTCAGTCTACATAACCCCCCAGATCCTTTATTATCGTTATTTGGACATGTTATACGGTTAATCAGCCACACTTATGCAAGCAAAAACGTTCGACTATAAGCAACCGCATTTAACGCCTTGGCATGAACATGAGTCAGGCCAACTTTATTGGCTTAGCGATGGCGTCATTGTGATTGAAACGTCAAGAGCGCAGTGGACCGTCACTCCAGGTTCAGTCGGATGGTTTCCTGCAGGCCTCAAACATAAAGCCTGGGTTCCAGCCACAGTCAGTGGACGAAGTCTCTACCTTGATCCCGCGTCTTCCACAGCATTGCCTTCTCAGCCCGGTATTTATGGTGCGGACAGCTTTGTTTTGGGGCTTTTAGAACGCGTTTTCAGCGAAAAAAATGCCCCGACCTCCGATAACTATCGGAACAATCTGCTGACGTTACTGGGCCACGAAATAGCTCGAAGCGACGAACTGCCTCTTCACTTAACATTTCCCGTCGACCGCCGCGCTCGCAACGTTGCTAATGCGTTATTGAACAATCCGGGCGGTGCCTGGGATCAGGCTCAGTTGGCTAAACAGTGGGGACTCAGCGTACGCAGTTTAAGCCGGCTATTTCGCCTACAGACCGGCTTGAGTTTTAGCCTATGGCGGCAACAAGCGAAAATCATTGTGTCTTTGCGATGGGTTCTTGCGGGGTTATCAATCAGCGACGTCGCGATGATGAGCGGTTATAGCAATGTAAGTGCTTATATCGAGGCATTTCGTCAGCGTTTTGGTCAAACACCAGGTCAGCTTCAAGCCCGCAAAGTCGTTCGTTGATAAGTCAGAAGGGCATGCTAAGGAAAAAAACAAGCCAGCGATGGCTTCACTCGCTGGCTTGAAATAAACACCACAACTTAGTGACAAATTAGTTCAATGTGAACTTAGCCACTCCTTGATTCAAACGCTCCGCCTGCTCTTCCAGGGACGTGGCCGATGCAGATGCATCCTGCACCAACGCGGCGTTTTGCTGAGTAACATGATCCATCTCGGAAACGGCCAAAGAGACCTGATTGATACCACTGCTTTGCTCATCGGAAGCCAGTGCAATTTCGTTCATGATACTGGTCACATTATTAATCTCAGTGACAATTTCCTTCATCGCATTGCCGGCTCGGTTCGCCAGATCCGCGCCTTCTTTCACGCCTGTCTCGGAATCTTTGATCAATCGGGTGATGTCCGTCGCCGCGTTGGCGCTGCGTTGTGCCAGACTGCGCACCTCGGCGGCCACAACCGCAAAACCTTTGCCCTGCTCTCCCGCACGGGCGGCTTCCACCGCAGCGTTCAGCGCCAGGATGTTGGTTTGGAACGCGATGCTATTGATCAGCGCGATGATCTCGGAAATTTTGTCCGAGCTACGGGTGATATTCACCATCGACTCAACAACCCGCCCCACAATGTCGCCGCCTTCCGTCGCCTTTTTCGAGGTGTTGCCGACGACCGTTCGGGCGTGGTGCGCATTATCGGTGTTTTGCTTCACTGTCGCCGTCAGCTGCTCCATGCTTGCGGCCGTCTCAGCCAGAGCGGCAGCCTGCTGCTCGGTGCGTGCTGACAAATCAGTGTTCCCGA
>NZ_LUTP01000063.1 GCF_002111585.1 Lonsdalea iberica
GTCGTCGTTTCAGGCAACATGCCTTCCAAAGATGGCAGCCATAGCCTGTACTGCGCCGTCATCGTCAAGAAAGTTGATGCGAAAACCCGCGGTAAAGTGGGCATCAACGAGCTGCTGCGCACCATCGACTGATAATCCTCAATCTGGCGGGCGGAATAACCCGCCATTTTTATGACCGGTCGGAACACTGCGCATAAGGACCCGCTGCATTGCACAAAATGTAGCATGGCTTAGAACAGGAAGAGGTGATGCTATGTATGACAATCTGAAGAGCCTCGGGATCAGCAACCCGGAAGATATCGACCGTTATAGCCTGCGGCAAGAAGCCAGCAATGACATTCTGAAAATCTATTTTCGCAAGGATAAAGGTGAGTTTTTCGCCAAAAGCGTAAAATTCAAATATCCCCGTCAACGCAAAACCATTGCGGCGGATAATGCGGGTCAGGGCTTCCGGGAAATTAACGAAATCAGTCCCAATCTTCGCTATGTCGTTGATGAGCTGGACCAGATCTGTCAGCGCGAACAGATCGAAGTTGACCTGAAACGCAAAATTCTGGCCGACTTACGTCATCTGGAAGGCGTCGTCACCAACAAAATTAGTGAGATTGAGTCCGATTTGGAAAAGCTGACCAAAAACCGGTAAAGCGTCTATCCACACATTCAGTACGCTATGCAGCAAAACGGGGCCGAAGCCCCGTTTTTTTCGCTAATTTGCGCCATTTCCGTAAAGGCCAAGATTAGGCGCGGCTTTCCACCTGGTCAGCCCACGTTTCTACCCATGCACAGGACACCACTTCCGGTTCCGGCTGCTCTGTCGCATCGATCTCCAGCCGCTCGCCAATTCGCTCCGCCCCCAGCTCTTGCAGCAAGGCATCGAATTGACGACCGCCGCCACAGTAGACGTCATAGCTGCTATCGCCCAGCGCAATCAGACCGTACCCCATATGAGGTAAAGGCCCGCTGGTGTCGCGCAGCGCGGTGTACAAAGAGACGATAGACTCAGGCAGTTCACCCTGCCCTGTCGTGGAAGTCACCACCAGCACTTGCTGCTCACGATAGGTCAGCCAGTCTTCCAACGAGGCCCCCTCGAAAATCTTCACTTCATGCCCGCGCTCTCTGAGAATATTTTCCGCTTCTTCAGCAACCAACAACGCGTTACCGTAAACAGTGCCAACAAAAATACCGATCTGCGCCATGACGCAACTCCCTCAATCAGACAGATTAACCCCGCTATCCTGACCTCAGGTCGCGGGAAACTCAACCCTTTCAAAATCAGGGAGAATGCCCTCCCAACCGAACTGCGACATCACGCTCTGCCAGGTTTCATCCCAGCGCGCTTTAATCTCCAGCGTCTCCCCTGTAACTGGGTGAACGAGCGACAAACAGCTGGCATGCAGCATCATCCGCTGACAGCCAAAATGGGCAGCCATACCGCGATTCTGCTTTAGATCGCCATGCGTGCTGTCGCCAATAATAGGGTGATGAATGTGACTCATGTGCCGTCGAAGCTGATGCTTACGCCCATTTTCCGGCTGCAGTTCCATCAACGAGTAGCGAGACGTTGGATAACGGCCGATGGCGACCGGCATCTCCGTCTGCGCTAGTGCGCGATAATGGCTGACCGCAGGCTGTGGTCCTTTATCAGGGGTGGCGAATTTGTCCGCGATTTTGTCCAGCTCTTCCGTTAAAGCATAGTCAATAGTGTCAGAATCAAAAACGTGTCCGCGTACCACAGCGTGATAGGTTTTCTTGAGGTCATGCTGTTCAAACAGCGTGGAGAGCTGGCGAGCGACCTCGCTGGATAACGCCAGCAGCAGAACGCCAGAAGTCGGCCGGTCGAGGCGATGAACGGTGTAGACGTGCTGACCAATCTGGTCGCGCACCGTCTGCATGACCACCACTTTTTCTTTGCGGTCGAGCCAGCTGCGGTGTACCAACCAGCCGGGCGGCTTATTGACCGCCACCAGATACTCATCCTGATAGAGAATGTCCAACATCGGTTTATTCTCCAAAGAAACCATCCAGCTCGCGCAGCGCGTTAAGCAGAAGCTGTAGTTCTTCTCCGCGCCCTTCAAAAGCCATTTCAAAATAGGGATGAATGGCAAAACGTTCGGGTAATGGCGCACCGCTGTCCAGCAGCGCATGCATACGCGGCAACAGCACCCACTGCAGCCACTGTTGGGCTTCCATCGTGTCCACGCAGAAAGGCTCTGCGCTTGAGAAGGCCTCCGCCTCCGGCGGCTTGCTCTGCCACAATTCACTTTCTCTCAGGGCATGCTCAACAGCCAACAAGGCTTGCCGAAGCTGAATTTCTTCACTCATACAGGATCTCAAACAGACTAACAGTAGGGCGGAAAAGGATAACATCGATGCCACGCGGTAGCATCCTGCGAAATGCCTTCACGTCGAGATGTTGCCGGAACAAAAAAAATGGGGGTACTGAGCAATCAGTACCCCCGATTCGTTTTATAGCAATCCCGCTACACAGTTGCTTCCCTGCTCATCCTTGAAAACTTTTCCTTTGTGGTCATCCCGACCCGCAATTCCCTCGCTGGCGATCCCTCTTTCTTCCTTGACTGCCGTTCCCTCGCGATCGTCCTGATCTCGTTCCCTTTAGGCTCCTGCCCCACCAGCATGTCCAAGCCGGCTCCCATTCTCCATCATGGAGGTGTCCGTGCTTTCATCCTGAAAACATTTCATCCTGAAGCATTTCGGCTGGAACGGACGCGTAATCATAAACAACGATATTACGTCGACCTGTTACCATGTTGCCTGGCGAATAATAAGATGTATTAATTAAAGCCAATCGGCAAGCCCCTAATTCATGGCAACATACCTTCCATCAGACCGTTTTCAATGCCATGAAATTTAAATTATTGAAAATTAATGGTTAATCACTATTTTCACACTATATTAATATAAAATATAAGCGATAACCTACAGCCATTGTGAGATATTTCGCACACGCTGAAAAGCGAAACACGCTTCAGTAATATTGAATCAATGGCTGAAGCTTATATAAAAACTCAGATAATGTCGCGGCGAGTACACGTCTTTTCTGCGTTCCAAACTCTTCCAGGATGACTTCCCCGCTCACGTTGCACAGCGAGATCAATGTCATTTCCGACGCCGTCGTCGCCAAAAACAGCGTCGGCGGCAGCTTTCGCCGCTTTTGCGTCACCAGATGACCGATCAAATTTTCCTGCATGCGGATAAGATCCTCATCGCTCCATGCCTGTAACACGGTGCAACGAATATCATCGAAGCATGCTTCCATATCTCCGGCATACTGACTGGTGTAGAACGCGTGCGCGTCAGGGTGTAGTTGGATATCCAGCGCACGTTCGACGCCATCCAGACGTTGGATGCCCCCGCCTGGCTGGGGCAACCACTGCACCTGTCCGTTGTGCGTATCGACGATACAGGGTGAGGGAATGCCATACAGTGCTTCAGAGGCGGGAGAATGCCCCTCGTGATCCTGCCATCGACTCACATAGCGTTGGGTAAAATCGGTTAACGCCTGCAACACGTGTTGATCCATCATTCTCTTCTTTACTCTACCGGTCGGGTTACACTACCTCGCATTGTAACCTGAGAGTGTAGCCGGTCGTCGATAGCATCACGGCCAAAATGCGCAACGCCCCGCAGAGCCGACCTCACGGCGCTGTCGAAGATTGGCAAAATGATGAGCTCACGTTAAGGTGAAGAGGCGAATCAAAAAAGTCCGTTAAAGAACCGACGTCATACCCCAGGTATCAAGGAGCAAAATTGATTACACATATCAGCCCGCTCGGGTCTATGGATTTGCTGTCGCAGTTAGAAGTAGACAGACTAAAAAGTAGCGCCAGCAGCGACCTTTACCGCTTATTTCGTAACTGTTCGCTGGCCGTACTGAACTCCGGCAGCCAGACGGACAACAGCAAAGAATTACTTTCTCGTTTCGAGAGTTTCGACATTAACGTGCTGCGGCGTGAACGCGGCGTGAAGCTTGAACTGGTTAATCCACCTGAAGATGCGTTTGTGGATGGCCAATTGATCCGTTCGTTGCAGGCTAACCTGTTCGCCGTCCTGCGCGACATTCTGTTCGTCAACGGTCAAATCACGCAAACGGGCCAATTCCAAAACCTTGACCTGGATAATTCGACGCATATCACCAACATCGTCTTTTCCATTCTGCGTAATGCGCGCGCGCTGCACGTAGGCGAAGAGCCGAACATGGTCGTTTGCTGGGGGGGACACTCCATCAATGAAAAAGAGTATCTGTACGCCCGGCGGGTGGGCAGCCAGCTGGGACTGCGCGAGCTAAATATCTGCACCGGCTGCGGACCCGGCGCGATGGAAGCGCCCATGAAAGGCGCGGCCGTCGGCCATGCGCAACAGCGCTACAAAGACGGCCGATTCATTGGCATGACGGAGCCTTCAATCATCGCTGCAGAGCCGCCCAACCCGCTGGTCAACGAACTGATCATCATGCCGGATATTGAAAAACGGCTGGAAGCTTTTGTCCGCATTGGCCACGGGATCATTATTTTCCCGGGCGGCGTCGGCACGGCAGAAGAGTTCCTGTACCTACTGGGGATCATGATGGATCCGGCCAACAGCGAACAGGTGCTGCCGATCATCCTGACGGGTCCGGAAGAGAGCGCTGACTATTTCCGGGTGCTGGACGAATTCATCGTCAGTACGCTGGGACGTCAGGCCCGCCGCTACTACAGCATCATCATCAATGATGCCGCCGAAGTCGCACGCGAGATGAAGAAGTCGATGCCGCTCGTTAAAGAGCATCGCCGTCATACGGGCGACGCCTACAGCTTCAACTGGTCGCTGCGTATCGCTCCCGACTTGCAGATACCTTTCGAACCCACGCACGAGAATATGGCGAATCTGCGTCTGCACCCCGACCAGCCGACCGAGCAACTTGCCGCCGCGCTGCGTAAGGCGTTTTCCGGCATCGTGGCGGGCAACGTCAAAGAAGGGGGTATTCAGGCCATCGAACAATTTGGACCGTATAAACTCGACGGCAATGCGGAAATCATGAAAAATATGGACCGTCTGCTTCAGGGCTTTGTCGCGCAACAGCGTATGAAGCTCCCGGGCAGCGCCTACATCCCCTGTTATGAAATTTTGACCTGACAAGACGTCTGCTTTGCCGCTTTCCAGTACTCCTCTGGACGGCGGCAGAGCGTTTTATTCGCGGAGACGAATCATGCCCTTACATCTATTGATTGTGGATGCGCTGAACCTCATCAGGCGCATTCATGCCGTACAGGGCTCTCCCTGTTTACCTGCCTGTCAGCATGCCCTGAGTCTGCTGTTGCAACACAGCCGACCGACCCATGCCGTTGCCGTATTCGACGACGAGCAGAGAGCGTCCAGCTGGCGGCACCAGCTTTTACCTGATTACAAAGCCGGGCGCACTCCGATGCCGGACTCACTGCACCAGGAGTTGCCACAAATCAAAGAGGTTTTCCGAGAACTGGGCGTCGAAAGCTGGCACTCTCCCGGAGACGAAGCCGACGACTTAGCCGCGACCTTGGCCTGCAAGGTTGCCGCACTCGGCCATCAGGCCACGATCGTGTCAACGGACAAGGGATATTGTCAGCTGCTGGCGCCGACGATTCAGATTCGGGATTACTTTCAAAAGCGGTGGCTGGATATGCCCTTTATCCGCCAGAAATTCGGCGTCTCCCCGCAACAACTCCCTGACTATTGGGGATTGGCGGGAATCAGCAGCAGCAAGATCCCCGGCGTCAGCGGCATCGGCGCAAAAACCGCAGCGCAGCTTCTACAACAGGCGGGATCGTTAGAACAACTTTATCAGCAGTTGGATCAACTGCCGGATAAGTGGCGTAAAAAGCTGGAGCCGCAGCGGGAAGCAGCCTGGATTTGCCGCCAGGTCGCCACGCTGAAAACCGATCTTACTTTGAACGGTAATTTGCAGCAGCTTCGATTGCCGTCGACGGCGGGCTAGAAAAACCCGCCGCCGTTTCTTAACGCTCGTCGCGACGGCCGGGTATCGCGGACCAGATACGTCGGGCGTGGATCGTGATTTCCTCACGGTCGTGATAGAGCTGTTTGGCATGAGCTTCCGCATTAATACCATTTTCATGCAAGCGTTCCATCAACAGCTCCAGATTCTGATTCACTTCCTCGTAGCGTTTTTTCATCGGCAACTTGAGGTTGAAAATCACTTCACGACACCAGCCGTTCACCAGCCAGTCAGCCATCAGGTTGGTGACCTTGGCGGGTTTCTCTACCATGTCGCACACCAGCCAGTAAACGTTGTTGCGCGGCGGTCGAACCGGAAACCATCCGCCTGGTGGTGAATCACCTGACCGGTATCCATCAAACTCTGCGCCATCAGCCCATTATCCACCGCGTGAACCATCATGCTGCGTCTGACCAATTGATAGGTCCAGCCGCCGGGACAGGCGCCTAAATCCACCGCATACATGCCGCTGCCCAACCGCTCCTCCCATTCATCCGCCGGGATGAACACGTGAAAGGCTTCTTCCAGTTTAAGCGTGGAACGGCTTGGCGCATCGGCGGGAAACTTAAGCCGCGGGATCCCCATGTAGAACGGAGAGTTGTTGTTGCTGTAGGAGTAACCGACGTAGCAGCAGCCGGGCGCGATAAACAGCACATGAATCACCGGGCGACCGGGTTTTTCTTGCGGTGACAAAATCTTACTTTCGCGCAACGCCGCGCGTAGCGGTACGGTGAACTTGCGGCAGAACTTCATCAGTTCCTTACTTTCATTGGTATCCGGCACCTCGACGCGCAGCTCTCCCGCACGTTCCAGCACGCCGGTCAGCATGCCGACGATTGGCGAGATGCGATCTTCCTGCGGCAGATCGCGCAAAAGCTCGCCGCATACCATCATTTGTCGAGCAAAGATCAGGCTCTTAAACGGCAATTCCTTGATCAGGCGATCGGCATCTTCGTACTGATAGCACTCGAAAATGACGTAGCCGCTGTTATCCTTGACCCGCACGAAGCCGTAAACGTTATGCTGCGCGGCTTTATCGGTAATTTCCGCCGCACACTCTTTTTCAAAGCCGGGACGGCAGTACAAAATGACTTTATTCATGCGAGTCAGCCTTTCTTTTCTGGCGCAGAGCGCCTATCAACAACAATAACCAGCCACCCAGGAAGCAAAAGCCGCCCACCGGCGTAACATAGGCCCACATCCGCAGCTGGGACAGCGCCAGACAGTACAAGCTGCCGCTAAACAGCACGGTTCCCAGCGCCAGGAGCGCCGCGCTCCAGTAAAACCACACGTTGGCGCGTTGGTTCATAGCCACGCTCAACGCCAGGAGCGCCAGCGTGTGGACAGCCTGATACTGTAGCCCGGTGTGAAGCCAATCCAGTTCGGCCTCCCCAAGCGTACGGCTTAAGACATGAGCGCCGAACGCGCCTAATGCGACATATGTAAATCCACTGATGGCCGCAAAGATCAGCATGAAACGGCTATTCATCGTCGTTATCCATTTTCTTTTAAGGTAAACAAGGTGCTTTAATCCCGAAGATTCAGCGCGAGCCGCTGTCGTAGCGGAAGCGGAATTTCTCCTGTTCGCTCGCCGCGCGCGCCAGTATCCACTGGCGAAAGGCGGCTATTTTACCCAGTTCTGCCTGACTGTCATGACATACCAGATAAAAAGCGTTTTTACTGACCAGCACATCGTTAAACGGACAGACCAATCTGCCCGCTTCAATTTCCGTCTGCGCCATGACATTATTAGCTAGCGCGATCCCCTGACCGTGTATCGCCGCCTGTAATACCATTGCGCTATGACTGAAGATTGGTCCCTGTTGAACGTTGATCTGCTGAACGCCCAATTGCCGCGTATAAGTCAGCCAGTCACGACGGGAAGCATCATGCAATAAAGTATGGCGAACCAAATCCGACGGCACATTTAGCGGATGCTCTCCGGTCAGCAGTTGAGGGGCGCAAACGGGCAGTAAATATTCGGCGTAAAGTTTCTCCACCCGCAGTCCCGGCCAGTTGCCGCGGCCATAAAAAATCGCCACGTCCACATCATCCGCCAGGCGATGATCTTCTTCTCGCGAGACCGCCTGAATGCGGACATCGATCCCCGGATATTCAGCGTTAAAAGTAGAGAGCCTAGGCACGAGCCAATGGATGGCGAAACTCGGCAGCATGCTCACCGTCAACGCCCCTTTGGCGCTGCGTGCCTGCAGCTTGCGAGTGGCGTCGTTCAAGGCGAGGAAGATTTCTTTGATGTCCAGAAAATAGCTCTGCCCTTCCTCCGTCAACAGCAGTGAACGATTGCGACGACGAAATAATTTGAGGCCGAGAAAATCTTCCAGGGATTTGATTTGATGACTCACCGCTGCCTGAGTCACAAACAGCTCTTCAGCTGCTTTGGTGAAACTTAGGTGGCGGGCGGCAGCGTCAAACACGCGCAACGCATTAAGAGGGGGTAGTCGTTTTGACATAGATCGGATTCTTGGCTCAAGCCTGTCAGCGCGGGTCTGACGTATGATAAGTCATTAGTTTTTTTAATCCGAGACATTATAAATTGTCCGTTGAGGATGCACCAGCAAATACCTATATTAGCGCCACTTCCTGAGTCGGAACGAAAAGTGCGGACGGATGACCGAAGTGCTTTTGACTTGTGGATGTGATGTTGTGTTTGCTATTTACCGTCTGAATTTCAGACAAGGTAGCTCTGCTACCTTTTCATTTCCTGTTTTTCCCTGTCTATTCACAAGATTGTGTAGGGCACCGCAAGATTGCGGTGCTTTTTTTTCGATTGATGCGAAAGGCGTCAAGCGGGCTTATTTGACTTCCGTCATCTGTTTCACATCAGAACGATTGATCTGCTGTTCGTGACCAAACGCATCGGTATAGCTGATCAGGCCGGTATCGCTATCCACTTTCGGTTTACCATCCGCGATAATTGTCCGACCGTCATTCGTATGCAGAACATAGTTGCTGGAGCAGGCCACCACCGAAAAGGCCATAACAATGGCCGCAATGATTGATATTTTATTCTTCATATTACACTCCGAGTAGTTTTATAAGTTTAATATCTTCTATTGAACGCCATTAAATTCCACAACTTGACACCAGTAAGCGTAGCAACCTACCCGGTTTTTTCCACCGATAACGTGTAAGTATTGTCCGAAACTTGTTTCAGCCTGAAAAATGGGACAGGATCTGCCCCCTTAACAGAGGATAGTCATGATACCGTTTAACGCCCCCCACTTTCGCCAGCAGTTCCCGGCGCTACAGCAGCCCGGCATCTATCTGGACAGCGCCGCTACCGCGCTCAAACCTCAGTCAATGATTGATGCCGTGAGCCGTTATTACAGCTTGCAGGGCGGTAACGTGCATCGCAGCCAGCATCGCGAGGCGCAACGACTGACCCAAAGCTTTGAGGAGACGCGACAACAGGTGGCGGCGCTGATCGGCGCCCCCGATCCGCGCGGCATCATCTGGACGCGGGGGGCGACTGAATCCATTAATCTGGTGGCGCAAAGTTTTGCCCGTCCTCGGCTCTCGTCCGGCGATGAGATTGTGGTCAGCGAGGCCGAACATCACGCCAACCTTTTGCCTTGGCTGATGGTGGCCCGGCAAACCGGCGCGAGCGTCGTTAAACTGCCTCTGGGCGACGATCTGCTGCCGGACGTTGAGCTTCTGCCCGCTTTGCTGTCCCCTCGAACACGTATCCTGGCGATTACCCAGATGTCCAACGTCACCGGTGGGCAACCGAACCTGCAGCGCGCCGTTACGCTGGCGCATCAGGCAGGCGCCGTCATTGTAGTCGATGGCGCACAGGGGATAGTGCATACGCCCGTGGACGTCACTGCGTTAGACATCGATTTTTATGCGTTTTCGGCCCACAAACTGTATGGCCCCACCGGCATCGGCATCCTGTATGGCAAACCCGAGCTGTTAACCGAGATGCCGCCCTGGCAAGGCGGGGGGAAGATGATGCAGGAAGTCTCTTTCGACGGCTTCGTTCCCCAAGACGGCCCGCAGAAATTTGAAGCAGGCACGCCGCATATCGCCGGCGTCATCGGCCTCTCGGCCACCCTTGAATGGCTGAATACCTACGATCGTCACGCAGCGGAACAATACAGCGTCGCGCTGGCCGAGCAGGCGGAAAAAGCACTGATGACATTACCCGGCTTTCACAGTTGGCGCTGCGCCGGTAGCAGCCTGCTCTCCTTTATGTTCAACGGCGTACACCACAGCGATCTCGTCGCTCTGCTGGCGGAAGAAGGCATCGCCGTGCGTGCGGGCCATCACTGTGCACAGCCGCTGATGGCCGCCCTTGGCGTCAAAGGCACGCTGCGGGCCTCTTTTTCGCCTTACAACAATGAGCAAGACGTAATACAGCTCATCAATGGGTTGCGCAAAGCGCTCGCTCTACTGCTGGACTAAACGACATGACTTCAAAATCGACTCACCACCCTTTCGGTACCGACATCATTGAAGACGATCTGCGCCAACGTTTCTGCGCCTGCCGTAGTTGGGAAGATCGCTATCGCCAGATCATCTTGCTGGCCAAACAGCTTCCCTCCTTACCCGAAGAGAAAAAGCAGCCCGCTATCGCGCTATCTGGGTGCGAAAATCAGGTCTGGTTGGGATACGAACGAGAAACATCCGGGGCTCTGCATTTCTACGGCGATAGCGATGGCCGCATCGTCCGCGGATTGTTGGCGATACTGCTCACGGCCGTTGAAGGGAAAACCGCAGCGCAGTTGCAGCAGTTGGATCCGCTGGCGCTGCTTGAGACTTTAGGTCTGAAGGCGCAGCTGAGCGCGTCCCGCTCGGCCGGGCTGGCGGCGCTGGCTGCCAGAATTCAGGAAATTGCGAGCCTGGAGTCCTGATTAGAGGCTGCTTTGACGTTCGGCTTTGGCCATCATTTTTTTCAAGGCATGCGAAACCGCCACAAATCCGAAGGTGGCGGTCACCATCGTCGCCGCGCCGAAACCGGACGCGCAGTCCATCCGTTTAACCCCATCGGCGCTCTGTTTTGATGCACATACGCTGCCGTCCGGCTGAGGATAAACCAGTGGTTCACTGGAAAATACGCAGTCGATACCCAGCTTGCCCTTGCTGTTTTTCACGATATTAAAGTCATGCTTCAGACGTTCACGCAATTTGGCCGCCAGCGGATCCTGAATAGTTTTAGCCAGATCCGCCACGGCGATACGAGAGGGATCAATCTGCCCGCCAGCGCCGCCGGTGGTGACGACCGGGATCTTGTTGCGTCTGCAATACGCCAGTAGCGCAGCCTTAGCACGCACGCTGTCGATGGCGTCGATCACATAGCTGAATTCGTTATTCAACAGCTCCGCCATATTGTCAGGGCTGATAAAGTCGTCCACACAGGTCACCTGGCACTCTGGGTTGATCGCCAGAATGCGCTCCGCCATCACCGCTGTTTTCGGCTGCCCGGTATGCTGACGCAACGCATGAATCTGTCTGTTGGTATTGCTGACGCAAACATCGTCCATATCAATCAAGGTGATCGCGCCGATGCCCGTCCGCGCCAACGCTTCCGCCGCCCAAGAGCCGACCCCGCCGATGCCGATCACGCAGACGTGAGCCTCGGCGAACAGCGATAACGCCTGCTGTCCATACAGCCGAGCAGTACCGCCGAAGCGCTGTAGATAGCTTTCAGATAAACGTGAACTCATGACTCACCACCTTTACGGGATAGGACCTGTAGAAAAATAAACGGCGGGGATAATAACGCAGAGCGAGGCATTTGCGGAGTAAGAGATGAAATAGAATTTTAGTTCAGCGACAAATTCCTTAACCGAGTGCAACCATAACGAAGCGGACGCGGCAAACGCGCCCGACGTTATGATGTTATTACTGAGAGAAAGTCACTACCGGCGGCTTTCCGAGTAACCCGCCGTTGGTGTTTTGCGCTGACTCAGCGCTCAGCAGCAGCCCGGAACTTTGCGGCTGCGTATTACGCAACACCCAGACTCGCCCGTAATGGTTATAGAAACCGGCGGAATGACCCGCCTCGGGGCCGATCCCCTGATAGATGTCGAAGTGCTGACCCTTGATCGCGCCACCGACGTCCAGCGCAATCATCAGGCGCATTTCGTATTTACCGTTGAATTTGCCCTGATTGTCCAGCAGCGGGACTTCCGCCAACAACACGCTGCCTTCGGGGATCAACGAGCGGTCGGAGGCGACGGAGGCCTTGGCGATCAGAGGCACCGCGCTCGCGCCACGCACTAACGCCGCATCCATCGGCTTGAAGAACACAAAGGAAGGGTTCTGTTCCAGCAGTTGGCGAACTTCCTGTTCAGAGTGGGTGTCCGCCCAGTGACGAATCGCCTGCATCGACATGTTTTCTTTCGCCACTTCGCCTTCATCGA
Organism: Lonsdalea iberica; assembly: GCF_002111585.1. Classification (GTDB taxonomy): domain Bacteria; phylum Pseudomonadota; class Gammaproteobacteria; order Enterobacterales; family Enterobacteriaceae; genus Lonsdalea; species Lonsdalea iberica. The sequence continues at coordinate 12,376 of NZ_LUTP01000063.1, forward strand.
TGAGAACCTTACCGATGCTGCGATAGGCATGACCATTTTTGCCGGCATAGGCAAAGAACGTCAAAGGACGTCCATCGCCAAAGTCGACGTACCCGCTTCCCTGAACCTCCATCATGAAGTTATCCATTAAAGAGTTGCTCCAGCCCAGAATCGGAGCATTGCTGAGCGCGCCCGCATAAATACCCGCGCGATCGGGAAGATGACGATTTTTTTTACCGCGCGACGGCATGCCGTAGATGGGATACTGGAACTCGCCCTGGCGAGTGTACCGGGCCTCCACTACCGGGGTGTAATAGCCGGTGAACTGAACGTTGCCGAAGCCGTCTACTCCTTCCATTTGCCACGACCCCAGCCCAAACTTGCTCAGCTCGCGCGTATCGCCGCCCGACAGCATCCAGTTCTGGATCGCCTGGAACGTCGCGTTGTTGTTGCTGTAAAGAGTGGGAGAATCCGTCTGGATGTGCGTGACCTGTCTGGCGAAGTCGCCGGCGTTAATCGGCTTGCCGTGTGTGTTCGGCTCGTTCACCATTTTCAGAGGCTCAGTGACATGTCCGTCTTTATATTGCTGACCCTGATCGGTAGGCCGGCTCTGACAACCCGCCAAAACGGCGATCACCAAGCCGACCAACACATAACTGCTCCGCCATCCTTTCATTTTTACCCGCTCTCTTTTCAAGTGGTGTCCAACGCGGAACGATAGCAAACGGGTAGGTAAAATGAAATGCGACCAATGCCTTAAACCAAATCGCTCTGCGTCATCAATATTCCTATCCGTTTTACGTCAATAGATGAAGAAACAAACAAAGACAAGTTAAATCATAGATTTTTGCTAAAAAGGGGTTGCATAGAAACGCTTGGAGAGTATAGTGCGCTTCCA
>NZ_LUTP01000064.1 GCF_002111585.1 Lonsdalea iberica
AGTGTCGCCTTTTGGCGGCGGGCCGCACTCTGCGCGTTTCCCGCTGCGCTGCATTGAATCCTCTGTCGCATTTTTCCCCGCTTAAATAAGCGCCAGCCCTTGAGCCACGCGGCTTGCAAGGCAGTGGACGCTATAATCTCGTTTACAATCACCCCCCGATCGTCTCCGTAATGCTGTGTGCATTTCACTTCTCAAGGAGACTGTTATGCAAAGTAAAAAACGCCGCATCATGCGGCTGGAACGATTGTTGGGCTGGCAACTGACGGCGGTGTTGCTGCTCGGGCTGATTGCGCTGGTATCGCCGCAGCAACTGTCGGTGGTGATCTACAAGATCTCGCTGATTACGCTGGCGGCGGTGCTGGGCTACTGGCTGGATCGTTCGTTGTTCCCGAAAGCCTCGCTGGGGCAGTATCTGGAGCACGATCCGGAGCAGATGGCGCGCGGGCATTATCCGGTGCGGGCCGGCTGTGAACTGATCTTTGCCGCCGTACTGCTGCGCCGCGCGATCATCGTCGCGGCCGTGTGTCTGTCTGTGGCGACGGGGTTGTAATCATGCTGTCGCCACAAACCGTGGGCCTGCTGATGTCCGCGCTGCTGCTGGCGTCGTGGGGCGGAGTGCCGCGTTTCGCTCATGCCGACGACAAGGTGCCTGCCGCCGCGCAGCGCTATCGCAGCGAGCTGATCCGCAGTGCCCGGCTAGAGTGGGGGTTGTCAGCCCCGGTGGCCGACCTCGCCGCCCAACTGCATCAGGAGAGCGGCTGGAATCCGCAGGCCGTGTCGCCCGTCGGCGCGCAGGGGCTGGCGCAGTTTATGCCCGCCACCGCCGACTGGTTCAGCGGCATCATGCCCGAACTCAAGACTAATCAACCCTTTAATCCAAGCTGGGCCATCCGGGCGCTCACGCAGTACGACCGCTGGCTGTGGGAACGTTTAAGCGGCGACAGCGCCTGCGAACGTATGGCGATGACGCTATCGGCCTACAACGGCGGACTCGGCTGGGTGCAGCGTGACCGGCGTCTGGCGGAGAAGCGCGGGCTGAACGGCCAGCGCTGGTTCTCCCACGTCGAAAACGTCAACGCGGGCCGCAGCGCGGCCAACTTCCGCGAAAATCGCCACTATCCGCAGCGCATCCTGAAGGAGCTGGCGCCGCGCTATTCGACATGGGGAGACGCCAGCTGTGTTCACTAATCTGATCCCCTGGCGTTGGCTCGGCGCTTTCGCACTCGTGCTGCTGCTGGCCTGGGGCCTGTACGACAACGGCTATACGCGCGGACACGCTCAGGCCGCCCGCGACGGCGAACTCGCGCTGAGCGAGTTGAAAAACCGTCACGAGCAGGCGCTGCTGGCGCAGGCCGAAGAAGATAACCAGGCCCTGACGGTCTGGCAGCAGCGCTATCAACAGCAGGTTGTTTCAGCGGCGGAGGCGGAAAAACGCTATCTCGCCACCGTGTCCGACCTGCGTCGTACCCATCAACAGCTACAAAGGAAAATTGATGATGTTACCCATCGTTGGCAAGATGAACGCGGCCAGAGTCACGCTATCGAGTGCGTGTTTACTGCTGGCTTCGTGCAGCAGTACAACGCCGCCTTCGGCCTGTTTCCCCGCACCGCCAATGCGGGAAACGCCGCCGCCGCTGTCCGCGGCGTTAGCGGCGCGTCCGGAGCCGCTGCCGCCGTTGATCCCCGGCTACGCGATTCCGGCGTCGCCCAACGCGATCTCCTCGCTCACGCCACTGAAATCGGCGCCGCCTATCAACGGCTCGCCGCCCAGGTGAATGGGCTTTTGGACTATATCGCGGGGCTGGAAAAATGAAGGTCGAGATTGAATTCTGGACGCTGGTTGGTCTGCTTCTCTCCTTCATGGGCTTTGTTTTCGCGGTCGCGAAAATGTTTTTTGCCCAAATGGAGAAGCGTCAGGCCGAGCAATTTATGGCGCTGGACACCAGTTTCAGAACCAGTATGGGCGACCTCAATAGCCTGGAGCGCGAATTTATGGCGTTCAAGGCCGATTTGCCGCTGAACTATGTGCGCCGCGAGGACTACATTCGCGGACAGACGGTGATTGAAGCCAAGCTCGACGCGCTTTACAACAAGTTGGAGCTGGTGCAACAGCATGGGAGAACCTAGCGGTGGAGATGTCTCGATTGCGTCAGGAGTCCATGCGTTGGCATGTCCTGGTGATGCTAAGCCGTGCGCGGCCGTATCCCGTCAGCTTGTTTTTTCTGCTGGAGGTGATTCGCGGGATATATCCCGATGTCACAGCGCCCGAATTGCGTAGGGCGCTGGACTATCTGACCGAAAGCCATACGATTTCGGTCAAGCCGGAGCCGTACGGCAGTGGAACCGTGACCCTGACCCGCCTTGGCGCGGATCTGGTCGACTACACGGTCGACAGCCTGCCCGGCATCGCCCACCCCACCAAATATTGGCACGACTAAACCAAGCGTCTTCGCGGGTCCTCTTCAGGGCGGAGACGCTTTTATGACGCAGCGATCTCACTCCTCTCCTTCCAGAGTTGCTATTCCCCAGCAGCCAATCCCGATGTGTTTATCTGGCTTTTGTCGTCCGCACCCGACGGCGGGATATCGGTGTCGCCTTTTGCGCGGGCTTTTGTCGTCCGCACCCGACGGCGGGATATCGGTGTCGCCTTTAGCGCGGGGGTTGTCGTCTGTACCCGACATCTCAAATTCTGCTGCCGCCACTTTCCATTGATCACTTTTCTCCTATCCGAACCGTTAACTTCCAACGCCCAACGCCCAACGCCCATCGCCCATCGCCAAACCCGAACCCCGAACCCCGAACCTCCGAATCCAGACTCCCCATTTCCAAACCTCCAACTTCAACTTCAACTTCATACCACGAATTATCGCCTTTCTTGCCGGCTCCGCGACGCAGTGGCGCGCGCACCGCAGCGGACCACAATGCGGAGAAAGATTGCAACTTATTGATGTCCAATGTGTTTCTAAATAGGGTTAAAAGCCCTGCGCCCCCTTTCCCGCGATACTGACCTCAGTTTACGAAAACAGGACGGTGTCATGCAGTCGATTCAATTTGTTCAGTTCACAACGCGTACCGCGCGGCGCGGCGACGCTCTTCCGGCATCTGAGCGCTGCGGCGCTCAGACGACGAACGGCCTATGCCGCCGCGCCGTGCGGGGGAACGCGTAATGGACGTCTCACCGATGATTGATGCCGTGGTTGCCCGGATTGCCGAGGCCTTTCCCGGCTTGCAGGTGGAATCTTTCCCCGGAAAACCGGCTGAGTACGTCCTCAGCCATCCTGACGGCGCGATTCTGGTGCGCTACGCCGGCTCTGCGTTTCGCAAGCCGGAGGAGTGCGGGATCGTGCTGCAAACGCAGCTTGTCAAGCTGCGCGCCACCGTCGTGTGCCGCGAATCCAGCGGACAAAACGGGGCGCTGACCGTACTGGACGCGCTGCGGCGCGTGCTGTGCGGGCTTCGGCTCCCGAATTGCAGCCGCAAAATCCGGCTGAAGAAAGAGACGGTCGTCGGCAAGGGCAGCAGCGATGGACTGTGGCGTTACACGCTCCGGTTCACCGCGGAAACGCTGCAGACCGAAGACGCGTCGCTGCCCGACGGGCCATTACTCACACAAGTCACTCACAAGGAAAGCGAAACATGAAATACCGCTACAACGGCCCGACCAGCGGCGTCACGCTGGCTGATGGCTCCGAAGTGCTGCTGTTTCCCCAGCATGAGGTGGAACTGCCCGCCGAGCATGATTACGTGAAAACGTTGGTCGCTCTGGGCTTTCTGCAACCGTTGGAAAACAGCGCTTCTACCACTACTAACAATGAGGTAAACCATGGCAGCTAACTATCTGCATGGGGTCGAAACCGTTGAGGTCGAAACCGGCGCTCGCCCGATTAAGACCGTTAAATCCGCGGTCATCGGCCTGATCGGCACCGCGCCCATGGGGCCGGTCAACGACGTCACGCTGTGCGTGTCGGAAACCAACGCGGCCCAGTTCGGCTCGCAGGTCAGCGGATTCACCATCCCGCAGGCGCTGGACGCCATTTACGACCACGGCGCCGGTACGGTGCTGGTGATCAACGTGCTCGACCCGGTAAAACACAAGACCTCGGTCAGCAATGCCTCCGTCACGTTCGACAGCACGGGCGTCGCCCAGCTGGTCAACCCGGTGGTCTCCAACCTGGTGCTGCGTAAGAGCGACGACGCTCAGCCGTACGTGGAAGGTCAGGACTACACGCTGGATGCGCAGACCGGGAAAATCACCCGCGTCGGCACCAACATCGACAGCGGCAGCACCGTGATCGCCAGCTACGACTTCGCCGACCCGACGAAAGTCACCGCCGCCGACATCATCGGCAGCGTGAACGAGGCGGGCAACCGCACCGGCATGAAACTGCTGAACGACACCTACAACGCCTTCGGCTTCTTCGCGAAGATCCTGATTGCGCCGGTGTACTGCACGCAGACCAGCATCGTGACCGAACTGGTCTCTCTGGCCGACAAACTGGGCGCCGTCGCCTATGTCGATGCGCCGATCGGCACCACGTTCCAGCAGGCCATCAGCGGCCGCGGACCGACTGGCACCATCAACTTCAACACCAGCTCTGACCGCGTGAAGCTGTGCTACCCGCACGTCAAAGTCTACGACGCGAACACCAACAGCGAACGTCTGGAGCCGCTGTCTCAGCGCGCCGCCGGCCTGCGCGCCAAGGTGGACAACGAGAAAGGCTACTGGTGGAGCAGCTCCAACCAGGAGATCTCCGGCATCACCGGCGTGGAACGCCAGCTGTCAGCCATGATCGACGACCCGAACTGCGAAGTGAACCTGCTGAACGAACAGGGCATCACCACGGTGTTCAACAGCTACGGCAGCGGCTTGCGTCTGTGGGGCAACCGTCAGGCGGCCTGGCCGTCCGTGACCCACATGCGCAACTTCGAAAACGTGCGTCGCACCGCCGATGTGATCAACGAATCCATCCGCTACTTCAGCACCCAGTTCATCGACCAGCCGATTAGCCAGGCGCTGATCGACGCGCTGACCGAATCCGTCAACGCCTATGGCCGTACGCTGATCGGCAATGGCGCGCTGTTGGGCTTCAAGTGCTGGTACGACGCCGCGCGCAACGAAGAAACCGAGTTGGCCGCAGGCCACGTGCTGCTGAGCTACAAGTTCACGCCGCCGCCGCCGCTGGAACGTCTGTCTTACGAATCCGAGATCACCTCCGAATATCTGGTGACGCTGAAGGGGAATAGCTAATGGCTAAAATCGAAGTCAATCGCATCACCAATGCGAATATTTATTTGAACGGATCGAATCTGCTGGGCCGTGCGGAAGAAATCAAACTGCCGGACATCAGCATGACCATGCAGGAGCACAAAGCGCTCGGCATGGTGGGCAAAATCGAACTGCCTTCCGGGTTCGACAAGCTGGAAGGGGAGATCAAATGGAACTCCTTCTACCGCGAAGCGATGCTGGCCACGGCCAATCCGTACAGCGCGTTGTCCTTGCAGTGCCGTTCCAGCGTGGAACGCTACACCGCGCAGGGCCGCGTCGACGAAGTGCCGATGATCACCTACCTGACCGTGATGTTTAAGAAGAACCCGCTGGGCACCTTCAAACCGCACGAGAACGCGGAGTTCAGCTCCAGCTTCAACTGCACCTACGTCAAACAGGTGATGGATGGCGAAGACATCCTTGAGCTGGATTATCTGGCCAACATCTTCATGGTCAACGGCGTCGATCAACTGAGCGACTACCGCACCAATATCGGCGGCTAATGCCGCGTCGCCTGGGAACGACAGCGAATTTTTCGGACGTCTCTACCAGGCGACACCCACGGTCGCGGCGGGCCTTTACGGCGGCCCGACCGTCCTAAGCAAACATGTGCCGCACGGCTTTGGCCGGGCAGGCACCCTGGTTCTTCCGAGAACCGACCTGTTTTGGCGAGCAGCACGATTGCGCCGACCGGTCTTTTTATTACTACCGGTTTTTTCTTTGCCGCGCGGCGACGCCGACCGACGAAAGCGCGACAGAACGCGCCGTTCGACTCGGTCGCCCATAGGCGAAGGCACACGGAATGCGCAGGTCGTCTAAAGCAGACAAACGAACACGAACGTCGGTGAAACGCCGACCTTTTATCACGAATATCGGCTACCCGCCGTTGCGGCTAGCCCCCAATCACACTCTGGAGCACACGATGTCCGATAGCGAAAAGTACCTGTTGCAGTTTCCTTACACCACGCCGGCCGGCGAGCGTCTGACTGAACTGACGCTGCGCCGCCTGAAGGCTAAGGACCTGAAAGCGGTCATGAAACTGACCGACAACGCCTCCGACTGGGACAGCCTGCTGCTGGCCCGCGCCAGCAACATGGTGCCGGAAGATCTGGACGAAATGGATCTGGCCGACTTCATGGAGCTGTCCAAACGATTTCAAAAACTGTCTGGCGTGGCTAAGTCCGAAGGGACTGATGGAAGCACAGGCGCTGCTGGCGAGGTGGTTTCGGTTTCAGCCGAGTGAGCTGAATAACTTAACGATCGACGAGTTGGAAGACTGGCTGGAGATGGCCAGGGACCAGATTAAACGTGAGCACGGCGACTGAAGGAGGGAATACCAAGACACGCTCCGCGCGGCGTCGGACGAAACGGAAGGTGGCTTCCGCGTCCGTCCGACCCCCGCCTTAGTCGCCGCCGCGCGGGCCGTTCACAGTCCGCGGCCAACGTCGGTCGTTTTCCCTTCCTGCCCGGCCGGGCGCACCTTTATCCCTCTCGCGATCCCTTTTTTTCATTGGCTTAAGGATAGAACGATTATGGCCAACTTCGATGCATCCTCCAGCGGAGCCGCCGCGTTTCGGCAGTCGCTGCTGGAATTCCGCCGTTCGATAGCGTCATTCGACCAGACGTATCAGCGCATGATGATGTCGCAGGTACGGGTGATGGAGTCGATGGCGCAGGCCGCGAGTCAGAGCGCCCGCTACTTTCACCGGCTCAACGACGGCATGAACGACGTCGCACGCATGCAGGACACCCTGATTTCGCAGCAAGCCCAGCTGCAAGCGCTCGCCGAAAAATACGCAGAGCTGTCCCAACCGAGTGAAGCGCCGAGCACGAACTTGTCGGAGTCCATCGCCGACATCAAAGAGACGGCGGCCCCCGTCGTGGAAGCGGTCAAGGCCTACGCGGAACAGCAGGCCAGCCTGCGGAATATCACCGTCAGCGGTGGGTTGTCCGACTCGCAGGAACAACAGATTGCCGCCGCGCTGCGGGAGTTCTCCCTACAAACGAATCAGCAGCAGTCTACCCTGACGGCCGGGCTGGAGACGCTGATCGAAGGCGGCGTTGACCCGATGCAGGGCAAAGATCTGCTGGGCATCGTCGGCACGGCCGCCGCGGCCACGCAGGCGGATATTCAGGAGATGGCGCGCATGGGCGCGGCTTTCAATACCATGAAGTTTGACGGTAAACAGGCCGTCACCGGCGCGTTTGACCACATGCTCTCCGGCGCGAAAACGGGCAACCTCGACATGGCCTCGCTGTCGTCGGCGCTGCCGGGTCTGGCGCGCGGCTTCGAACAGAATGGCATCACCGGGGACGAGGCGCTGAGCCAGATTGTCTCCAGTCTGGCGGTCGGCAAAGCCGCGTCGGGCAGCGACGACACCGCTGTCGCCAATCTCAAAGGGTGGCTGGACACCGTCAACAGCAACGACATCGGCGAGCGCTATGCGTCGGCGGGCGTGAACTATCAGGCCTCGATGGCGGACTACATCAAACAAGGATTCTCCACTTACGAAGCCTCGCTGATGATCGGCCAACGGCTGATTGACGACAAAGGCGAAAAATTCAAGCAGGAGTGGCAGGCCGCCGTGGCGAAAGGCGACATGTCCACGCAGGAGCGCCTGATGGCGAAGTCCGGGCTGTCCAAGGTCTTCGACAACAGCCAGGCGGTGACGCATCTGCTCAACATGCGTCAGAACTGGAACGGCTATCAGCAGAGCAAGCAGGCGATGCTCAGCCCGGAGGCGGAAGGGACGACCACGCGCGATGCGTCGGCGCAAAACAATACGCTGAAGGGCCAGTGGCAGCACATGCAGGTGGCGACCAATAACATGAGTCTCAGCGTGGGCGAGGCGCTCGCGCCGGCGCTGATGGCGATCGGCGACGCCGTGATGCCGGTGTTGGACGGCTTCTCCCGCTGGCTCCAATTGCATCCCGGCCTGATTCAGGCTGTCGTCGTGGCCCGACAGGCGTTCTCCGTCTTCAAAGCCGTGACTGAGGGGGTGCGCAATGCGCTGGACCTGCTGCAATCGGGCCTGACGCGGGTGCAGTCCGTCGCCTCCCGTTTTGGGGGCGCGCTGAAGAACGGGATGACGTCGGCCGGCCGGGCGATCATGGGCGGAATGCGCGCGGTTTCGGGGTGGGTGCGATCCGGCCTGACCGTGGCGCAATCCGGCATCATGCGCTTCGGCGGCGCGCTGGGGCGCGGGCTGTCGATCGCCGGTCGCGCGGTGATGGTGTTCGGCCGCGCGCTGTTGATGACGCCCATCGGCCTGCTGATTACCGGCATCGCGGTCGGGGCTTACCTGATTTACCGCTACTGGGAGCCGATCAGCAACTGGTTCAGCGCGCGTTGGGAAGACATTAAAAACGCCTTCCGCGGCGGCATCGGCGGCGTGGGCAAACTGCTGCTCAACTGGTCGCCAATCGGCATCATTTATAAGCTGTTCGCCGCCGTACTTCGCTATTTCAACATCAACCTGCCGAGCAACCTGAGCGAAGCGGGCGGCAAATTGATCGGCGCGTTATCGTCGGCCATCAGCAGAAAATGGGAGAGCGTCAAAGCCGTATTCAGCGGTTTCGGCAGCTCGCTCAGCCAGTGGGCCTCCGAGCTGTGGGAGGGGCTGAAAACGAATTTCAGCGGCGGCATCGGCCGCCTGACCCAAATCCTCGTGGATTGGTCGCCGCTCGGCATTTTCTACAAGCTGTTCTCGGGGGTTATGAGCTATTTCGGCGTGGAGCTGCCCGGCAGCTTCAGTGAGTTCGGCAGCAAACTGATCGGCTCGTTAATCTCGGGCATCACGGAGAAATGGGAGAAGTTGAAAAGCTTAGTATCGAGGCTGGGCAGTAGCGTTAGCCGCTGGTTTAACGATGAGGCGGAGGACGACGACAAAAACAAAGACAAAAACAAAGACAAAGACAAAGACAAAGACAAAGACAAAGACAAAGACAAAGACAAGAGTTCGAACAAAACGATCACCAAACGTGAACACACCGTGGTGACGCCGCCGCCGGCCCGCAAGACCGAGGCCGATGTGCCGCAGTTGCCCGCGACGGGCGCTAGCGCCAACGCGAAGACAAACGCGGGCGAGGGGCTGAAGCTGTCGTTCGCGCCGACCATCCATGTTAACGGCCAGCCCGCGACGGCGACGCCGGAGATTAAAAATGCGCTCAATCTGAGCCTGCATGAACTGGAAAAAATGATGCAGAAGGTGATGGAACAGCAACAACGCCGGGGGTACGCATAATGTTTGCCGTATTGGGAGATATCGAATTCGAGCTGATCGCCTATTGGGACGGCTTTGAAGCGCAGTTCGGCGCGGATTACGCCGAACACGCTCGCATTGAAGGCAAACCGGGCCTGCAGTTTATCGGCGAAAAGCTGGATGAGATCAGCATCAGTCTGGTGTTCAACCAGATGTTCTGTACGCCGGACGTCGAGCTGGCGCGACTGCGCACTCTGCTGCGGTCGCATCAGGCGCAGGCATTGGTTTTCGGCAACGGCGACTATCGCGGCTGGTTCGTGCTGACCCAGGTGCGCGCCACCAGTCAGCAGACCGACAAGTCGGGCAACGTGCTGGCGCTGACGGCGGAAGTGACGTTGCGCGAGTATGTCGGCGACCCGAAAAATCCGTTGGCGCCCCCCGCCGTGAATACCGGCGTGCCGAACAGCCAGACGGTGGCGACGGCGACGGCCGCCGCGTCCGGCATCGCCAGCGCGATCCGCACGGCGGTGGGCTACGTCCGCACCGCGCAATCGGTGGTGAAAAACGTCTCCGCGGTGGTGCAGACGGTGCAGAAGATGAAGAGCAATCCGTCGCAGGCGCTGGGACAGGTACCGACGCTGCTCACCCAGATCGGCACCGCCGTCGAACCGTTGCAGAAAGCCGTGCCGGCGCTGGCGGCGGTCACCGCGACCTTCCCGGAAGTGAACCGGGTGGCGAAGGCGGCGGATCAGGCCATTACCTTTGTGAAGAGCGCCCACAAGGCGTTGTCGGGGATTAACGTCAGTACCCTCGACGACCTGTCGCCTGCGCTGGACGTGGTCGCCACGCAGCTCAGCGCCGCCAGCGACACGCTGGAGAAAGTCGCGCCGGTCGTCAGTTCGCTGACCGCCGCTATCACGACGAGGAGGATTTGATGTTTATCGAGCACATCACCACGCAGGGCGAGCGCTGGGACGCGTTGGCCTACCGTTACTACGGCGATCCGCTGGGCTATGACCGCATCATCGCCGCCAATCCGCACGTGGCCGTCACGCCTGTGCTGGCTTCCGGCATCATGCTGTCGATCCCGGTGATTGAACAGGCTGACGTCGTGCTGACGGAGGAGACGCCGCCGTGGCTACGTTAATTGCTCAACCGGCCGCGTCGGCGGCCAACCGCGAGGTGCCGCAGCCGATTTTCACGCTGTGGTATCTGCAAAAAGATATCACCAACGATATCGCGCCTTACGTCACGCGGCTGACCTACACCGACGGCATCAAAAACGAGTCGGACACGCTGGAAGTGGAGCTGGACGACACCGACGGGCGTTGGATAGACGCCTGGTATCCGGGAAAAGGCGACACCCTGTCGCTCAAACTCGGCTATCGCGGCGACACCCTGCGGGACTGCGGCGCCTTCAGCATCGACGAGATCGAAGTGCGCTCGCCGCCCTCGACGGTGTCGATGCGCGGGGTGGCGACCTCGGTCAAAACCGCGCTGCGCACTAAGTCCAGCCGGGGATTTGAGGGCACGACGCTGGCGGCGATCGCCAACCGCATCGCCAAAAAACATAAGCTGGCGCTGGTGGGCAGCATCGCGCCGATTACGTTTGACCGCATCACGCAGTACGCGGAAACCGATGTCGCTTTTTTGCGACGGTTGGCCAGCGAGTACGGCTACGCGGTCAAGGTGACCAACACCCAGCTGATTTTCTCGCATCTCGGCGCGCTGCGCAGCCAGGAGCCGGTGAAGACGCTCACCCGCAACGACGTCGCCAGCTTCTCGATGCGCGACACCATCAACCGCGTATACGATGGGGCGAAGATCAAGCATCAAGACCCGGCGAAGAAGCAGTTGGTGACCTACAAGGCCGACGGGACGCAGTCCACCGATGACAGCGCGACCAGCGCGGATACGCTGAACGTCAACAGCCGCACGACCAATAAGGACACGGCGGAGGTGAAGGCCACCGCGGCGCTGGATCAGCACAATGAACAGCAGGAGAGCGGGCAGCTGACGCTGATGGGCGCCACCTCGCTGGTCGCCGGCAACAAGATTTCGCTGAGCGGTTTCGGCCGCTTTTCCGGCGACTGGTTGCTGAATCAGGTACGGCATTCGCTCACGCGCGACGGCGGTTACGTCAGCGAACTAGAGATTGTCCGCGGTCCGGTTACCAAGGGCGCTCGCCAGGCGACGACCGGGCAATCCTCTACGCTGTCGGTCTATCACCCCGACGGCAGCACGACGCAAACCACGAAAAAAGAGGGCGCGTCATGATGAGAACCCGCCACAACTCCGCCCGCAGGGCGGTCACCCAGGGCGCTCGCGCAGAGGCGGCGAGCAGGTTCGACAGGCTTTCCGTCTGTCTCCGCGACGCCAACCACGAAAAAAGAGGGCGTATCGCGATAACTAGCGACGAGATCACCTGCGATGCGGTCTCACTGGGCGCTCGCAACACGACCGCCGGTCAGGCCAACGTGCTGCCGCGCTCTCGCCGCGATGGCCATACAACTCAACCTACCCACAAGGAAAGCGGATCATGACATCTTTACGCGTCGGCACGGTGAGTGCCGTGGATGCCGCGGGCGTGCGCGCCCGTGTGCGGCTGCCGGAATGCGATAACTTGCGCACCGCCTGGCTGGAGGTGTTGCAGCGCAACACGCAGAACAACAAGGACTATTGGCTGCCGGATGTCGGCGAACAGGTGCGGGTGCTGCTGGACGACAACGGGGAAGATGGCGTGATCCTCGGCGCAATTTACTCCAGCGTCGACACGCCGCCGGTCAATAACGCGCAGGCCAGGGGATGCACCTACTCGGACGGCGCGGCGTTCTATTACGATCGCGCGACGCACACGTTGACGGTCAATGGCGGTATTCAGCACATCGTCATCGAAACGCAGGCGGATGTGGTGGTGAAAACACCGCGCGCTACCGTCGACTCGCCCGACACAACCTTCACCGGCAATGTGCTGGTGCAGGGGAAGCTCACCTATCAGGGCGACATGGTCGGTACGGCGGCGACTATCCAGGGCAACGTCACCGTCAACGGCAACGTCAGCGCCACCGGCTCCGTCATGGACGCGGGCGGCAACTCTAACCACCACTCACACTAAGCGTCGCGTGGAGGGGCGGAAGTCTCAGGTCCGCCTCTCCGCCGCCGGGCGTGTTAGCGCCACGGCTTCGTCAGGGAAACGCCAGCGCCGTAAGTTTTATCAACGGCACGCCAGCGCCGCGGGCTTCGTCAGCGGCAGGATCGGCGCTGCCGGCGCCATCATGGACGCGGGCGGCAACGCCAACCACCACTCACACTAAGCGTCGCGTGGAGGGGCGGAAGTCTCAGGTCCGCCTCTCCGCCGCCGGGCGTATTAGCGCCACGGCTTCGTCATGGAAACGCCAGCGCCGTATGTTTTATCAACGGCACGTCAGCGCCGCGGGCTTCGTCAGCGGCAGGATCGGCGCTGCCGGCTCCGTCATGGACGCGGGCGGCTATTTTCATCGTCGATCGCACGCGTGTTTCGGCAGGGTATGTCATCACACGTCAAATTGAGTGTGTCTTGATGCTCGATGAGGGTTGCCCTCCGCGAAGCGCGGCCATATGCTGCGACACCCGACACCCGACACCCGACACCCGACACCCGACACCCGAT
>NZ_LUTP01000065.1 GCF_002111585.1 Lonsdalea iberica
AGACCCCAGACCCCAGACCCCAGACCCCAGACCCTGGTTAAAGCATCCACGCGGTTATTGACTGTACTATTCGGCCCAAGCACTTATTCAATGTGCCTGTCATGACCCGTATTGAGACCCTTTCCCGGCATAGAATCGCTGATCAGCCGACAACGAGTTCCCCGCGTGCTGTACGCTCCCTCCCTAATCCTCTTCTGTATTTACCCTCAGCCTGACGCTGGATGCGATATCCTGCATGACGTCTCGTGCCGCCTGGCTAATTCCCCCGAGCTGGAAAAATCCATGAATGACGCCCAGATAGCGTTTGCATTGTACGCTCACGCCCGTCTCCACCAGCGTGCGATACAGTTGCTCTCCCTCATCACGCAGGGGGTCGTACTCCGCCGTGATAATCAGCGTTTGGGGAAGATCGTTCAGGTCAGGCCGCCACAAGGGACTGGCTTCAGGATGACAGTACTCAGATGAAGCGAAGTAAGCCTCATAGCCGCTGAGCAGCGTATCGCGAGTGATAATGAAGTCGTCGCCATGGGTCCGGTACGTGTCACCGCGCGCGGTGGCATCCAACATGGGGTAAATCAACACCTGTCCGCGAGGCTGAAGGCCCCCGCGATCTCGTATCCGTAACGCGGTGATGAAAGCCAAATGGCCGCCAGCGCTGTCTCCCATCAACACCAGGTTAGCGGCATCGACTTGCAACGACTTCGCTTGCTTCTGAATAAGACAGAATGTCTGGAAAGCATCGTCGTGGGCGGCAGGATAACGATGCTCCGGCGCGAGCCGATACTGGACGGCAATAACGCGACACCGGCTGTGATACGCCAGCTGGCGCAGTGTGTTGTCGTGAGTGGCAAAGCCGCCGCTCACGAAGCAGCCGCCATGATAATAAACGATGGCGGGGGAATTCGACGTTGCCTGGAGCGGCGAGTAGATCCGCAGAGACAACCCCTGCAATGTCCGCTCCTCCACACTGACGCGTGTTTCACTCGCGCCCGACAGGCTGGCTGCGGCGATGTACCCCGCTCTGCGATCGTCAATAGATTGGTTTCTTGCTGACGGGCGGCCTGCATGGATGAAGTCCCGAACGAGTGCGTCGATACCGGGCTCAAGCGTCATGGCGATAGCTCCAGAGTGTGTATTCATGGATAGCCGTAATCGGAGGGAGTGACGTTATCCTGCAAATACGTGGATGGTAAAACATTGACGGTAGCGCACTCGTTTTAACGACGTCAAAGCCTTCGGAAATGAAAATCACGCGCCTGCTTGCAGAAGGTGATGAAACCGGCACCGTCATGGGCATCAATATTTGCAGGGGCCGTTGGTCGTGAAGTGTGAAGGGGACATCGCGATGAGGCGACAGGCGTTAGGACTTTGTGGGAAGCAGCGGCCAATAGTCAGGCCGCCGGGGGAGGGGGGTTACTGCCCTTTCACGTCACCGCGTTCAAGCGTGGTAACACTGTTTCCCATAGCATCTTTTGTGCTCATATCGGCCCCTTTTCGCTGCAAATCGTGCAGCAGCTCGGTGCGTTTGAACAAGGCAGCATACATGGCCGCCGTCTGTCCTGCGTTGTTACGCTCGTCCGGGTTGCATTCAGCGGCAAGTAGCCGTCTGGCGATGCGCAGTTCTCCTTTGAATACGGCGCCCATCAGCGCGGTATTACCGCGTTTGTCCTTCAAACAAGGGTCGGCCCCGTGTTTCAGCATGAGTGCGACGGCATCATCGTGGCCGTGATAGGCCGCGAGTATCACGGCGGTATACCCTTTTTCATCCTGCATATTCAGGTTGTAACCCGAGCGAATGAACTCGGTGATGACGGGCAGCTCGCCATTTCGGGCGGCATCCCACAGATAATGGTTTAACTGCGACTGTACGTTTCCGGCGTCTTCCGGCGGTTGAGCCTGCGCAAGGCCAATTAGCATCAACAGGCCCGTAACGAGCGATAATAGACGTTTCATGATGGTATCCCCTGAAATGAGTGGCCGCCCGCAGAGATCTCGACGGGCGGCCGGGCATCATTAGTCGCTCAGTTTAGCGGCCAGACTCTTCACCTTCGTCAAATCGCCTTTGGCGATCTTCGTCAGTCGTGAGCCATACTCCTGATCGGCTTTATAGAAGTAAGACAGCATGACGTTTCTGCTTTCTACGTCCGCCGTTCCCAAGGCTGAACCCAGGCTGTTGACCAGATCGGTGCGATCTTTTTCGCTATAAGAGCGGTACAGTTCGCCCGTTTGCTTGAAGTTCTGCTCCTTCTGGATTTTGCTTTGCTGTGTCGTCCCATTCAGCTGAGTTTGGCTATAACGAGCGGACACCAGCTCTTCACGCGGATGCAGTCGGCTGGGCTGATAGTTCACCCCCTCATCCTTGGTGTGGCCGTGGTTCAATGTCCCGTCCTGATTGCCGTTATTGACGGCTTTAAGCGGCGCATTGATCGGTAGGCTCAGCCCCGTCGTGCCTACCCGATATAACTGGGTATCGGCATACGCGAAGAGTCGGCCCTGCAGCAGTTTGTCCTCAGATGCTTCGATACCGGGAACCAGATTCGCGGGTGCCATCGCGACCTGCTCGGTTTCCTGGAAGAAGTTATCCGGGTTTTTGTTCAGAACCATCTGTCCGATTTTGCGTTCAGGGACGTCAGGCCAGATTTTGGTGGCATCCAGCGGATTGAAGTCGAACTTTTGCAGATCTTCCGGCGTCAACACCTGAACGTAAAGATCCCACTTCGGATAGTCGCCGCGCTGGATAGCGCTGACCAAATCATTGGTCATATGGCTGTAATCCTTGCCTTGCACTTCTTCAACCTGTTTGGGATCCAGATTCTTCATTCCCTGCAACGTTTTCCAGTGGAACTTCACGTAGTGAACTTCACCTTTGGCGTTAATCAGTTTGTAGGCGTGGACGCCGTTACCATCCATATTCCGGTAAGTCGCTGGTGTACCCTCGTTGGAGTAGAGCAACGTCAGCGTACGGGTGGATTCCGGCAGGTGGGAGAAGAAGTCGAAGCGACGTGCATCGTTATCCTGATTGGTGCGCGGGTCTGGCTTAAACGCATGCACCATATCGGGAAACTTGATGGCGTCTCGAATAAAGAAGGTGGGGAAGTTGTTGCCGACTAAATCCCAGTTACCCTGCGTGGTGTAGAATTTGGTGGCGAAACCGCGGGGATCACGCAACGTTTCCGGGGAGTGGGTGCCATGCACGACGCTGGAAAAACGAACGAATACGGGGGTATGCGTTCCTTTTTTGAATACCTCCGCGACCGTGAGGTCGGAAATGTCGTCCGTAGCGGTAAACTGACCGTGCGCGCCGGTTCCTCTAGCGTGAACGACGCGTTCCGGGATACGTTCGCGGTCAAAACGCTGCAGCTTTTGTAGCAGTTGGACGTCCTGAAGAAGAACCGGGCCGTTGGGACCCGCGGTTTGCGAGTTCTGGTTATCGCCCACCGGGGCGCCGTTGTCGCGGGTCAAGGTATCGGCGAATGCCGATTGAAACACGACGAGTGATGATACGGCGACCAGCGTTTTTTTCCAGCCGGCGCCACGATGCGTTGCGGGTATATTGCTCATAATTTGCCTCTTCTTCCTTGCGATGTTCAACAATAAGGGGTGTATTGCCGTCGAGTCCGTTGTGCTGATTTTCGACAAACCACGGTCTACTGCCGCCTGATGCTCTGTCTTTCCCTGGGCGTATCCTTTTTCCCTCTTTTCAGGCCTGACCGGGTTGCCACGTATAGGTCTATCATCCCGGGAAGAACAAAATAGTGACTTTCCGTGACTGAATTACTTTACCTGTTTTAACCCTATGCTTGAGGCCGTTATTTCTATTGAATTGATAGGTGGGCTATTGCGGCAAAATCGTTTCGAGGTATCGAAAAAAAGAGGGGGAAAACGGGGTGTTGGCAGAGAGATTTCCCGCCAGTGACAAGGTCATCTGGGCGGGAAAAACACCACTTCGTGGCTATGATGGGGGCTTATTTAAAGACCATACCACCGTCGATCAACAATGATTGACCCGTCATGTAGTCGGAGTCCGGGCCACAAAGATAAGATACGCATGCCGCGACGTCTTCCGGCGTGGACGGACGACCCAGCGCTATCTGCTTGGTGAACTGCTCCGTACCATACCCTTCCGGTTGGCCTGCGGCGGCAGAGAATTTACGGTCGAATTCTTGCCAGAGCGGGGTAACGACAATACCGGGGCAAAAGGCATTGACGTTAATACCCAGCGGCGCAAGATCGCGTGCGGTCGTTTGCGTCAGTCCTCGCACAGCAAATTTACTGGCGCTGTAGATGGACATATCGGGGTTGCCGACCTGGCCCGCCTGTGAACAGGCGTTGACGACTTTGCCGCCGTGACCCAGTTTTTTGAACGCTTTTACCGCGGCCTGAGTTCCCCAGATGACGCCTTTGATGTTGATATCCACAACCCGGTCGATGATCTCGGACGTCATGTCTTCAATCGGGCCGCGCGGCGCAATACCGGCGTTGTTCACGATCACGTCGAAACCGCCCAGCTGCTGTTCAGTGGTTTCGACGGCGGCGAAGATTTGATCGCGGTCAGAGACATCCGCCGTAATCGCAATGGCTTTGCCGCCGGCAGCGGTGATATTCTGTGCGACTTGTTTGGCGCTTTCACCGTTATAGTCGACAATAGCGACCGCGAATCCATCTTTGACCAGGCGAAGTGCGATAGCTTCACCAATTCCCTGACCCGCTCCTGTAACCAGCGCGACTTTATTTGTCATCCGTTATCCCTTCAATAAGTATCATTAATCAATTGCGGGTAGGGTAGCGTCTGACGTATTAAATAAAAACTCATAGTAAATTCAGTGACTTTTACCTGGCATTCAATAACCCATAGCGCTTATCAATCTACATAATTGTTCTCTTTCTAACTATTTTAGGGCTTGGGCCGGGGTAAGTTCTTGCGAGGAAATATCAAAATGAATGGGATGTCGCGGAGTTGACGAGAGGCGTTCTCCCGCCTGACTTGATGAGTGACGGGAGAACGCAGGGAGCCGGCAGCGCAGTTGAGGCTGCCATCACGGGTTTACGTGTTGATTAATTAAATACCATACCGCCGTCGATTAGCAGCGACTGGCCGGTCATATAGTTGGAATCCGGGCTGGCCAGGTAAGAGACGCAGGCGGCTACGTCTTCCGGTTCGGACAGACGGCCCAGCGTAATGCGTTTGGCGAATTGTTCGGTGCCGTAGCCTTTAGGTTTGCCCGCGGCTTCGGAGATTTGGCGGTCGATTTCATCCCACATCGGCGTTTTCACAATACCGGGACAGAAGCCGTTAACGGTAATACCCAGCGGAGCGAGGTCGCGTGCTGCGGTTTGCGTCAAACCACGAACGGCGAATTTGCTGGAGCTGTAGACAGCCAGTTCGGGGTTACCAATATGACCAGCTTGTGAACAGGCGTTAATGATTTTACCGCCGTGGCCCAGTTCTTTGAATGCTTTGACGGCGGCCTGAATACCCCAAATCACCCCTTTCAGGTTAATGTTGTAAACCTTATCGACGATTTCCGGCGTGATTTCTTCAATCGGCGTGCTCGGCGCGATACCTGCGTTGTTGACGATGACATCGAAGCCGCCCAGCTGTTGCTTGGCAGTTTCAACGGCGGCAAAGACCTGGTCCCGGTTAGAGACGTCGGCGGTGACCGCAATCGCTTTACCACCCGCTTCATTAATACGCTGAGCTACCGCTTTAGCGCTGTCACCGTTGTAATCCACGATAGCTACGGCAAATCCGTCTTTAACCAAGCGAAGGGCGATAGATTCCCCGATGCCTTGACCCGCACCGGTTACCAATGCAACTTTCGTCATGTTCTATTCCTTAGTGTGTGATAGTTAAATCGCTCTAATGAGGATAGCTGTAGACCTAAAGAATAAAAACTTATAGTGAGAATGATTATTGTTAGCCGACTTTAAATAACTTAGCGATATAAATGCGACCGTCGTTATGCTTCACATGGTGCATGGCGAACGATGAGGCAGTTCGAAAATCATCCTTGGTAAAACCGGGTCATCCTGGGTAAAGGGAGAGTGAAATCGGAAAGTTTGTAACATGCCAAATTCACCTTACATCCTCGCCATCAACCTTACCGACCTATGACAGTTCTATACATTCAGGTTGATAGATTAGAGCCATCCCTTGTTGATGTTGTGTTATTCATCCCTGTCTGAGAGTAGTTATTTACCCGCTTTCGAGCGGGTTTTTTTTGTCTGTCGATTATGATGAGGCTGCTGGCGGCGCGGGTTCCTGCTCTGCCAGTTTTTTGAAGCGTTGAAGGGTATTGTTCAGCATTTCTTTAGAAAGCAGTGCGAACATTTGGCCGATTTGTCGCCCTAGAAATCCGCCGGGCGCATCGAAATAGATCGTCAGCGTGACCTCGGTGCCTTTTCCCTGAGGTGCCGGCTGAAAAGACAATTTACCCTCATTGGGAACGCGGGCGCCTGCGAGGGAACACCAATGGATGAAACTACCAGGCTGTTCCTCAACGATACGAGCCGTCCATTCTATGCTTGGACCGAGCGGCGCTTTGACCCGCCAGAGAGAGTCCGTGGCGTTGAGAATGTCTATTCGAGCAAAGTGATTCATCAGAACCGGTAGCGTCTCCGGCTTACGCCATAGGTCGAATAACACGCCGGCAGGTTGGTCTATGACGATCGATTTGCCAAAACGGGTGGCGTTAGGACCTTTCACGCCCATATTGTTCAAGAACGTTGATGACACGTTCGTCCCTCCTTTATTCGGCGCCATAAGTCGCTATAGAGAATGGTATTCCCAAGTGTATCGCAGAATGTACGTTCACAGGATCGTTCTATCAGTGTGCCCCATCGTGTTTATGAAAAGGTGACGGCGATCTGACTATTCTTGCCAGGCTTTATGCATCTCTCATCCTTGCTGCGTATCGGTATGCACTTCGGGACTTGCCACGTTTTTTGAGGCGAGAAATGCTACCCTGAGGGGTAACAGCTTCATTACTATAGTGAGTCGATAGATGACAGAAGATTTTATTTTTCAGTTGAGTGAGCAGGTTGGCCAACGATTGAAATCTCGTGGCGCGCACATGACCTGCGCGGAGTCTTGCACAGGGGGCGGGCTGGCGAAGGTGATTACTGATGTCCCGGGCAGTTCCGCGTGGTTTGACTACGGTTTTGTGACCTACAGCAATCAGGCCAAAGAGGCGCTGGTCGGCGTCAAGTCGGAAACACTAGCGGAGTATGGCGCGGTCAGCGGCGAAGTTGTTGAAGAAATGGCCGCAGGCGCGCTGGATAAAGCCGAGGCGGATTACGCCATTTCTATCAGCGGTGTCGCCGGACCGGATGGCGGTACCCCCGAGAAACCGGTCGGCACCGTTTGGTTTGGTTTCGCCGCAAGACAAGACAAGGGATTCGTCCGCAGAGTGCAGTTCAACGGCGATCGCAACAGTGTCCGCCAACAAGCGGTTCACTTTGCATTGGAAACACTGCTGAATACTTTTCTGCAAAATTAACCTTGATGCTGTATGAGTGTACAGTATAATGTCTATCACCCGTTCGGTGAATCATGAACAAGCAACAGCGCAAATGCAGCCTCGTGCTGCGAGACAGGAGTAGAAATGGCTATTGATGAGAACAAACAAAAGGCACTGGCAGCAGCACTGGGTCAAATCGAAAAGCAATTCGGTAAAGGTTCTATCATGCGTTTGGGCGAAGATCGCTCAATGGATGTTGAAACTATCTCTACAGGTTCCCTGTCCCTAGATATCGCGCTGGGCGTTGGCGGTTTGCCTATGGGCCGTATCGTTGAAATCTACGGGCCGGAATCCTCTGGTAAAACCACGCTAACGCTGCAGGTGATTGCCGCCGCTCAGCGTAAAGGCAAAACCTGTGCCTTTATAGATGCGGAACATGCGCTGGACCCTATCTACGCGAAGAAACTGGGCGTTGATATCGACAATCTGCTGTGTTCCCAGCCGGATACGGGCGAACAGGCGCTGGAAATCTGTGACGCGCTGGCGCGCTCCGGCGCAGTGGACGTCATTATCGTTGACTCCGTAGCTGCATTGACGCCGAAGGCGGAAATCGAAGGTGAAATCGGCGACTCTCACATGGGGCTGGCCGCGCGAATGATGAGCCAGGCGATGCGTAAGCTGGCAGGCAACTTAAAACAGTCCAGTACGCTGCTGATTTTCATCAACCAGATCCGTATGAAGATTGGTGTGATGTTTGGTAACCCGGAAACGACGACTGGCGGTAACGCACTGAAATTTTACGCTTCAGTACGATTGGACATCCGCCGTATTGGCGCTATCAAAGATGGCGACGAAGTTGTGGGTAGCGAAACCCGCGTGAAAGTGGTGAAAAACAAAGTCGCCGCGCCGTTCAAACAGGCGGAATTCCAGATCATGTACGGTGAGGGTATCAACACCTTTGGCGAACTGGTCGACCTTGGCGTTAAGCACAAGCTGATCGAAAAGGCGGGTGCTTGGTACAGCTACAACGGTGAGAAAATTGGTCAAGGTAAGGCCAATGCATGTAACTTCATCCGCGAAAACACTGCGATTGCGAATGAGCTGGATAAAAAGCTACGCGACATGTTGCTTAATAAAGGCAATGAGTCGGCTGTGGCAGCTACCGGCAGCGAAGCGGGTTTTGACGAAGCAGCAGCCGGTGAGTCCAAAGAAGATTTTTAATCAGTTCATTATGTTAGCTAGCAGCAGCCGTACAACTATCAAGGTTACGCATGTCTAAAATATTGCGTTATGCCATGAATGTGTTGGCGGTCCGCGACCACAGTGAAACCGAGTTACGCCGCAAAATTGCGGCGTTCTTGTATTCCCCGTCAGAAGAAAACGGCGATGATTCCATTGCCATCACTCAAGAAATCGAACAGGCGATTGCCTACTGCGTTGAGTACGGTTGGCTTGACGACCAACGATTCGCTCAACGTTACATTTCTAGCCGAAGCCGGAAGGGGTACGGCGTTCAGAGAATTCGCAGCGAGTTGAGTCAAAAAGGCGTGGACAAATCGACGCAAAACGAGGCATTACGCCTTAGTGATGTCGATTGGTATCAATTGGTTCAGCAGGTCGCTGAGCGAAAGTTTGGTCATCCACTCCCCTCAGAATGGAAAGAAAAAGCGAAAGTTCAGCGTTACCTCTTGTATCGCGGTTTTTCGCATGATGAAATTCAATCTCTATACACGAATTTTTCAGATTGAATGCATACGGGATTTTACTTCCCTCCTGAGAAAATTTATCTTATCCCCACTTTTTTAGTTCGTGATTGGTTCGATTACGTCGGTATGTCGCACGGTTCGAACCCGCGACCATTCTTTTAGCTTGATTTCAGGACAATTATGAGCAAGAGCACCGCTGAGATCCGTCAAGCGTTTCTCGATTTTTTCCATAGTAAGGGACACCAGATTGTTCCCAGTAGCTCCCTAGTACCAAATAACGATCCAACACTGTTATTTACGAATGCGGGGATGAACCAGTTTAAGGATGTATTCCTTGGCCTGGATAAGCGTAGCTATTCGCGCGCGACTACGTCTCAGCGTTGCGTGCGTGCCGGCGGGAAGCATAACGATCTCGAAAACGTAGGTTATACCGCACGTCATCACACTTTCTTCGAAATGCTGGGCAACTTTAGCTTCGGCGACTACTTCAAGCATGAAGCTATCCGGAACGCATGGGAATTACTGACCGGCGAGCAGTGGTTCAATCTGCCTAAAGAAAAACTGTGGGTGACCGTCTACGCGACGGATGACGAAGCCTTTGATATCTGGGCTGACGAAATCGGCGTTCCGCGCGAGCGCATCATTCGCATCGGCGACAACAAAGGCGCACCCTACGCATCAGATAACTTCTGGCAGATGGGGGATACGGGACCTTGCGGCCCATGTTCCGAGATCTTTTACGATCACGGCGACCACATCTGGGGCGGACCTCCGGGTTCTCCGGAAGAAGACGGCGACCGCTACATCGAGATTTGGAACCTGGTCTTCATGCAGTTCAACCGTCAGGCCGATGGCACCATGCTGCCTCTGCCCAAGCCTTCGGTAGATACCGGTATGGGGCTGGAACGTATTTCAGCCGTCCTGCAGCATGTGAACTCCAACTACGAAATCGATCTGTTCAAAACATTAATCGCTGACGTGGCAAAAGTTATTGGCACAGATGATCTTGATAATAAATCGTTGCGTGTAATCGCCGACCATATCCGTTCATGTGCTTTCCTGATCGCAGATGGTGTCATGCCGTCTAATGAAAACCGCGGCTATGTGCTGCGTCGTATCATTCGACGTGCCGTTCGCCACGGCAATATGCTGGGTGCCAAAGAGACCTTCTTCTATAAGTTAGTCGCGCCGCTGGTTAGCGTTATGGGGCCAGCTGCAGAAGACCTGAAACGTCAGCAAGCGTTGGTCGAACAGGCGTTGAAGAATGAAGAAGAGCAGTTCGCTCGGACGCTGGAACGTGGATTAGCACTGCTAGACGAAGAGATTAATGGCCTGCAGGGCGATACGCTGAATGGCGAGGCAGCTTTCCGTCTGTACGATACTTATGGCTTCCCGCTGGATTTAACCGCGGACGTATGCCGTGAGCGCAACATCAAGGTCGATGAAGAAGGCTTTGAGCGGGCGATGGAAGCGCAGCGCCAGCGAGCTCGTGAAGCGAGCGGCTTTGGCGTGGACTATAACAGCCAGATTCGCGTCGATACGGCCACTGACTTCTGCGGCTATGAAAATACGGCTGGCAATGCCAGTGTTATTGCGCTTTACCGTGAAGGGCAGTCGGTTGATGAAATTCATGCCGGTGAAGATGCCGTGGTCATTTTGGATAACACGCCATTCTACGGTGAGTCCGGTGGTCAGGTTGGGGACCGGGGCGAACTGAAAACGAGCGATGCACGTTTCGTGGTAGAAGACACCCAGAAATATGGTCAGGCTATTGGTCATATCGGTAAACTCAGTCATGGTACGCTGAAAATTAGTGGTACTGTGGATGCAGTTGTTGACCAGGCTCGTCGCGATCGTATTCGTCTGAACCACTCTGCGACGCATCTGCTGCATGCGGCACTTCGTCAAGTTCTGGGCGAGCATGTCGCTCAGAAAGGTTCATTGGTTAACGACCGTCATCTGCGTTTCGACTTCTCACATACGGAAGCTATGAAGCCGGAGCAGATTCGCCAAGTTGAAGATATTGTCAATGCTCAGGTTCGTCGCAATTTGCCGATCGAAACCGAAGTGATGGCGATTTCAGAGGCGAAATCAAAAGGCGCTATGGCGCTCTTTGGCGAAAAATACGATGACCATGTTCGTGTGCTGACGATGGGCGACTTCTCGATAGAGTTGTGCGGCGGGATCCATGCCAGCCGCACGGGCGACATCGGCCTGTTCCAAATATCGTCGGAATCAGGGACCGCTGCGGGTATTCGCCGTATCGAAGCCGTGACGGGTGAGAATGCCATCAACGCACTGCATCGTCAGAGTGATGTATTGCAGGAAGTGGCCGCACTGGTTAAGGGCGATAGCAACAACCTGGCGGAAAAAGTACGTTCTGTCATCGACCGTACGCGTACGTTCGAAAAAGAATTACAACAGTTGAAAGCGCAGCAGGCAGCACAAGAAAGTTCCTCTTTGGCAGGTAAGGCGAAAGAGGTGAAAGGTGTGAAACTGCTGGTCGTTCAACTGGACAATGTTGATCCCAAGATGCTGCGTACGATGGTCGATGACCTGAAAAACCAGTTGGGGTCAGCAATTATTGTTCTGGCTATGGCAGCCGAAGGTAAGGTTAGCCTTATCTCCGGGGTGACGAAAACGTTGACCAGCAAGGTGAAAGCAGGGGAGCTCATCGGCTTTATCGCGAGTCAGGTCGGCGGTAAGGGCGGTGGTCGCCCTGACATGGCCCAGGCCGGCGGCAGTGACGTTAAGGCCCTGCCAGCGGCTCTGGAGAGCGTTGAAGCCTGGGTGGTTGATAAGCTATAACTTATTTACCAATGTTATTTAGACATACGTCGTAACCTTTAACAGTTTTGGCGCCTTGGGCTTGCGGAAACGGACGAACGCAAGCCAGACGGAGTTTGCCGGCCCCAGGAAAACCGGGGCCAATCAGACCTTCCGTCTGGTTGTGATAACAAAAATCGCAAGCTGTCTCATATCGACTAGACTGAACATTAGTAACAACTATGAGTGGGATGATGAACAATCATCATCTGGGTTTACGTTTTCTTGGCCCATGACGGATAATGGTGAGAAAATGAAGGGGCCTGACTCTTTATAATCTTTTCAAGGAGCAAAGAATGCTTATTTTAACTCGTCGAGTTGGCGAAACCCTCATGATCGGCGATGAGGTTACGGTTACTGTACTGGGAGTAAAGGGCAATCAGGTACGCATTGGTGTCAACGCCCCCAAAGAGGTCTCCGTTCACCGCGAAGAGATTTACCAGCGTATTCAGGCAGAGAAGTCTCAGCCT
>NZ_LUTP01000066.1 GCF_002111585.1 Lonsdalea iberica
AGACTGTCCATGTAAATTTCATCTTCCGCTAAGATAGGCATCACCACCAGCGGTGGAAATGATGCACCGGCCCGATGCCTTGACCGACTTCCAGCGTGTCCGCCTGTTGTAAGGCCCCTTGCAGATAGGCTTTGGCGGCGGCTACGCAGGCCGGCCAGTCGTCACAACGGGGACGCAATGCCGCCAATGCCGCCGACAGCGTGCAGCCCGTACCATGAGTATGGCGGGTATTGACTCTCTGCGCCGAAAAACGCTGCGGCGATGCCCCAACGGTGAACAGCCAGTCCGGACTTTCGCGGTCGGAAAGATGACCGCCTTTCATCAGCACCGCCTGGCAGCCCAACGCGAGCAGCGCTTCGCCCTGTTCCCGCATCTCGGTTTCATTCTCAGCAATTGGACACGCCAATAGCGCCGCCGCTTCCGGCAGATTCGGCGTGATGATCGAAACCCGCGGCAGCAGCCGTTGACGCAGCGACTGTACCGCCGACGGTTGCAGCAGCGGATCGCCGCTTTTCGCCACCATCACCGTATCCAGCACCACGTACGGCACCGGATAGCGGCGCAGTCCTTCGGCGACGACCTCCACGATCTCCGCCTCGGCCAGCATGCCGATCTTGGCGCTATCAATCCGCACATCGCCGAGCACTGAGTCAAGCTGAGCGGCCACAAAGGCGGGGTCGATACGGTAGACCGACTGCACGCCGCGGGTATTTTGCGCCACCAGCGCCGTGATCACGCTGGTGGCGTAGGCTTCCAACGCCGAGAAGGTTTTCAGGTCGGCCTGAATGCCCGCGCCGCCGCTGGGATCGGTGCCGGCAATCGTCAATGCGTTGATACGTTTCATTTCGCGGTCGCCTCCGCCGTCATCAACAACTGGTCGAGAAAACGCGGCACGAAACTGCCGGGACCGGTCGCGCCTTCGGCGGCTCGCTGTCCGCATTCGGACATGACCGCGCAGGCGGCGGCGATATGCTGCAGGCGATCGCCCGGCAGCGAGCAAAATCCGGCCACGACGGCCGACAACGCGCAGCCGGTGCCGACGACGCGGGTCATCAGCGGGTCCCCGCCCGCCACCGCCCAGTCACGCTCACCGTCGGTGACATAATCCACCTCGCCGGTGACCGCCACACAGACGGACCAGCGTCGGGCCAGTTCGCGCGCCGCGGGCAACGCGGCCAGCGAGGTATTGCCGCTATCCACCCCGCGTCCCTGCGAATCCGCGCCGGACAACGCCAGAATTTCGGAGGCGTTGCCGCGCACGGCGGCAGGCCGCAGCGCCATAAGTTCACGGGCGAAATCGCTGCGAAACGTCAGCGCCCCGACGGCGACCGGGTCCAGTACCCAAGGCCGACCGGCTTGATTGGCGCTCGCCACAGCAGACCGCATAACCGCTGCCCGGACCGGTTCCAGCGTACCGATATTAATCAGCAACGCATCCGCCCACGCGCTGAACTGCGCGGCTTCGCTGCGTTCCACCACCATCGCGGGCGACGCGCCCAGCGCCAGCAGCACATTAGCGGTAAAGCTTTGCACGACATCATTGGTCAGACAGTGAATCAAAGGGGAACGGCGGTGGAAATGTTTAAGTGAATCCGCCGCAAGCGCGGCCGGGAACGGCACAGGTCGAGTATTCATAAGTCTCCCAACCGGCGATCAAGAAGGCGGGAGCCGGTGAGACTCCGTGACTTCCCTACGCTGGCATTATCCAGATCAGGTGGTACGGGTCTTTCTCAGCCTTCACGTGGAAGGGCACCCCGAGTCAACGTTCATGATTATTCGGCCTGACGGCGCAAAGGTCAACGACTGCCGAACTGGTGCGTCACAACGGCAAGAGGCAAAACGGTGTAGAGCGGTGATCGAAAGGGACAAAACGAGAGGCGCAGCAGGAAGAAAGGGCTACCGGCATCACGGTGGCGGGTTCAAGAAGAGGACCGACGCCGCGCGGATTTCACGGCGCCGGTAATTTTCTCAGCGAAAACGGCTCTCCGGACATTAAGCCAATCAAAACGCGGTCTTGTGGTACAGGCGCGAGACCAGCTCCGTTATGCACAACACCAGCGAGGACTGAATACGCTGCTGATAGCGCTGTTTTTGCATCTCCAGCAGCGAGGTGTCGACCCCATCTTCTGGTAAGTGCGAGTTAAACTGAGGCGGCAGCGGCGTAATACCGTGCAACATGCTGACCGGTCCCAGAATCTCATCATCGGTAAAGCGGTAGCGTTGTCTACCCTGCTCCAGTTCATTGTTTAACGCCAACAGCAGTTCTACGTCTTCATACTCGTCTCGGCTGATCACGCCCAGCGCATAGATCAGTTTGAGGCGAACCGGCAGCGCAGACAGCGGGCCGCTGCCCTCCAGCAGCGGTTCCACGGCATATTTAACCGCATAGTCATCCTTGCGAAACGCTTGCAGGACCAGATGGTCAATCGCGTCAGCCAGGAGTTCGACCGCCGCCTGGATAAACCCCGCGACGGTCGGTTTGGCGTTCAGGCGTTCCAGAATGTGACTTTCGAACGCCTGCTCGTCTTCCACCCCCGCCCTGGGCTGCGGCACGTTTTTCTGCGTCGGGCCAGGCTCAGAAGCCGCGACCCGACGTTTCCCTGCGGGAGAATAACGCTGTTCTGGCATTAGTATCGTTTTTCACCTTGCATTACAGAGAGTGATATAACGCTGCCACCTGCGTGACAACCTCGGGACAATCTTCCAGTCCGGCAATCTGGGTCAGCGCATTTTTAACGCCGTGCGCATCAATCAGCGCGGCCATTTCACGCGCCTGCGCATCTTCATCGCTACGGTATTTCAGCGCCGCGGCGATGCCAATCAGCAGATTCCGGTGCGCCAGGCCGTATTCCAGCGTACCGCGAAACGGCCTGATTAACCGGTCGCCGTCGCCCAACTTGCGCAGCGGCTGACGGCCCACACGTTCTACGTCGTCGTGCAAATACGGATTTTCGAAACGGCTGAGGATCTTGTCGATATACGCCGCATGCTGCGCCGGATCGAAACCGTAGCGTTTGATCAGCACCGCGCCGCTTTCCTGCATTGCGCCTTTCACCACCGCGCGCACCGCATCATCGAGTATCGCTTCGCGGATCGTCCGGTAACCCGCCAGACATCCAAGATACGCGGTAATGGCGTGGCCGGTATTGAGCGTAAACAACTTGCGCTCGACATAAGCCATCAGGTTGGCGGTCGGTTCCATCCCGGCGATGACCGGCAGATCGCCTTTGAACTGCGTGCTGTCGACGATCCATTCGCTGAAAGTCTCGACCGTCACTTCCAGCGAATCGTCGTTCGCCGCCGCGCTCGGCGGCACAATGCGGTCCACGGCCGAATCCACAAATCCCACATGCTCGTCGACCCATGCATGCAACGCGTCGGGCAATGCCGCCATAACATGCCGACGAAGCTGGCTGGTGCCGCGCACCATATTTTCGCAGGCGATGATATTGAGGGGCTGCCGGTTGCCGCGCTCATGCCGCACGATTAGCCCTTGCGCCAGCGTGCCGGCAATCTTACTCAGCACTTGCGGCCCGACGGCGGTGGTGATGATATCCGCGCGGGCAATTTCATTGATGGCGTCGAGACTGCCGCTGTGCACCGCGCTCACGCGGTTGACCCGTTCAACGCGCGACGCTTCTCCAACAACATGCACTTCGTACTGCTGCTGATGGGCCAGTTGATCCACCAGCGGCTGATTGACGTCGGCGAAAATGAGCTCGGACTTAGCGTCCGCCAGGAGTTTGCCGATGAAGCCACGACCAATATTACCTGCACCGAAATGAATTGCTTTCATTGTCGACCTCGATATTTTGTCCAAAACCATTGAGCCGAACGCATGAACCGGTCGAAAGCCGGTCCAATAGCTTTACGCCACGCGTTCGCCTGAGAGCAGCTCCAGCATCTCTTGCACGCTGCGGGTGGCCACCAGCCGCTCGATAATGCCGTCGTCGTTCAGGGCATTCGTCAGGCGCGCAATCACCTGAACATGTTCGTTATTACGGGCGGCGATCCCAATCACCAGCCGAGCGACGTCGTCCGGCTCGGAGCCGAATCGGACCCCTTGCGGATATTGGCAAATCACGACGCCGGTGCGCAGGACGCGGTCTTTGGCTTCAACGGTGCCGTGCGGCACGGCGATGGATTCCCCCAGATAGGTGGACGTCATGGCTTCGCGCTCCAGCATGGCCTCGACGTAGGCCGGCTCCACATATCCGCCCGCGACCAGCTGTTCGCCCGCAAAGCGGATGGCCTTTTCCTTACTGTCGGCCTGTAGATTGAGGAAGATATTGTTTTCACCCAGTTCGAACAGGTTGGTTTCGTGTTCGTCCGAATCGAACCAGTCATCATTGGCGGCGACAATGGTTTGATTAATCAGTCGGTTATCGTTCGCCGCAATAGGTCGGTGTGCCGCCAATAGCCGGGTTGTCAGCTCATTGTACAAGCCGCTGTCGAGAAAATTGCTGAGCGAAAGATGAATCGCGTGCGGCGCATGCTGCAACGCTCTTTCGGTAAGGTCCTGATGAGTGATAACCAGATCGACCTCTTCCGGCAGGCTGTTAATCGCCATGTTGCTGACCGAGATATGGTTTAGTCCGGCATCCTTCACCTTCTTGCGCAGCACGCCCGCGCCCATCGCGCTCGACCCCATGCCGGCATCGCAGGCCACGATGATGCGTCGCACCAAACTCAGATCCTGCGAGGCATCCAGCGTAGCGCGCATCACCGGCTGAGGCTGAGCCGCGCCCGGCGCTTTGCCGCCTTTCGCTTTCTGTTTCAAGCTCTGCATGCGACGGGTCGCGTCCGCCAGACCGTCGTCGTCTTCATCGCCTACCGGGACGCGTTTCAGCATCACCGCAGAGACCAGGAAAGACACCAGCCCGGACATCAGGATGGAGAGCACCACGCCGATCAGCGACGACTTGGGCGTCATCAGCAGTACGGCGAAGATCGAACCGGGCGACGCCGGAGAGACCAGCCCCGCGTTGAACAGCGTCAACGTGAAGACGCCGGTCATGCCACCGAGGATCACCGCCAGCATCAGGCGTGGATTCATCAAAACGTACGGGAAGTAGATTTCGTGGATACCGCCGAAAAAGTGGATAATAGCGGCGCCCGGCGCGGACTGTTTAGCACTGCCCTTGCCGAAGAACATATAGGCCAGCAGCAGGCCGAGTCCCGGGCCGGGGTTGGCTTCAATCAGGAAGACCATCGACTTGCCGGTCTCCGTCGCCTGCTGGATCCCGAGCGGAGAGAAAATTCCATGGTTGATGGCGTTGTTGAGGAACAGCACTTTCGCCGGTTCAACGAAAATGGAGGTCAGCGGCAGCAGGTTGTCCTGCACCAGCAGGTTTACCCCGGTCGCCAGCAACTTGGACAACGATGAGACTAGCGGTCCAATGGCCATAAAGGCCAGCCCTGCCAGCAGCATTCCGATAATCCCGGCCGAGAAGTTGTTGACCAGCATCTCGAAGCCGCTTTTGATTTTACCGTCAACCCAGCGGTCAAAGCGTTTGATTGCCCAGCCGCCCAGTGGTCCGGCCATCATTGCCCCCATAAACATCGGCATGTCTGCGCCGACGATGACGCCCATGGTGGTGATAGCGCCCACGACTCCGCCACGTTCGCCGCCGACCAAGCGGCCGCCGGTATAACCAATTAGCAGCGGCAGCAGGTAGGTAATCATGGGTTCGACCAGCTTGGCCAGCGTCTCATTCGGCAGCCAACCGGTAGGAATAAACAGCGCGGTGATTAAGCCCCAGGCGATGAATGCGCCGATATTGGGCATCACCATGTTGCTGAGGAAGCGGCCAAAATTCTGTATCTTGACCTTAATAGTTGGTGATAGCATAAAACTCACTCCCCTCGGTGGTACGCGCTCAGGGACGGTGCGCGTCGTAATAGTGAGATGGTTTCGCCAAAAACCATCGGTCGTTCTCTAGACAAATCGACTCTATCACGCCGTTTTCGCCCCCAGTACCCCGAGGGGAATTTGTGATTGAGATCACTCGGTTACCCCACCTCAGAGAGGATTTCACGAGATCCTCATCACAAATCAGATCTGAAAGTCAGTTACATTGTTAAAAATGAGCGCTCGACGCCCCCTATTTCGTGAGTTATCTCACACTCCAATTCAGTCACTTTGTTTTAACATTGTGATTTAAATCACGTTGCGCCGTTCAATTCAGCGTCCTGGATATAGGCCGAAAATTTCCGCGTTCTGTTTCGGCGGAGAAATTGGGGCAAAATGTAATTTAATTACAAGATGGGTGAGTAGAAACGCCAGAATATAGCGAAGGATTGGACGTAGATAAGGCAGAGATTTGAAACCACAGGAGACTGACTGACCGCATTGCACCATAAGACCACGCCAGTCGAGGTCAGAGCCCCCTTCAGGGAATCGGAATGAAAGGGCTGACACGTTATGACCCGGTCGTCATACCTTTCCCTTCCGATGAAGAGCCCACCGCAGCTCGCTGACTTTCGGCTAGCGGTATGTTGGTTTGAAATATGGATGAGTTATTTATCACTTCGAAAAGTCACCCTAAAGTGACCGTTCCCTCACCGATCAACACCCCACCACAGCTCACCGTATCCCCGGTACGTGCGACAGGCTGACCATCCGCAATTACGGTTGATGAACCCTGACTGATATTCCGTCCGTGACCATGAGCCGCTAAAGGGTCACCTCGACGGGCCAGGGATAAACCATCCACTTTAACCGTTGGGGATCCTGCAATAACCGACGTTGGCGGGTGGCTATCGTGCCCCGTATCTGTATCGCCCAATTTAACCGCATTTCCCATTATTTCATCTCTCCATTCATTCATCTGATAACACGATGGAATTAAAAAAACGTTTATTTTCAAAGAAATGATGCTGTATTTTAATTTAATACAATTAAACCCTGTCTATACAATATGCCTGTTGGTTTCCTATTACGCACTCCGCTCCCTGACTAACGGCGTCTTCTGCTGGAGGGTTTTGCCCCTGTTGATCTGGCTTCGTGTACTCCAGAGCGACGCAGCCGTTTACGTCTCAACTCACCGCGTGCACAGTTCGCTTTGATCAGTTTACCGGCTGCTGGTCCGTTTTCGGCTGCTTTGCGCGGTAGGCATCCATAATCGGGGCCCACGCCATACCTAGGGGGACGGGGTGTTGTTTGAAGAGTTCGCCGTACTCTTTGTCAAAGTTTTTTACTGTTACCGTATACTGGCTGACGCCGATAGGATATTTTTTGTCATACCAGTTATCGGTCACTTCTTCGGCGATGCCGCGGGCAAGCAGTAGATCGGGACTGACGCCCTTTAAATCTCCGAACAATAGGACCTCATAGTATCCTCCAGGGGCCAGACCAAAGTAGAGCCAATTGCGTTGTTCAACTCGTCCGTTAACTTGATAGCTCTGCTGCATCTGCTGTGCTAAATCAGCCGGTAAATGCACCTTGATTCGATACCGTTTACGGTCGTAGAGAGAGATCATCTCGATCGATGCCATGTCAGGTACGGACACTCCATCCGTGGGCAGTCCACCGCCACCAGCCCAGTAATAGCGCTTTGCTTCTATTCGCTCACTTAGGAGTCCACCAGCACCTCCACCGGCCCCACGGTCGACGTAAATGAGCTTTCCATTTCGATAAAATTCCGTTCGTGTATTTTCAGTGATATCAATGTTGCTGCCTGTGCCGTAGCTCCATTTGATATGCGTCTCTGGATTACCTTTTGAACATGCCATCAGCGACGTGCTTAGGCCTAGTAAAAGGAAAAGACATCTCAACATTATGCCTCCTGATTCCCGATTAAACGCCGCCGCTCCCTGACTGACGGCGTCTTCTGCTGGAGGGTATTGCCCTGTTGATCTGGCTTCGAGTCCCCAAGAGCGACGCAGCCGTTCATGTCTCAACTCACCGCGAGCACAGTTCGCTTTGATCAGTTTACCGGCTGCTGGTCCGTTTTCGGCTGCTTGGCACGGTAGGCATCCATAATCGGGGCCCACGCCATTCCTAGGGGGACGGGGTGCTGTTTGAAGAGTTCACCGTATTCTTTATCAAAGTTTTTCAGTGTCACCATATATTGGCTGACCCCAATAGGATATTTTTTGTCATACCAGTTATCGGTCACCTCTTCGGCGATGCCACGGGCAATCAGCAGGTCGGGGCTGACGCCTTGCAAATCTCCGAACAATAGGACCTCATAGTAACCCCCTGGAGCCATACCAAAGTAGAGCCAATTGCGTTGGTCAACTCGTCCTTTAACTTGATAGCCCTGCTGCATCCGCTGCGCTAAATCCGCCGGTAAATCGACCTTGATGCGGTACCGCTTGCGATCATGAAAGGACACCATTTCTATCTCAGCCTTGTCAGGAACAGGGACGCCATCGGTAGGTAAACCTCCGCCCCCAGACCAATAATATTTTTTTTCTATGATGTCTTCATAGGGCGCGCCAGCGTTGCATCCCCCTCCGGGATAACTAAAAACCGTTTTCCCGTGGAGATAAAAAGTCGCTTTAGTCGTGCAAAAACTATCAATATTGCTGCCTGAACCGTAACTCCAGTTGACTCGTGTCGTCGGATTGCCCTTTGAACACGCCATTAGCGACATGCTTAGGCCCAGTAAAAGGAAAAGATATTTCAACATTATGCCTCCTCATTCCCGATCAAACGCCGCCGCTCCTTGCTAACGGTAGGCTCATTTTTACTCGTATTGGCCGGATTGGCGATACTTTGGCTATTGGCGCTATGGTGAATATAATCACGGCGCAGTGCTCGGTAAGCGCCTGCCGGTACCTGAAGCCCAAGGTTTTTCACGACGCCTTGCGTAACAGCAGCTAAGGCCCAATATTTGTCTAGCTGGGTAAGATTCACTAGCGGAGTTTTAGCCGATCCAGACTCCAACCTTAAATTTATTGCTGTAGGATCCCATTTTTTGAATGGCACACCTGCCGCACGCCCGGCCTCCACCATCATATGCAACGGGATGCGGGAGTATTCGCCCTCTACGACTCGGCGCATCACCACCTCTACATACACGGCTTTTTGGGGCCAGGCATCATTTTTACCACGGCGTCGGATAAACGAGTAGGGAAGCAAACTGATCGCCCCTAACGGCGGTGTGGCGGTTCGCGACGAGGCGTGCTCAAGGCGGTCGGCCCAGCCCAGCGCGATTTTCTCCTCGGCGTAGGCTCGTGCCTTTTGATAGGCGCGGCTGCCCGTATCGGGCATCGACGCATCTTCCTCACTCATAAAGCGTTCCAGTTCAATGCACTCGGTCAGCGCCGGGTCGCTGTTGGGGTTAGACAGGCTCCAGCGGCTGTAATATCCGCCGCCGATATCCGAATGCGCCCCCGGCAGCGCCAGTTCGGTAAAGTGCGGCGGAATACTGGTGCCGGCAGCCGTAGGCGTGATCCGCGTCAGTGGGAAGTGTTGACGCACCTCATCCCGTGCCGTCAGATGCACCACCCGCTCCGCGCTGTCATCCCGCAGCCGGGTATTGACTCGGGAGTTGAACGACGACACGACCGTATCAAAGATGCCGACAAATGCAATGCGCACATCTTGACGATTACTCCAGTCAAATCCCGATTTCAGGCGGATAGCCTCATCATCTGCTATCGCCTGCACCAGCGGATGGTCGTTTTTCTGATCGATAACATTCACGAAATGACGTGCCGCCGCCGCTCCACGGCTAAAACCAAAGACGTCGAAAACAATACGGTGTATGTATTCGATGCGAGGGAAAATCGCTCTTAAATCACGTTTTACAGCAGCAACAATTTCCTTCTCACATGCCAAATTAACTTTGCCGATAATCGAAGTATTTTCACCACCAAAATCGAGATCTAATCCCTGAGTAAGCGTGTCATCTGCTTGGTATTCCTCCCCCTCTTTTCCTGCTACAGGATCGCGAGTACCAATGCCGCTGATGTAGGTACGAGCACTCAAGGTTTTAGCCCCAGAAAGATATTGCTCGTGGAGCTTCCCCACATTAGTCATATCATTCGCCGCACTACCGCCGATGGGAAGCTGCCCCCTCTCGCAACCGCGCAGTTCTTTCTCCCGCAGCGCGGGATCTGAGCAGGTTTCTAACAGCCACTGTTCGACCTTTTTAAGACCGGATTCGGCGTTGAAGTTGTTGTTCCCGGTACCATCGAAAAAGACGCCGATACGCAATACGTTGACCTGGTAGCCTTTCACCTCGATAACGTAAGAATGATGGGTATAGAACCGCACGTTACCGGATTTCCCTTCCTGGTGCGCTTCCGGCAAAGGCGGCTCGGGCGGGGTCAGGCAGAGATCGCCGGTAGTGGCTTTAACATATTCGCGTTTCGTTGAATCATGACCAACACGCTCCACGGCATAAGCTGGCACCGTACTTTCTCCGTCTTTCAGTTTCTCGCGTGACTGAGCTGCCTTAAGCCAAGGCAACGTCTCCAGCTTCACGGTCACTGGGCCGACGGCAAAACCGCGCGCCAGCGTAGGCCCATCCTTTAGGGTCACCGTCTCCGACTTACCGGTCTCATCTGTCAATGTCGCTTTCAATCCTTTGAATGAGTGGTTGTGCTCATCGCGAATATCAATCTCTATCCAGTTTTCGTAACGTTCGCAGGGAATACAGTAAGGATCTGCCGCCATCAATGGACTCCTATCAATTCATTATGCTGCGCCATCCAGTGATTAACCTGAGCCCATTCGGCGTCGGTCAGCATTAGCGGCTCTCGAATACTTTCCAGAGGAAGGCCGGTCTGCAAGGTCAAGGCGCCAGCCACCACACCGTCAAGCACATCCCCCTCAAGCTTCTCAGCATTCGCTTGCCTGAGAATCGGTAAAATCGTGCCCGCCGGGTCGGGATGGCGTTCCATCATGCTTGTCATAACTTGCCAAAGCCGTCGACGAAGAATATAGGCGTGGCGATTTTCGTCGTATAACGGCGCGAGATGGCGAGGTTGGAGATGAAACCAGGGAGACGCCAAAGCAGGATGAAACAGAATTCCGGGCGTACGTGTAAACCCAGTGCCATTGATCCACATCCCGGCACAAGGGCCCATAATCGCATCTCGCTCTTCGATGCTCATCGCATTGAGCATCGGCAGAAATATTCGGGGTTCAGAAAAGCGAAACCACACGGCTTCGCCTTCACGGATAGCCTGTATCAGGCTTTGCCAGTGGCGACGCACCACGTCAATCGACTGGTCGCTAACCAGATAAAAGCCACACTGTTCAGGTGATGCTTCCATAAACTCATTCGAAGGATTAGCCAGTAGCCAGGGCCCCAGCGCAGCTTGTTCACCAAATTCGGTACCGGCGAACAGAGGAGATGCCTCCCCATGACTCAGTTCGTAGAAACGCGCTACCGCTGAGCAATCTGCCGCACCGTCCACGATTGCAAACAGCGCACCGCTGTGCCTTTCTCGCCATAAATCCATGCTCATGCTTTACCGCCTCTGACCAGAGGACAGGGTTTGGCAAGCGGCGCCATCGACTCCATGCTTTTATGTATGGCGGGGGTAGGCAGTGTGGCTGGCGGAGCAGGAGGCACAGCAATAGTGCCCGGCAGGTTGGGAGGCAGACCTGCCCAACCCGTGCTATTACCGGCGTCCCCACCGGAATTCATCTTGATACCAGGGCCGACCAGCGTTATGCCGCTCGGGTCGATCTTCACGAAACTCCCCCCCACTTTAAGCGTCAACTCCGCGCCCGCTTCAAGAACCATCTTGGCCCCAGCTTTTACGTGCACTTCCTGACCCGTTTCGACCAGCAATGCCTGCCCCACTTTCTGATGCATCGACGCATCGACGGTCAGCGAGTAATCCCCCTGAATATGCTCCCGCTTTTCCTGCTCCACCGTAAGGTGGTCGCTGGCTTTGATGCGGGTCACCCGCTCGTTATCAATCTCCATATGCGCGTCGTGCCGGATATGCCAGACGACGTCGTGCTCGACCATCGCACGGAAGTCTTTTTGACCATGCAAATAAATTTCTTCTTCGCCAGCCTGATCTTCAAAGCGCAGTTCATTGAAGCCTTCCCCCTGATGCGTTTCGGTACGCAATACCGTTCGCGTTTTATGCTCAGGCAGATCGTAAGGAGGAC
>NZ_LUTP01000067.1 GCF_002111585.1 Lonsdalea iberica
AATAAATTTGTACGAAATACCACCAATCACGTGAAATATCTGATTTTATACTTTTATCAAAAATGAGAAGCAGGACGTGACTGAGCATGTGAAAAATTGACGACATTTTCAGGTTTTCATCATTTCTTATTGATTTAAACGGGGCTTATTTGTATTCGTCAGAAGAAAGGTAATTTCACGACAGCTCTTTACACATCCCCCAATACCAGTAGGTAAGCACGATCTGGTAAATCAATTTTACCCATCCGGATTTTACCCAATACTCGCCATTAAGCAGAACGACGCCACGTAACCAAAAGACAAACCCTATCGAGTGGCAGATGGAAGTGGCCTGTGTCTTTAGATTCCGGAATCAGGAAAAAGTGTGGCAAGTTCGATATCAGTTTGAGGGCAAGGAGAAAGTGCACACAATCGGGAAGTATCCGAAGATTTCCCCAGCAGTTGCCAGGGACACCATCACAACGCGAATCGACACGAACGCAAAAAAACGAATCTGAGATACAACTCATTCAAACCAGCCCCCAACAGTGAACCGAAGAGAATTGACAATAACAACATTTTACGAGCATATTTCGGGCATAGTCTCCACTTACTCACGTTAAACGTTTCGCAGGAGACAACCGTCGTCAGAAGGAGATGTTAGCAGAGCTGAGTCTTGGAAACCGCGTATCGAAAGTAAATTATCGAGAAACCTTCAAACCGGCGATAAAACGTCAGCTTATTCAGTTACCTGACCATGCTATTGTGATTAACATACGCGAGTTATACGAGCTCTAATTGCTGAGCTGGACGGGTTTCTCTACCAGCCCGCATTCAACGTGACGAACCAGTGATTCAGGCCCGTAAGTTTCGCCTCATCAATAACCCCCTCCCATCCTGGAAGGGGGTTATTCCGTAGAGAATTAATAATATTCAAAAGAGGTTACTTGAACGCAAGACGAAGTAGCCCAAATAATACTCCTCGCCATGGCCAATACCATCTACCAAGAAAGAGACCTTTTCAAAGTAATATTGAAAATAATTAGTTTATAACCTCACTATTGATAGGCAATCTGTATCAATATTTTTTTGCATAGGCGCAAACAGTGTTGTTTATATTGTAATTACCCTCTTTACCATTTTTGACGTTGAATGCGTGAGCGTAATAATATGAGGGATGCTCGCTCGTCCAGTACCATCCATTATTTTCATCTGTAACCCATCCTTCATAAGGGATCATGAAGCCCCACTCATTCAACAGCCGATTGAATTCGCTTGTCGTTGGGAAATCATTTTTTATTGTATACCAATACAATTTACCAAACTCAGTAAAATAGAGATCGATGGTAAAGCTATAATCCGTCGTTTCCCCCGTATCTACATCTGATACATGGATGGTATATTTTCTTTTAGGATTAACATTGCTTTTAGATTGGGAAAATCTGAATACCCCAGTGTGGTCGGAAGAAGACACCACAGATAACACATCATTACCTTCTGTGACGCTCCATGAATAATTTCCGCTCCCTCCCGATACATCCATGGAGAATTCAGCGTTATTCCAGGCCACTGTTGGTCCACCCGACGGGAACGTCTGGTTAACATTATATACTCTCAGGATGTTAAGGGGCGTTATCTCTTGAGAAAAGTGAACCGTAGCACTCGCCGTTTTGTCTCCCACGACCGCTTTAATCGTTACGGATTCCACTTTTTTGTCCTTGACAGAGGCATAAGCATTCCCGTCACTGTCAGTCGTGGTGGTGTACGATGTGCTGTCATTATCGAAGGTTGCACTACCAGAGGTCACAGTAAACGTAACCTGTTGTCCTGATAGTGGCTTAGATGTATCACTATCAATGACCGTAGCACACACGCGATTAACTGCATTTCCGTTTGCCTGAGCATTATCGGAAATTACGTCCAGAGTTAATGATATGTCCGTTGAGGCTGAAACAAAAGTGGCCGCCACTGAGTTGTAAACAGCGATGTTATCTTTGAGATAGGCAGTCAGTGTCGATTTACCGGCAGTGGTACTGGTAAACGGCAAAGAGGCCCTTCCCTTGCTGTCGGTGGTGATATCGGCACTATTGTTCCCATTGATAAAGATAGCGCCGTTCGTCAGCGCCACAGAAACAGCTGTACCTGAAACAGGTATCGCCCCGCTGAATGTCTGGAGTTCTACTTGGTTGTGGTCCTCCCCATCGGCCTTTGCGTCGTCAATCGTCAGAAGGAGAGTTAAGGTATCGACGTTATTATCTGACTGAGTAAATGTCGCAGCCAAGGAATTATGGACCGTGGCATCATTTTGAAGCTCGATATCAACCACCACAGTTTCGGCGACCGTATCAGCGAAACTGGCAGATACTGCCCCAAGGCTGTTACTTGAAACCACGATCGATGACGAGCCATTCGAAAAGACGGCGGACCCGCTGTTAATACGGAAAACAACATTCTCACCAGAAACATAATCGTTGCCATTCATAATAACGGCATTGGCGCTTATTATATCAGCCCCATTCGCTATTGCGGCGTTGGGAGTTAACGTAAAATTGACTATATTCATGATAAGTCTCCGGCGCGATATGCGCTGATTAAAGTTATTGTTGATAGCTTGAAACATTGACGAATACATATTCAATCCCACGTAAAACTCGGTATAACAGGAGAAAACTGGCACCTTGCTCAGAAGGCTTTAAATACCGGAGAAAAACGCAGGTTCGCGCATATTTTGCGCAGTATCAGTACAGAAAAACGGTTTTTTCCTACTAACGATGTCAATTTAGCAGACGTTTCAACGCTCAGCAGAGCGCTTACATGCTGACCGGAGTAACTATGGATAAGATCAAACCAAGTTACCACTATCCGGACCTTCAATAACGTTGCCCATAGGCTAAATATAACACTGTAATGAAAGAGAGATACATCGCTGAGGATCAATCCGTAGATCCACGTATTTGAAGAATACGTTTTTGTAATGAATATTGGGTTTCCCTTGGTGTCTGGCGCTAAACGACCCGATAACTGAACACGAA
This sequence comes from Lonsdalea iberica, assembly GCF_002111585.1. Classification (GTDB taxonomy): domain Bacteria; phylum Pseudomonadota; class Gammaproteobacteria; order Enterobacterales; family Enterobacteriaceae; genus Lonsdalea; species Lonsdalea iberica. Next base: position 3,012 of record NZ_LUTP01000067.1, read on the forward strand.
GCCCGTATTAATTATCGTTTCAACACGGCCTCACATGAATGAGCGGGGCACAAACCTGCCTTTATCCCTTTTGAATCAAATAAATAGTAGACACATTATGTTTATCATAAATTATCTAAACGAGAAATAAACGATAACGTCGGACAGAAAGTTCAGACACCGCGTGGCGAAGGATGGTGGATTTGACCCTAATTATCTCAGCTGTAGAATCAGCCTGATGAGTGAGAAAAATAGAGAATTCGATCTTCGTGTGCAGGTGAAGCCCACGATCATTCTTTGGATTGAAAAATGTCGCGTCATCAAAAACGATAGTTCGGCGGATACGCCTAAATAGCTGCGCCTAATACCGTTACACTTTTGCCAGTCCATGTTTTCCTCCGATGAATGGACGGAAGTTTTCAATAAAACGATGAACCTTTCTCGGCAACATCCACAATGAACGGCACTGCTGGTTGCGAGTTATTGTACCGTGCAGCGCGCCGGCAAGGTAATATATTTCATTTCCCCCCGGCGTTACGACGGTTTTATCTGCCCGCGTAACTGCCAGTCCGCACCGATTTTGAGATTGAGGTGGATATTCACTTCATCTTCATAAAATACCGGAGGCTCTGCGCTACATTTATCCAGGGTTTTGCGGATTATTGCCATCTTTCCATCTTTGTGCGGGTCTCGAATGCGCAGGGTCGGGACCGCCCTGCGCCTTACCAGTCCGGCAGGCAGCAGCCAACGACGAAAGGTTCCGGCATGTGACTGGCACCTGGTTATCTTTGATTTTTATTGCCAGTAACGCTGAACTCCTGCGTGAACGCTGATAACCCAAATCGCCGGGAGAGTGCTTTATCAGTTTACGCAATCGTGTGCGGATATGCGCAAAAGACCAGTCAATCTGCGGACATGGTTCTTGTCGCGTGTTTTATGGATCGCCTTCTGAATCAGGCGTCATTCGTCACGGGGAATAAGTGCTACAACCGGCATCGCTCAGTCCAATGGATGATTTTGTATCAGTTTAGCGATTGATGAGATCGCACAATCCGGGCTAAGTTCCCTCAAAGTGATCTCCAATTACAAGCAGCTATTTAGGTTGAGCGTCAATTGTTATGCAGCGCAAGAATGCCATTAAATAGACGTTTTATTTTTATCCATTGAATAAAAATCATGATAACCAATCTGCAAAAAGCTTATCACCCAAGTCGAAAGGACGTTTGCTTCTGATGATATGTGTCCGTATGGATTCTCTATGCCTGTTGGGCTGCGTCATTGCAATGTAAGCGAGAAGGGCGACGCCTTTTCTCATCAAGAGATAATTGATGTTCACCCACGCACTAATAAAGGCCTCTCGATCAGTTAAGGCTAAGGCCACGATGTAAGAGATAAATCGCGCATTGACCCTCCTCGCTAAAATTTTCTCAAACAGAGAGTCATTTTCGTGAAGATACCGTGATTAACAACTTTGCTTCATGGTTAACCAACCTGTTGATCTTGAATCAAAGCCTTTTTTTATAAGACGACGCACTCAAGATAGGACTAAATAAAATTTCACATAGCCAAATTTTTATTTCGATATGAAGATTGCTGTTTATTCCCATTGACTCAAAAAATGAATGCTGTAGATATTATATCGTCAGAAAGACAAAACAATTTTCTTTTGTTCGACCATTCCTCTCAGGATGGTCCAAGGAGTCACTATGTCTAACACGATATACTTGAAGTTGACGGGTAAAAAGCAGGGCTTGATATCTAAAGGCTGTTCGAACACTCATTCCAGCGGGAAGCGGTTTCATCTTTCCCATGATAATGAAATATCTGTCCATAAACTGATAAATACATTATCACGGGATGGTTACGATCCTTTTCGGCACGTTGACATCATAAAACCCATTGATAACTCCACGCCGCTATTAGCCAATGCGCTGAATCAAAAGGAAAGAGTCATTTGTGAATTTTTCTTCTACCGTACGGTCGATTACGGGAGAAAGGAGCTCTATTTTAAATTTATCCTGCAGAACGCCTTTCTCACCGATATTCGCTTTATTTACCCTAACTCACTGTTAAATAGCGATTGTAATCCACATGAAAGCGTATCTTTCGCCTACTCATCGGCCATTTTCGAACATGTGAAAGGGCAAACGCGATCTTTGCTGACAGGTAATAAATCCGTACAGCAAAGTGATTATATTTAAAACATGACGGCAAACACATGGAAACAAGAATAAACGAAACCATTATCAATTAGACAGTCGCAATTAAAGACATAATCTCTTTATTATATATATTAAGCACAGATTGACCCATCGGGGTTTGTCATAAAAGATGAAATAAAACCCATCATGTGAAAAACATATCATTTGTGTATGGATGAATTAATGTTGAAAAGGATTTTAGTTAAGAACAGGACGAAACTTTTATTTGGAAAAACAGACAGCATTTATAAACTGTTTCTTTATAGGACTGAACATATCACCGGAGAAATTTAAACTAACCGATCTTTTCTAAGAGTAAAAACAGTTGTTCCGCGCGTCACTATCGCGTACTCACGAGTGGATACCGCGCTGACGGTATCCCTATCTCGTGTCAGGTCGTTTCAATAGCCACTTTACGGTTGCCGATAGACTACATTATCTTAGCCATCGAATTATACGGCGGCGCGAAGGTCGAAGAGACGAGCAGCGTAACCGTTTTTCTTATCAGTAAGGTGCTAATCAATGAAACTTTTCATCTATGAACACTGTCCATTCTGCGTTAAAGCCAGAATGATTTTCGGTCTCAAGGCTATCCCTCATGAGCTGTCCGTCATGATGGAAGGCGATGTCGAGACGCCGACCCGCATGGTCGGACGCAAGGTTGTCCCGATATTGCAAAAAGAGGATGGCAGCTACATGCCGGAAAGCATGGATATTGTGCATTACGTCGACGCGATTGAAGCGCCGCTCATCGTCGACAAGCCGGTCGACCCGATCCTTGAAGCTTGGAGCAAAGCCGCCTCGGGTACGGTATTCAAATTGGCCGTTCCGCGTTTTACCAAAGCCGACTTCAAAGAGCTGTCTACGCCGGAAGCGCGTGAAGCCTACCGAATCCGGGAAGAAAAAGCCTTTGGCGATCTGGAGGCACTGATGGCGCAGACGCCAGAACTGGTCGCGAGCGTCGAGCAACAGCTCGCTGAGCTGGAGCCGTTGCTGGCACAGCCGACCGCCATTTCCACCAGCGACTTTGTCCTGTTCCCGGTACTGCGCTCTCTGACCATCGTCAAGAACATCCAGTTCGGCCCGAACGTCGCCGCCTACCTCAAACGCGTCGCCGATGCCACGCATGTTGACCTGTTTACCGCCAAAGCCCTGTAAAAGCCGCCACCTCACCCGGAGAGCGACAGCGCTCGGGTGAGGTCACCGCCAACCACGCTTTCAAGCGTCGCGTCGACCCAAATCAGACGTCCCCGCCGTGGTGCTGAAATAAACGCCACAGCCGGACACAGGGCGAAGATTCAAGATGGAACGTTTGGACTGCGGCGTATGTTCGTGGCGATTGACGAATGGGAGCGTTTTTACCTAGGCCGCTAAGGGGCTGGACACCATTGCGGCTGGGGCATCTAGGCTGACGCCCCGACGAGAATTCTATCTCAGGGTTCAGCGATTCAAACAGACGACGCGCACGGTCTCCCATCGACGTCGCCAAGATGTATTACGCGCGCATCCGTCACCTGATAAAGCCTGCCCGGTGGGCCTAGATCACTCTCGTCTGAAAACCGTTCGCCGCCGTGACCCTGCTGCTGGGGATTTGATATCGGGACACCGCGCTGGCGTCCATTCTGATCCTGCCTGGCGCCATCTTCACCGTGCATGGCCCCGCGGGCATCTTCTTCAACATCCCGAACGGCGGTTGGGAATGGCCAGCATGATGGAGCATCGGCCTGAACGCGCTGGCGTCGGTCGGCAACGGCCCTGGTGCCCTGAACCGACGAGATCGCGTCAAGCCAGATCCCGCTTTATCCTGGGCCTGTGCCTGACGCCAGACCCGGTGCTATTCTCTCTCTTGCCGCTGCGGCGTACTGCCGCAGCCGATTTATCTACAGCGAGGGACCGTATGGATAATTCACTGATCATTTTTTTGCACGGTATCGGCGGCTATGGCCGCTATTTCGCTTCCGTGGCCAAGCGTTGGCAACAACAGTGGCCGTCCACACATTTCGCCCTTCCCGATGGCCCTTTTTTCTTCACGCAAGGCGAGGGCTTTCAATGGTTTGATATCGACGACGATACTCCAACCTTACGCAACGCCCGCATCGTCGCCGCACGTACCTCATTCGATGCCATTATTCAGCAAGCGTTAGACCGATACCAGATGACGGAACACCCAGAACGGGTCGCGCTGGTCGGATTTTCTCAGGGCGCAGTCATGGCGCTAGATACATTGACGTCGGACCGCTGCCCCTATGGCGCAATCGTCGCCTTTTCGGGCTATCTGCCTGTGTTTACCGATGCCCACATTGCGCGCCGAACACCAGTCGCGCTGATACACGGCATGGAGGACGACAAACTGCCCTGGCAGTATAGCCAGCAGACGGAACGTGTATTGACGCAGGCCGGAGTTGATTGCGAACTACATTTGCTGCCAAACGTCGATCACCGCGTCTCCGTTGCGGGCGCCAACCTTGCCAACGACTTCCTCACTCGCGTCATGCGCTGATCAATCATCCTCCGGCGACGGGTCGCCGGAGGATTTCAAGTTGTGCGTCAACGTGGTTATCGTTTACTCTCCTCCCCGAATCCGAGCACTACCTTGTCCGTATCAGGAGGAGTCTGACGGCTATGCAAGGCTACGCCTATTCCCAATTTCCCCGGCTGTGCGCGCTCATATTCGGCGCCCTGCTCACCTTTATCAGCGGCTGCGATAATCAGAGCAGCGACAGTCCCACGACCCGCTCTTCCTCTGCCGCTCACGACGGTTGGCCGCGCACGTTCCAAACGTTAAAAGGCCCGCTGACGCTGCAACGTCCGCCGCAGCGCATCGTCTCCACCAGCGTCACCATTACCGGCACGCTGCTGGCAATCGACGCACAGGTGATTGGTTCAGGCGCCACCAGCCGTAACTCAACGGTGTCCGACGATCAGGCTTTTTTGTTCAATGGGGACAAGAAGCCAGAGCGCGCAACGTCAAACCGCTGTACATCACGGAGCCCAATGCGGAAGCCATTGCCGCAGCGTCGCCGGACCTGATCGTCATTGCCGCCACCGGCGGCGACTCCGCGCTGAAACTCTATGACCAGCTCTCCGCCATCGCACCAACGCTGGTGATCGACTACGGCGATAAGAGCTGGCAGCAGCTGGCCGAACAGCTGGGCGTGGCGACAGGCCGAGAAAAAGAGGCCCATGAGGTCGTCGACCGCTTCGAACAGCGCGTTCAGGCGATTAAACAGACGATTACGCTGCCTCCGCAGCCGGTTTCAGCGCTGGTGTACTACGAAGATGGTCGGGGGGTGAATATCTGGACTCGCGCTTCCGCGCAAGGCCAGCTTTTGTCGGAGTTAGGATTCCAACTGGCGGAACTGCCGCCTAATCTGCCGACCGAAACCAGCCAGGGTAAACGGCGGGACATCGTGCAGATTTCGGGTGAGAACATGGCCGACAGCCTGAACGGCAAGTCTTTGCTGCTGTTCTCCGCGGATGAAAAAACGGTCGGCAACCTGATGAATAACCCCTTCCTGCGCCATATTGACCCCGTCGTGCAACAGCACGTGTGGGCGATGGGGCCGGATACGTTCCGGCTCGACTATTACAGCGCCAGCAATATGCTGAACAATATCGAGCATTTTTTCCGTCAGCCTCAATGAGTCCTCTCCCCGATATGGCCGCGTCCCTGCGGCCTGCGTCACGCTTCCGGCTATCGTCGTCTAAGAGTGGCGCGCAGGGGATTCCGCAGCCTCATCCAACGCTTCGCTGACCGATTCTTCCTCATCGACCTGTCCGAAGGTGCACTGACGCAAAGGCCGAACCAGCAACATCAGCCCCAGTCCCAATATCGCCGCCGCGCCGCCGAATGACAGAATACTCAGCGCGGGCGTCATAAGCCGGGTCATTGCCCCCAGGCCCAGCGCGCCAAGCGAATCGCCGGTGACATCCTGCGCTGAACCCAGACTATTCACGCGCCCCAGCAGCCTGTCCGGGGTATGCGTCTGGATCAGCGTGAATTGCAGTAAAGAAGCGATCGCGTTGAGATAGCCGTAACACACCAGCGCCGCCAGCGCCACGGCGAAATAGCCCGCCACGCCCAACAACGCCACAGACAGAAACGCGCCGGTGGTGCAGCCCAGCAACACCAGCCCCGGCCGGCGAACGCCCGACACCCAACCGCTGGTAAACGCGCCCAACATCGCCCCCAGCGGCACCGCGGAGTACATCAGGCCGATGGCGGAAGGTCCGGCATGATAGACGTCGTTTGCCAGCGCGGGAAACAGTACCCGCATCGCGCCGATCATGCTGACCAGCAGACCGAGCACCACGACCCAGCCGACGACCGGATGCGAACAGACAAATTTCACGCCGCCCACCAGCGAACGCAGCGGATGCTCCGGCTCGCTGGCCTCCGGCTGAAGCGACGGCAGCCGCATCAGCGGGATCAGGGTGCCTAGCGTGCCGACAGCCGCCACGGCGAAGCTCCACCCGACGCCGCCCGCCACGATAATGACCCCGCCCAGCGCGGGCGACAGGATCGCGCCCAGTCGTACCGTCAACATACTCAGCGCGCCGGCGGCGGGGAGATTCTCCCGCCCGACCAGCAGCGGGATCACCGCCATCAGCGCCGTCATGCCTAATGCACCGAAGAATCCATCCCAGGCGGCCAGCACGTATAGCGCGAAGAGAGACGGCGAGCTGGAAAAGGCATTGATACTCAGCGCGACAAAGCCCAGCCCGCAGGTGCCGCGGGCGAACAGGATGAGCTTCCGCCGGTCGAAACGATCCGCCAGCACGCCCCCGCACATCAAACCGATAAACATCCCTACGCCATCAAGCGCCACCGCCACCCCAACCTGCAGGGTGGAACCGGTCATCGACTGAATTTGAATAGGGACGCCCACCGCCAACATGCCGAGCGCGAAGACAGACAGCATTCTGGCGACGAAAATCGCACGAAAATGCGCATTGTTTTTTAGCAAACTGAAGTCAAGCAAGATGGAGGATTTAGCCATAATATTCCGTGAAAATAAGGTGATATTGCCAGTTCAGCAGCGGCTGAATGGCGTCAACACGCGGTCTACGTCAATGTATTTGCTCACAAAGGCATGCTAACATAGCAGCTCGATAACATTAATGATAATCATACTCATCTTCACACATTAAGGAGCTGTTCGTTGGCGATGTCACTTCCTTCGCATCAGGCGCCTGTCGCCGCCAATCAGCCGCCCCCCCGTTACTCTCAAGCCCTCGGGCGTCACGTCGGTATACTGTTGTTTCTACTGCTGCTGGCGCTCGTGGTTGTCGCCAGCCTAACTATCGGGGCCAAGTCAATTTCTCCCGTCGTGGTCTGGCAGAGCTTGACCGGCCAGCTCGACACGGCCGATAGCACCATCATTCTTAACGCGCGCCTACCGCGCACGCTGGCGGGCATCATCGTCGGTCTCGCGCTGGGCGGCGCGGGCGCCGTGATCCAGGCGCTGACCCGTAATCCGTTGGCCGACCCCGGCATCCTCGGCGTCAACGCGGGCGCCAGCTTCGCTATCGTGATCGGCATTACCTGCTTCGGCATCAGCAGCATGACCGCCTGGCTCGGCTTCGCCTGGATGGGCGTACTCATCACCAGTCTGGCCGTCTGGCTGATCGGCACGCTCAGTGGGGGGCGCATCAACCCGATAAGGTTGACGCTGGCCGGCGTGGCGCTCAGCGCGGTCCTGAGCGGTCTGTCCTCGTCCATCTCACTGCTCGACCCGCAGGCGTTCGACCAGATGCGCATCTGGGAAGCCGGAACACTGGATATCCGTTCGCTGCGCAACATCGGCATCGTCACGCCGACCATCCTGTTGGGCGCGGTACTGGCACTGTTGGCCGCCCGCTCGTTGAACGCGCTGAGCATGGGGGAAGATATCGCGATGGCGCTGGGCACCCGCGTCGTGCTGATCCGCGTCGTCGCCGTGCTGGCCATCATGCTGCTGTGCGGTTCGGCGACCGCGCTGGCGGGACCGATT
>NZ_LUTP01000068.1 GCF_002111585.1 Lonsdalea iberica
TTATTGCCGCCGATGGAAGAAACCGTCGATGACGCCGCCACGGTGATCGGCACACTGAAGAAGCGCCAGCCTGCGGTCGCCTGTATGACCCAGGCGATGGCGAAGCTTTACGTCAACGGTCACGACATCAACTGGCGCGCCCTGCATCCCAGCGCCCGCGTCGTCGACATTCCCACTTACGCGTTCGAACACCGCTACTACTGGCTGAACCTGCTGCCCGCCGGCGACGTCGCCACGGCGGGTCAGCGGACAGCGGAGCATGCCTTGCTCAGCGCCGCCATCGACCTGCCGGACGATGACGGCGTGCTGCTGACCGGTCGCATCGGTTTGTCTACGCACGCCTGGCTGGCGGATCACGCGGCGGCAGGCGTGGTACTGCTTCCCGGCACCGCTTATCTGGATATGGTGAGACACGCGGCGCTCATGGTCGGATCTCCGCACATCCTCGAGCTGACGTTGCAGTCGCCCATGATCCTGCCTGAGCAGGGCAATCTTGACCTGCATCTGCGAGTGGCCGCTGACGAGGCGGGCCGCCGCAGCGTCACGCTACATGCCCGCCCCTCTTCGGAAAACGATGCCGAACCGGCGCCCTGGACGCTCCACGCGCAGGCGCAGCTGGCTTCATCGGCGCCTTCCGCGTGGCCGACATTCGATACGGAGATCTGGCCGCCTGCAAACGCGAAGCCGATCGATCTGGCGCGGCTGCGCAACCGTCTTGTCGATGCAGGCTATGAATACGGCCCGGCCTTCAGCGGGTTGCAGTCGGCTTGGAAGCGGGGGGACGATATCTATGTTGACGCGACCCTGCCCGACGAGCTGGCGGTCACCGGCCACATTCTGCACCCGGCGCTGCTGGATGCCGTGCTGCATGTCATCGCATTGCCCGAGACGGACGACGGCGAAAGCGACGGACTGCGCCTGCCCTTCGCATTTAGCGACGTCATTCTCCATGACGTACCGGCGCGTCAACTGCGCGCGCGACTGCGATTCACTGCCGGCGATACGCTTGCCATCACCGCTGTCGACGAGACGGGAACGCCGGTATTGGCCGTGTCGGCGCTCACCCTGCGGGAAACCACCCGCGACCGTTTACGACAGCTGCTGAGCGAACCTCCTCATCACGATCTGCTGCGGACGACCTGGAGCCGCCTGCCTGACGCTATCGCCGCTGTACGCGCCGCCCCGCCAATAACAGACTGGGCGCTGCTGGACACGGCATCCGATATCACTCAGGCATTGCCCACGCTGTCCGCTTATCAGGACCTGTCCGCACTGGAGGAAGCGACAAAGGACACGCCGCCCAACGTCATTATCTGGCCGCTGCCGACTCACCAGCCTGTCGACGACGCCGACACGCCCGCCGCGGTGCGCGCATTGACCGAGGAGGTCACGACCTTCGTGCAGCGCTGGCTCAACAGCGAACCGTTATCTCAAAGCACGCTGGTGGTCGTGACGAAATGCGCCGTCTCCACCGACGGCCACGCGGCACCCGACCTGAGGCAAAGTACGATTTGGGGCCTGCTGCATACGGCTCAGAACGAATACCCCGGACGGTTCGTCTTGCTGGATACCGATCGTCCGCTGCATAAGACGGAATGGATCACCGCGGCGCTGGCCAGCGAACGGTCGCAGTTGGCCGTGCGGGATGACCAACTTCTCTACCCGATGCTGACCCGAAGCAGCACGGACGATCTGCTGACGCCGCCGTCCGATGCAGCTCACTGGCGCATGGATATTCCAAACGCGGGACGCATCGACAACCTGATCCTCAAACCCGCGCCAGAGGCCGCGGCACCGCTGGCCGCCGGGCAGATCCGCCTGAACGTACGGGCCGCGGGCGTCAACTTTTACGACGTGGTGTGCGCATTGGGATTGATCCCGCCGCAGCATGAATTCGGCACCGAAGCGGCGGGCGTGGTGGCGGAAGTCGCCCCGGACGTCGATCGTTTCGCCGTCGGCGACAGGGTCATGGTGATGACCGAAGGCGCTTTCGGCCCGGTCACTATCGTCGATCAACGTACCGTCGTACCGATGCCGGAGACGTGGTCGTTCGCACAGGCGGCAAGCGTGCCCGTCTCGTTCCTGACCGCCTATCATGCGCTGGTCAATCTGGCGGATCTGCGGGCAGGAGACAAAGTCCTCATCCACGCGGCGGCAGGCGGCGTAGGTCAGGCGGCGCTCCAGTTGGCGCGCCATCTGGGGGCCGAGATCTTTGCGACCGCCCATCCGGACAAGTGGGACATTCTGCGCGGTTTTGCGATTCCCGACGACCATATCGCCAGCTCTCGCCACCTCGACTTCGCCGAACGCTTCAAGGCGACGTTGGGCGGCAGCGGCCTTAACGTCGTCCTCAACTCGCTGACCGGCGAGTTCATTGATGCATCGATGGCGCTGATGGCGGATCAAGGTCGGTTTATCGAAATCGGTAAAACCGATGTTCGCGACAAGCAACAGGTGAAAACCCAACATCCGGGGATCGGCTATTTCTATCTCGAACGCCCCGATAGCAGCCCGGAAGCCACCGCGCAGATGCTGGGCGAGCTACTCAAACTTATGCACACCGGCGCGCTGCAACCGCTGCCCGTCACGACTTACGGCATCCGCGAAGCGATACCGGCGTTCCGGCTAATGCAGCAGGGACGCCACACCGGGAAGGTCGTACTGACCTTCCCGCATCCGCTCGACCCAGAGGGGACCGTTCTGGTCACCGGGGGCACCGGGACGCTGGCCGCTATTCTGGCGGAGCATCTGGTCACGACGCATCACATACGCCATCTGCTGCTCGCCAGCCGCGGCGGCGAGGCTTCCGCCAACGCGGCGCCGTTGAAGGCGCGATTAGAAAGCCTCGGCGCGACGGCGAATATTGTCGCCTGCGACATCGCCGATCCGCGCGCGCTCAGCGCCATGCTTGAGGCCATTCCAGCCGAACGTCCGCTAACGGGGGTATTCCATACGGCAGGCCTGCTGGCGGACTCCACGATGGCGGGGCTGACGCCAGAAGCCATCCAGCAAGTCTTCGCCCCCAAGGTCGATGCCGCATGGCATCTCCATGAACAAACGCGTCATCACGATCTGGCCGCCTTTGTGTTGTACTCCTCCAGCGCCGGTACGCTGGGGAGTCCGGGACAGGCGAACTATGCCGCCGCCAACGTCTTTCTGGATAGTCTGGCGCAGTTCCGCCATCGTCAGGGGCTGCCCGCCACCTCGCTCGCCTGGGGCTGGTGGCAACCGGTCACCGGCATGTCCAGCGCGCTCAGCGACACCGACAACGCCCGTATCGCCCGTACCGGTTTTGCGCCGATTACCCCCGAACACGGCAACGCGTTGGTCGATGCGGCGCTGGACCTGCCGTATGCTGCGCTGGCGGCCGTGCCGCTCAACCTGCAAACGCTGCGCAACAACAGCCGTTCCGGCACGCTGCATCCGCTGCTGGAGCGTCTGGCCGGTCTGAGCGCCACACGTCGCGTCCGCGCCGCGGCCGATGGCCCGAATCTGCGCAAAGAGCTCGCGACCCTGGAGTCGGGCGCCCGTCTGAAGTATCTCCAATCCGCTATCGCGAAAAACATCGCGGCCATTCTCGGCAAAGAGGACGCGACGCACATCGCGCTGGATGTCTCGTTCAAGGAAAGCGGTCTGGACTCCTTGCTGGCGCTGGAGCTGCGCAACCGTCTGACGGCAGCGAGCGGCCTGCGCCTGCCCGCCACGCTGACCTACGACTATCCGACCCCCGAGGCGCTTGCCGCCTTCCTTGGCGAGCAACTGCTCCCCGAGGGAGACGACATCCCGATGCCCGAGGCCGCCGGGGGAGACGACGCGCGGATCCGTGAGGCGATCAACGCCATCCCTATCGCACGACTGCGCAGCAGCGACCTGCTCGATGCGCTGCTGCGTCTTGCTCAGGACGACACTCCGCCCGCCGAACAGACTCGCCCTGACAGCGCCGATAAGGACATCCGGTCGGCCAGTATTGAGGAGCTGGTCGCCATGGCGCTACCCCACGAGGCCACCGGGGAAAACGAAGACGAGCGGCAATAACGCTCAGACGCGACCTCGTCGTGAGTCGCGGCGAGGTCGCTAGATAGGCTCGTCCACGGGAAGACATCGTCATGGTCATTTGCGCCGTAGTTTTTCGGCGTAAATGACCGCGAAGTTGTCCCCTGACGTACCACTTAGAGAGCAGAGAGAATGAATGGAAACCGATCACGATTTACAGAGGTTCAACGACTCCCCCTTGTTCAACGCCCTGGGGTTCCGCGTCACCGCCTGCGATGAACAGCATCTGACGCTGGACATCGCCGATGACAACCCCTGTCATCAGGGCGGATTCGGTATCTTGCAGGCGATAGGCATCAACGGGGCAGTCATCAGCGCGGCGCTAGAGTCGGCCATCGGCCTGTGCGGATTTAACGCCTTTGGCGGCAGGCCGACGGGCGTGGTCGAACTCTCAGTGAAGATATTGCGCGTTATCCGTAAAAAACCCTGCCGAATCGATGCCGTTATCGACAAGAAGAGTCGTGATATCGCGTTTGTCTCGGCTGTGCTGTACAGCGCGCAGGGAGGGACATGCGCTACCGCGACCGGGATAGTCGTGACCCGTCAACGCAAAGAGGTCGATGGCGAAGGGTGCGCCTCAACCGAACCTGACGAAGCACTAAAACAAGACCAATAGGAAAGACATCGTCCAGCGGGTCTGTCCGCGGGGAGAGCGGTACAGACGCGATACAGCCGACCATGCCTGTCGTTCCAGGCAGCCGCATAGCCGTCAACAGGGAGTGAAACAATGGACCAGAATTTGACTATTCCGAAAACGATGAACGCGTACATTATTCGGCCCGAACGTTATGGCGACCCTATCCAAGCCATTCAACGGGAGTTCGTCGCTGTTCCAACGCTGTCGTCGAAGCAGGTGCTGATCAATGTGATGGCGGCAGGACTCAATTACAACAATGTCTGGGCGGCGCTGGGCAAGCCGGTGGATATCATCGCCGCCCGCAAGAAGAAGTCGAAGGACGCTGAACCCTTCCACATCGGCGGTTCCGAGGCCGCTGGCATCGTCTGTGCCGTCGGGGCCGAGGTAACGAACGTCAAACCGGGCGACGCGGTGGTGGTCTCCTGTTCGGTCTACGACGCCACGTCGCTGGAGTCCCGTCTCGCGCCCGATCCCATGTTTGTCCGCAGTCAGGAGATTTACGGTTACGAGAGAAACTTCGGTTCGTTTGCGGAATATACCCGCGTCGAAGATTACCAATGTTTCCCCAAACCGGAATTTCTGACCTGGGAGGAGAGCGCGACGCTGATGCTGAACGGCCCCACCGCCTACAAGCAACTGACCCACTGGGTTCCCAACCACGTGAAACCCGGCGATCCTGTTCTCATCTGGGGAGCCGCGGGCGGACTGGGGTCGATGTCGGTGCAGATCGTCGCCGCGCTGGGCGGATTGCCTATCGGCGTGGTCTCCAGCACAGAAAAAGGCGATTACATTCGCTCACTGGGCGCAGTGGGCTACCTGCTGCGGAATCACTACGACTATCTGGGGCGCCTGCCCAATTTAGACTCCAGCGAGTACCTAGCCTGGAGCCGAGGTTTCGCGCAATTTCGACGCGACTACTTCAAAGCCCTTGGCAAAAAAGAGCTTCCTAAACTGGTGATCGAGCACTCCGGTCAAGACACGTTTCCGACTTCGCTGCAGATCTGCGATCACTCCGGCATGATTGTCACCGTCGGCGGCACCTCTGGGTACAACTGCGATTTTGATGTGCGCCATCTGTGGATGCATCAAAAACGCATTCAGGGATCTCACTATGCCAACATCAGGGAATGTGGTGAATTCCTGCATCTGGTCAATCAGAAACGCATTTCTCCCACGCTGAATCGTGTCTTTGCCTTCGGCGATATCCCCCTCGCCCACCAAGCGCTGATGGAGGGCAAGCTTCATGGCAATGCGGCAATATTGGTTAATGCGCCGTCAGCGGGACTCGGCGCGGTGACGGTGCCAGGCCAAAGCAAGATCGAGACCAAGCCGCCAGCAGCCATAACGTGAATCAGGCCCCCCGTCTGAGGAAAAGCATCAATGTATGACGCGCGTCAAACTTAAGGGAAGTTTGCCGATTTTTGATAGTAGCCTACGCTGAAACGTCGCAACATGCCCATATCCCGCGAGCGAGAGCGGCCTAACACGCGGATAGATTCACACAATTAATCTATCCGCCGTGCGACCGGCATTAGGACGACCGTACGAGTGACCGCCGCTCAACGCTCGCCGGGAGAGCTATTCCGCATTTCGATTGCGATCGCTACGCGGATCGGGCCTAAACCTACCCTGGAGGATTCACGTATGAAACAGTCAATATCCGAGCCCACTTCCCCGGTAAGTCCGGCACCTAAATTTGATATGCAATACGGTGTTTTTGCCTCATTGGATGAGGCGGTTAATGCCGCGGCGCAAGCGCAGAAACAGCTGGATAATGTGGTCTTACGGCAAAGAGTGATCGCGGCGATCCGCGAGGCCGGCGAGCGCTACGCTCAGGTGCTGGCGGAAATGGCCGTGGCGGAAACCGGTATGGGGCGCGTTACCGACAAATATGCCAAAAATGTCTCCCAGGCGCGCAGCACGCCGGGAACGGAAAGCCTGGAGGCACAGGTAATCACCGGCGACAACGGGATGACGCTGATAGAAAACGCACCTTGGGGCGTGGTAGCCTCGGTCACCCCTTCGACGAACCCGGCCGCGACCGTCATCAATAACGCCATCAGCCTAATCGCCGCAGGCAACAGCATCGTGTTTGCTCCCCACCCCTCGGCGAAGAACGTCTCCTTGCACACCATTAGCCTGCTGAATAAAGCGATAGTGGCCGCCGGCGGGCCAGAAAACCTGTTGGTCACCGTCGAAAACCCGAATATCGAAACCGCTCAGCGTGTGTTTTGCCATCCGGGCATTAACCTGCTGGTCGTGACCGGGGGCGAAGCGGTGGTGGAGGCCGCACGTAAACACACGGATAAGCGCCTGATCGCCGCTGGCGCAGGCAACCCGCCCGCGGTGGTGGATGAAACTGCGGACGTCGCCCGTGCCGCGCGCGATATCGTGCGTGGCGCGTCCTTCGACAACAACATCATCTGCGTCGACGAAAAAGTGGCAATCGTCGTCGATAGCGTGGCCGACGCGTTGCTGGCCAATATGCAGCAGCATCAGGCGGTGTTGCTGACGAGCAACCAGGTCGAACAGCTGCTGCCGCTGCTGCTCACCGATATCGACGAAAATGGGAAAGGCCGCCCCAGCCGCGACTGGGTTGGGCGCGATGCGGCTAAGATCGCCGCGGCGATCGGTCTGGACGTCAGCGACGACACGCGGCTGCTGCTGGCGGAAACGCCGGCGGATCACCCCTTCGCGGTGACGGAGATGATGATGCCGGTGCTGCCTGTCGTGCGCGTGGCCGATGTGGACGAGGCCATCGAACTTGCGGTGCGGCTGGAGGGCGGATGTCGCCATACGGCGTCGATGCACTCAACCGACATCACCCATTTGCACAAGATGGCCAGCCGCATCAACACCAGTATTTTCGTTAAGAACGGACCCTGTATCGCCGGGCTGGGATTCGGCGGCGAAGGCTGGACATCCATGACCATTTCCACGCCAACCGGCGAAGGGGTGACGTCGGGAAGGACTTTCGTTCGAATTCGCCGTTGTGTGATGGTGGATATGTTCCGCATCGTCTAGTTTTTGTATGCTAAGCGTCCCTGTCGCCGCCACCTACCGGCAGGGACCACGCATACCCATCGGCACATTGCGCTACACAGCGCAGAGGTTTACCGGAGGAAACGACCGATGAAAACAGGCCATCGCCTTCATCCGCATCAGCTCGATGCCCAACCGGCACCTCCCGACACCGTCCAGGCATTACTGAATCAACCCCACCCGATGCACCAGCGTTACACGCAGGACGTCTACGCACAGTCCCGCACCATCACCGCCTGGCAACAGCTCTACGATCAGGTCTCCCCCGGTCATTTTCGCGGCGAGCTGCAGGAACTACTCTTGGACGGCATGCAGCTCTGTCACGAATACACCAACCTTGCTTTGCGTCAGTCTTGCATGGCCTGGGCGGGCTCGTTGTGGTTCGGCATTCCTTCCACGCAGGAGAACATGGGGTTTATCAACGCGCAGCCGCTGGACAAGTACGGCATTGCCGTCAGCCCCGGCGGGAAAGAGTTCGAACTTTCGACGCCGGACGACTTTTCCATCCTGGGCGTCGTGATTTCGCATGAGGTGCTCCAGCAATACATCGGGGCACTCAGCGATCCGGAGTGGCTGACTGAACGGCTGACTCGCGGCACCACGCTGCAGATGGATCTCAGCAATAAAGCGCAACTGTGCGATTACATCCGCCACGCGCTGTGGTACAGCAGCCATTTTCCGCAGGTAATGAAAAGGGGCAACACGCAGAAACTGTTGAATCATAACCTTCTCACGATGCTGATGTCCTTTTTGGAAAACGTCCAGCCGCCGCCGGAACCGGCGCAGAGTCATCATCACGGCAAGCTGATCGCCTTTGCGCGAGAGTATGTGCTGAGCCAAACTTCGGAGCCGGTCACCGTTCTGGATCTATGCAACCGGCTGCACGTGAGTCGTCGTACCCTGCAAAATGCCTTCCAGAACGTACTCGGCATCGCCCCCAACGCCTGGCTTAAGATTATTCGCCTTAACGCGGTGCGGCGAGAATTGGTCGACCCCAATACCCCGCACCGTACAGTGCAAGATGCCGCGATGCAGTGGGGATTCTGGCATTTAAGCCAGTTCGCCAGCGACTACCAGAAATTGTTTAACGAAAAGCCTTCGCTGACCTTACGGCGCCACTCTCCACACTGATTGTAGGCCGGGTAGCCCTCATTGAATCGGGCAGCCATGTCAGCGAGTCGTCGGTGCGATCATTTCCCTCTGATGCGCGGCCTACGGCAGCCCCTCTGGCCCCCGCCGCCAGCGCATTTTCCACTCTACGGGTCACCTCCATCTCGCCTTTCCTGCGGCATTCACAACAAAAGCCCGCGTATTTCGCTGCCTTTCAGCCGCCAAAAGAGAAAAAACTGGCATGAACTATACTCTAGCGACGCGAAGGGTGACGCGCCTTCATCGGGAGCGCCTACCCGCCTCAGGCTTCGTCGTGGGAGATAAAGCGCCGCAGCGAGGCGACGCATCAGCCAATCGTTCTGGGGTAGCCGCGCCCTCTTTCGGGTGCTAAGGCGACGCGACCGCGACATGGCGCTTCCGGCGTTAACCGCGCCATCCCCATACCACCGGCTTGACACCCATAGGTGTAAAACGACGTGTAAAACAGCACAAACACACGCTCACTGTGAGGAAAGTTATTATGTTCAATGATTTAGAGGGTAAGGTGGCGATTGTCACTGGTGCATCGAAAGGCATTGGCGCGGCGATTGCCAAACGTTTCGGGGCAGAGAAAGTTAACGTGGTCGTGTGTTATCGCTCGGACGATGACGGGGCGAACGAGGTCGCCGACGCAATCAAACAGAGCGGCGGGAAAGCCGTCCTCTTCAAAGGCGACATTAGTCTGGAAGAGCATACGCAAAAGGTATTTCAAACGGCCATCGACACCTTCGGACGCCTCGACATCCTGGTGAATAATGCCGGTATTGAGAAACAAACCCCTTCCCATGAGACGACGCTGGATGACTGGAACCAGGTGATCTCCGTCAACCTAACCAGCTATTTTCTCACCGCCAAAATCGCCATCCAGTATTTCCTGAAAAATAACATTCAGGGCACGATCATCAATATGTCTTCCGTGCACGAACAGATCCCGTGGCCGACCTTTGCCAGCTACGCCGCCAGCAAAGGGGGGGTGAAACTGCTGACGCAGACGCTGGCGCTGGAATATGCGGACAAAGGGATTCGCATCAACGGTATCGGGCCGGGCGCCATCAACACGCCCATCAATAAAGAGAAAATGAACGATCCAGAGAAGCGCGCGGCGCTGGAGAAAATGATCCCGATGAAACGCGCGGGCGAACCCGAAGAGATCGCCAACGTCACGGCCTGGCTCGCCTCTGAGCAAGCCTCCTACGTCACCGGCATTACGCTGTTCGCCGATGGCGGCATGACGCTCTACCCCTCTTTCCAGGGCGGACAGGGATAATTTTTACCGCCCCAGCCAACACGGCCTCCCTTTCTCTCCGCGCCGTCGGCCGGAGGAAGGGGGAAATGTCGTCAATCCGCAAAGAGATACATAAGCATGAACATAATGATTGCGCTGATCCCGGCGCTATTTTGGGGGATCCTCCCGCTAGTGGTGTCCTCTATCGGCGGCTCGCCCAATAATCAAATCATCGGCACTACGCTTGGCGCCTTCGTCGTCGCCCTCATCGTCGCGATCTTCGTGCCGGCGAATCTGGTATGGCCGGTGATCATCGGGGGAGCCGGTTCGGGGATGTGCTGGGCCTTCGGTCAATATTTGCAGTACGTCTCGTTCACGAAAATCGACGTGTCGAAAGCCATGCCCGTTTCCACCGGGTTGCAACTGATTGGGACGTCGCTGTTCAGCGTGTGCTTTTTCGGGGAGTGGAAAAGCACCAAAATGCTGGGCTTTTTCGCCATCCTTTTGGTTATTGCCGGTGTCTACCTGACCACCTACACCTCGAAGAAAAACACCTCGAAAGAGCAGCA
>NZ_LUTP01000069.1 GCF_002111585.1 Lonsdalea iberica
GTTGCTTAATCCCAAAACAGCGCTCTTCTTTTTTAGTTTTTTGCCGCAGTTCGACCGTCCCGAAAACGGTGTCATTTTCATGCAACTTTTGTTGTTGGGGGTACTATGATCTGTAGACATATGTAGACATCCATAAATAAGAAATTGTCTCCCAGACTGGGAGCGCCTTAGCAAATAACTGATTAATAATTAGTCCAAGGAAAAAACTATAATCAATCTGTCAATTCGTTTGGTTGATCACGCCAAATGGAATATGAACAGAAGGTACGACCTCGCTCGTACTCAGTAAGTGCCTGGATTGATCATCAAAAAAGATGTGTGGTTTAAGAATTCCTAATACTTTCCCTTTTTCAATCCCCCCAAGAAAGAATGCGTCATTTGCCATAACGCCCCAACTTTTTAATGTCGTTACTGCTCTTTCATGCGATGGCGCATTCCTGGCTGTCACTATTGAGATTCTCAAACGGATCTCATAACCAGGATTCTGTATCTTATACTTTTCTTCCACTGATTGGATTTTTGACATTCTGACAAGGAATTCTTTGAGTGGTCCAGGATTATGCGGGTGCATGACATTTTTAACTTCATTAGCATGGAATTCATCGAGCCCAGAATTTTGCATGACAGATTCAGATGCGTCATCGGCCAGAACTCCATCGAAATCGAAGTCGATCCTAAGAGATGAGTCCGTTTCATCATCAACAAATTTTGAATTCAATACTTGTCCTGCTGGGAATCCTGCCTTTATTGCAGCGTCAACATCATCCTTATTACCTGATAGAAACAATGCAATATTAAGTGCAGGGATATATTTATATGGCGAACGCCCTTGCATAAATATTGCTCTGGTCATGTTTAGGTTGTAATGCTCAATAGATCTCATGACTCTTAGGCCTGTATCAGGATCATTTCGCGACAGTAAAACTACTTCCACCAAGGGATCATTAATCGGATCCGGGCTAAGATCATTAAGAGAGAGCAGACGCTTGATAAAGGGAAACGCTATCCCTGTAGGTAAATATTGATCAAGGTTCTTTTCCTGAAATTTTCTGTATTCCTGTTCACCTTGTTTTTTAAATACGTCATCTGATTCTTTCAAATCAAAAACAGCACTTGAGGCAACACCTATGACAAGACGGTGTTCAAGATCGTAAGCCATTAAACCCCCTAAGAATATTTCTGTGTATAGTACAATATAACTGTTTCGCGATGTAGGTGGGGCAAAAGCAGGTGATGCCATGATGAATTCTTCCCTGCACGGAACAGGAGCTATGATGCAAACTGAAATGCAAAAAGCTAGCTTAGATTTCTTAAGCAAGATTCTTAAATCTGGCTCCCTGACTGGGATCGCCTTTGCCAGTAACTGGCTAATAAGTAAGCTAGAATTCTTTTTCTGTCAAGGCCACCAGAATGACCACCAATTTTTATTAATCTCTCGGTGGTAAATGCCTGCTATCACACCTGCGGTGATATCGGATATTTATGTTCGATGTAACTCATGCTAATGTTTACTGCGCCGCGCAACATCTAAAACGAAAACATCAATTAAGCCACTGAGATCAGCCGGTAATACTGCATCAATACTAATTTTAAGCTCCTGAGCGGTTTTAATTCCGTGGGTTTTGCGGCCAGCAACGGTTTCGCTTTCTCCAAACCATATGACAAGAAAGATACCCTGCTGCTCGGCATCAGGATGAATGGCATAACGGTCATAGAGTTGGGCTGACGCGGCAGAATATAACTCTCTGTGCCACTGGCCTTTGACTTCCGTAACCAGCAGCCGTCTTTTTCCACCAATCGACTTAGATGCTGTGAAGTCACTCCTGTTTTGACCTTTCAACTGATGCTCAGGTGTTATCGATATGCCCTGAGGTTCGAGTCTTAAATTAAGACGTTCAGCAATGATCTCCGTAGACTTCACCTCATCAAGGCGTTCATTTTTTTCATAGAAGCGATCTGCCGAGTTAAACTCACCGCCATCAATCGCTTTCTGGAAATCATGAAGCTCCTGAAGAACTAACTGACGCAGGCCTTCAACAGTAACCACTGAATCACAATCCAGATGTTGGACTATTTCATCTGGCGTCGGTGGTTCAAAATCCCTGAGCGCTTTTTTCCTGAGCTGACCAGCATATATACTTTGCAGCCCTTTATGCTGGCTTGTGAGACGTGGATCGGTAAGAAGGCGACCCAGTACAGGTATTGCATTGTCAGGAATATCTGATTCAATTGACCAAATTAAATCAGTCAAAAAGCGGTAGGCTTTTTCCTCTTTAGGGCTATCGCTGCCCCAATGACTTGGCAGTTCAACACGCGGCCATTGTTCAAAGAAAGCGTCTAAAATGGCTTCAACCTTAATTGAGGTAAGTTCCGGCCAGGCACGGTGCTCACTTCGGTTCATGCGCCCAGAACGTTCATAAAAATGCAGTAAATTATCTTTGTTAGATTTTAGCCATGCCCAATAAGTAGCTGTAATGCTCTCGAGAAAGTAGAACTCCCGTACCAGCCAGAATATTCGCTTGCGTTCAAAATCCTCATCTTCTGTCGGATTGGGCCAGCCTGATATTATCTCTGAGCAACGTTCTGCAATAATCTCTTTTAAATCATCACGATCGCCGTATTTAGCAGCAATTTCAAAAAGTGTATCTACTGAGTTAAGAGATAAATCGGTAAAGCGACGAAGCCATTCAATGGAAAGTTTAGCGCGTGAATGACGAAAGACCTCTTCTCCACTTAACATCCAGATTTCAGGGTGAGGGCATGGCTGAGCGAGTTGGGGTTCTACGTACTGTCGGAGATATTTTTCAGCACTTTCACTATCAGGAAAAATGAGGCGGTCGATTTCAGTCTGTAGCGCGTCACGTTCTTCCGTCGAAACTGAGTTGTATCCCATGTGAATGTTAGTTCTTATGGCTGTAAGTAACTCAATATTGACACATTCAAGATTGCCTTCTGCACGTAGAATCTCCAGACAAGCTGCATATAAAATCGTCTCAGAATGCCTGTATTTAGATTCGCATTGCAGGGCCGCTAGTTCGGGAAGGGTGGGAACCTCAGGAGTAATGAAATCCAGACAATTTCTTAACGCAGTCCGAACCAGTTTTTCGTCACCAAATTCTAATTCAATTCTTTCCGGAAACATGAGCACAAGTTCTGCAAAACGCACCAGACAACCCCAGTGACGACCACATTCTACAATATCTCTGTTTTCATTAACAAATTTTATATTTCTGGCGTGGATCTCCCGTTGCTTTCTGTCATGACGTTTCATGCTTCGGCTATGTCTGTGTCTGAATCTCCAGACCTGATGCTCCTGTTCGGATAATTTGATTGAATTGTTGTATCGAGCCCATTCGCGCATAAATGCGGGTTTGGAAAGGGCGTGCTGACGCATTTGTGCCCGCAAGTCATCAGAGCCTTGTTCTTCCTTGTTTTTGTAACGTTGATGGCTGACAAGGAAACTCGCCCACAGGTCAACGTTATTTGTTTTAAACGCCAGATTGAGGATGAATTTATAGTCATTCCTCCATAAATGAAGGCCTGAATGTGGGTGCAGGTGTCCGTCGAACTTTTCTACTCTTGTGTTGAATATTTCATTACGATCCGTTAATGGCCCGAATACATGGGCAATGATCTCCTGACGAAGTGTATCATTTTCCCGAAGCACCTGTACCGATTTGCTTTGATCGGCCTGACATTGGCGATGAAAATTGAGATTACCTATCCATTGCCAGATCCTTACTGGATCAAACGGTGCTTGGGTTAATTCAAAATAGCGATCGACCATTGAACCGACGATCTTGCTTATTCCATTGCGACAATCACACTCATAGGATCTTTTCCCACAATGGCAATGAAGATTATGGGTTAATTCGTCCAGAAGAAGTTCAAGAGTATGCGGTGAAAAACAGGAAATAAGCTTTTTAATAAAATAACGAGAGCCAACGACCCTTTCAAATTGTTCTTTGTGATCGGGATAGAGGTTCGCACAGACGCGTATGAATCCAGAGAGATATTTGTGGTCAAATTTCTCTGGTCCTGTAACTTCGATGACGTTAGCTGCAATATTGAGTGAAATATTACTGGCTTCAAAAATTAAAACGGCTAAAGCGCCAATGAAATCGTACTCTTTTACATTGAGTAAGCACATGCTTGCTAAGGTACGAATGTGTTCAGACTCGTTGGGGTTTAAGGTAAGCAGACTTAATTCAGGCGCCAACTGGCTGTTAACCGGGGAATCTACCAGAAGTTCTAAAATTAAGTTACGTAAATGCCCCTCATTGTCCATTGCTAAAAGAGGTTTTATTTCTTCAACAACGTCTTGCGTGAAGAAACCAGCCGCGCTGAACCGGCGCCAGAAATCGCTCCGACGAAAGTAAGGGTCTGCGGCTTCAATCTCTTTGAGTCGATGAAGAAGTTGTCGTTTCGACGTGCGTTCAAGCTGTGATGGATCGCCGTTTGCGAGAACCGCATAGGCGTCAAGCTCAATAATGGATTCCTGTACTGACTTGTTGCCTAATGCCGCCATCCATCCAAGCAGACCTCTCAACTCATCCCTGGCAGTACCGTTCGGTGCAATAACAGGCAAGCACTTTGTTAAACTGAGAACATCCCCTGGGTCGGCAATTCGTTTAATAAGATAATCCGCTGCACAGTATTCAGCGACGATCTTATGAACCGGGCGGTGCAGGTCTTCCTTATCGCCGGGTTTGAAAAGCTGAGTTGACAATATGTCGTAACAGGCAGTACTGCCGCTAAATAACGCTGGCAGCATGGGGTAGATCCGGCTTGCAGTCACGTCGATGGTGCTGACTCCCTCTGCACCCGACAACAGAAGTTTGGCATAAACCTCGGCAGAAAATGAAATCTTCTGTGCAACTGGAAGAGATATAGAGGCTTTCGGGATACCTAGGTTGACTTCCTTGGCCAGTCGTTCGACCGCTAAAGCAAAGATTGAACGTTTGTCAGCAAATCGCCTGTCACTTTCTAAATAGGCATCGGTGAACATTTTCAGAAACTGAGGGTTTGGTAACAACATGTCTAAACTAAACCGAGTGACTTCGGTCTGGAATGCAAAGAAGTCTTCTGCTGGCGCATGGTGCTTAAAGATGGCGTGTTGTTCGTCTTGATCGAATTCTCTCAGTCTCACAATCATAGGGGAGACACCAAGAAATTTTTCAAAAATACTGGTGGAAGCCAGTCCCCATTCGCTTGACCTGCTCGACATGATTACGCGATTTGGCTTTGATGTGCTGGCGAGCGCAAGGAGTTTATGGATACCTGATTGATCGATTCTGGCGACTTCATCAACGGCGTCGATTATCAGTGAGCTATTTTCTTTATCTGCTCCCACATAAGCAAATACGCTGGCATTTAAGACAGAAGTGTTCAGTTTCTGAGCGATACTTTTCATCAGCTCTGTTTTCCCGCCGCCGGGTTCTGCTAACACAACAATGTGCGTTGATTCAGCCAGCAACTCTGTCTCTGTGTACGTCCTGTCACCATGCGTAAAATTACGTTCAAGATAGAAGATTGAATTCATAGTTACAAAATGCTTCGTGTTGGATAGCTCAAAAATTTCAGCAGAAAGAAAAGCTGCGCCTAAGTTCTCTTGCTTATATCAGAGATAGTAAGGCATTTTTTCTTTATCGGGGGGCTGTTTTATCAATTGCTGACCGCATTATACAACTTATGGACATTCATCACATTTTACATTCGCGATATGCAAGTGATCTTACCCACCATATATGGACGCTTAGCCAGTGCAAGGTGTTTCCTGCAATGATCAAAACGAGTAACTGCAGCCATATATCCGGTTTCTGATGGGGTTTTCATTACCCCGAACCATGATGAGCGCCGCCAGGTGAGTACCAATCAATAAGTACGGGCTATTATTACCCCGCCTGGGTATCAGTTTCTCTCACCTGTGATCTTACCTGTTTTGACATCCTGCTATCTACACTCACATTGCCACAACGTGTTATCGGGTCTGAACAGCAATCCGCTTCGCTGCCTGAGCTTGTATCAGGTAGCTAAGCGGATTTTATACTCAGTGCCTTTCGTCAACATCGCCCAGAGCACCCGGGCCGTTTTTGTCGCCTGCGCAACAGCAGCAACATTGTGATGCTTTCGCTGTGACAGGGCGTATAGCCATGGCATGTTTTCTTTATATCTTTCGATCAGTTTCAACACTGATCGGGCACCATGAACCAGAAGATAGCGGAAGTATCCGTCTCCACGTTTGCTTATTCCTCCGAGCCGTTGTTTACCTCCACTGGAGTGCTCTCGTGGTGTCAGACCGAGCCATGCAGCAAACTGTTTCGCCGTGTTGAACTGCTTACAGTTACCCACTGACGCAATAAGGTAAGTTGCCGTCAACAAGCTAATACCCGGCACTTTGGCCACTCTCTGGCAATCAGGTTGAGTCTGGAACCATGACTGAAGATCGTGCTCAACCTGTGCAATTTGCTCTTCTTTTGCCTGTAGTTCTTCCAGTCGGCGGCTGATACTCCGGCGCACAAAAGACGAGAGTTCATTTTCTGCATCCTCCAGTATAGTTGGCACGCTTTTATACAAAGCGCGCATTCCTGTGGGGATACAAAATCCTAATTCGGACAACATTGCCCGTAAACTATTACTGGTCGCAGTGCGTTGTCTCATATACAGGTCACGTTCAGTATGAAGAGCAATAACGGCCTGTTGTTCGATTGTTTTCACCTGTACAAATCGCATATTAGGACGGGTGACAGCCTCGCAAATGGCTTCTGCATCAGCTGCGTCGGTTTTATTGGTTTTGACATACGGCTTAACATACTGCGGTGGCATCATCCGGACTTCGTGACCCTGACGGATAAATATACGGGCGAAATGATGACTTGATGAACATGCTTCCATACCAATCAGGCAGGATGGCTGCTGTATAACGAAGTGTACCAACTGGCCACGGCTAAGTTTTTTTCTTAGAACAGTTTTTCCTGTACGATCAACCCCATGAAAAACGACTACGTTTTTAGCCAGATCAATGCCGAGGGTAGATATTTGCATTTTTGCGCTCCTTTTAACCAGAATGTGACGCTCAACTTTGGCACATCTGATGGCGTTTAAGTGGAGCGTCCATCTCATTAATAGTGGGGTCGTGACTAATTGAGTAAATTTTGGGGATAAAGCTCATACTGCCAAAGAAGGGTTGAGTTAATACCGCTATTTAAACCCCAAACCCATTTCACCTTTGCTGCCTAAGGGGCGCTACGCCCGCCTATACAGGGTCAGTTTTCTCTCCCGTGTGCCTTCCGTTCGCGTATCAGCTTCCGGTTAATCGTTTCCCAACACAACCCGTCCCGCAAGGGTCAATGGCACGCATTCTGCGCCCTTGCGTGCCGGAACGATGTCGGGAAAGCGAACCGTCAGGCGATACGAAGACGAAAATCACACCGCTGACGGAGAAAAAACATGACCATTTCCCTGCATACCACCCAGACTAGCGCCCCTAACACCGCAGCGGCGACCAGCGTATCCCCGCTGGAGCAGTCAGGCTCCTCAAAAACGAAATTTTCTCAAACCAGAACAGATATTTATCAGACTGTCACCAACAACATCATTGCAGCGCTTGAAGCCAGTGTAAAACCATGGTCTTGCCCGTGGCAACGAGTGCCGGGTATGTCTGGGTTGCCTTCCAACTTCGCAACCGGTATCGCATATAGCGGAATGAATATCATGCTGTTGTGGTGCAGTGTGTCAGAACAGGGCTTCGGTGATTCACGCTGGATGACCTACA
The DNA here is from genome assembly GCF_002111585.1 of Lonsdalea iberica. Lineage (GTDB taxonomy): Bacteria > Pseudomonadota > Gammaproteobacteria > Enterobacterales > Enterobacteriaceae > Lonsdalea > Lonsdalea iberica. The sequence goes on from NZ_LUTP01000069.1 coordinate 7,775, forward strand.
AACAGGCGCAGGCAGTAGGTGGGCAGGTTCGAAAAGGTGAACATGGCACAACAGCTATTTTCTACACCACGCTGGAGAAGGAAAACGACGCCGGAGAAGTTGAACATATCCCGATTCTGAAAACCTTCACCGTGTTTAACGTTCAGCAAATCGACGGTTTGCCCTTGACAACGGAAACAGTCAGCCCGGAGGCAACCTTTGGGCTGTTGCCGGAGGCTGAAAATCTGTTCCGTAAGAGCGGCGCAAACATCATCGAGAAAGGACAAAACGCCTTTTTCAGACCCTTAACTGATGAAGTCTGGCTACCTGAACGCCATCTGTTTTCAGATGCAGCTAATTTCTACGCTATCGGCCTGCATGAACTTGTCCACTGGAGCGGTGGTAAAAAACGACTTAACCGTGAAATGAAAGGGAAATTTGGCAGTGCAGATTATGCGGAGGAGGAATTAGTGGCTGAGCTGGGAAGTGCTTTTCTGATGGCGGATTTGGGGATTGTTGGAGAGGTGCAGCATGAAAGCTATATTGCCTCATGGCTCTACGCGCTGAAAAACGATAAGTGCTATGTTTTCAAAGCGGCCAGCGCTGCCTCAAAAGCGCATCGTTACCTGATGGGTAAGATTTTAGTCGGAGATGATAAGCCGCAAAGGAGTGCGGCTTTAACCTTATTGCGGGGCGGCAGAGTGACAGAAGTCTCAGGGAGATTAATTTACCTGCGAATTTTTCGGACATTCGATGCCCGGAAAATTCGCAGGCTGCGGGTGCGGGCGGTAAAGAGCCCGTGCATCCCGCAAACGGCGTTTGTACAGCGGTAATTGCTGCAAACGATGGCTCAGGTATGGCTGCTGACTGTGAAGTTTGCAGGACTGCAACGGTAGTAGAGCCTGTTTTTGGTGTTATAATAAGTGTATTATGCCGTGTGATGCGCACGTATTTCATGCAGGAGAGAACCCATGACCGCGAAACAACGCAACACGCAGAGCGTGACCATGACAGTAGAGCGTGCCTTACTGGTAAGAGCGCGTGAGGCGGGTATTAATCTGAGTGCTACCCTGACAACCGCGCTGGATGCAGAGCTTCGCTATCATGAAGCGAAAAAATGGCAGGAAGATAACAGTGAGGCTATCGCAGCACTAAATCGTTTTCATGATGAGCAGGGTTGTTTCAGCGATGAATACAGGACGTTTTAACCATGCAATTCACTGTATACGGTAATACCGGGAAAAGCGTCGTTTACCCGCTGTTGCTCGATGTCACGAGCGATATTATTGGGCAATTGAATCGTCGGATAGTGATCCCATTGCTCCCTATTGAAAAGTATCCGGCAGGCCGCCGACCGGCTCGCCTTGTCCCCGTTGTCAGGCTGATGGACGGCAAAGAATACGCCGTAATGACCCACGAGCTGGCAAGTATCCCTGTCCAGGCTCTGGGGGCGGTGTTTTGTGATGCGTCGCAGCACCGTACTCAGGTAAAGGCTGCCATCGATTTCCTCATTGACGGCATTTAGTCGTGGCTGGCGGGAGCCTGTTCCAGTTCGTCAATAGTGCGGAACAGAAACATCTGGCGTCAAACGGAACCGGAATACCGTACCTTGCCACCGTTCTAATACTGTCAAACAGCCTAACCAGACCGTTGCTGTTAGCATCCAGAAAATTAGCCCACCATTGCAGCATCAGACGGCGCTGTTCAAGGTGCTTGGTGACTTTACTCTCTGTCCGCTCCGTGCCAGAAGCGGAAGTGATGATCAAGTTTAAGCATCATCCTTGACTTGTATGAGAATGGCACTGATCTGGCGGTCAGTAAAACTCCATCGCTTCATCGAAATGCCCTAAAACCTTAGATTAGGAGAAAGTTCTATTTATGCCAGCAGCGATTTTCGGGGGGATTACCTTACCGCTAAATAAACCGAAAAACTGATGCTGGAGAATCTCTAACTCAGTTGTCAATTTTTGTTGACCACTACAGTGCCAGAAAAAAACCATTACTCATCAGCTATTAGTTGGCCATTCTCTTACTGGAAAAGATATTAGGTAAAAAATTGAGCCACAGAGAAAATATATTGAATTAACCTATGGCTCTTTAACATTAGTGACCTGCCCCCAAGATTAGATACAACGCTCAGTTAGTAATGTCGGCTCCTTCTCTCTCAGAATTACCCTTTCTCCAGCCCGCCGCAAATTCAGACGGCGTCTGATAATTCAGCGTGGAGTGCAGGCGACATTCGTTATAATCCTGACGCCATTCACTGATGGTTTTCCTGACATGACTGACGTCACTGAACCCGTGTTCATTCAGGCATTCATCGCGAAAGCGTCCGTTAAAACTCTCAATAAATCCGTTCTGTGTCGGCTTACCGGGCTGGATAAGTTGCAGCTCCACGCCATGCTCAAAGGCCCATTGGTCTAGCGCGCGGCAGGTAAATTCCGGGCCCTGATCGGTTCTTATCGTCGCCGGATAGCT
>NZ_LUTP01000070.1 GCF_002111585.1 Lonsdalea iberica
CTGGAAAATGGTGGGTCGTGCAGGATTCGAACCTGCGACCAATTGATTAAAAGTCAACTGCTCTACCAACTGAGCTAACGACCCATTTTCCACATCACTTCAGCGATTCAGTATCGCCTTGGCAACGGCGGCATATATTACTGTGATAATTTTTCCAAGCAACCTATTTTATAAAAAAAACGCTTAACTGCTTACAACTCAAACAAATAGGCGCAAAAGCCGCTCAGATTGAGCGAGTTTTGCGCCTTATCGTAGAAATTAAGAGTGAGACAAAGATTTTTGTGCCAGTTTAGCGCTTTCGGTATTTGGGTACATTTTAACCACCTGACGGTATACCGCTTGGGCTTTATCAGTCTGGCCTTTCTCCTGCATGATGACCCCAACCTTGTATAAGGCTTCTGACGCTTTGGGAGATTTAGGGTAATTTTTTACGACGCTGGCGAAATAGTAGGCTGCGTCGTCTTTCTTACCCTTGTTGTAATTCAACTGCCCCAGCCAATAGTTGGCGTTAGGCTGATAGGTAGAATCAGGGTATTTTTTGACGAAGTTTTGTAATGCGACAATAGCCTGATCATACTGCTTTTTTTCAAGCACTAGCGCCACGGCGGCATTGTAATCGCTGTTCGCGTCTCCTCTACTGGCTGGCGCGTTCGGCGCAGGGTTACTTGCCGCAGGGGAGGGATTGCCGTCTGAGACCGCAGGAGCAGGCGTTTGAGCGCCCTGAGAGCTCAGGCTGTCTATTTGCTGGTAGATCTGTTTCTGACGCTCCACGACTTGATTGAGCTGATACTGACTTTCCTGAATCTGACCACGCAGGCTGTCGATATCACGCTGGTTGTCGGAGAGCTGCTGCTGTAGTTGGGTTAAAAGCTGACTGTGAGCGTTTGAGATTCGCTCCAGTTGAGTGACTCGATCTTCCACCGAGCCTGAGCCGGCATTACTGATTGGCGCTTGGGCGGTAGCGACCCAGGGGGCCGCTACGCCAACCAGTAACGACAGACTGAGAAGGTAAGGTCTGAAGTTACTGTTCATGCAATACTCTTAGTAGACCAGAACGGCGCGACGGTTTTTAGCGTAAGCAGCTTCGTCATGACCCAGAACCGCAGGTTTTTCTTTACCGTAAGAAACGATAGAGATCTGGTCAGAGGAAACCCCTTTACCCTGCAGATACATCTGCACGGAATTCGCACGACGCTCGCCCAGAGCAATGTTGTACTCCGGCGTACCGCGTTCATCCGCGTGACCTTCGATGGTCACTTTGTATGACGGGTTGCTACGCAGGAATGCGGCATGAGAATCCAGCATCTGCGCGAAATCTGAACGGATGTCATACTTGTCCAGATCGAAGTAGACGATGTTGTTACGCTGCAGTTCCTGCATTTGCAGGCGCGCCTGCTCAGAGGAAGACATGTTGCCGCCGTTTTCCATACCGCTGCCAACGCCGACGCCATTCTCAGAAGATTGGTCGTTGTTAGCATGTTTGTTAGAGCTACACGCGGCAACAGCCAGCACCGGCAGAGCCAACATCAGGCCTTTCAGCACTTTATTGAATTGCATTTTTATGTCCTTTCAAAAGGTTATCATAGATATTTGCATTTAGAGATACGGCGACCAGGCAGGGAATTTGACCTGACCATCAGTTGCCGGAAGACGCGCTTTGAAACGACCATCAGTCGAAACCAGCTGCAGCACGGATCCCATCCCCTGTTTGGAACTGTAGATGACCATGGTGCCGTTAGGCGCAACGCTTGGCGTTTCGTCCAGGAACGTGCCCGTCAATACTTGAACGGCGCCCGTTACCAGATCTTGTTTGGCGATATGCTGCACTCCGCTATTGGAGCTCACCATCACCAGAAATTTACCGTCGCTGCTGACATCCGCATCCTGATTCTGGGCACCTTCCCAAGTCAGGCGCTGAGGCGCACCGCCGTTGACATTGATTTTGTACACCTGCGGACGCCCCGCCTGATCGGAAGTATAGGCCAGCGTCTGACTGTCCGGGAACCAGGTGGGCTCCGTATTGTTGCTGCGTCCGTCGGTTATCTGAGTCATCTGTCCAGAACCCAAATTCATCACGTAAAGATTCAGGCTACCGCTCTTGGATAACGCAAACGCCAGTTTGCTGCCGTCCGGAGAGAAGGACGGTGCGCCGTTGTGGCGTGGGAATGAGGCAACCTGTTTGATCGCGCCGTTGGCCAACGTCTGCACAACCAACGCGGAACGGCCGCTTTCAAAGGTCACGTACGCCAGTTTGCTGCCGTCGGCAGACCATGCGGGTGACATCAGCGGCTGCGGTGAACGGTGCACAGGGAGCTGGTTGTAGCCGTCATAGTCCGCCACGCGCAGTTCGTATGGGTATTGGCCGCCGTTGGTTTGAACCACATAGGCGATGCGCGTACGGAATGCGCCTTTAATCCCGGTCAGTTTTTCAAAAACTTCATCGCTGGCGGTATGCGCCGCATAGCGCAGCCATTGTTTGGTAACCTTGAACTGATTCTGCGCCAGCACGCTGCCTGCGTTGCCAGAGGTGTCCACCAGTTGATAAGAAATCACGTAACCATCGGCGCTGGGCTGAACCTGCCCGATGACAACGGCATCGATGCCCAACGCCGTCCAGGCCGCAGGCGTCACTTCCGCCACGCTGCCCGGTTGCTGCGGCATACGAGAAGGATCAATCGGGTTGAACTTACCGCTGTTGCGCAAATCCGCGCCAACGATACCCGCGATTTCTTCCGGCGCTGCGCCGGGGCCCGACCATTTGAATGGAACAACGCCGATCGGGCGAGCGGAATCAACCCCTTGGGTGATTTCGATGCGCACTTCCGCATGAAGGACCGCCGCCCACAGCATCAAAAAACCTAATGCAACTTTAAATGCCTGCTTCATTTCATCTCCCTTATCCAGGCGCTTAACCTGCGATAAATTAGCAGAATGTGAACAAAACCAACGTCAACAGAACACGATTACCAGGCCTGTCGACCATAGTCATAATCTTAAATTTCTCGCTCGGCTTTAGGCTGCTTTACTGCGGCTTAAAGTCTATCGGGGCATTCTTGAATGCTTCATAGATTTCACTGCTCGGCGGTTTGGGAATTCTGGCCTGCTTAGCTGCAGCGATAGCAGCCTGACACAGGGCAGGATCGCCACCTTCGGTAGTGACATCGATCAGCAGACCATCCGGCGCCAACTTGACGCGTAGCGTGCACGTCCGGCCTTTATAGGACTCCCAATCGTAAAACTTACTCTGAATCGCGGTTCTGATCTGACTGCCATAGCTATCCAATGCAGCCCCTGATGCCCCGCTCTTCTTATTTTTACCTACGCCGGCCGCACCGCCGCTTGCCGCAGAGCTTGATTTGGGCGCATTTTTGTCCGACGTCAATCCGCCGAGTAGATCGTCCACTTCGCTGTCCTGATCGGCGGCTTCAGCCGCTGCGGCTTTTTTCTTGTCGTCAGCAGCTTTTTTGGCTGCCGCTGCGGCCTTGGCTTTAGCGTCAGCCGCGGCTTTTGCCTTGGCTTCCGTCTCCGCTTTCTCTTTAGCCATTTCTGCCGCTTTGGCCTTTGCTTCCTGTTCAGCTTTTTTCTTCGCGTCTGCAGCAGCCTGTTTTTTGGCTTCCTCTTCCGCCTGTTTTTTAGCGGCGGCGGCTTTAACCTGCTGCTCCGCCTCTGCTTTCGCTTTGGCTTCAGCGGCAGCTTTGGCCTGTTGCTCGGCATCAGCTTTTGCTTTCGCCGCCGCGGCCTCGGCCTGTTTCTGCTGTTCTTTTGCCTGCTGCGCCGCTTCTTCTGCCTGCTTACGCTGTTGTTCTTGAGCCTGCGCCTGATTTTTGGCTTCTTCCTGCGCCTGCAAACGCTCTTTTTCCAGCTCCTTCAAGCGCTGCTGTTCCGCAGCCTGCTTTTCCTGTAGCTCTTTCGCCTGCTGATCAGCTTGCTTCTGACGCAACTGTGCAGCGCGCTGCGCGTCGCTCTGTTGCTGCTGCTGACGATGGTATTGTTCGGCAACCGCGCCGGGATCAACCATCACGGCATCAATAGCAGACCCGCCGCCGCCGCCATTGCTGGCGTCCATCGACTGGTGCAAGGAGCTCACAATTAGCAGCGCAATCAAAATGACGTGCAAAACGGCTGAGATAATCAAAGCCCGTTTTAGCTTATCGTTTTGTCCGTTTCCCTTTAGCACAAGTCATTCCCAAATACAGTGTGGCCATATAGATCGCTCATACTCTGTTTACCGGCTCAAATCGGTTGCGTCATCAGACCCACGGATTTCACGCCGGCCTGGTGGAGTAAATTAAGCGCTTTGATAATTTCGTCATACGGGACCTCTTTGGCGCCGCCGATCAGGAATACCGTCTTCGGATTGGCGCCAAGACGAGATTGGGCTTCAGCTACCACCTGCTCTGCCGGCAATTGTTCCATCCGATTATGATCCACCACCAGGCTATAGCGGCCGACCCCAGAAACCTCGACAATTACAGGCGGATTATCATCGCTGGAAACGGTTTTGGAATCTGTGGCATCCGGCAGATCGACCTCAACGCTTTGCGTGATAATCGGCGCCGTCGCCATGAAAATCAGCAGCAGCACCAACAGCACATCCAGCAAGGGGACGATATTGATCTCGGACTTCAGCTCCCGACGACCTCGACGTACACGTGCCATGCTCCCTCCTGATTAACGGTTGCTATCGCTGGAGAATGCCTGGCGATGCAAGATGGCAACAAATTCTTCCGTGAAGTTATCGTAGTTCTGTTCCAGCTTGTTGACGCGCTGGTTAAGACGGTTGTAGGCCATGACGGCAGGAATCGCGGCGAACAGACCGATTGCCGTGGCAATCAGCGCTTCCGCGATACCCGGAGCGACCATCTGCAACGTCGCCTGCTTGACAGCGCCTAACGCGATAAAGGCGTGCATGATCCCCCACACCGTGCCGAACAGGCCGATATAAGGGCTGATGGAACCGACGGTTCCAAGAAAAGGAATGTGGGTTTCCAACGTTTCGAGTTCACGGTTCATCGAAATACGCATTGCCCGCGAGGAGCCTTCAACCGCCGCCTCGGGCGCGTGCTGATTGGCGCGGTGCAGTCGGGCAAATTCTTTAAAACCGGCATAGAAGATCTGCTCGGTCCCAGATAGGGTTTCACGTCGCGTCTGGCTCTCCTGGTACAGACGGGAGAGTTCGATACCCGACCAGAATTTATCTTCGAAGGCTTCAGCATCACGGGTCGCCGCGTTGAGGATGCGGGTGCGCTGTATGATTATTGCCCAGGACGCAATGGAAAAACCGATTAAAACCAGCATGATTAGCTTCACAAGAAGGCTGGCCTTCAGAAACAAATCAAGAATATTCATGTCAGTCACTGCTTAAACTCCGCGACAAAAGACTTAGGAAGCGCAATCGGCTTCATTTGGTGTGGGTCGATGCATGCGATCAAAAATTCGGCCTGGCTCATCACTTCGCCTTTAGGATTGAGAATGCGCTGTACAAACGTCATGGATGCCCGCCGAAGCGAAACGATCTCGCTTTGCACTTCCAGCAAATCATCAAGGCGCGCCGGAGAAAAGTACTCCACCGTCATCTTACGTACGACAAAGGCAAGCCTTTGCTCCATCAGCTGTTGTTGATGAACACCATGCTCACGCAGCATTTCCGTGCGAGCTCTTTCATAAAACGCAGCATAGCGTGCGTAATAAACCACGCCGCCAGCATCAGTATCTTCATAATAGATGCGAACTGGCCAGCGGAACACTCGATTACTCACTTTATATCCCAGCAATTGATGCAATAAAACTTAGGATACTATACGCAAGAGAATTGTGGTTTGGAATGGGGAGAATGTACAGGCTGGTAAATAAATGTGAGCCAGAAACAGCCCACATGACAAGGGATTGAGCGCGAAGATTACCGGAAAAAATAGTACAAGCCGGCGGCCAAAATGATTGCTGCAGGCAAGGGTGAGAAAAAGGCTTTCCAGCGCAAGCGCTGCGGTCTAAAACCCGTCCCGTGAATGACTCCCGCGCAGACCGCCCACATCAGGACGAAAGCCTGCCAAACAGCCAACGTACTGGTTTTCGCCGCAAAACGTGACGGATCCCAAAAGACGCATCCCGCCAGCAGCAGGGCCATGATCAGGGAAAGGGCCCGTAACGGGCCCTTGTCCATGATGCCGTAAAGACGATGAATAAGTTGACTCATCACGCGTCGTCTTTTCCCGCTTTGGCATCTTCAACGTGCTCAATCGCCAACGCGGTAATCACGCCCAGCGAGCAGGCAAGAAGCGTTCCGAGTATCCAGGCAAAATACCACATAAAATAAGCTCCTTACTTAGTACAGGGAATGCGAGTTCTGCTCGACATGCTCTTTGGTGATGCGACCGAACATTTTGTAGTAGCACCAGGTGGTGTAGCACAGAATGATCGGGACAAAGACGATCGCCACGCAGGTCATGACCTTCAGCGTCAGCAAACTGGATGTGGCATCCCACATGGTCAGACTGGCGTTCGGCATCGTGATCGACGGCATAACAAACGGGAACATCGTGATACCGGCCGTCAGGATAACGCAGGCAATGCTCAGCGAGGAAAACAGGAACGCCAGCGCGCCCTTTTCCACGCGAGCCATCAACACCGTGAACAGCGGGAACACCACACCCAACAGCGGAATAGCCCACAAGGCCGGATAGTGGTTGAAATTGACTAACCAGGCTCCCGCCTGATGCACCACTTCTTTACGCAACGGGTTAGATTCTGCGGCGGTATTGATTACCGACGTCACGGTATAACCGTCGATGCCGTAGACGACCCAGACACCCGCCAAGGCGAAAGTGATGAACAGAACCAGCGACGCCAGCTGCGCTACGCCTTTAGCGCGCAAGTGCAGTTCGCCATTGGTACGCATCATCAGGTAAGTCGCGCCCTGAGCCAGAATCATGCTCACGCTGACCACGCCCGCCAGCAGGCCAAACGGGTTCAGCAGTTGGAAGAAATTACCGGTGTAGTACAGGCGCAGGTAGGTGTCGACGTGGAAAGGTACGCCCTGCAGCAGGTTGCCGAACGCAACGCCGATAACGAGAGGCGGCACAAAGCTACCAATGAAGATGCCCCAGTCCCACATATTGCGCCAGCGCGCGTCTTCAATCTTCGAACGGTAGTCGAAACCGACCGGACGGAAGAATAGCGAGGCCAGCACCAGGATCATGGCGACATAGAAGCCCGAGAACGCGGCGGCGTAGACCATTGGCCAGGCGGCAAACAGTGCGCCCCCCGCCGTGATCAGCCACACCTGGTTACCGTCCCAGTGAGGTGCGATGGCGTTAATCATCACGCGACGTTCAACGTCGCTGCGGCCCATCAGGCGGACCAACATCCCGACGCCCATATCGAAGCCATCAGTGATGGCGAAACCAATCAGCAGTACGCCAATCAGCGCCCACCAGACAAAACGCAGTACTTCATACTCAAACATAGTGGACTCCTGTTACCGTGCTTCCGGCGCAGCGGCGGTCGGCTGTTCAAAGTGATATGCGCCCGTTTTCAGGCTGCTTGGACCCAGACGCGCATACTTGAACATCAGGTACATTTCTGCGACGAGGAACAACGTGTATAGCCCGCAAATCAATCCCATAGAGAACAGCAGATCGCCTGCTGTCAGCGATGAGTTGGCGACAGAGGTCGGCAGCACTTCACCGATGGCCCAAGGCTGACGACCATATTCCGCGACAAACCATCCGGCTTCCACCGCGATCCACGGTAATGGAATACCGTACAGTGCGGCGCGATGCAGCCATTTACGCTGACCAATCTTGTTGCGCAGCACGGTCCAGAAAGAGAGACCGATGATGAGCAGCATCAGCATCCCACAGGCCACCATAATGCGGAACGAGAAGTACAGCGGCGCGACGTGAGGAATAGAGTCTTTCACCGCCATCTGAATCTGCGCTTCGGACGCATCGGACACCTGCGGCGTATAGCGCTTCAGCAGCATGCCGTAACCCAGATCCTGCTTGCTGGCGTTGAAGGCGTCACGAACCGCAGGGTCGGTATTGCCCGCACGCAGCTGCTCAAGCAGATGGTAGGCATTCATCCCGTTACGGATGCGCACTTCGTGCTGCTCCATCAACTCTTTCAGACCGGTCACGGTTTTATCCGTGGAACGCGTCGCAATCAGGCCCAGAACATAAGGAACCTGAATCGCATATTTGTTCTCTCTGGCTTCCTGATCCGGCAGACCGAACAGCGTAAACGCAGCCGGCGCAGGCTGTGTTTCCCATTCGGCTTCAATAGCTGCCAGCTTGGTTTTCTGAACATCGCCCATTTCGTAACCGGATTCGTCACCCAGTACGATAACGGACAGCACAGAGGCCATCCCGAAGCTGGCGGCGATAGCAAATGAACGCTTGGCGAACGCGATATCGCGGCCTTTCAGCAGATAGTAAGAGCTGATACCCAGAATAAACATGGCGCCCGTACAGTAGCCGGCGGCAACCGTGTGCACGAACTTCACCTGTGCGACGGGGTTGAAGACCAGAGTCGCGAAACTCACCATCTCCATGCGCATGGTTTCAAAGTTGAAGTCAGAAGCGATCGGGTTTTGCATCCAGCCGTTGGCGATCAGAATCCACAACGCGGAGAAGTTGGAACCCAGAGCAACCAGCCAGGTCACCGCCATATGCTGTACCTTGCTCAGGCGATCCCAGCCGAAGAAGAACAAGCCGACGAAGGTAGACTCCAGGAAAAACGCCATCAGGCCTTCGATAGCCAATGGAGCGCCGAAGATATCACCAACATAGTGAGAGAAGTAAGACCAGTTGGTCCCAAACTGGAATTCCATGGTCAGACCGGTAGCCACGCCGAGTGCGAAGTTAATCGCAAACAGCTTGCCCCAGAACTTGGTCATATCTTTATAGATTTTTTTGCCAGACAGTACATAGACCGTTTCCATGATTGCCAGCAGGAACGCCATTCCCAGCGTTAGTGGCACAAACAGGAAATGGTACATTGCTGTCAAGGCAAACTGTAAACGTGACAGTTCGACTATATCAAACATCTTGACTCCTTGCTCCTCGCAGGAAGGTTTCGCTCGCAGTAGAGGCAAACCGTAGAATAACGGCTGCAATACCCTAAAAGAACA
>NZ_LUTP01000071.1 GCF_002111585.1 Lonsdalea iberica
CAGGGTTCGACAAAACGGCAACGCCGTTTTGCATGGCCGTCAGGCCACCCGCAGGGCAAGGCGCGAAACGCCGCAGTCGCCCTTCCCTCAGCGCGATAAGCCACGATCACCACCCATATAGGCTCTGGTTTAAGAGACAAGAAAAAGCCCCAAACACAGGTCCGGGGCTTTTAGCACATAAAGTGCGCTGACAGCGTTTAAATCAGGCGTAAGCCAATAAGGTGCGCTGACACAGTTCTGAACGGACACAATCATGTGTGTTAAACGAGATCAGGCCCACCATTTCATCTTCCGTGAAGCGTTCCAACGCGTCGCGTAGACCCGATCTTACGCCTGAAGGCAAGTCGCATTGGGTGATGTCGCCATTGACAATAACGGTGACATTTTCCCCCAACCGCGTCAGGAACATCTTCATCTGATTCACCGTAACGTTCTGTGCTTCATCCAGAATAACAACGGCATTTTCAAACGTTCGCCCTCGCATGTAGGCAAAGGGAGCAATCTCGACCTTCGCAATCTCTGGGCGCAGGCAGTACTGCAAGAAGGAAGCGCCCAGACGTCGCTGCAAAATGTCGTAGACCGGGCGAAAATAAGGGGCAAACTTTTCAGAGATATCACCAGGTAAAAAGCCAAGATCTTCATCTGCCTGCAAAACCGGGCGAGTCACGATAATCCGCTCAATCTCTTTATGGATCAGCGCTTCCGCCGCTTTGGCGGCACTCAAAAACGTTTTGCCGCAACCGGCTTCTCCAGTGGCAAAGATCAACTGCTTATCGTCTATTGCGGACAAGTATTGCTCCTGGGCTTCAGTGCGAGCTTCAATCATGGAGGTGTCGCGATTTTCTCGCGCCATCCCGATGGACTCAATGCCCCCCAACTGAACCAGAGAAGTGACCGAATCTTCTTCACGCTGACGATGATTGCGGGCTTCACGTCTGATGACGCGTTTCGCTTCACGGCGTGCTTTGATCACTGCTTTTTGTCTTCCCATAGTGCCACCTTACAGTTTGTTTCACATACCGCATGAATGAGCTTCTGCGGCGTTGCATGTACAAATGAGGTTTGGCTTCCTTATTAAGCCACTCGACAACACAAGAGGGGAAAAGCCGCCTGCAGGCACGGTTAAACCACCGGGCGTCAATGCAGTCGGTTTTCGAAATAAATGGATAATTTGTGAACGGAAATAGGAGATCGATAATTTTAGACAGATATGTTGAGAGAGAACGATGAGGGTAGAACGCCCGCCGCAGCAGTTATGCGGTAAATCACGATGAAGCTTCGAACTATTTCGTCCCTTCAAGGACTTCACCATTCTTACTCCTTACTGTGACAACAACTATTCACAAGAATAATAATTGACAGACTAAATCCTTGCTAAAAAAATACGACCTAAGGATGTCAGCAATATGACAGTGCAATATTCCTTCCCTGCTGACAAGGCTTTTCACACTGTCATATTATAAATGTATAGTTGAAGTCTCTCGGTTTACAACATCAACGCGGTTTCCCGCGAAAAATTTTTCTCCCAGTCCAAAAACTGATCGTATTTACGCAACGCGCTACGGTAGGTATTTTGTTCCAGATTGGGTATATCGCTGCAAATTTGCTGCTGAATACTCTCATTTTCAGCAAGACGCTCAGATGGATAATGACGGGTAATAAGTAATTCATCCAATCTACGCAAACGAATGACATATTCTCGCATCGTGCTGTATTGCACTTCCGTTTGGTCGATAAGATAACGGGTAAATGATTTGATATTGAAGTAATGCGCTGGCGGCTTACAGAAGACTTCGCTGCAGAAACGGCACAGAGGTATTAATTCCTCCTGCATAGATTCCCAGGTTTCGTCATCTATCTTCCGGTCCAGATATTCAAGCGCTTTTTTATTGAGGGGTTTGGATTGGTAAACCAACGAGACGCGGTCAAGCGATTTACCGCAGTTAGAACAGTGAGTTTGTTTGTGTTTAAAATCTTTTAAATAACGACTTAGAAGCAGTTTCTTCCTGGCTGACTGAGACATGAATCCATTCCATGACAGTAAAAAGGGATAGCGACATGCCTACGCTTCCAAATTAACTTTCATTCATTAATTTAACGCGCAGGCGCTTAATCGCTTGGCTATGTAACTGACTCACCCGTGACTCCCCAACCTCCAGAACCGCACCGATCTCTTTTAAATTGAGCTCTTCCTGATAGTAGAGGGTCAAGACGAGTTTTTCTCGTTCTGGAAGGTTGTCGATGGCATCCATCACACGCTGACGGAGATTGACATCCATAAGTTGTTTCAATGGATTAGCATCTTCGTTGCCTTCCAGCAATGCTTCGGCGCTGTCGCCATGTTCCTCACGCCATTCGTCGTAAGAAAAGAGCTGGCTGTTGTTGGTATCGAGCAGGATCTGGCGATAGTCCTCGAGGGGAATATCAAGGATCTGCGCGACTTCTTGTTCCGTAGGCGCTCGTCCCAGCTGTTGCTCGGCCTGTTGCATGGCATGAGCAACTTCTCGGGCGTTACGACGCACGCTGCGGGGGGCCCAGTCGCGGCTTCGCAACTCATCCAGCATCGCGCCTCGTATGCGCTGAACGGCATAAGTGGTGAACGCCGTCCCCTGCAAAGAGTCGTAGCGCTCTACTGCGCTGAGCAGCCCGATGCCGCCGGCCTGAAGAAGGTCGTCAAGTTCCACGCTTGCGGGCAAACGAACCTGCAAACGGAGAGCCTCATGGCGCACTAACGGTATATAGCGCTTCCATAAGGAATTTTTGTCCATGGTCCCTTCAGCGGTATACAGCTCACTCACAGTGACAAACACCTAGATAATAAAGTTATCGGTACTATTATGCGTTCGTATAGTGTAGACAATCGAATGAATAGGCATAAAAAAGGCATGCTATTTAAGATATACAAGAAAGGTAAGGAAATTTTGCGCCGCAATTTGACTGAGGCCAGATTATTGAAAATAAAAAATAAAGCATCATACCGCGCAATGACGGGGACAACATCAATGTCTGGAATCCAAATTTCTGGCGGCGTATTTTAACCTCTGTAATTAAATATGTCTTTACGCATCAGAAGAATTTTCTCGATAAAATATAGTTTACCTCTGAAATCATCATGCCAAAGCCCCTCCCCCATTTTATTCCGACCGCGAAAACGAATGCGGCCGATCTCGATAAACCGACGGAGGGATAGCTAATCAGCAACTACCGTCTGGTCTGACGCGATTTGGTTTGAAATAGCACAGGTTTCGTGTGCCGCCGCTTAATATCTTTCAATATTTTTAACGTTTCCGTCGGACCTAAGTCCGGGATATCCTTCACGCGCACCCCCTGTTTATCACGAAAATAGTTGAGGGCCGCTTTTTGATTTTTCGTGTAATTTTCCTGAGAGAAAATCGTAGAATGCTCAAAGTCCTTATGGTCGAAGCCGATAAATTCTTTTGAGTTATCGATATCAGCAAAATACCAAAATGGCGGATGCATGCCCGCTTTTATTATCGCCAGCGTATGATCCACATGCTCTAACGCGTTGTAATAGGTTTCGTCCATATATCCCACACGGTCGATGCACGCCTTCGAGTAGTAAACGAATGCGCCGTCACACGTCTGGTAAAGCTGGATACGTCCGCCAACATAATCCGCGTTCATTTTCGGTTTGACGACGTCATCGAGACAGGCGGGGGTCGCCTGACTAAACATGAAATGTTGAATGCCACTGATCTTTGACGCTTGAATATATCGCTCAAACACCGATTTATTTTTGATAAAGACATCATCTTCAATTAAGAAAAAATGGTCGACATGGCGTTCATGTAAATAGCGCAAGGCAATGTTTTTGCTTTTCCCTACCCCGAGATTTTCCGGGTTATTGATCAGCGTATGCGTGATCTCATGAAACTCGGAGAAAAGATGACCATCATTTACAATGACAAGCTCATCCAGAATATCCAGCGGCAGAGAGCGGTAGAGCTTGATCAACTCATTAGGACGATTATGAGTGATTATTCCTACCCCAATTGTTTTTCCGTTAATCATATTTCATCTGCTCAATAAGCTTAAAAGGATACAGCCGGGGTCAGCCACCAATACCTTCCCCGGAGGATGTCACATCAATCCGGCAACCAGGCCTTCTGCCACAGCAGTAAATTGTCTCCGCTTAACATCCAGTCCCGGTAAACCGCCTCGCGCAATTCGTCGCCCATTCTCGCCGTCGCATCGAGATCGGCCAGATGCATCCGAATTGCATCCATCCAGTCTTTGTAGCGGTTCCGGACTCGCGTGACCGGCAGATCGCAACGATAAGGTTCGATATCCGTACAGATCACCGGATAGCCGCAAGCGCCGTATTCCAACAAACGTAAATTACTCTTACAGCGGTTGAAGATATTCTCTTCCAACGGCGCCAGCGCCAAATCCAGGTTTAGAGAGGCCAGTTTTTGCGGGTAAAAATCAATATCTACCCCTTTGTGGAATTCATGGATATAAGGGCGCAATTTCTCAGGACACATCCCGAAGAACACCCACTCAACGTCGCCCGCCAAATCTCGCACGATATCGGTAATCAGCTCGAGATCGCCGGTATGGCTGCTACCGCCCCCCCACCCAACGCGGGGTTTCTTACCCTGACGCCGCAGAGCGCCGAGATTAGACCACCATTCCACCGGCAGACGGTTTTCGACCACATGAATACGGTCATGAAGGCCAGCGAACGCCTCCGCCATCGGCTGCGTCGACACGACGAAACGATCCATGTAGCCCAGGCTCTTACGCATCGCTTTCAGCGCATCTTTGGGTAGCCCAGCTCTGTGCACGCTTTTCAGTGGAATATTGGGCAGATAGTCATCCAGCTCGTAGACCTTAAAGGTGTTGCTCAGCTTGCTGATTTTTTCGATCCAGTCATGAAAATACGCCGACACCTGTTTTTGCAGTACCAGAACCTCGGGTTCATAGCGCGCGAAGGTCGGGGTGTTTAGATAGACGTTGGAGAGTTTGCCATCAATCATATTGGCGTCTTTTAGCGCATTAAACGGCTTGATAATACGGTAGTGCCCGCAGCCGGTTTGGTCAGACATATGCGCCATGACCACCGGCAATGGTCGCCAGGTTAACGGACGCCAAATCAGACCGGCGTCCGGCTCGACTTCAAACCCACGCCCGTTCAAAGACAGATTGATATTGTAGGCCGGGTCTCGGGCGATAACCGGCAACCATTTCTCGTACATGGCCATCTGTTCGCCCTGGAAGCGTTGTCTTTTCGCCTCCTGCGCCGCGGTATCTACCTTTTTCTGACTCACGCTGCCTTCATGCATCACCGTGGCAAAGGGCGTCCATACGGTGAGATACCCCGCTTCACGCACTTTCAGGCACAGATCCACATCGTTGTAGGAAACCTTGAAAGCCTCTTCATCCAGCCCGTTGACCTGCTGGTAGACGGACTTTCTAATCATCAGACAGGCCGCGGTAACAACGCTGTAGTTTTGATCCACTTTCAGGCGCTGCATATAGCCGGGATCGTCCATCGGGTCACCGTTGAACGGATGTTCCGCCGGTCCGCGTAGTCCAAGAATGACGCCGCCATGCTGAATGCGCCCATCCGGATAAACCAGCTTCGCGCCGACGATCCCTACTTCAGGACGCAGCGCGTGGTTTAGCATGTTGTCCAGCCAATCCGGCTGCACGACGGCCGTATCGTTGTTGAGCAGAAGCAGATAGTCGCCGCGCGCCTGCTCAGCGGCCATGTTGTTGATTGCCGAGTAGTTAAAGGGATGAGGATAACGAATGACACGGATACGGTTGGGATCGACCTTCGCCACCCCATCCAGCCAGGCTTTCGCTTCAGGCGTTTCGCTATTGTTATCCACAATCAGCAGTTCGTAATTCGGGTAGCGCGTTTTCTCAAGCAGGCTAGTCACGCAGGCCACCAGCACCGGAAGCTGATCTTTGGTCGGGATGATGATTGAAACCAGCGGAGACTCTTGATGACCGTAAATCATCCGATAGTGTCCCGGCAACGTGGCCGCCACTTTACCGGCGTCATACCCACGACGCTGTAGATGGCGCTCGAGGACAGCGATTTCCCCCTCATGGGTAGAAATCGACAACGCCTCTGAAATCGTCAGAAATTCCGCCAGATGCCCGATAGATGCCATCCCCTGCTGTTCAATCAACCGCAGGATGTACTCCAGCTCCATGCAACTGGCATGCTTGGTATCAAAGCCGCCCAACGATAAAAACAGCTCCCGATTGAACAACCAGTGCCGCGTCATGACGGCGGGAAGGCTCAGCAGATAATCCAGGTTGAAATCCGGCCGGCAAGAGAGTCCCAGCTGCCCATCTTCGCCGTATAGCAGCTCGTCGCCGTAAATAGCGCTACAGCCCTGAGCGGTAACCAGCCCCAAACTGGTCATCAGCAGGCCACCTGCGGTAAAGCTCTCACCCGCTTGAACCAGCATTAGCCAATCGAAAGTCTGTTCGCGCACGACGTCGTTGATAGTCCTGACGAGAATTTCCTGACGGATTTCCCGCACGGTACAGCCTGGGAAACGCGCCGCGATCTCAGAGGAAGAAGTCAGGATGATGCGCTTGAGCAGGACGCCGTCCGACTCGATGGTCTCAAGACTCTCGACGGTCGTCTTCAATTTCTCTACGTCGCCCTCGGTATCCATGATGAGAATGCCGAATTCGCGGCCTTCCGGATGCTGAGCGAGATATTCCTTGATCAGCACTGACTCACTGGCCGTCGGATAACGACTGGCGATCCAGTCCGGCGTCGTGTTTTCTTCTGGTTTACCCTCTAAAGCGGCTTTCATACCTTCTTTGAGATCAAAGGGGTAAAAATGCGCTTTTTGGTCCAGGTCAGCGATCTCGATCAGCTCAGGGTTTTTGACGTCAGGCGAGAAGAAAATCGAATTCTGGACCTGGCGAAAATACACCGCCTGCTCCTGGAACTCCGCACCGCTGATCGAACCATCCACCCTTTCCGCGGGAACGCGCCTGTCGGTCAGCGGTTCAGACAGCATAGCGAAGTCGCCGTCGCGTAGCAGTGAAAGGTAGAAAGCTAGCGGTGCCGTATAGTTAAGCTTGACGCCGTTGAGGGTAAACATCGTCTTGGGAGATAGCATTTCCTGCCGCAGCAAAACACAGCTCAGCTCACCAATGAAATTGGCTGCATACCGAGTCAGATAATGAATGACATTCTGTCCACGAATCTGCACGTTGCCGGAAAATGGGTATGCAGTTTCAGCAATGTCATTGAGTATCTGCCCCTCTCCATCTATACGTCGACGGCGTGACGAACTGAACACCACGCGATCATCTTCTTCCAATACCGCTGTCAGTAATCGGACGTGGTCTTCCCTCAGTACATCGCTATCGTTCAGGAAGTTAATGTATTTTCCTTCCGCGAGCTTGAGGCTTTCTACGCAGAGATCGCATGCAGAGACGTCGGGGGACTTGCTGCGGAAATAACGAATGGTATGGCGGGACGCATCGGTCGCCTTATAGACGGCGCTTTCGATAAGGGTGTCGGCGCTGGCATCGTGCACGATGATTTCTACATTGTCGTAATCCTGAAGCGTCGCACTCAACAGTGCGAGTTCAAAGTATCGTGGTTCCTTCGCTGGAATAATGATACTGACGAGTGGGGACTTGTTCATTACTAACCCTCTATATGCATTCGATGTAACCGGAGCTGACTCTACATTGGCGCGATGTACCCCATAATGACCGGGACATCCCCAGACTAATCATACGGCGCTGAATGCCGGCTCAAAGACCTGAATTCATCTTCTTTATACCGGCTAATCACGGTATTGCTCGCGCTGCAGGCGATATCCGCCATAAAAAAAGCCCCGCCAAAGGCGGGGCTTTTTAGACAGAAGAGGAAACAGATTACTGCAGCAGAGACAGAACGGTCTGCGGTACCTGGTTCGCCTGCGCCAATACTGAAGTACCAGCCTGTTGCAGGATCTGAGCCTTGCTCATGTTGGAAACTTCTGTAGCGTAGTCAGCATCCTGGATACGAGACTGTGCTTCGCTCAGGTTGGTAGACGTGCTGGTCAGGTTGTTGATGGTGGAGTCAAAACGGTTCTGAATCGCACCCAGGTTACTACGCATGTCATCGACGGTAGACAGCGCTTTATCCAACGTGGTCAACGGGTTTTCCGTCGCAACGCCAGTCAGGTTGTCGGTAGAAGCATTAACAGTTACGGTCATCGCGCCATCGTCAGTGATGGAGATGTCGTTAGAAGTCAGTTTGTAGTAAGCAGTGTCGCCAGAAGCGCCAACGCCTTCAACGGCTGCATCCAGGGTACCACTAACGAAGTAGTTGCCCTTGGAGTCAGAAACCAGACCGGTAGCGCTCAAAGCAGAGGTACCAGAGAAGCTGACTGACGCATCTGCGCTCAGCGTGGTGCTGTTGTAGGTAGAACCGCTTGTAACAGCAGTCGTTGCGCTGGAAGCAGGACCGTCAACGTTGAAGCCAGACAGGTTCAGAGAAGAAGTGTTAACTTTCTGCAGGTTGATGCTGATGGTCTGACCATCCTGAGAACCCACCTGGATAGAGATGGAAGTTTTGCTGCCATCCAGTACTTTCACGCCGTTGAAGTCGGTCTGCTGAGAGATACGGTCAACTTCAGACAGACGCTGAGTGATTTCGTCCTGGATTGACTGCAGGTCGGAAGCAGAGTTAGTACCGTTCTGAGACTGTACGGTCAGAG
>NZ_LUTP01000072.1 GCF_002111585.1 Lonsdalea iberica
CACCGACAGCGGCACGCCCGAGGCGGCGATAATCTCCGACACTTCGCACAGGTTCTGTTCGCTGTCGTAACCGAACAGTTTCGCCTGACGCCAGCGCCCATTGCGACGCTCCGCCGTCACCTGCCCGTTGCCGTTCAGACGGAAATCCTGCTCGCCCCAGTGAGCGTCTTTTATTCCCACCAGACGGTCCAGCACGTCGTAGCGATAGCGCCGTTCCAGGTGGTGCGGCTCGCTGCCGCCGCCGTTCACCAGCGTCTGACGCTCCAGCAGCCCGGTCTCGCTCCAGCTCTGCGACAGCGCGAAGCCCGCGCCGTTGCTGCGCAGGCTTTCCTGACCCGCGTCCGTATGGCTGAACGACAACGCCTGATGCGAACCGACGCCCAGCGCCGACAACCGCCCTGATTGCCACTGCTGTTGCAGCGGCGCCAACAACCCATTGACCTGCGCGCGGTAACCGCTCGCATCATAATCGCTGAGTATTTCCTGCCCGTTGACCCGCTCAGAGATGACCTGACCGGAGCGGTTATAGGTGTACTCCACGCAGGCGTCTGCGTTGCTGGCGCTTAACAATCGTCCCGCGATGTCATAGTCCAGCGTGGTAACGCTGTCCGTCGCCCCTTCAGCAGTGAGGCACTGGACTTCCGTCACCCGTCCCAGGGCATCATGCGTGTAGTTTTGCTGGCTGCCGTCGGGAGAAGTTCGGCACGTTAATCGACCCGCCACGTCGTAGGCATAGCGATACACTCGCCCGTCATAATGTTGCTCTTCGGACAGCCGTCCACACTCGTCAAAGGAGTAAGTCCAAGCGTCGCCGTGGCTGTTGGTCACACCGGCGAATTCGGCTTCTGTATTGTAGTGATAGTGGATCGTTGCGCCGAGTGGGTCGGTGGCTTCCATCAGGTTATCAAATGCGCCGTAGCGGAACTGGTGTTGCTGTCCTAACGCATCGGTAACAGAGGTGAGGTTGCCTTCTCTGTCAAAACCAAAGGTGGTTTCAGTACCATCTTCATAGATGACTTTTGATGGCGCTTCTCGATAGCCTTCATATTCCCAGCGACGGACCAACCGACCAGATGGGCTCTCCTGATGGCGTTCTGTCACCCTGTCCTGACCATCGTAGAAGAATCGTACTGTGGGGGCGTTATCCACTTCGATCGTCGTGACCAGCCCTCGCGCGTTGTAATGATAACGTTGCAGCACGCCGTTAGGGGCGATGATAGTTTCCAGTAGGCCCTGATCGGTATAACTATGCAGCCACTCGCGGCCTTCCGGATCGTTAACTTCTACCACCTGCCCCCGAGCATTACGCTGATACTGCCAAACATTGCCTAGAGGGTCGGTATACGCCAGCAGTTGCGCATCATCATCGTAGTCATAGCGGTGTATTGCGCCGTCCGGCAACGTCACGGCCGTGATCTGCCCCCAGTCGTTGCGCTCAAACTCTGTGCGGTGACCTAACGGGTCAGTTTGCGCCACCAGCTGATTGTGTTCCCATTCGAACAGCGTCTCGCCGCCATCGGGTGTCCGGTGGCTGAGAATATTGTTGCGTTCATCCCTGATATAGCGCGCCACGCCGCCGAATCCATTGTGGTAATACGTGGTGAGTCGTTCATCGTCATAGTCGAAGCTACCTGCCCAGTAACCTTCCGATGCACGGTCGCGCACGGCGCGGCCCTGGCTGTCATAGGTATGTTCTACCCAGGTTTCCGACAGATCGGACCAACGTAACATCCAACCTTCCGGCGAATAACGGTAATCAAAACTGCGGCCTTCTCCGGCACGGACGCTAACCAAATAGCCTTTTTGATCATAGGTGTAGTTCACCAGGGTCTGTAACGGCCGACGCTGACGGTCGCATAACGTCAGGCAGGTGATCCGCCCATGGTGAGTTTCCACATGCACCAAACGTTCATCCGCGAGCACCACCCACCGTAATTCGCCTAATTCCCACAGCAGCGAAGTACGATTGCCCGCGTTATCCTCTATTGCGGTCAAACAAAGCTGCACGCCGCGAGTATGTTCAAACCAGTAACTCATCCCGTCACGATGGCGTAGCACCAACACGCCTTGTTGACGCGTTAAACGCCATGCTGGATTGGAAAGAGAAAGGCTGTACTCGCCTTCAACAGGCGCCGCGAATATGGCCTGATTAAATTCCCCATCCGTAAACGTCACGACATCCTTTTCGAGTTTCAGGCTCATATCCCAGTTGCTGCGCCAAAGCTTACCCAGCAAACCGGAGATTCGGGTGCCACCTGAACGATAACTTCTTTTCAAAGCCAGGGGGAAAAGCCCTGAAATCTGAAAATCCGTCCGCCAGTCAACGACATAACCCGTGGCGACATCGACCGGGTCGCCTGCGCAAGTCGATTCGGACGTACAGAGTTCGTCCCCTTTTTTCTTCGCTGCGTTCTCCGCTTCTGTTTCCGCCGCCCGACTTTCCTGCTTCGTCGCCCCCGCCGTCATTTGTTCCGCTTTGGTCGCTTTCCCTTTACCCAACGCCGTACCCGGTTTTTTGGTCACAATTTTGGCGATGAAGGATTCTACTTTCTCGATAATGGTATCAACGATGCTTTCGAATTTTTCTATCAACCATTTCAGTACCCGGACAATCGCATTGAAGCTGTCTTTAGCGAAAGCCACAATCCAGCTTTTCGCCGAGTGGGCCGCATCCTGCAAAATACGCTCAACGGCCAAAGCGATTTTATTGAGCAACTCGATGGCTTCAATCGCGATGGTTTTAATTTTGGAGGAAAAATCCATCAGCCATCGCACAATATTACCGTCAGACAGATGACGAATTTCTCGTATTGCGAGCTGGATGGCGCGTTTATCAGCGACGGCACCGGCGACTTTTCCAATCGCTTTTAATACCGATTTCCCCGCATATTTAAGAACATGGCCTGCACCGGGTACCACGCCAATAACATCCAACACACCCTCACAAATAAAATAAGGGTCCTTGAGATTCTCCGGATTTTGATAGGCGGCCCAACACCATTCCCCAATGAAATACACATCAGGCGCTTGCCCGACGATAGGGACAAATCCAATCAGGATCTGGCAAAAGAGAAGTACAGCCGTTTCCGTCGTGTGGCTGGCGACTTCCGTTGACAGGCTATGATGGACTTTATTGATAGCCTGCTTCAGCTCTCGACTACCGTTGTTAATCTTATCCTTCAGCTCCATGAAGCGGTTATAAGCCAACTCATATTTATCTTCGTAGTAAAAATACATACCACCATAAACATGAGTGTCGATGCCGACTTGGTTATAACGCTTGCTCTCTTCCTGATCGTATTCCAGCAATCCTTCTTTGCTGAGTAATAAATAAAGCGTGAAGTACTCGCCCGCGAGTGCCGCATACTCGGGATTGGACTGTAGTACCGGATTATTGGTGACCGTGTCTTCGGGTTCGAACTCGTCGCTTCCTTCCTGAATATTCAGCTCGTAGCCATTGCAACCCATATCGTAGATTTTGAAATAGCCGTTCTCATCCGTTTGGCCGCTAATATTCGTACCGTTGCTATCCGTAACGACAAAAGGCGCGTTAGGGACGGGTTTTCCCGAATCATATAAGTATTGAACGAAAATTTCACAAGCGCATTTTGTACATCCCCCAGAGATAGCTTTATCGCTGGAAAAGTTCTTACTTGCGGCCTCTTCGCTGGAGACCAGCGTCGCTGATTTCGTCTGTTCCATAGCACTACGTCCTTTTATGCTTCGCTCTGTTGGCTCACCGCGGCGGCGTAGAGGCGATCCATCTTGTTCTGGGTTCCGATAATTTCCGGTTCCGCCATGACCGTTTGCGCCCAAGGCTCGCCGATAAAGTCGGGACTGAGCTCCGTCGCCAGCGCCAGATAGCGCACGATATCGCGGTCATTGTTGAATCCCTGCAACTCGGCTTGTTTCACCTGTTGCTGGGTAAAGGCCAACAACGCATCGTCGCCTTCGGCCTGCCAACGCGGATGGTAGGCGCGCAGGTGATCCATGTAGGTTTCCAAGGCGTTCTGCGTGGAGGGGCCCAGGAGGGCCTGCCATTGGGCGTCGCTGAGTGGGCGGGGCGAAGTATTGGGGATGTCGTGAGACTCACGGTGCGTGAGGGTCAGCACCTTCGACGCGCCACTCCCCGACGCCATGTCGTAGAATCGGGCAATAGGGCCGAACAAGGCCGTCGCCTCCTGCGCCGTGCTGGCCGACAGAAGCTGCTTCACTATCAGCCAGTCGCTGATGCGCAAAATGGCATTCTCTCCGTCTGGCATCGCCACCAAACTCCAGTGCCGCAGATGATTGACCAGCTCGACCAGTTGTTGTCCCGGCGTATAGGCCTGCATGAACCACTCAAGCTGAATGCCAATGCCCCAGCCGTCCCGGGTGCAAAGATACTCTTCCAATTGAGGCCAGTTTTGTGCCGTGACCGGAATGCAATAGGGGGAGATGGACGCATGCTGGCGTCCGGCCTCGCCCCAATACAGCCGGGTGTGTTCCAGACTGCCGCCCCAGCGCTCAGCCAGCCACGGCGCCGCGTCGTTCAGGGCGGCTTCCGCCACGATGAAACACCCGCCTTCATCGATACGTGCCAGCCATCCGTCAGCGTCTTCTTGCGTTTCAGTCAGAAAAGGCGTGGTTAAAGGTGTCGTTGATGTCACTCGGTGACCTCCAATGTGTCAGGCGATAGTCCCTTCATCCAGTCAGGCCGGTGGTAGCGTGCTCGAACCTCTTCCAGATGGCGCGGTTGGGATTTGAATAGCTGAATACATTTTCCCAAAGCGTGGCGCGTGGTCAGATGAATAAAATGAGGATGGTGATAAAACTCGCTGCCGATAATCCAGCGATGCGCAGACCAGGCTTCGCATTCGGCGTCGGTGGCGCGCGGATATAAACTTTTGGCCAGCGCAATGCCGCTTATAAAACGTTTTCTCAACAGTTCGATATCTAATAAAAAAAACGTTCTTTCGCTGACATACATAAAAAGCTGATTCGCCAGACAACGCAGCCGATTATCGTGCGTTAAAAGATCAAACTGTGTTTGATTTAGCGATATTTGGTAGTTGTTCGCCGCCGACACGGAGATTTCTTCATCGAGCAAGGGAATATAATCCAAAAACTCGCAACTCTCGGCCGGTAGAAACAGCTGCCGGGCAGGCGCAAGGAAATCCGTTTGCTCCTGCGGGCTGATTGTCGCCCACCACAGCGCCAAGGCATCCGGGCCATAGCTGCGAAACAGCGTCTCCTGCCCGGTGGGTCCACGGCAAACCACGCGTCGTTGCCAATGCTGCACCATCTCATCAAGCGACATGTCGCCAGTCATCAGCAACGTTCCCTGATGGCCGTAGTCCTGGCCCTGGGTCCAATGCAGCAGCGTTTCTCCGCAGTTGCCTTCATCAAGTTCGATAATAAACGGCGCAACTAAGCGTAATGAATCTGGAAATATCGGGGAATCGAGCTGCCGCCATTGATCTTTCGCCGACTGATGAAAGGCTCGCCAATAAACCGGCAGCTCTGGATAACACATCACATCGATAATGGCATACAACGGCGAGGTTTTATTTCGAATAATCTCAAAGAGTCTCAGGCTGTTTTTTTCATTCATAAAATAAACCTGAATCGGAATTAAGGGATAACAATAAAGAATTAATGCTGCGAAATAACGGCGTTATTCCACGCGGTGGCATTTATATTTTTCGTTAGGGAATAAATGAGAATATGTAACTAGGCAAGAAGAGGAAAATATCAGGGAACGAATCTGCTCGCTCCCTGATAATGGTGAACTATTTAGCCTTGCCCTTTTCCCACTGCGCTCTAACTTCTTGAGGAGAGGGAGGTGGGAACCTCACCCCTTTTTGCTCCAGCGCCTGCTTGACCTTTATCAGCCACGGACGTTGCGGCGCATCTTTGGACATGATGGACTCGCTGTCATAGACATTCCACGCAAGACTTACGCCCACTTTATCGTAAGTGTCAATTTGGGCACCCTGTTTCATTAGGAAATCAACGATTTCATATTTATTAAGATAAGATGCATATAACACACTGTTCATGTTCATTTTATCTTGCAAATTGATATCGGCTCCGCGCGCCAGCAACAGCTCGATATCATCCCAGCGCTCTTCATTAATCGCGCCGAATATCGGCGGTTGCCCGCCCCCTCCCAACAAATTCGGATCTCCGCCCGCATCCAGAATGATGCGTAACCAATCAGGATCTTCAAACCCGGGCACCATATTAATTGCCGCAGTACCGTTACCGTTTTTAAAGTTGGGATCGGCGCCTAACTTCAGTCCCAGCGTCACCGCTTTTTTGTCCCGCGTCTCCAGGATCAGCCACTGCAGTGGCGTCACCCCTTCCTTACCATGGACGTTCAGCTTAACACCCTGCGCCAGCGCTTCTTTTGCCGCGCTTTCATTACCCTTACGAATATTCTCCAGCAGTGCGGCAGTCGTCGGGTCAAATAGCTCTCTGGCTTCCATACTATGTCCTCCCAGATTGCAAGCCGTTAACAGACTGGCGATAAAAAGACATCCCCACTTGATACGCTTTAACCATTGCATCACGTCTCCTTAAATACACCACTAATCGCGCTGATATCTTCTCTTTTCTGCGTTTCAATACCGGCAATCACCTGATCCATCCCGTGACGGGCAATGGGCGATCCGCCCAGTGACGGTAGCGACGACATCTCACCGACGGCTTTCGGCAAAGCGCCTTTATAAAGCTCCATCATGCCACATGCCGCTCCGACCATCGCTCCCATTGCTCCCCCCCCAAGCAAACCACCGATCAACGAGCCTCCTAACGCTAATAGACCCGGAACCGCCGCCTTGCCATAAGTCTGCGCCATGGTCAGTACTTCGCCATCGACAGCCTGCGTTTTGATCAGTGCGGCCGTCTCCTCTAAAGAGGCTCCCCCAGCGCGGGCGACCGTATTGGCATGTAGGCCCGCAGCATTAAAGGTATAGCCGGGAAGTTTGGTCACACTGACACCTGCCGAGGCCAAACCGCCTCCAAGTGAATGCCCCACCATTTTCAGACTTTCATTGGGAAGAGAGCTTTTAGCGACTCTTGCTGCGAGCATAGCCTGTTCATAAGCCGTAGACTTTAGTCCCAGCCCTTGCAAAGCATTTGTCGTCCAGTCCTCTACACCCGTCACTGCATTATCGGTACCCCGAAAGGTGAGCATCGTTTCACCATTGATGTCCGATTTAAATAATGCGGCACCGAAACCAGATTCTTTATTGAAATAAGGATTCGATTCTTTCGACAACATCTGCTCTGGATTCACTATCGAAAGCCCCACCGGTGGTGCGGGCAACTCTGCTTTCGCCCCACGGCGAAATTCATCCACATCATAGACATACTTCGCGGCCTCTGCGCGTAAAATGCTGTCGTTATTGCCGGCCAGACGCTTGGCGGCGGCTTGCAGATTCGGATTGGTCGACGCCTGTTGAGCTAACTTCATACGCGCCTGATAGCGGGCTTTGCGCTGTTCCAGCGTTAACGCTTCCGTTGGCGGCGGTAACTCAGGCGTCGCCATCCATGACATCAGGCCTTTCCACGGCAGCTGCATAGGCGACAACGCCAGCAGCGGCGATCGCTTGCTGGCCGACTGCTCCGCGCAGGATTTCACCGGGGACTGATGCGGCGTGTCGCCGATGATCACATCCCCGCTACCCGCGGCGACGGAGCCGCCGCAGCCGATGGCATCGCCTACGCGCGCCGCCGCTTTGCCGTTGATGATGACATTACTGGATCCTGCCGAGATTGACCGGGGATGTAAGGCATGCGGCATGGTGGGACAAGGGCAAGCGTGCAGCAGCACCATATCGCCCTTGCGGGCGGCAGGTTTGCCGTTGATGATCACATCGCTGCTTCCCTGAATAATCGGCGTGGCGGGGAAACAGCCATGCCCGGAGCAGCTGTCGCCTAATCGTGCGGCACTTGGCATGTTATCTCCTTATCGACGATCCGGCGCATCCGGCAGCGTGGGTTTATTCGGCGCATCCGGTTCGACAGAAGATGGCGCTACACCGGTCCCCGGCGATCCCCCGTCGTTGATCTTGACGATCGTTCCTGAGATGGTCACGCCAGCGCTGTCGATTTTGATAAAGCCGCCAGACGATTTGATCGTCAAGGCCTGACCGGCCTCCAGCACGATGTCCGCTGCCTTGAGGTAGCTGTCGGTGTTTACCACCGTGCGCTGGTGCGCGCCGATCAACGTCTCTTCCGAACCGCCGATCGTCGACTGTCGGCTACCCGCGATCTTGGTGATCTCGCCGCCGCCGATCAGCCGTTTGAGGGACTGGCCGATCTGCTGAATGAAATTACGTCCGATCGCCTGATGATGATCTTGCCCGATCTGTTCAAAGTCATCCTGACCGATCGTTCGGTGACGGTGACGCTCAACCCGCTGGTATTGATCCTGCGCTACGCTCAGGTGCTGATCCAGCCCTACGCTCTGGCGATGAATATGGTTGATCACCGTATCCGCATCTTTTTGCGCATGAACGTAAATTTGTTCGCGCGACACTTCATCTTCGAAGCGCAACTCATTAAACCCGGTGCCTTTATGCGTATCGGTGCGCAGCGTGGTACGCGTTTTATGCTCTGGCAAAA
>NZ_LUTP01000073.1 GCF_002111585.1 Lonsdalea iberica
TTCTCTCTTAGATTTCCCCCCTTGCTTCTCTGCCTGAGTTCTTCATTACCTTTAATGTTGTTTTACGTTTCCCATGAGTTCTCTTCCTCCTATTTCTTACAGTCACCATAATGGCCTGTTTATTATATGGTTATTGAATAAGCGACAAGTTTTTGACTTTGCGCTAAAGTAGATATCCATTTTTTTAAAGTGCCATGGAGGCAAGATGTACGATCGCTATCTGGGCCTCATATTCGATATGGATGGCACTATTCTGGATACCGAGCACACCCACCGTCTGGCCTGGAAACAGGTACTTGCCCGGCGGGGGGCGCAGTATGATCCAGCGCCTCTCGTGGCACTCAATGGCGCGCCAACCTGGCGAATCGCCGAATTCATTATTACCAGACATCAGCTCGACCTCGATCCTTATCAACTCGCAGAAGAAAAATCTGCGCTAGCGATGGAAATGTTGCTGGACGCTGTCAGGCCTTTGCCGCTGATGGACGTGGTGAAGCATTATCACGGTCGGCGGCCGATGGCGGTTGGAACGGGAAGTCGACATGCGATGGCGGAACAGCTACTAAGCCATCTTGGGGTTCGGCACTATTTTGATGTGATAGTGGGCGCCGACGATGTAGAAAATCATAAACCGTTTCCCGATACCTTTCTTCGTTGCGCCGAACTGATCCAGGTGGCCCCTCAAGACTGCGTCGTTTTCGAAGATGCCGACTTCGGTATTGAAGCCGCGACGCGGGCAAACATGGACGTGGTCGATGTCAGAACGTTGTGAGTGAAGTCTGGTCTTTCATCTCGCTCTTCGGAAGCAGCTTTCTTAGCGCCACGTTATTACCCGGCAGCTCGGAGGTTGTGCTGGTATCGCTATTGGTCGCCAAAACGTCCAGCCCATGGCTTCTGGTTGCTATCGCAACCGCCGGGAATACGTTTGGTGGGTTAACCAACATGATCGTAGGCCGACTCTTACCCGAACGTCACAGCGGGGGAGGGCGAGCTATGGCTCAGGTCTGGTTAGAACGTTATGGTGTTGCTGCGCTATTATTTAGCTGGGTGCCTATCATTGGAGATATGCTCTGCGTCTTGGCGGGCTGGCTACGTTTACCGTGGGGACGAGCTTCGCTCTGTATTTTTATTGGGAAAGCGCTACGTTATCTTGTGCTGAGCTGGATGACGTTACAAGGGGTTGCATGGTGGTCCTAGCCAGTTTAAATCGCGTCGGATGGATGGCATCCGGCATCAGTTATGCTAACAACTATTACATATTAACTAACGGGAGGTCGCTTTGATCCCGGACGTATCAGAATCTCTGTCCTGGCTGGAACAACATCCTCAGGCCATCAAGGGAATTCAGCGAGGAATAGAACGCGAAACATTGCGTGTTATGGCCAATGGACAGCTGGCGCAGACCGGACATCCGGAAACGTTAGGGGCCGCATTGACGCACTCGTGGATCACCACAGATTTTGCTGAGTCTTTGTTAGAGTTTATTACTCCGGTTGATAAAGACATCCATCATCTGCTGACGTTCCTGCGCGACATCCACCGATATGTCGCTCAGCACCTGGGTGAGGAGAGAATGTGGCCGCTCAGCATGCCGTGCTACGTCGCTGCGGCAGATGATATTGAACTGGCCCAATACGGTTCATCCAATATTGGACGGATGAAGACGCTGTACCGCGAAGGACTGAAAAATCGCTATGGCGCTCTAATGCAGACCATATCCGGCGTGCATTACAATTTTTCTTTGCCGCTATCTTTTTGGCAGCAAAAAATGGGCGTGTTAGATGAAACCAGCGGGAAGTCCGCGATTTCATCCGGCTATTTTCAGCTGATCCGCAATTATTACCGCTTTGGCTGGGTCATCCCTTATCTTTTTGGCGCCTCGCCAGCTGTCTGCTCCTCGTTCCTTCAGGGAAAAGAATCCTCCATTCCTTTCGAGCGTACGGGAAATGGCCTTTGCTATCTGCCTTATGCCACTTCACTGCGTCTCAGCGATCTGGGGTATACCAACAAGTCGCAGAGCAATTTGGGCATTACCTTCAACGATCTGGATACGTATGTCGCAGCGGTTAAGCGGGCTATTGCCACTCCTTCCGAAGATTATGCTCGATTAGGCGTGAAACGAGATGGTCGCTACCTGCAGCTCAATACCAACGTTCTACAGATAGAGAACGAGTTGTATGCGCCAATACGCCCCAAACGTGTCACGCGCTCGGGAGAGAAGCCATCAGATGCTTTGCTGCGTGGTGGCGTCGAGTACATCGAGGTCAGATCGCTCGACATTAACCCTTTTTCACCCACGGGCGTCAGTGAAGAGCAGGTACGCTTCCTCGACCTGTTTCTGATTTGGTGCGCACTGGCCGATGCGCCGGATATGAGCAGTGAAGAGCTGCAATGTACCCGTAAAAACTGGAATCGCGTTATTCTTGAAGGGCGTAAGCCCGGACAAACCATTGGGATGGGCTGTGATTCGCGGCAGCAGCCGTTGGCTGATGTTGGGCGCGAGCTGTTTGCCGATTTACGTCGGGTAGCGGAATTGCTGGATAAGGAGCATGATGAACCTCGTTACCAGCAGGTCTGTGATAACCTAGTTTCCCAGTTTGACGATCCGGACAGCACGTTCTCAGGCCGATTGTTGAAAATGATGCTCGAAGAAGGGAGTGGCGGCGTCGGTTTGGCGCTGGCGGCCCAATATCGTGAAACTTTGCGAAAAGAACCGTTGGAAATCCTGACGGAAAGCCAGTTTATCGCCGAGTCTGAACGCTCAAGGCTGCGACAGCGACAGCTGGAATCTGAAGATAAACAAAGTTTTGATGAGTTTCTTGCCGCGCAATGACAGCGGGTAAAAAAGAAACGGCCACACCGGAGTGTGGCCAAATAAACATCTCTGTTAATAGGGATGATGATGATAAATGCGCGTCTTTCATATGTTATGACTTGCGCCAAGAAAAAAAGTTTCCTGGAAACCAGAAAAAAACATTTTTTCGATGAGGAGGTGGCAATATGCCATTACTAGATAGCTTTACTGTCGATCATACTCGTATGGCAGCCCCTGCGGTACGGGTCGCAAAAACCATGAAAACTCCTAACGGCGATACCATCACGGTCTTCGACCTGCGTTTCTGCCGTCCTAACCATGAAATCATGCCGGAACGCGGAATTCATACACTGGAGCATCTGTTCGCCGGTTTCATGCGCGACCATCTGAATGGTGAAGGGGTCGAGATCATCGATATCTCTCCGATGGGATGCCGCACGGGTTTTTACATGAGCCTGATTGGTACGCCGGATGAAGTCCGTGTGGCTAAGGCCTGGAAAGCCTCAATGGAAGATGTTCTGAAGGTAAAAGAACAGCGTAAGATCCCTGAACTGAATGAATTCCAGTGCGGTACGTTCGATATGCACTCCTTGACCGAAGCTCAGGATATCGCTCGTCAT
Organism: Lonsdalea iberica; assembly: GCF_002111585.1. GTDB lineage: Bacteria > Pseudomonadota > Gammaproteobacteria > Enterobacterales > Enterobacteriaceae > Lonsdalea > Lonsdalea iberica. The sequence continues at coordinate 3,436 of NZ_LUTP01000073.1, forward strand.
ATCCTTGAGCACGATGTCCGGGTCAATAAGAATGATGAGCTGGCCCTGCCCAAAGACAAGCTGGCTGAGCTGCATATCTGACCAGCGTTGAGAGACAAAAAAGAGAGCATTAAGCTCTCTTTTTTTGTGTCTCAAACGTAAGTTTAATGAACGAGAAACGGATTGATCACGCGGCTGCCGAAATAGGACAACGTCAACAGTAATGCGCCTATGAGGTTGAAGTAAACCACGCGGCGACCCCTCCAGCCCTCATGGTAGTGTCCCCACAGCAGCAGAATATAGACGAACCAAGCCAGCAATGAGAACAGCGCCTTGTGGAGATTCTCTTTATTGTTGAGCAAGTCGCTCATGTAAAACATCCCGGTGCACAGTGTCAGCGTCAGTAGAATCACCCCGACCTGAGTGATGTGGAACATCTTGCGTTCAATGCTGAGCAGGGGCGGCATATCCGACGTAAATCCCAACATTTTATTCTTCAACATGTAATCCAGAGACGCCATCTGCAGTGCGTATAGCGCAGCAATCATCAGCGTGGCGTAGGCAAACAGCGCCAAGCCGATATGTACCATCAACCCAGGTTCATTTTCGAGATGAGTGATGAATTCGCCCGGCATAAACGTCGCGAAGGCCAAGTTTATCAGCGCGAAAGTATAGACAATGGGCAGCAGAAACCAGCCGCGATTGCGTGTGGCGACAAAGGTCATGACCGAACAGATCATCAGACTGACCAGCGATCCGATGTTAAGCAGGCTCAGATTTTGCCCGACGTAGACATCAAAGATGCGTTGATAGAGCGCCACGGCATGACAGGCAAGCGCGAGCACCGCGGAGGCTACCGCCAACCGACGATAGGCGCTGTTCTTTTTCAACAGGCTGGGAACAATCAGCCCCAGACTGAGCGAATAGGCCGCTAAAGCCACGATGGCGAAAAGAGACATAGCGTTAGATTATTTAATATCAACAGAGTAATAAGGACGGCCAGTATAGCCTTAGTCATTACGGCCCACCAACCTGTTATCCGTAAACACTCGCGGAGATTGCCGCCGCTTTCGTGTTATAATCCCCACCGTTCACGTCGCGATAGCGGCCAGTTTACGTTGAGCAGAGCTATGTTTGAAAATCTAACCGATCGACTATCGCGCACTTTGCGCAACATCAGCGCCGCGGCCGACTGACTGAAGAGAATATTAAAGAGACGCTGCGCGAAGTTCGCATGGCGTTACTTGAAGCCGATGTGGCATTGCCTGTGGTGCGTGATTTCATTAATCGCGTCAAGGAGCGGGCCGTCGGCCACGAGGTGAATAAAAGCCTGACGCCGGGGCAGGAGTTCGTCAAGATTGTTCAGAACGAACTGGTTGCTTCCATGGGCGAGGTCAATGCCGAGCTGAACTTGGCGGCGCAGCCTCCTGCCGTTGTCCTGATGGCGGGGTTGCAAGGTGCGGGTAAAACGACCAGCGTCGGTAAGCTGGGTAAGTTCCTGCGCGAAAAGCAGAAGAAAAAAGTGCTGGTGGTTTCAGCGGACGTGTATCGCCCTGCGGCGATCAAGCAGTTGGAAACGTTGGCGCAGACGGTTGGCGTCGACTTTTTCCCTTCCGACGCCGGTCAAAAGCCGGTTGATATCGTCAATCAAGCGTTGAAGCATGCCCAACTGCAGTTTTATGACGTCCTGCTGGTAGATACCGCGGGTCGACTGCACGTTGATGATGCGATGATGGATGAGATCAAGCAGGTCCATGCAGCATTGAATCCCGTGGAAACACTGTTTGTGGTTGATGCCATGACGGGGCAGGATGCGGCGAACACGGCGAAAGCGTTTAACGAGGCGCTGCCGCTGACCGGTGTGATCCTGACTAAAATCGACGGTGACGCCCGTGGCGGCGCGGCGCTGTCTATCCGCCATATCACTGGCAAGCCGATCAAATTCCTCGGCGTCGGTGAAAAGACGGAGGCACTGGAGCCGTTCCACCCGGATCGTATCGCGTCCCGTATTCTGGGAATGGGGGACGTTCTGTCCCTGATCGAAGAGCTGGAAACCAAGGTCGACCGCACCCAAGCTGAGAAGCTGGCGAAAAAGCTGAAAAAGGGTGACGGGTTCGACCTGACCGACTTCCTTGACCAGCTTAAGCAGATGCGCAACATGGGCGGCATGGCCAGCATGATGAGCAAGCTGCCGGGAGTGGGCCAACTGCCGGATAACGTCAAGTCACAGATGGATGACAAGGTTCTGGTGCGTATGGAAGCCATCATCAACTCCATGACGCAGAAAGAGCGCGCTAAACCTGAAATTATCAAGGGATCGCGCAAACGCCGTATCGCCATGGGTTCTGGCATGCAGGTGCAAGACGTCAATCGGCTGCTGAAGCAGTTTGACGACATGCAGCGCATGATGAAGAAGATGAAAAATGGCGGCATGGCGAAAATGATGCGCGGAATGAAAGGTATGATGCCACCGGGCTTTCCGGGGCGCTAACGTCTGATGTTTTACCGCGGCGTAGAAAGTATTCGGGGATGAAGCACGCTTTAGATTGCTTTTTACGCCAAAATGAGTAAAATTTTCGGGCTTTTTATATGACACTGGGCCCCGTTCCTCGATGGGGCCCGGTTGTTTTATTCACTAAAGAGGATGTTATGGTAACTATTCGTTTGGCACGTGGCGGCGCTAAAAAACGCCCGTTCTACCAAGTCGTCGTGACCGATAGCCGCAATGCGCGCGACGGTCGTTTTATTGAGCGTGTAGGTTTCTTCAACCCGATCGCAACCGGTCAGGCAGAAGCACTGCGTCTGGACCTGGATCGTATCGAGCACTGGGTTGGCCAGGGCGCTACCGTTTCTGATCGCGTTTCTGCGCTGATCAAAGACGCTAAAAAAGCAGCATAACCTGTTGCGGTGGTGACAATGAGCAAGCAGCTTAGCCCTCAAGCCCCTACAAACCCGGTAGTCCTCGGGAAGATGGGGTCGACGTATGGCATCAGAGGTTGGCTCAGAGTGTTTTCCTCCACCGAAGATGCCGAAAGTATTTTTGACTATCAGCCCTTGTATCTCCGGAATAAAGGCGGTTTGCAGCTCATCGAAATAGAGAGCTGGAGACACCATAATCAGGACCTGATCATCAAGATCAAAGATGTTGAAGATCGGGATGCAGCGAATCTGTTGACCAATTGCGAGATTGTTGTCGACGTATCTCAGCTTCCTGAGCTGGATGAGGGTGATTATTACTGGAAAGATCTTATTGGCTGTGAAGTCGTGACCGTTAACGGTTACGGGCTGGGCAAAGTCATCGATATGATGGAAACCGGTTCGAACGACGTAATGGTGGTAAGAGCTAACCTGAAAGATGCTTACGGGGTCAAGGAGCGGTTAATTCCGTTCCTGACAGAGCAGGTGATCAAGCATGTTGACCTTTCTACTCATCGTATTGAAGTAGATTGGGATCCTGGTTTTTGATTTCCGTACAACGACCAGTAACGAGTGGAACGAGACTATGTGGATTGGGGTAATTAGCCTGTTTCCAGAAATGTTCCGCGCCATTACTGATTATGGAGTCACAGGCCGGGCAGTAAAAAATGGCCTGCTGAGCGTAGAATATTGGAGTCCGCGAGACTTCACCTACGACCGGCATCGCACCGTGGACGATCGCCCTTATGGCGGCGGTCCCGGGATGCTGATGATGGTGCAACCTTTACGGGATGCGATTCATGCAGCTAAAGCAGCGGCAGGCGAAGGCGCTCGGGTGATTTATTTGTCACCACAGGGCCGCAAATTAGATCAGCAAGGCGTACGTCAACTTGCTACAAATCAGAAGATGATTCTGGTTTGTGGACGGTACGAGGGAATTGACGAGCGCGTAATCAAAACCGAAGTCGACGAAGAGTGGTCTATCGGTGATTATGTGCTCAGCGGCGGCGAGCTGCCGGCAATGACGCTGATTGACTCTGTTTCCCGGTTCATCCCGGGAGTGCTGGGTCATGAAGCTTCTGCAGAAGAAGACTCTTTCGCGGATGGATTGCTGGATTGCCCCCACTTCACCCGGCCCGAAGTATTGACGGGGATGGAAGTGCCGGCAGTTTTACTGTCAGGAAACCATGCTGAAATACGTCGCTGGCGTTTGAAGCAGTCGCTGGGCCGAACCTGGCTTAGAAGACCTGAACTTCTGAAAAGCCTAGCTCTGACTGACGAGCAAACAACGTTGCTGGCTGAATTCCAACGGGAACATCAGTCTCAACAAGAGTACTAGGGGGGCCGCTGGCACAGCGCCGGGCGAACCCATATATCAGTTTACCTAGGGTAAGAGACATATTATGAGCAACATCATTAAACAGATCGAACAAGAGCAGATGAAGCAAGACGTACCTTCATTCCGTCCGGGTGATTCCGTGGAAGTTAAGGTATGGGTCGTTGAAGGTTCTAAAAAACGTCTGCAGGCATTCGAGGGCGTGGTTATCGCTATTCGTAACCGCGGTCTGCATTCTGCATTCACTGTTCGCAAGATTTCTAACGGCGAAGGCGTGGAACGTGTATTCCAGACGCATTCTCCAGTAGTGGACAGCATTACTGTGAAACGCCGTGGTGCCGTACGTAAAGCGAAACTGTACTACCTGCGTGAGCGTGCTGGTAAGTCTGCTCGTATCAAAGAGCGTCTTAACTAAGAACGCGCTTTCGCGACATCCGAAAGTCGATATAAAACAAGGGGTTGACCATTGGTCAGCCCTTTTTTTTGTCACTCTTAAACCACCGCCTAAGGAGGTGGTGAGCGTTCCTGTGGGGCTTTGCCCGTAGGGTGCTCATGCTAAATACTGCCCCAGTTTGTTACCAGAAAATAAGGGAGTAAATAGTATGAGCAGATATGAATCCGCTTCACACGTATTCTATCGC
>NZ_LUTP01000074.1 GCF_002111585.1 Lonsdalea iberica
TAATGTCTTTATACCCATTGATTCAATGTATGAACTATAATCCGCATTCGTCACCTTGAACTTTGATATCGCGAAGTCACTCAACACAACTTTATGCAGCTTCTTATCATCCTGCTGAATACTCAACGGCAACTTCTCTTTCATTAAAGGACCAAAGTCCCCCATGAGAAACTCTCCCCCTTGAACGGGCACCATGTTCGCGACGGACTTATCTGCAAGGATTTTCGCGGCCTGAGTATCGACTGCTGCACTACCCTGATCGCAACCGGTCAGAAAACACACTCCCGTCGCGATAGCTATTAGCTTCTTATTCATCTCATTCCTTAATGATTACGCCATTATGGTGCTTTCATGAGGCTTGATGAAAGTGCTACTTATTCATCACACAACGGAATACGTATAAAGGACTCACCCCATACTTTTCATAGTTGTCGCGCCCCCCGAATTTAGGAATTGGTTGAGACGATTGTCTGAACATCGTCAGGGCATATTGACTGTCACCACCAACATATCCGCGCAATACTTTCCGGGTGCCTTTCTCTGGCCCCTGAGGGTCATTCACTTGGGAGTGAGAATAATAGTCAGATGCGTACCAGTCATTCACCCATTCAGAACCACTTAAGCCCATGTCGTAGAGCCCCAACGGGTTTGGGGGGTATTTGCCTATGGGGTAGATGGGAAATCCGTAACCATCTGTGTATTCATCCAGCTGATCTTCACTGGGTACATTCTCACCTTCCTCAAACTTACCATTGTTGGTTGCAAAGGGGAGATATTGTCCCCTGGACCTCGCGGCGTATTCCCATTGTGCCTCGGTCGGCAGGTCGATCTTTTTACCTGACATCTTACCCAACCACTGGCAGTAATCTTTAGCCTGTTGCCAAGTAACACCGACAGAGTAATCGTCCTTTGTCATTGATGGATAATCTTTCAACAATATGTTGACTGGGGGATGTTTTATTCCAGTAGCCTTCAGATAGGCTGCGTAATCCGCATTCGTTACCTTAAATTTTGAAATCCCAAAGTCACTCAAAACGACCTTATGCAGCTTCTTATCATCCTGCTGAATACTGAACGGCAGCTTCTCTTTCACAAGAGGACCAAAGTCTCCCATGATAAACTCACCTCCCTGAACAGGGATCATGTTCGCGATGGACTTATCTGCAAGGATTTTCGCGGCCTGAGTATCGGCTGCGGCACTACCCTGATCGCAACCGGTCAGAAAACAGACTCCCACCGCGATAGTTATTAGCTTCTTATTCATCTCATTCCTTAGTGATTACGCCATCATGGTGTTTTTCATGAGGGAGTTCGCGGGGTGTTGTTCATCCACCATCGCAAGGTATTCATCCATTTCATGGTCCGGGATAGAGACAAAAGGATCGTCGTGGTCGACAGAGGTGCGCAAATTGCCATATAAGAGCGCCAGTTTTTCGCCGTAGTGAGTGTAGAAAAACAGACTCCGTTCGCCTATACCAAGGAACTTAATAACATCCTGCTCATTAAGACCTTTATCACCTTTTCTCTCTCCAGGTGAAGTTGTCAGGTGCTGCATAACATTGTTGTAATCCGCCTGACTTTGTACCCACTTTAACGCCTTAAAAACGGCCTGTTTTCGGAGTTTCAAGGGGCCAATCTTCCAACTGTTAACCGAGAAAAAATCATTATTCTGGTTTCTGGGATCAACCCAATCCGCCCAGTTGTTATCTATCAGGGTGGCGATTACGGCTCCCTTTGTTTCTGGTGGGGTATATTTTAGTTGGTCAGGGTTATTGAGGATGCTTTCCATTAACTTAACTCGGGAATTTTCATCCTCAAGATCTAATTTTAACCCATCAATTATGTTCGAAGATTCTTTATACATTGCGTCAATAGCTTGAATGCCCTGAGCAGCCATGACCAACGGAATAGCGCACAACGCTCGGAAGGCATCTCCCTTCATCATTTGCTCCAGCTTCTGATAGTCCACATTGCGGAGCATATAAAGAAAACTCTTCATAAATGCAGAAAATGAATTACCGTCAACTTCAAAGCCCAAAGAACCTTTGGCACCAATACCCCAGCAAAGTGCTGCCTTACAATAAATTCTGAAACGACTGTTAATATATGTCACGTAAAATACTGCGGATCCACCAGCCCCAGCCTGAGCAGCTACGCCAAGAGACAGTTTGGCAATCGCTGTGAATTTTTTCTCTTTATTCACAATTTGCTTGTTACTATCATGAACAATATTGCCGTCACCTTCAGGGTGCGGATCAAACCATTCTATAGCACCGCTGACATTTCCACCCGCCTGAACGCCAGCAAAAGCACCAATTTCTCCGCCTGCCTGGACATCCGGCTGGGGAAGTGTCAAATTAATCTTCCGCTGACCAGGAGGTGGCGGAGGTGTAAGCTTTGCTGGGCTTCCCTTAATCCCATAGCCCTTTGCCATTTCGCCACTAAAATCAGCTTCTACACCCAACTCAATCCCAAGGCTTGCCCCGGCATTACCGGATAACACCGCATTAATGGTGTAGCGAATAGCCCCCATATTACAGACCCCGCCTGCTACACCCGCAGATGCTTTGGCAGGAAACAACAATGCGGTGCCAAGCCGATCGGGAATAAAAAGTTCAGCAGACGCTTTTGCCTCACCCAGTGCAAAACTTGAATGGCCTTCCATCTTCGCGGAAGCTTTCTTTTCTAATGGGTTAAACTCAGCAGACAACCCGGCCCCCTGGCTATATCGCATCAGTTGAGCTTGTGCGCTAATGTCGACATATTGATGATAAGTAGACTCATCGCCAGGCTTATCATTTTCTTTGGGCCATGTAAGCCCTTTATTCATTTTTTTCGCCCAGTCAGTAAGAACGACATTACTGTCTTCTATTAGTTCATCTTCAAACTTAAGGCTGGCTGACGCTTCTTTTAATTGTTTTATTAACTCGTCGATATCAATCTTCCCGGATCGAACTGTCCTTTTCGTTTCAGTCCCATTGGAGTCAACCCCAGTAACTTCTTTATCTGTATATTTAATGAAACTTGCCTCACCGCTTTTCTTATCTACCTCACTGAGCTTGTATTTCCGCCAGTGACTGCGAATTTTGTCGGAGCGGACATAAGTACTCTTGAATCCGGCAGTCTTCTGCAGAGGAATCAACTCCATAAGACCGATAGCTGAACCCTTTGAATTCTCATCAAGCAATTCCCCCTCGGGAACCTTTGCAGTCAGAATTTTAAGTTCTGCCTTTAATTTTTCGTTAGCGTCATTGAGTTGTTGATAGGTACTCTGAAGTTTGCTGTCATAAGCACGTTGCGGTTGTTTGCCTGCCTGAGTCAACATTTCGAAATTGAGCTCATCCAGAGCAATCTGCGCTTTCTTCTGATTTTCCAGCAACGCTGTCATTTTCAGCTGTTCCTGTATGAGTAAGCGATTATCTTTTGCATCAACGCAAAGTAACGTTGCACTGCCCGGGTGAAAATAAACCTGAGGATCATGCTCTCCGTTGACGACAGTGTTTTTACTCACATTATCCAGACGACTTTGCTGTGTACCTTTAGTCACTATCTAACTCCCTGAATTAACCACCAAGCAGTTCAATATTGATTTTGCTTTTTGCCGCACCGAATATTTCTGCTGTCTTACCTTCACTGTCAGTGCGTCCTTCATAAACAGAACCATCAGCAGTGGTTATCCGATATCGCGTGTTAGCCAGGATATCGCCAGACTCCTTATCCTGTGCAATAAAGTTCTCACTATACCCTTGCGGAAGTTCCGGTTTAGGTGCGTCATAGTCCGCACTTCCCATTTTCTGAACGTTGGCACACTTCAGTAGAATATTTCCCGGAGCACCGAGTTCCATATTTCCACCCGCCAGCTTCATAAATGCACCGTCACAGTTAACAACCAGCTCTGTTGCACCCGTGATGACTACTTTGCCTTCCACACTGGTCACCGTGACGTCTTTTTTCGCAATAGCCTCAAGCGCATCATCCTGTGCCTGAATTTCAACTTTTCCCTTAGCGGCAAAAAGTTTCATTCCGGCCTTTCGGGCCAGCACACTCACAGCTTCGCCCGCAGCCACAGTAAAACGCTTAAGCGCGCTGATATCAGTATTTTGCTGGGACATGATCCCCACGCTGGCACTACCCGACGCCATGCGAACCGCCTGTGGGCTGGTGATGCTCACGCCTTCAGGTGCATTCAATATGATCCCTGGTTTAGCAAGCTCTTTGAGAGCTGCGTTAAGCGTCTGCTGGCTTGCAGTATCTGCTGGTAGGGCATCAGCCCCTTCAGCAGCAGATGACAAACTTTTTGCTATCGTCAGAGCATTTTCCAGCTGGGCTATCGCCTCCTGCATGGAAAGCATCTTGTCCCCGGCAAACGGCTGTTTATCTGCAGTGATAAACACCCCTGCACCACCCCGGATGGAAACATGTCGGTCAGTACGCAGCTCAGCTCCTTCACCGCGTAGTTCGCGGGAAGCATCTACATTGTGTCCTAAATTGAGTTGGGTTTTGCCCCCGTACTCCGTACTGAGCTTAACGTGCTCCTCACCGCGTTTGTCTTCCATCCGCAGCTTGTTCAGGCCAGCGGTACGGATAACGTTGCGCGTGCTGTTGGCCTCAGTGACGTGGTCAACATGGCGGGAGTCATGCAGCGCGTGAGCGATATACGGGCGATCCGGATCGCCTTCATGGAAGGCGATGGCCACTTCGGTGCCCTGTATCAGCGGGAAGTGAAAACCGTACTTATCACCACCGTAAGGTTTGGCAAAGCGTACCGGCATGCTTTCCATGCCCTGCTTTTTGTCATCACGGTCGGCATCAAACTTCACCCGGTACATGCCCGATGCATCCTGCCAGGCGTAAATATCATTATCTTTGGCGCTGGTCACGCGCGCCATCATCGTACCGCTGACCACCGGGCGCTTTTTGGCGGCAGGACGCCAGCAGCGGTTCTCGTAGTACGGCATCCCCTCCCACATCACGATCAGGGCATCTTTACGACTGGCGATATAGCCCGTGCGGGTAATGATAATGCCGTTGTCCGTTTCTGACGGTAGTGTCGGCGGTACCACACTTTCACTGATGGTCAGCACCTGGGCCGGGGAAAGCAACGCATCATTAGCGCAACCGCTTATAGTCGTCTGTCCTGACAGAAAACGCTCGTGTTCAAGGCGAGCCCAGAAGTTGCCAGTTTCTGCTGAAGGTGTGATTTTATCGCCACGTTCAAGATGACGCGGCAGGTAGTGATAAACCTCACCGTAGGTAATACCGTCACCGTCGCCGCGGGTCATGTCCGCCGGTACAGAGGCCAGGACATTCTGGGCTTCACGATGATTGTAATCACTGGCGGTAACATTACGCTCAACCACGTTCTGTCGGACGTTAACCCCCCAGACCGAATCCGCTGCATTGTCACTCATTCCCGACGGGCTGCTGAGCGGCAGAGACTTACCGAACGTCCATGCGCTCTGCTTGTCTGCGAAATGTACCACTTCAGTCTGGGTGTCAGGTTGCAGAGTGAAGAAGTAGAAAATCCCCACTTCGGCCAGCAAACGCTCAATGAACGCGAGGTCACTTTCCTTGTACTGGTTGATCTGTTCGCGTTTTGGATAGTCGGCTTTGAGAGTGAACTCATACTCCCAGCCTTTCAGGCCATGCTCCTGTAATACTTCGGTGACGACGTCCGGTACTGACTTGTTGACGAAAAAACGATGGGTACGGAATTGCTTGCGCAGCAAAGACAGGAACGGCTCAATAATAATCTGGTACGTCGCCTGGTCACGTGAGCCACTGATACGCTTAAAATGCGTCACCACGCCATGCACCACTTTCTGCCCGGTCAGCCCCATCAGAGGCCCGGTTCCCATGGTCAGTGTGGCAGGTTTGGTCAACAATTGCGCTGAACTGATATTCTGATCGCTGCTGGTAAAGATGATGTCGTAGTGGTAAAGCTCACTCATGAACTCCTTACCGTTAAACTCTTCCACATCCAGTGAAGCTGTGCAGGACGGAATATCCAGGCGATAGCGGTTCAGCCCGCCTTCAGTTAGCGCAGACAGGGTGTTCTCAAGCGTATCTGTCAGACTCATGATATTGACTCCATGGGATAACCTGCAGTCCATGACTTTCTTGCCGACGGGCAAGTAACAGGTTTATTCAGGGGTACTCAGCGAGTACGAAAAAGCGTGATTACGGCTCCAGCCCCGAGGGCGCAGGCAAGGGTTTTAACCAGCAACACGGTCATTTCAAAATTGTTCATGCCGTATTCGCCGTCGCCACTAATGGTGATAAAGCGCTTAACGAATGTGTAAAAACACGTATCAGGAAGAAACAGCACTCCCGCAACCACTAAAGTTAAAAAGATAAAAACCTTCATGGCGTTATACCGGGGCACTATTCAGAGACTTCAATCGAGCCATATGGCCTTAATATTTCGAGATCTGTCAGTGGAAAATTATATACCCGGCCCTGACTCAATCCGACACCAACAACAAACTTCCTTGGTTCATCAACATTTCCGGCAGACACCAGGACAAAGTCAACGATATATTTTTGATTATTTTCGAACTTATAAAATGATGAAGGTATACACAGTTGGCCTAATTTTATTGAAAGTGACGGCTTATCAACAAATTCTTGTTTCTTCGGCGGTGTCCCTCTTGGATTAATCGAAATAATCGCGGGTTGGTAATCCTGCGCATTCGTAATCTGAAAGCAAACATTAGCACCAATCAAATTAACCTGCGTCGTTTCATCAAGCTGAAGTCGATCCCCCTGACCAGGGCACCCCGTCAGTAGAAATATGAAGGGCAAGGTTAATCCTGTAAAAAATAAAGAGCTATATCTTTTAATCACCATGGAAAGCCCCTTAATGCCTCTTTGTAATGCTGTCGGATTACACTTTCCGAGAGATCACCATCCAGAGTAACGTCATTCGATCTTCGTAATGTAATCCATGCTTTATAACCATGCGCCTGCAAGGTGAAATTATCCGCAATTATCTGCGCCTGCTGCTCCATCGGATAATCACTTAACAGACGACCGTCAAGCGTATAGCGATAACTGACCCACCAACTCACCAGACCTCTACCGATGATGTTCATTCCTCTGGCTCGTTGCCAGACATGACTCATCTCATGAATGAAGAGATGCTGAAGATCATCCAGCGTCTGAGAAAAATCCTCTCTGTATAACGTGGTACGAAAATACAGTTCACCATTAGGTGTCATTGCCACATTCTCGTTCTGCAATCCAAATGGCAGATAACTGCCATGATGAATTTTAACCTTCTCGTAATCGATCCGGTTGCCAAATACCGTTCTGGCTAAGGCGACTTCCCCGGTGGTCAGTTTTCTGACGGAATCATCATCCTGCTTCTTGTCGCCCTTCTTTTTCTTCTTGCTGGCATCATGAATGGTCATTCCCTGCCTCCGGATTAGCGTTCAGCTGCGCCTGAAAATTCAAGCCCAATCCCTTCTTCCTCACTCCATCCCAGCGTCAGCGACGTCGGCTTCTGCTTCGCCGCCATATGGCTCAGCAACTGCTGGCTCAGTACCGGCAGGATTTGCTGGTTAAGCAGACTGTCGACGTTGCGTGCGCCGGTATCCGGCAGCAGGCAGGCGGCAGTGAGTGCGTCATACAGGCTCTCATCAATCTGCGTGGTCAGGCCATAATGACGATGCAGGCGCTTACTGACCTGTGCGAGTTTCATCTCAACGATGGTACGCATGGCAGGCTCACTCAGCGGACGGTAAATCACGGTCTGGAAGCGGGCCAAAAGCGCTGGCTGGAAGTGGTCGCGTAAAATCGGGCGCAGCAGTTTGTGCAGGTCACCTTCAGTAGCGTCCGGCTGTTCGTCCAGCAGCTGCATCAGGTAGTCGCTGCCGAGGTTGGAGGTCATTAGGATAACGGTATTACGGAAGTCAATTTCACGCCCTTCACCATCGCGCATAAAGCCGCGGTCGAACACCTGGTAGAACAGGTTCATGACGTCGCGGTGGGCTTTTTCCACTTCATCCAGCAGCACCACGCTGTACGGACGCTTGCGCACCGCTTCGGTAAGAATGCCGCCCTGGCCGTAACCGACGTAACCCGGCGGTGAGCCTTTCAGCTGCGACACGGTGTGCGGCTCCTGGTACTCCGACAGATTGATGGTAATCAGTGACTTCTCACCGCCATACAACACATCCGCCAGCGCCAGCGCGGTTTCGGTCTTGCCGACGCCACTCGGGCCGACCAGCAGGAACACGCCCTGTGGGCCACTCTCTGACGTCAGCCCTGTCTTCGCCGCG
>NZ_LUTP01000075.1 GCF_002111585.1 Lonsdalea iberica
CACGTAAAAAGGGGGGGCGGAAGCAATGCAACCGAAAACGCGGTTAAGCGATTATTTTCATGATCTACCGAAATGAGCACATATTTACAGGGTAATAAATATTATTTCGCGAGTCCGGAGAAATTTTTTCTCTTTTAAGAAATTAGAACAGAATCAAGGTTTTTCTAGTAATTAGTACATGTAAATAATTAACTTGATGATTAATATATATTAATAATAAAACTGAAATTTTAAGTTACTCATTTTAACTAATAACCATAAAGAATCTTTTTCCATATACACTGAAAAAGAGTTGTTATTTTGGAAAAGACCCCCCCTATTTTTTCATCATAATCCCCCCCAGAGAGTTAATTTTATTTCTGGAGATATGTGACATGCCGGAACCAAAAAAAGATGATGTTTTTCTGCAGTGGCTTAAAAGAGAAGTCAGACCGGCCCTGGGGTGTACGGAACCCGTTGCTATTGCGTTTGCCGCGGCTACGGCCTGTCGGTATCTAAATGAACCCTGCATCGGTATCAGTGGTTTCATTTCTGAAAACCTATACAAGAATGCAATGGGGGTCACTATTCCGGGCACTCACAGCGCTGGAATTGCGATGGCTGCTGCGGTCGGTGTATACGGAGGTGACCCTGACCAAGGACTTGAAACACTCAAAGGACTCACTGACGGACAAACGGAGCAGGCGAAAGAAATGGTGAGTCAGGGCAGAGTTAATATCACTGCTCAGGATACCCCCGACTTTATCCATATAGACCTTACGGCAACAGGCGCAGTTAACTGTTGCCGTGTGGTTATTAAAAGAAGCCACTCCCGCATTGAAGAGCTTTATGTTAATGGACAGCCTGTGTCTCTGGATCAGCAGGAAAATGAAGAAACTGCCGAAACTGCCCCGCAGGAGTTTTCTATTGAGGACGCGTTTAATTTTATTAAAACAGTTCCGCTGGGAAAAATTGAATTTATTTTGGAGGCAGCGCGACTTAACGGTGCCTTGTCCTTGGAGGGCCAGAGAAAGCCTTACGGACTTAACATCGCGGGGACGCTGACTGCTACTGTCAGACAGGGGCTGATGAGTGATGACCTGCTGTCGCGCATACTCATTAAAACGGTGGCTGCTTCAGATGCCAGAATGGGGGGGGCTGCGGTTACGGCCATGTCCAACTATGGTTCCGGAAATCAGGGGATCACTGCAACAATGCCTGTGGTGATCCTTGCTGATGAACTGGGAAACAGCCAGGAAGAGCTTATCAGGGCACTGGCATTATCCCACCTGGTTGCGATTTCTGTTCACTCCCGTTACACACGTCTTTCCGCCCTGTGCGCCGCGTCTACTGCGGCAATGGGGGCCGCCGCAGGAATGGCTTGGTTATTCACCCAGGACCTGAATGTTATTCAGGCAGCCATCATTAATATGGTCAGCGATGTCAGCGGCATTATCTGTGATGGTGCATCCAACAGCTGTGCCATGAAAGTGTCTTCCGTCACCATGAGCGCATTCAGAGCCGTACTCATGGCCAAGCAGGGAATGCAGGTCAGCGGTCACGACGGTATTGTGAGCCAGAATGTAGAACAGACAATCAACAACCTCAGTCGGCTGGTTAATAAAGCCATGCCTACAACGGATAAAGAAATTATCCACATCATGACAGAAAAGGATGCTCTGGCAGATAGCTGAGGGCAAGTGAATAATAACCAGGCCAGTTGAAGTGCAGATACTGAAACTGGATCAGGAGAGACGTGATGAATAAAAAGGCGACAATTTTGCGGGGAGTGAGTGCGGTAATGCCTCTCTGTATTGGTGACTTTCCGTTCTCATTTATTGTTGGCGCCCTCAGTGTCAGCATGGGAATGAGTGTGTGGCAGAGTACAGCATGGTCGTGCATCGTGATTGCAGGTTCGGCACAAATGCTGGCACTGAATATGCTCCAAAGCGGTGCCAGTCTGGGCGTGATTATATTTACCACTTTCGTAATGAATCTTCGCCATGTGTTGTACAGCGCATCTATGGCAGGAAAGATCAGGGAAGCCTCATTTTTCAAAAAATGCTTTATTTCTTACGCACTGACCGATGAAGTATACGCCACAACCATAAAGAATATGGATGAAAGTAAAGGTGATAAATATCTTTTCTATTTTACAGTCATGCTGACTTTCTGGGGATTCTGGGTACTGGCAAATTTTCTGGGCGCAGTCATCGGTTCATCTTTCCCGGATATTCAGAAATACGGTTTGGACTTTGCGATGGTGGCCGCGTTCATTGCTATTGTTATGCCTCAGATTAAAAGCCAAGCCTGTACTGTTGCAGCCCTAGTCGCCTCAGTATCTGGTGTATTGCTGGTTATCCTCCCCTGGTCTCTGGGGATCGTGGTGGCCTCCATACTTGGTGTGTTAGCCGGTTTAAGTATGGATCTGGCAGAAGAAAGAAAACGTAATGCAGAGAATAACGTCAGGAACAACATGCGTTTTCATGAGGAGGTCGGAAATGAATAACAGTTACTTTTTAGCACTGACTTTCGGAATGGCGGCCGTGACGTTTCTCATCCGTTTTTCCTTTATAGGAATAGCCGGGAAGCTTGATATGAGTGAACGGGTAAGAAAGACGCTTCGTTTTGTTCCCGTGACGGTATTACCAGCCATCATTACTGTTCAGATATTGGATATTAATTCACATATGGAGTTTGACCTCCATAACCCAAAGGTAATTGCCGCGATTATCTGCACATTAATTAGCCTCAGGTTTGGTCTTGTGTGGGTTGTTATCAGTGGGGTTGGCTCACTAGTTTTGTTAAACAACTTTATGTAATAGAAAAGAGATATATGACAATGAAAATTATCAGTACAAAAAACGCCCCATCGGCTATTGGCCCGTACGTTCAGGGAATAAACACAGGGAATATGGTCATGACCTCAGGTCAGCTACCTGTTGATCCTCTTTCCGGGACAATGTCAGCCGCAATAGAAGAGCAAACTTACCAATCACTGGAAAACGTCAGAGCCATCGTTGAGGCAGCCGGACTGACAGTCGGAAACATTATTAAAACCACGGTATATGTAAAAGACCTGAATGATTTTTCGGCAGTAAATGTTGTCTATGAGGCTTTCTTTAAGAAGCACTGCGCACCATTTCCTGCTCGCTCCTGTGTCGAGGTTGCCCGGCTGCCTAAGGATGCAAAAATCGAAATAGAAGCGATAGCAGTTGCATAACGACACGGTCAAATGACTAAACAGCAGCCCCTGATGGTTGTTGTTTAGTTATATATCGTTAATGAGAACTTTACACTGAACCGACGCGGTTTTCCTAAAGAGTGTTTTTGCCTGTGAGCTCAGGCTGCCAGATCCTTATTCCCGATGGGAGCATAATATGCCTGTTTCGCTTCGGCAGGGGGGATGTGGACAGCCTTTCCAGCAGCCGGTGGTTGTTATACCAGTCCGCCCACGTCAGTATGGCAAGCTCCACTTCAGCGCGGTTTTTCAGCTCTTACTGTGTATCCCCTCCTCCGTGTAAAGTCCGTTGATACTCTCCGCCATTGCTTTGTCGTATGAGTCACCCGTGCTGCCCGGCGATGCCAGCAACTCTGCATCCTTTAGTCGCTTAGTGTACGCCAGTGACACATACTGAGAGCCTTTATCGCTGTGGTGGATGGTGACCGTGGAACGTCTGGCCCGCAGCGCCTGCTTCAGTGCGTCCGGTACGAACGTCGTTTCCATCGATGATGACATCCGCCAACCCACGATACGACCGGCGAATACGTCGATGATAAACGTTACGTAAGCAAAACAGGGCCAGGTGCTGACGTCTGTGAAGTCTGCCACCCGCAGCGGATCAGGCCGCTCTGCCACGAATTGTTGGTAAACTCGGTCACCCGCGGCAATCTCTTTCCGGCTGTCGGTGGTGCGGACCTTTTTACCCCGGCGCACACCGGCAAGCCCCATGGCTGTCATCAGGCTAGCCACCGTGCATTTGGCACTGATGCCTTCCCGCAGCAACTACCGCCAGACCTTGCGCATGCCATACACGCGCTGTATCTTCGCCTTCAGAAGTTTTGTCACGCCGCGCATGTAGTCTGCGTTTCTCAGGACGCCGGTAATACGTTGACGGGGCGATATTCAGTTCGTGGCATACCGGTCCGACCCGTGTTCATTGCGCAGTGCGTCCACCGGGGGCGCTACTTTTTTAAAGGCGGTCGAACTCCGCCTTCGCAAAATGAGCGGAGGCCTGGTGCAGGATATCGTTACTGCGGCGCAGTTCTCGGTTTTCACGCTCAAGCTCTTTCAGACGCTGGCGTTCGTTAACAGTAAGTCCGCCCACCGCCACCGGCATCCCGTTGATGCTGACGAACCTAGACGCGCAGGGGCTTCTGTGTGTAACCGGTCTTCGGGGCAACAGAACCATGCGGACGGCCCGCTGAAGGGCCTTAGGGAAAAACGAATATTTTCAGTCATCCTGTGACCTCTCTGGGAGTTTAGTCTCCAAGATTCCCGAGGAGGTTCAATGCCAGATGGCCCGATTTTTCTGTCAGCGTCACTGCCTGTACTTTTTCTTATACCCTAGCCACAAGATTTTGGCGGCATCCTGCTTATAACCGTATTCTTTCTTTTAAGGTAAATGGCATTGCCGCTGAGTGTGGCAATGAGTTTAATATTATACTTATTAAATGGGTCGTTCATTACAGTAAATACGACACAGTTGATATTTACCATCCGTTTTCATATCTTCAGTCGTTATGATATCAGAAAATTTATACCCCCCCCCTCACAAAAGGAGTCATTTCAAAATTAAGCCCTTTGATATATATCAATCACATTTAAATAAAATATTGACCCTGGCTGGAATGTTTTCAGGAATCAACATTTCTTATGGATGTAGCATTGTTCGCGTTCTGTCGCATTAATGGTCGTAGCCCGGTAATGCGACAGAACCTTCGCCACCGCACAGTATTATTACTCTTTGAAAACAACGCCGAGATTGAAATGAATTTTGGATTCCTTACCATTTCCGTTATTTGTTAGCGTCGTTTTAATTGTCCCCACACCTTCAGAAGGGTTATCGCCGCCGACATCGGTACGAATAGATAAAATTCCATAAGGAAGGGCAGCATCGTTCCTTATTGGGATACTGCGTTTTCTTTCCCACTCTCCCCAACTGGCATTTTCGGGGCATATCAGCATATATGGTTGAGCTCCCTCTGCCTGAACAATATTTGATGTATTAGTTAGATCATCTGAGTCTACCACGTAAGCAAATAAGTCAATAGAATGGCGTCCGCCTTGCTCTCCAGGCGCGTATTCAGCAGGGCGGGCAACGTTAAGTGCTGACGATATCGTGTTTGCTAGCGTAATGACAGGTGTTCCGGGTGGTAGAAGCTCATCCGTTGTCATAACAAAGGATGATTGTTTTGTGATTGTGGTTATTTTTTTATTGTGTCGAATTCAGTTACTGTGGTTTCTATATTTCTATAGGTTACTGTAAGTGTTACTTCATCGCCATAAGGGTAATTTTCATCGGCAATCAGAATGAGCTGTAACGGAACTAAGTTGGCTAACCCTTCAAATTTTTTGACTGGTTCTGACTGATGTCCGCTACGCTGGCTTATAAACGATAGATATTCGCAGTCAGATGAAACTGAAATTGTTGATTCAGTGTCCTGTATAAATAATCCTGTATCAGCATCAAGGATGCCGACGATAATCGTGTGAGATCTGTTGTTGATGTCCCATTCAACCACTTTTGTATCAAGAGTCCTGTGGATTAATGGTGATGATATTGGGTTTATAATTACAAATGGATTCATGATTATGTCCTTTTTATTGCCTTTGTTGGAGTTGTGTCTTTGGTACGATTGGGGGAAATACATTTATTACAGACTAAGAAATGTATTTTTTCCATCAACGATAGTGAATTTTTTATTCTTTCACATTAATAAGTGCTCAGGTAACATGCTGCTTATTCGTACTCTATTCAGACTATGTCCCTGATCCTAATAACGTTTAAAACGCCTGCATTATCCCACCGACAGGATGGGTTAATTAGTCAGGGGCGACACTCGGTTTCGCAGAGCAATACACCACACGATCAATATGAAAAAAGCCATCTACCTTATTATTGGTAGCAAAAATGGCATTAGTATTGACGTTCATGTGACATTTCTCTTCAAGCCTCGGCAAATATCAAACCGGTTGAATATTCTGACACCATGGCCGTTCACGTTGGTAGCTCATTAATTATAAGCCATAAATGCCTCGTAATATTCATACGTACTGAACCGCCCCGGGAATCCTGGAGACTAGGCTGTGTCCCTTAATTACTTCACCATTGATAAAAGCGCCGGATACAGCCCGGTTTCATCATCGCCAGGTGATTTTTAGCCTTTTGACGTAACGTGTAGCGTTCCGGCGGGATTCTTTCAGGCGACCATAGCACCGTTCAACGACGTTTCGATTGCGGTATGCTTTACGAGCGAGCTGTGAATGTCCATCCGATGCCATCTTCTCATTTTGTTTTCGGGGTGACCTCCCCCCAATGTAAGATATAACGATCAGTTAGTAATATCGGTTTGTTTACTTTCTAATTTTCCATTTATCGAGCCTGCTGCAAATTCAGACGGTGTCTGGTAATTCAGCGAGAAGTGAGATCTGCGCTCGCTATAGTCCTGCCGCCAGTTATTAATGATTTTCCGGGCATGAAAAATATCGCTGAAGCATTTCTCCTTCAGGTACTCGTCCCGAAAGCGACCGTTAAAGCTCTCAATAAATCCGTTCTGAGTTGGCTTACCCGGCTGGATTAATCGCAATTCAACATTATGCTCAAAGGCCCATGGATCGATAGCCCGGCAGGTATACTCCGGGCCCTGATCGGTTCTTATCGTCGCAGGATAGCCACGAAACAGCGTAATGCTGTCCAGAATGCGCGTCACCTGAACGCCAGTAATCCCGAATGCAGTGGTGATCGTCAGGCACTCCTCAGTGAGATCATCCACATAGGTAAGACACCTAATCCGGCGACCGCTGCAGAGTGCATTCATGACAAAATCCATTGACCAGGTCAGGTTCGGTGCATCCGGGCGCGGAAGTCGTTTAGTCGCCAGCCTTTTACGGCGCCGTCTGCGTTTTACGATCAGGCCTCTAAGGTGATAGACGCGCTAAACCCGCTTGTGATTAACGCAAAGACCTTCACGTCGCAGAAGCTGCCAGATACGCCGGTAACCAAAGCGGCGGCGTTCAGGAGCCAGCTCAGTGATAGCAGCCGGACGCTGAGCCGAATAACGGCACGTTGACAGGGACAGACCCGCCAGCCTGCAGGCACGACGTTGCGACAGCGTATGTTCCAGGGGAATATCCTGCCGAGATTTAACCCCCTCACCGCTGGCGATATAAACTGGATTTTTCAGGAAGGTGCTTCCGACATCCTTGAAACGTGGCAGCCCTTTCCCTACAAAAGGGCTTTACTGGTCAGAGGCAATCTTTCTGATCCCGAGTTTTGCCACGTTTAGCGCTTCTTTAGCTATCGCTCCTCGTCGTACCCCATGGCCGCGCTAAAGAGTTTGCCCACGCCTTTCAGCAGATTTACTGGTGTGGTGGAAGAATCAGTCTCGGCTTTTGCCCGTGACTACCTAGTCTTCTTACCACCTGAATGCGCAGACACATGACGTGTTGCGAATATGGAGAGTCCTGCCCTGTAGTATCAAGGTGTACAGGAACGTTTCACCCTCTTTGTATACTCATGAATTGCGCTCATTATGCTGATGTCACAAACCGCGCCTTCAACACTTAATCTCTAAGTTCTATTTCTCCTGATTGCTTGTCCCTGATGTTTCCACCTTCCTATTTCAAGTTGGGCAAAAATACGCTGGACTCAGCATTCCTCGTCAGACAGCATCCTTCTGAATGATTTTTAATCGTTCTGGTTTCTTTTTTTTAACGGGCGATGACCAGTCTCAAATTTTATTTATCCCAAATTGCAAAAATATTGTATGGCTATATCTAATCTCTTATTCCTTAATGGTATTAAAACGAATTGAGTTTATGGAATGGGATTAGGAACGCATTAAGTAATATTTCTAGAGTATTATCTCTTTTCGATAAGGTATCGCTTCCTT
>NZ_LUTP01000076.1 GCF_002111585.1 Lonsdalea iberica
TTACCAGTAGGCCCATTTATGAAAAGCCATCCTTCATTGCTGAAGAGAGATTATTCGGTAAGTGTTACTTGGCAACAGGCTAAAGATTACTGCCAGTGGTTGGGTAAGATGTCAGGTAAAAAGATCGATCTGCCGACCGAGGCACAATGGGAATATGCCGCGAGGTCCAGAGGGCAATATCTTCCCTTCGCTACCAATAACGGGAAGTTTGAGGAAGGCAAGAACATCCCCAATGAAGAACAATTGGATGAATATACTGACGGTGTCGGGCTCCCTTTTTACCCCATCGGAAAACACCCTCCAAATCCACTCGGCCTTTATGACATGGGCTTAAGTGGTTCTGAATGGGTTAATGACTGGTACGCATCTGACTATTATTCTGATTCCCAAGTGAATGACCCTCAGGGGCCAGAGAAAGGCACTAGGAAAGTATTGCGCGGATATATTGGTGGTGACAGCCAATATGCCCTGACTATGTTCAGACAATCCAAATTACCAGTTCCTAAGATCAATGCTTATGACGATTATGAGAAGTATGGCATTGGCCCACAGTATGTATTCCGCTGCGTAATGAATAATTAATTTTTATATTAAATTGCACGACAAAAAAATAAGCATTAAGGAGTTTGGAATGTCCAAAGGTTTCGTATTGCTTGGTGATAAAACTACACATGGGGGTCAGGTGCTTTCAGCATCCTCGACCATGATTGTTAATGGCAAAAAGGTTGCTCTTATCGGAGATAAAGTTAGCTGTCCGATAGAAGGGCATGGTGTTAATGCCATTATTGAAGGTTCGCCTGAATGGTCCTCAGACGGTAAAGCGATTGCTGTGGATGGTTGCCGCTGTGGATGTGGTTGTCAGCTGATATCCAGCGCACCGGATTGTGTAATAGGATAATTAATGAGCTGGGAGCGTGAAAAATCAACGGTATCCAAAAAGCCTGAAGAGCCTTCCTTTGTTCTTTGGCTTATGTTGGGAGTTGTTGCAGCTGTAGGGAGTGTGATGTTGTTTGTCCTACATGCTAATAAGTTTTTAGGACCTTTACAGGCATTCAATATTTGGGTCGTCACAGCAAGCCCCATAGTTATCTGTTTTTTCTTTCTATGCCTGCGGGGTTGGCTCTTCAATAGTGCATTTGATAAGCACGAGTTTGAGGCTAATGAGGCTGATTACGCCCAGCAACAATGGACTGAATGGGCCGGGAGAAACATTGCTGTGCTGCATAGCGGTGTCATTTTTCCGGATGCTCTGACGCCCTCTCTTTTTTTACAGGCTTCGGCTGAGCAAATGCAGCGCACAACATTGACGCAGCATTTTGATCACTCAACTCCAGAAAACTGTTTTTCACAACTACTTGAATGTGTCAGTGATGCCCTGGTCTGGGTTCCATCAGACTTACCCCTTAGTGCCACTTTGCTGACGGATTGGCAGGAAGATCCTCTGATACTTCAGGACGAATTTGCAAAGGTCTGGCAGAAGATAGTTCCTTTGTGCCCTGCGCCTGTTTTGAATATACAGACCGCAAATACTTTTATCTGGCTGGAAGAACGGCTTAAATCGCCAACGCTGGATGTGGATCTTATTCTGGTGCATCAGACTCAGGGGAAAGGGCGTTATAGCGACATCCTGGCCTCTTTGTTGCTGACATCAGATGATGTTGCCACAAAATATCAACTTACTCATGATGCCTGCCTGCTACGGCCAATGTCGTTAGATATGGGTGATATGAATAAATCACTGGATACGTTTTTCTCTACGCAGACTCAGTCCTGTGCCACTGCCTGTATCATCGGCGATCAGGTCGCATGGGGCGATTTATTTCCTGTTCTGCTTGAATCCGCTGCCATATATACAGGGCACTGGCAACCTGAACAGCTCCACTGGTTGGAAAAATATGCCGGGATCAGCGGCCCCTTTTCTCCATGGATAATGGCAGCAGTCGCCAGCGATATTGTGAACATACAACAAGCAGACTGTCTGATGCTTTCTACAGATGGTGAGCAGAAATTTATTAATACAGTGCAAACAGGGAACCGAAACGATGACCACGGGTGATTCAGCATGGCGCGGAGGCTGGGGAAGACTGGGTTTCTCCGCGCTTTTAGCAGGCGGAATTGCCTGGGGTATCTGGCACTTTGGCGATCAAATGGGGCTGCATACTCCGTTACTTAAAGGGCTGGTCATTGCCGGTGCCCTGATTTTATTGATGCTGTTGCGCCACAGCAAAACCATTACACTTGCTATTAAACAGGGCTGGCATCGCTCTCAGTCAAAACGCAAAAATGTTCTGCCCGTCGATGAGGGGCGTGTTGAGCAGACAGCCCCCCATAACGTCACCGTCGATACCATCCGTGAAGCCATGCGTAACCTCTACGGTCGGCGCTGGGGTCGTAAAACACGCATCCTGCTGATAACCGGTACGGCTTCAGAAGTAGAGCAGTTGACCCCAGGACTCACCACTCAGCTCTGGCAGGAAGATCGCGGCACGCTATTGCTGTGGGGCGGTGACCTCAATACGCCAGCAGACAGTGCCTGGCTGACCGCTCTGCGCAAACTGCGTCGCCGCCCGGTGGATGGGCTGGTGTGGGTCACTTCGGCCTTTGACCAGCTCTCAGCACCCGGGCTGGAGCAGCCGCTGCCGGTACCGTCTGAAAGCACCATGGATTCCCTGTCTCACGCCATCAGCGCGCGTATGGAAACGCTTGGCTGGAAACTCCCGCTGTATGTCTGGTCCCTACATCCGCGCGCCGGTCAACCGGAAGGGCGCATTACGCAGGCGACCGGCTGCCTGTTACCTGACGGGTGTCGTACCGAAGGACTGGCAGAACAGCTCTCCGCCCTGACGCCGAATTTGACCTCGCAGGGTCTGCAGCAGACCTGCGGTGAGGTTAAACATAACTTCTTACTGACGCTTGCCGACCAGCTTATTCGTGAGCCGGAAAGCGTGACCGCACCGCTGTCGGTGATGCTCAATCCGTATCGCCCGCTGCCGCTGGCCGGTGTGGTGTTCAGTCAGCCCTCTGCCGGTGCCGAACGTGCCGTGCCGCACCACTGGGGCTTGGATAAACGCTGGGATGTTCTGCCGGAGTCGGTCGGGACTCTCCCTGCCGGACTGACTCCGCGCAAACCGGGTATTCCATGGCGAAAAATGTTGGCGTCTGTTGTCGCTGTGGTAATGGTGGGCTGGGCCGTCTGGATGGGTATTGCGTATGTCGCTAACCGCAGCCAGATCGACGGGGCCCGTGCACAGGCCTTTTTTGCCGTGCAGTTAAACCAGCCGCTGGAGCAGCGTCTGCATGCCCTGTCTGAACTGCAGAAAACGCTGGCCCGTCTGCAGTACCGTTCTGAGCACGGCGTGCCATGGTATGAGCAGGCCGGGCTGAGTCAGAACAATGCGCTGCTGGCCGCACTCTGGCCACGCTATCAGGACAGCGCATTGCCTTTGCTGCGTGATGCGGCAGCCAGCCATCTGCAGAAGCAGGTCAGTGCCTTTAACGCGCTGCCGCCGGGCAGCCCGCTGCGTGAGCAGATGGCAAAAACCACCTATGATCAGCTCAAACTCTACCTGATGCTGGCCCGCCC
This sequence comes from Lonsdalea iberica, assembly GCF_002111585.1. Lineage (GTDB taxonomy): Bacteria > Pseudomonadota > Gammaproteobacteria > Enterobacterales > Enterobacteriaceae > Lonsdalea > Lonsdalea iberica. The sequence continues at coordinate 3,584 of NZ_LUTP01000076.1, forward strand.
GGAACGTATGGATGCGGCCTGGTTCAGTACCGCGCTGTTGCATGACTGGCCGAAACGCGATGGTGTGAAAGACGGCGTCTGGCAGGGCGTGGCTCCGTCACTGCTGTCGTTCTATGGCGCGCAGCTGGCTGTGCACCCGGAATGGAAGCTCCGTGCGGATGAGAGCATGGTCAGTCAGGCGCGTTCTCTGCTGGTTCGCCTGACGGGCATGCGCAACAGCGAATCGACCCTGTACCAGAAGATGCTTTCTCAGGTGGCGCACCTGTATGTCGATATGCGCCTTGAAGACATGACTGGGGATACCGACGCATCTCGTCTGTTCAGCACCACGGAAGTCGTGCCGGGGATGTTTACCCGCCAGGCCTGGGAGCAGGCGGTGCAGCCGGCTATTGAGAAAGTGGTGAAGGCGCGCCGGGATGAGCTCGACTGGGTGCTGACGGACAGTAAACGCCAGGCGGCATCACAGAATGAAGCCTCGCCGGAGGTGCTGAAGAAGCGTCTGACGGAGCGTTACTTTGCCGACTTTGGCGGGGCGTGGCTGGAGTTTCTGAACAGCCTGCGCTGGAATCAGGCGGCCACGCTGTCGGACTCGATTGACCAACTAACCCTGATGGCGGACGTGCGGCAGTCTCCTCTGGTGGCGCTGATGAACACCCTGAACGTGCAGGGGCGCACCGGCCAGGCCGGCGAAGCGATTTCTGATTCTTTGGTGAAATCGGCGAAGAGTTTGCTGGGGGGGGATAGCAAGGATGCGATTGACCAGGGGGCCGACGCTCACGGCCCGCTGGATACGACCTTTGGTCCGGTGCTGGCGCTGATGAACAAGAATCGCATGGGAGCACAGGAGCAGAGTCTGCAGTCGTTCCTGACACGTGTGACGCAGGTGCGCCTGCGCCTGCAGCAGGTGACCAATGCTGCCGACCCGCAGGCCATGACTCAGACCATTGCCCAGACCGTATTCCAGGGCAAGGCAGTGGACCTGACCGAAACCCGTGATTACGGAAGCCTGATTGCCGCCGGTCTGGGGCAGGAGTGGAGCGGCTTTGGGCGTACGGTGTTTGTGAACCCGATGGAGCAGGCCTGGCAGCAGGTGCTGACCCCGGCGGCCGACAGCCTCAATGCCCAGTGGCAGCAGGCGGTGGTGGCTGAGTGGAACAGTGCCTTTGGTGGCCGTTATCCGTTCAATCACTCCAGTAGTGATGTTTCTCTGCCGCTGCTCGCAAAATACCTCAATGCCGATTCCGGGCGTATCGCCCAGTTCCTGCAGACCCGCCTTAAAGGCGTCCTGCATAAAGAAGGCAACCACTGGGTACCGGACAGCATCAACTCCCAGGGCCTCGCCTTTAATCCGGCGTTCCTGAACGCCATCAATACCCTGAGTCATATCTCGGATGTGGCCTTCACCGAAGGCAACGCTGGTATGAACTTTGAGCTGCGTCCGGGCACCGCCGCCGGCGTGATGCAGACCGATATGCTTATCGACAGCCAGAAGCTGACCTACGTGAACCAGCTCCCGGCGTGGAAGCGTTTTGCATGGCCGGGCGACACGGAAGCACCGGGGGCGACCTTAAGCTGGATCAGCACGCAGGCGGGCACCCGCCAGTATGCCGATATTCCGGGTAGCTGGGGCTGGATACGTCTGCTCGATAAAGCCACTGTCAGCGCTTACCCGGGTATCGGCAGCAGTTACAGCCTGAGCTGGAAAGCACAGGACGGCCGCACACTCAATTACACCCTGCGTACCGAAGCTGGAGAAGGCCCACTGGCGTTGCTGAAACTGCGTAATTTCCGCCTGCCGGAAACCATTTTCAGCACAACCGGACCTGCAGTATCGGACCAGGTCGCCAGCACAGGCAATGATGCAGAGGACGTATATTGATGAGTACCCTTAATGCCTTACTCAGCGCCTGTCAGGCTGAACAGGAACCTTTACTTGCAGTGACCCGTGAACGGGTAGCTCAATGGGACAGCTGGTTGCAGCCGCTGCCCGGATCGTCGCCTGTTGGCGAGGATCCGGGCTATGACGATGATTTCCAGCAGATGCGAGAAGAGGTCAACAAACTTTCCGGCGCGGATACCGAACTCATCTGCCAGCTGGCAGAGAAGCTGCTGACCACCACCGCGAAAGACATTCGCGTGGCGACGTACTACTGCTGGGCGAAGCTGCACCGCGAAGGCGAGCAGGGGCTGGCCGAAGGGCTCGAACTGCTGGCCGGTCTGCTGGAGCGCTTTGGCACACAACTGCACCCGCAGCGTGAACGCAGCCGTAAGGCGGCACTGGAATGGCTGGCAGGATCGCGCATGACCGACTCGCTTTCCCTGTACCCGGAAGTGGTCAGGATCGATGCGATGCGTACTATCGGGGCGCTACTGCTGATCGCCGGGCTTACTGAAAACGAGCCGGATGAAACCCGCCCGGAACTCAATGCGCTGTACGGTGCGCTGGAAAGTCGTTTGCACAAAGCGGGGGGCGTGGATGCCGTGGTACCGCAGAACGCCAGTACCGGCGAAACCCCTTCACCTGCCAGTCACAACGATGCACCGGCTATCGGGCGGATCACGTCCGGTCAGGATTTGCTGTCCCAGGCCCGCACACTCACCGAATACCTGCGCGAGCAACCAGATGGCTGGCTGTCAGCACATCATCTGATGAAAAGCCTGCGTCACGACACCCTATGGGCCATCCCGGCTCCGGATGCACAGGGGCGTACACGCATCGAGCCACCAAGGGCGGATCAGCGTGCGTTACTCAAACGCCTCTACCTGCAGCAGAACTGGGCTGAAATGCTGGAGACAGCAGACAGCACGTTTTCCCGCGGAGCCAATCACCTGTGGCTGGATTTGCAATGGTATATCCACCAGGCGCTGATGAAATCCAGACAGGAGGCGCTGGCCGACATTGTCTCGGCAGACCTGAAAGGACTGTTATCGCGCCTGTCCGGGCTGGAGACGCTCGCATTCAGTGACGGTACCCCGTTTGCGGACGAAGTGACGCTGAACTGGATCCAGCAGAGCGTGCTGAACACGGTCGGCGGTTGGGATAATGACACGGCATCAGCCCCGGTAACCGCCGGTAACGATGACATTCTGGCGCTGGAGCCGGAAGCCGTGGCGCTGGCCGACAGTGAAGGCCCGGATGCCGCGCTGGGCTGGTTGCAGACCCGGCCGGGCATGACCACCGATCGTCAGAAGTGGCTGTTGCGTCTGATGATGGGCCGCATTGCTGAGCAGTACGGTAAAAATGAGCTGGCGGTGCACCTGTTTGCAGAGCTGGGTGAGCGTGCCAGAGAAGTGACTCTCAGCAACTGGGAGCCTGAGCTGCTGTTCGAGGTGCAGGCCCGCCATCTGAAACTGCTCAGACTGAAAGCAGCGCGCAGTGAGGCTGATAAGGCCCGCCTTACACCGGTAATGGATCAGTTACTTGCCGGGCTGATCGCTGTCGATCCCGCCCGTGCCGCCGTGCTTTGCGGATGATATTTAGTCATATCTTCAGGATAGAAATCAGGATCAAGGAAAAATAAAAAATGAAACATCTTAGAATGCTTATTTGTTTGGGTGTGATGTTCTTGCTTTCAGGCTGTACAGCATTATTGTGGGGAGGAAATAAGGTCGCTGAGCCACAAACAGAAAGGCATATTCAGATTCAGGATAGTGTCGCAGGTGTGTTTCAGTATAAGAACCTTGCTGTTTCTGCTATTCGAGCCAGTAAAAAAACGGCTGTTAACGTTCCTTCTGATGGCGTCGCCTTCGTCGGTGAAAAGAATATCTATATTCTGACTCAGGGGGCCGATGAACTTCTGTCTCTAAATAAACTTGCAGCCCAAATTCCTCTGATATCTGGGCGGGAAGAGAACTCTCTCAAATTTCGCATAAACAAGCCGTCAGACAACGATAGCGTGCTTCAATTCAGCGATGCATTACCCGTCAAAGTCAACAAATCTGCCAGTGCGCTTTCATCAGAAGAGTTAAACACTATTCAGCATGCTGGCTTTAAGAGCAACGGTGTCAGATACGTCAGAGATGTGTATATCACAGGTGTGATTATCCCTAAAGCGAGCGTTAATTATACTTTTAATAAGACTGAGTCTTTGGGGAGAGCATACTCCGTTCAGTTTTATTCACTGGAGGCAGGAACCGATTTTCATCCCGTAAATCTGGCGACCAATATTGTTGTTACTCCTTTGGCACTCTCC
>NZ_LUTP01000077.1 GCF_002111585.1 Lonsdalea iberica
TGTACGAACTGCCGTCTCAGGACAGCGTGGATAAAGTCGTGATCGACGAGTCTGTCATCGCGGGTCAGTCTGAACCGCTCCTGATCTACGGCAAGCACGAAGCGCAGCAAGCCTCTGGCGAATAATTCGCCTAAAAATCATCATCGAAGAACAAAATGGGGGGTGTTAGCCCCCCATTCCTTTTTCAGCGTGATCTATCGTTGAATGTAGGATATTTATCCCCATATACTCGAATACCTAGAGGCGAAACCGTGAAGAGCCTGTTTCACGAGATTCCCTTAACCTGGCGGAAATGAAACTAAGAGAGAGCTCTATGAACCCTGAGCGTTCCGAACGCATAGAAATCCCCGTATTGCCGCTGCGCGATGTGGTGGTTTATCCGCACATGGTCATTCCGTTGTTTGTTGGTCGGGAGAAGTCAATTCGGTGCCTTGAAGCCGCAATGGATCACGATAAAAAGATCATGCTGGTTGCACAGAAAGAGGCCTCAACGGATGAGCCAGGTGTTAACGATCTTTTCTCGGTTGGGACGGTAGCCTCCATTCTTCAGATGCTGAAATTGCCTGATGGTACCGTTAAGGTACTGGTCGAAGGCTTACAGCGAGCGCGTATCACCACGCTGTCTGATGGTGGAGAGCACTTTGCCGCGCAGGCTGAATATCTGGACTCGCCCGAAATTGAAGAGCCTGAGCAGGAAGTGCTCATGCGTACGGCGGTCAATCAGTTTGAAGGCTATATCAAACTGAACAAAAAAATCCCGCCTGAAGTCCTGACGTCGCTGAACAGTATCGACGACGCGGCCCGTCTGGCTGACACGATTGCCGCACACATGCCGCTGAAACTGTCCGACAAGCAGTCGGTCCTGGAAATGTTCGACGTGACGGAACGTCTGGAATACCTGATGGCGATGATGGAGTCGGAAATCGACTTGCTGCAGGTTGAAAAGCGCATCCGTAGCCGCGTCAAAAAGCAGATGGAAAAAAGCCAGCGCGAGTATTACCTGAATGAGCAAATGAAAGCCATTCAGAAAGAGCTGGGCGAGATGGATGACGCGCCGGACGAAAATGAAGCGCTGAAACGCAAGATTGAAGCGGCTAACATGCCGAAAGAAGCCCGGGAAAAAACCGAGGCGGAGCTGCAAAAGCTGCGGATGATGTCGCCGATGTCCGCGGAAGCCACCGTCGTGCGCAGTTACATCGATTGGATGGTGCAGGTTCCCTGGAACTCACGCAGCAAAGTTAAAAAGGATCTGGTCAAAGCCCAGCAGATGCTGGATAGCGACCACTATGGCCTGGATCGCGTAAAAGAGCGCATCCTTGAATATCTGGCGGTACAGAGCCGTGTCAGCAAAATTAAGGGGCCGATTCTGTGCCTGGTGGGGCCGCCGGGGGTGGGTAAGACCTCTTTGGGTCAGTCCATCGCCAAAGCGACCGGACGTAAATATGTTCGTATGGCGCTGGGCGGTGTGCGTGATGAGGCGGAAATCCGCGGGCATCGTCGCACCTACATTGGTTCCATGCCGGGCAAACTGATCCAGAAGATGGCTAAGGTTGGGGTAAAAAACCCGCTTTTCCTGCTGGATGAGATCGACAAAATGTCTTCGGACATGCGAGGCGATCCGGCCTCTGCGTTGCTCGAAGTGCTCGACCCGGAACAGAACGTGGCGTTCAACGATCACTATCTGGAAGTGGATTACGATCTCTCGGACGTCATGTTTGTGGCAACATCTAACTCCATGAACATTCCGGCGCCGCTGCTGGATCGTATGGAAGTCATCCGCCTATCTGGCTATACCGAGGATGAGAAGCTCAACATCGCAAGGGAACACCTGTTGCCTAAGCAAGTCGAGCGCAATGCCCTGAAGAAGAACGAGCTGAAGGTAGATGACAGCGCGATTATCGGCATCATCCGTTACTACACCCGCGAAGCGGGGGTGCGTAGCCTGGAACGTGAACTCTCCAAGCTGTGTCGTAAGGCGGTCAAATCGCTGCTGATGGACAAGTCCCTCAAGCACATCGAGATCAACGGCGACAACCTGAAAGAGTTCTTAGGCGTTCAGCGCTTCGACTATGGTCGTGCGGACGATGAGAACCGCATCGGTCAAGTGACCGGTCTGGCGTGGACCGAAGTCGGCGGTGAGCTGCTGACGATCGAAACCGCCTGCGTGCCGGGTAAAGGCAAACTGACCTACACCGGTTCTCTGGGTGAAGTCATGCAGGAATCAATTCAAGCCGCACTGACTGTGGTACGCGCGCGCGCTGACTCTCTGGGGATCAACTCAGACTTCTACGAGAAGCGAGATATCCATGTTCACGTACCGGAAGGCGCGACGCCGAAAGACGGTCCAAGCGCGGGTATCGCCATGTGCACCGCACTGGTCTCATGCCTGACGGGTAACCCGGTACGCGCCGACGTGGCGATGACTGGCGAGATTACGCTGCGTGGTCTGGTGCTGCCCATCGGCGGATTGAAGGAAAAACTGCTGGCGGCTCATCGTGGCGGTATTAAAACCGTGCTGATTCCGGATGAAAACAAGCGTGACCTAGAAGAGATACCGTCAAACGTGATTGCCGATCTTGATATCCACCCGGTAAAACGTATTGAAGAAGTGCTGGAGCTGGCGCTGCAAAACTCGCCTCATGGCATGAAGGTGGAGACTGCGGCGGCGAAATAGTGACCCATCGCAAGAACCTTTCATAAAATAAAGGCTGGCAAGTGTAATGATGCTTGCCAGCTTTTTTTTGTGCGGCTAAGTTAGAGCACTGTTAATCGTACGGGTAACCACCGTGGATTTAACTGAATGTTAAAAAGCTAATGCTGCGCCAGGAAAGAGGGATGCAGCCACAGGATTTCAGAGGGGATGAAAGAGTGAACAAGTCACAATTGATCGACAAAATTGCTGCAGATGCTGATATTTCCAAAGCGGCGGCAGGACGTGTGTTGGATGCAATTATTGGGTCTGTTACTGAATCTCTGAAAGCAGGGGATGACGTTGCTTTAGTCGGTTTCGGAACATTTTCGCTTCGTGAGCGTGCAGCTCGCACAGGCCGCAATCCACAGACCGGTAAGGAAATCAGTATTCCTGCCGCCAAAGTGCCGGGCTTCCGCGCAGGTAAGGCGCTGAAAGACGCCGTTAATTAATTGTCTAAGGGGAGAATATCTCCCCTAAACATTACCTGACGTCACGATGTGGGTAAGGTAAGATATGGGGCGCATCATTCAATGATGTGCCTTTTTTTACCGGAAATCCGGACTACTATCATCAGGCAGTTGCCTGAGTGCGCCCTGGCCGTTTTGCGGCTTTAGCATCGCAAGGAAGCATGGCTGCGGCCTGCGCAGGGAGTTTCATCCATTCTACAGCGGAGTGTTGTCACATTATGATGGACAATTTACGCGCGGCCGCGAATAACGTCGTGCTTAAAATTATTCTGGCCCTGATCATCGGTTCATTCGTGCTGACTGGCGTAGGTGATTATTTGATTCGTGGGTCAGGTGATTACGCAGCGAAGGTCAACGGGCAGGAAATTTCCCGTTCCCAGTTGGAACAGGCTGTACAAAACGAACGTAACCGACAGCAGCAGATGCTGGGAGAAAACTTCTCTATTCTGGCGAGTAACGAAGGCTACATGCAGCAATTGCGTAAGCAGGCGTTGTCACAGCTGATCGATGAAACGCTACTGGATCAGTATTCTCATACGCTGGGTTTGAGCATTAGCGACGAGCAGATCAAGCAGGCCATTTTCGCTATCCCCGAATTTCAGACCGACAACCGCTTCGATAACGAAAAATACCTGACTCAGGTACGTCGTCTCGGCCTGAGTCCAGATACCTTTGCCCAGATGCTGCGCAAGCAGCTGACCACTCAGCAGTTGGTCCGTGGCCTCGGGGGCACCGAGTTCCTTCTGCCTCAGGAGCTTGAGCGCCTGGTACAGCTGGCGGCGCAGGATCGCACCATCCGCACGGCGACCATCATTACTGCCGACCGTGCCCAGTCGCAAACGGTCAGCGATGCTGAAGTGCAGAGCTTCTACGATCAGAACAAGAGCCGCTATCTGGCGCCTGAACAGTTCAAGGTCAGCTACATCCTGCTGGATGCGGCCGCTATCATGGACAAAACCAAGGTGGATGATGCGGCTATCGCCGCCTATTACGAGCAGCACAAAAACGATTTCACTCAGGGCGCACGCAAAAAATACAGCCTCATTCAGGTAAAAACAGAAGCGGAAGCCAAAGCGGCTCTTGAGAAACTGCAGCACGGCACCGACTTCTCCGCGCTGGCTCAACAGATCTCAACCGACGTCGTTTCTCGCCGCAACGGCGGCGACCTGGGCTGGATGGACGACAATTCCACCGTGGACGAACTGAAGCAGGCAAAACTGACCGAAAAAGGGCAGCTTTCCGGCGTCATCAAATCCTCGGTGGGGTACCTGATCGTCCGTCTGGACGATATGCAGCCGCAGCAAATCAAATCGCTGGCTGACGTTCGCGCCGAACTGGCTGAGAAGGTAAAACACGAACGGGCGTTGGATGCGTTTTATGCGCTGCAGCAGAAAGTCAGCGAAGCGGCCAGCAACGATAATGAGTCTCTGGCTTCCGCAGAACAGGCTGCTGGCGTTAAATCGGTCCAGACCGACTGGTTTAGCCGGGATAAAGTTCCCGCCGCGCTGAATTTTCAGCCGGTTACTCAGGCTATTTTCGGCGGTTCTCTGTTAGGCGAAAATGGCGCTCCGGGCAGCAATTCGGATGTGATCAGCGTCGATGGCGATCGTGCTTTTGTCGTGCGCATCAGCGAGCACAAACCGGAAAGTACCGAAGCGCTGGATCAGGTGCGCGATCAGGTTGTTCAAACTTTGAAACGCCAGAAGGCGGATCAACAGGCGCGTCTTGAGGCTGAGAAAATCCTCGCCGACCTGAAAGAAGGGAAGATGGACAGCTTGAAAGCCGCGAATCTGAGCTTCAGCACGCCAAAAACACTTTCTTCTTTAAACCAGAACGAAGTGATGGCGGAGTCTATCTTTGCGTTGCCTATCCCGCAGAAGGACAAGCCATCTTATGGCTTGTCGAAGGATCAGGAGGGCAATGTCGTGATTGTGGCGTTAGACAGCATTCAGCCTCACACGCTGCAAGATCAGCAGAAACAGCAGTTCGCTAATCAGGTGAAACAGAATGCCGTCGGCTCTCTGTTTGATGTCTTGATTTCCAGCCTGCGCAGTGAAGCGAAAATCAAGCTTGGGAATGCGGCTCAGCAGCAGGAATAACCCTCGCAAGAGAATGTAACGCACTGCAACAGACAAAGGCCGCTTTCGCGGCCTTTTCCACATTTGAACACGGCATATTGTTGCTGATTCCCCCTTCAGGCAAGGTGGGCGTGCTGTCAAACACAAGGAGATAACAGCATGAAAAAATCAGGAATCAAGGCAGTGTGCTTTGTTGTGGGTCTGACTTTGTCGAGCCTGCCAGCACTTGTTCAAGCCGCCACAAAAGTGGATACAAATGAAGCGGCGGCGACTTTGCAGGAGGATGCGGCGGGCAAAAAGTTGGAACAGCTCATACCATCAGCCAGCGATGAAGAAAAAGTGAGTATCAACTCGGCGTCGGCGGAAGAGTTGGCCGATATTCTTAACGGCGTAGGGTTGAAAAAAGCGCAGGCTATTGTGAATTATCGGGAACAAAACGGTCCTTTCACGCAGGTTGATCAGCTACAGGAAGTTCCGGGGATTGGGGCTTCGCTGATTGAACGCAATCAACCCCGGTTACGACTCTGACGCTACGCTAAAACGGGTCGGTCGTTATGAGGCCGGATGCTTTGGACTAGGAACGACATGCGTTGAATGGCGCCTTCGAAGTCGTTATTGCCACAAGGCGGAGTTCACTGCCGGAATGTGTTTCTGACGAGGGGGAGAAGTATCGGCACGTCGCTCGCTTGATTGCGCTATGGGTCTGGCCTGTGTCGGTAAGCAGCAGCTGACGGTGGTTATTCGTGAGTTTGTCGGTGGATAACCACGGTCAGCAATGCGCTTGCGGGTTGGATTACTCCAGTTCGGTTTTCTTGGCCAGAGATGCTCTTACGCCTTCGGGGTTCTGCTGATATAGCTCCAAACCTTTCTTGCGCAGATGGCAGGCCGCACATTGACCGCAGCCGTCGCCTTTAATGCCGTTGTAACAGGTCAGCGTGTGGTGACGAATTGTGTCTAACTGGTGGTAGTAGTCGGCCAATGCCCAGGTTTCGGCCTTGTCCAGCCACATCAGCGGCGTCACAAAACGGATATCTTTGGCCAATCCGAGCGCAACCCCTTTGTTAAGTGCTTTGACAAACTCGTCGCGGCAGTCCGGATAGCCGGAAAAGTCGGTTTCGCAGACGCCGGTAATCACCGTGTCGGCACCGACCTGGTAGGCATAGATTGCGGCTAGCGTGAGAAAAAGGATGTTGCGGCCGGGGACGAAGGTGCTGGGAAGACCGTCCGGCTTCTCGTCAAAGTCCGGCACGGGGATGTTGTCCCTCGTCAGGCTGCTGACGGCAAGTTCATTCAGCAAACGAACGTCCAACACTTTATGAGCGCATGCGCCCAAGCGTTGAGCCAGTTCGGCAGCTACGTCGATTTCAGCCCGATGACGCTGTCCATAATCGAACGTCACGCAGTGCACGTGATCGTATTGCTTGAGTGCCTGTATCAGGCAGGTTGTGGAATCCTGTCCACCGCTAAAAACAACTACTGCGCTTGTCATGCTGGTTCACCTTAATGAGCAGGGCCGTAGATCCAGACTACGGCTTAACATGTCACGAAGGAGATATGGTAACTCAAATCCGTCCTCGCTTCAGCGCAGCAGGTGAAATCATGCCGGGCAGGGCGTTAGGCTATCCTGCGGCTGTTCTGAGGCAAGCTGTCGGGTGTACGGCGCCAGATTACCAATGTGCGCTGCTACCCACTCGGGGTTGTAATAAGTGTCCAGATAGCGCTCGCCGCTATCGCATAGCAGCGTCACAATGGCGCCTTGACGTCCTTCGGCTTTCATTTTCTCGGCTAATTGCAGCATGGCCCAAACATTGGTGCCGGTCGAGGGGCCGACTTTGCGGCCAAGGACGCTCTCCAGCCAGAGTAGGGTCGCCACGCTGGCGGCATCAGGCACCTTAATCATGTCGTCTATCACACTGGGAATGAAAGAGGGTTCCGCGCGCGGGCGGCCGATGCCTTCGATTCTGCTGCTGCAAGCGGTGGTCAGTGTAGGGTCCTTCTGGAGATAGCAGTCGTAAAACACGGAGTTTTCGGGGTCGGCGACCACCAGCTTCGAATCCAGGCCTTTGTAGCGAATATACCGCCCGAGGGTCGCCGAGGTTCCGCCGGTGCCGGCGCTCATCACCAGATAGTCAGGAACCGGGAAAGGTTCTCTGGACATCTGGTGGTAAATACTATCGGCGATATTGTTGCCGCCGCGCCAGTCCGTCGCACGCTCAGCGTAGGTAAACTGATCCATATAGTGGCCGTTAAGGTCGCGGGCCAGCTGCTCTGACGCCGAATAGATCTGCCCAGACTGTTCGACGAAGTGGCAACGGCCGCCATAAAACCTAATCTGCTCGATTTTGCGTTTCGCCGTGCAGGCAGGCATTACGGCAATGAACGGCAGTCCCAG
>NZ_LUTP01000078.1 GCF_002111585.1 Lonsdalea iberica
AGGCTGAGACGCCGCCAGTGAAGCTATTCAAGACCGTACATTATCCGTCGCCCGTGGGCGAACTAGTCGCCTATCTGACGCCCGACCCCAAAGACGGCAAGCGGCATCCGGCTGTGGTGTGGGCCCACGGCGGCTATGGCGGCATAGGAAGCTTCCTTTGGGAACCTCAGGACGCCGACAACGATCAAAGCGGTCGCGCATTCCCCGAGGCCGGCATCGTTACGATGATGCCAAGCTGGCGCGGGGAAAATGACAATCCCGGCAAGTTCGAGATGTTTTACGGCGAGATTAACGATTTACATGCCGCGAGAGACTATCTGGCTAAACTTCCATACGTCGATCCCAACCGCATATATCTCGTCGGCCACAGCACGGGTGGGACGATGGCGCTTTTGGGAAACGAATATCAACAGGGTTTCCGCGCAGCGTTTTCACTTGGGGGCGTGCCTGATTTAGCATTGAGATTGAGTCGCGGCTCCACCGCCGTCGGCCCCTCTTTCAACACCGAAAACCCACGTGAGTTTTACCTGCGATCTCCCCGCACTTTTATCACGCACCTCAAATCGCCGACCTACTATTTTGAAGGCAGCGACAATTACTGGGAATATTCACTGCCCCAGATGGAGAAGGACGCACAAAACGCGGGCGTGCCTTTTCATGCCTATAGCGTGCCGCACGGCGACCACTTTTCTATCATCTTGCCGGTTACGCATCTCATCGCCCAAAAAATTCTGCACGATACCGGGGAGCAGCCGGACATCGAATTTTCCCCCGCTGACATCGAACATATCAGCCAGGAAATTGACGCGGTGATAGACGAAACCGATCAAGAGTAGGAACCCGCCGCCACTGCGATGATACAAATCAGGAGCACTCTATGGCTGTCGCCAGACCGATAGATTGCTCCTCTTTCCGCTGAATATGATGCATTTTTCACTACCAATTGCCGTCATTGCCCCATGAATCGCTCCCTGACGCCGTATCTTCACGGTCTTTTCACTTCTAATAAGCCCTTGTCGACGGCGTGGACCATAGAGCGAGACCCCACATAACCACATGATATGTATCGTTAAAATAAAAATTTCCTTTGATGAAACGCCATTTTATTGATCTGTTACGCGTAATTGCTCAAAGTTTGGCCTTTCCTATCGCGTGAAAAATGCGTAATATACGCGCCCTTGCAGACACAGTATGGTCACTCTTTGTCTATGCACATTGGACAATTTCAGCTTCCCAATCGTTTGATAGCCGCCCCGATGGCCGGTATTAGCGATCGCCCATTCAGAGCACTCTGTCACATGATGGGCGCTGGAATGACGGTGTCTGAAATGCTCTCTTCCAATCCGGAAGTATGGCGTTCGGACAAGTCCCGCTTGCGCATGGTGCATAGCGATGAACCTGGTATCAGAGCCGTGCAGATTGCCGGCAGCGATCCAGGGGAGATGGCGGCGGCGGCCAGCATCAATGCTGAGTTCGGCGCGCAGATCATCGACATCAATATGGGATGTCCAGCCAAGAAAGTGAACCGCAAGTTGGCGGGGTCTGCATTACTGCAGCATCCTGATCTGGTGAAACAGATTCTGACGGCGGTGGTGAAAGCGGTAGACGTACCGGTGACGCTGAAAATTCGTACGGGCTGGTCTCCAGAGCACCGCAACTGTGTACAAATTGCCAGATTGGCTGAAGATTGTGGTATCCAGGCCCTCACCATTCATGGGCGAACACGTACGTGCTTGTTCAATGGCGAGGCCGAGTACGACAGCATTCGGACAGTTAAGCAGGCCGTCGGCATTCCCATTATTGCGAATGGCGACATTACTGACCCGCATAAAGCCAGAGCGGTTCTCGATTACACCGGGGCCGATGCCCTGATGATAGGACGGGCCGCTCAGGGAAGACCCTGGATCTTTCGGGAAATCCAGCATTATCTGGACACAGGGGAGCTGCTGCCACCGATGCCAATGGCAGAGGTTAAGCGCTTGCTGATCGGGCACATACGGGAATTGCATGACTTTTATGGTCCAGGCAAGGGATTCCGTATCGCTCGTAAGCACGTTTCCTGGTATCTCCAGGAACATGCCCCGGACGACCAGTTTAGGCGCACATTCAACGCCATTGAGGATGCCAGCGAACAGCTGGAGGCGTTGGAGGCATATTTTGAAAATCTTGCGTAAACAGAAAAAGAGCTGACAGAACTATGTTCGAACAACGCGTGAATTCTGACGTACTGACCGTTTCCACCGTAAACTCTCAGGCTCAGGTAACCCAAAAACCCCTGCGCGACTCGGTTAAACAGGCACTGAAGAACTATTTTGCTCAACTGAACGGTCAGGATGTGAATGACTTGTATGAGCTGGTACTGGCTGAAGTAGAGCAACCACTGTTGGACATGGTGATGCAATATACTCGCGGCAACCAGACCCGTGCAGCACTGATGATGGGTATCAACCGCGGCACTTTGCGTAAGAAACTGAAAAAATACGGCATGAACTAATAACGTTCGGCATCCGTGTTTTCACAAGGCGTTGATGAGCGATCATCAACGCCTTTTTTGTGTCCGTTTTCCGCCGGACTGCCCCGCGCTTTGCCATAATGACGTCATCTGCGTGGCGCTAAACGTTGACCGACAGGTTGAAGATGAGAGGCCACATAACGCCATGATCAAGGCCACTGACCGGGAGCGACAACTGATGGGGAATAAGTTTACTCAGGCAAACGATTTCAACGAGACGCGCTTTTGGACCAAGATAGTCGGCTACGCCAAAAAGGCCGGGAGCGAGGTAATTGAGAAAGTGCTATGGCTCTATTACGCCGCACAACGGCTGATACGCCGGTATGGGCCAAGACCACCATCTACGCCGCGTTGGCTTACTTTGTTCTGCCCCTGGATGCCATTCCGGATGCGCTGCCGGTGGTAGGATTCACAGACGATCTGGGCGTTCTTGTCGGGGCTCTGGGCACCGTCAGCTTGTACGTCAACGAAGAGGTCAAACAGCAGACCCGCGATAAACTCGCAGACTGGTTCGACTAATCATCGACGCCGACGTTTTGGAACTCACGAGTTGCGTTGCTAAGAGCGGGGAAAAATACCGGGTGAGGGGTGCCGGAGACGCGCTCCGGCACTCGTCAACATTAATGCTGCAGGGCGCTGTTGAGAATAATCGAGGTGATAACGCCCGTTGCGGCCGCAATCAGCACGTAGTTGCCGTCGATGTAAGCCCAATGCTGGCCTGACGGCGGCTGTCTCAAGCCGCGAGCACGCCAGTCGTTGACACGATAATCATTGCCGCGGTAACGAGCCGGAGCCGGTTTGCCCCTTCTGAAATCGTGACCATTGGAGACAAAGTGGTCGCGAGCGCCGCCGCGCTGTACGTGCGCCTGCTGCCGACCCGGTTCGCCATGCCCGCCGCGATTTGCTTGACCGCCACGATTGCCATCATGACCGCCATGCTGCTGGCTTCCCGGTCCCTGCTGCCATTGCTTACCGTCCTGATGATCTGGACCCGCGGCAAAAGAGGCGGTTGAGAGCAGGCTACTCGCTGTAAATACCGTCATTACCATGGCCAACGTCAATTTTTTCATCACAGTCTTCCTCAAATGGTCCTGCCTTTAATAAGCAGATTACACAGCACTATCGTCCACACTACGGCAGTCTTGAATAACGAAATGTCTTAAATCGTGCTTTCTTAACTAGTTTTACCCTGCTTATCGAATTCTTAACACATCAGCACATCTTCGCGTCATTTTCGCCCTTTCGTACCGCTTAGCGTTCATACAAACAGTGTAGTCGATGGAAATTTCATGCGAAATCCGCACGCCGGCCAAGATGAAATTTCCTCAATCATGCTGAGGGAATTTCATCTCATCGGGGGATTAGTTCCATGATAATCTCTGTCGACTAAAATAATTAAGAAGGGATTTTATATTCATGACAACCATTAGGACGCAACGCGCCCCATTCCGTGCCGACGTAGTAGGGAGCTATCTTCGACCCCAGTATCTGCATGATGCCAGAGCAAAATTTTCCGAGGGTAACCTTTCCGTCGACGAGCTGCGGGCCGTTGAAGACAAGGCCATCATTGAGCTGGTCGAAAAACAGAAAACCGCCGGTTTGCAGGTGATTACCGACGGCGAATTCCGTCGTAGCTGGTGGCACCTCGATTTCATGTGGGGCCTAAACGGCGTGGAAAAAACGCTCATCGGCAAGGGCTACACATTTGCCGACAAGGAAACACGTCCGGAAACCGCGCGCCTAACCGGTAAGATCTCCGGCGAGAACCATCCGTTCATCGAACATTTCAAATTTCTGCTTCAATTCGCAGAGCCAGGCATAACACCGCGACTGACTGTGCCTTCCGCGGCGCAGTTCTTGGCCGAGCTGCAGCGTCCAGATAACAAAGCCAAGACATTAGAGTTTTACCCGACTGAAGAGTCGCTGGTGCAGGATATCGCTAGCGCCTACCGTACCTTTATCAAAGAACTGTATGCCGCGGGTTGTCGCAATCTGCAATTAGATGACTGCACCTGGGGCATGCTGGTCGATCCGAAATTTGCGGGCGGCGGCGGTGCCGATACACCGAACTCCGCGGGCTGCGGCTGTGGTCATCACGCAGAACCGGTTGAAGGCAGCAAAGTGCACACGCTGGCCGAGCTGTATTTGAAGGTCAATAACGCAAGCGTAGAAGGTGCGCCAGAAGACCTGGTACTGACGACACACGTATGTCGTGGCAACTATGCTTCATCTTGGGCCGCCAGCGGCGGTTACCAGCCGGTCGCGAGCGTGCTGTTCGCCCGTGAAAATGTCTCTGCCTACTATCTCGAGTTCGATACCGAACGCGCCGGCGATTTCTCTCCGCTGGCTCAGGTATCAGGCGATAAGCAGGTTGTTCTGGGACTGATCTCTTCCAAGTTCGGCGAACTGGAAGACAAGCAAGCGGTGATTGACCGCATCAAAGAAGCCACCCAATTCATGCCGCTGGAGCGCCTGTGCCTCAGTACGCAGTGCGGTTTTGCCTCAACGGAAGAAGGCAACGAAATCACCGAAGCGCAACAGTGGGCGAAAATCGCGTTGGTCAAAGAGATCGCTGACGCCGTCTGGGGTTAACGGACAGCTCATCGTCATCACGCCAAGATCAAAGGGGCGGGTTATCCGTCCCTTTTTCTTCATTTATTCTCCCGCCAGCGCCAACGCCTCCCCCATTGTGGAAAAAACCGCCACGGACCACTATATTTATGCCTTGTTGCTATAAACCATCACCTTATGTGATTAGCAATATGTGGCGATATCACGTAGATTCTCGCCGCTCGGCCTCATAAGCATGCCGGTTGTTATCTCCCCCGTCTTTGTAGGAACCACGATGAAAAAAATCAGCGTTGCATTACTGACTGGCGCGTTACTTGTCACCAGTGCTCTGGTACAGGCGCAGGACGATCTCAGCACCATTAAGGCTGCCGGGGTCATGAAATTCGGTACGGAAGGGACCTACGCCCCTTATACCTATCACGATAAATCGGGGAAATTGGTCGGTTTTGATGTGGAAATAGGCCGTGCAGTGGCCGAGAAGATCGGCGTGAAAGCCGAGTTCGTCGAAGGACGTTGGGACGGATTGATCGCCGGGCTGAGCGCAGGCCGCTATGACGCCGTCGTTAATCAGGTCGGTATCACGCCTGAACGTCAGGTGAAATTCGATTTTTCCAAACCTTATATCGATGCGAAGTCTGTGCTGGTTGTCCGTAACGACAACACCACGATCAAGACATTTGAAGATCTCAAAGGTCATAAATCCGCACAAAGTCTGACCAGTAATTACTCGAAGCTGGCGACGCGGTACGGCGCGGACATCGTCCCTACCGACGGATTTAACCAATCGCTGGACCTGGTGCTGAGCGGCCGCGCCGACGCGACGCTGAACGACAATCTGTCGTTCCTCGACTTCAAAAAACAGAAGCCGGATGCGAAAGTTAAAGTCGCCGCCACCGCTGAAAGCGGCGATCCCTCCGCCATTCTGGTGCGTAAAGGACAAACCCCGCTGGTCGAGGCTATCAACCACGCGCTGGACCAGATGAAAGCGGATGGCACGTATAAAACGATTTCTGTGCGATACTTCGGGGAAGATGTTTCCCAGTAACCGCAAAGATATCGGAGTTTTAGATGCCACCCTGGCTACAACTTATGGCAGACTCCTTTTGGAGTCTGCTTTCTGCTGGACTGAAGTTCACCGTTCCCTTAGCCATTATCTCCTTCATTCTCGGGCTAACCCTCGGGATCGTCGTCGCCTTGATTCGACTTTACGGGCCTCGTCCGCTGAAATGGATTGCCGATTTTTACGTCTGGGTCATTCGCGGCACGCCGCTGTTGGTGCAGCTGTTTTTGATTTTCTACGGGCTACCCAGCGCCGGTATCACTCTGGATGCGTTTCCAGCCGCGCTAATCGGTTTTACTCTTAATGTAGGAGCTTATAGCTCCGAGATCGTACGTGGAGCCATACTGTCCGTGCCTCAGGGGCAGTGGAACGCCGCCTACTCGCTGGGCATGAAAGGCACTCAGGCTATTCGATGGGTCATCTTTCCCCAATCGGTCTTTGTGTCCTTACCCCCGCTATCGAATACCTTTATCTCTCTAATCAAAGATACCTCGCTGGCGGCCGTTATCACCGTGCCGGAGATGTTTCTTGCCGCTCAGCGCATCGTCTCGGTCACCTATGAACCGCTCATCATGTATATTGAAGCCGCAATGATTTACCTGCTGTTCTGTACCATTCTCAGCAAAATTCAGACGCGGCTGGAAAGCTTCTATCAACGGCATAACGTTCGTTGAAGGCGTCCCCGGCCGCCTGCAATGCGGGGGGCCGAATAACTCATTTATTTTATAGATAGTTATGTCCTCCACCACCCCGTCGGAATCTCGTCCTCCAGCCCTCCACCCTCCGCACGGCTCAGCAATTCAGTAACAAGTTGCACTAAAAAAGACAACAAATGCCTTGGTGATGCACTGGTTAAGATCGCGGCGTTCTGCTAAACCCGCCAAGGCGATCATTTCGCACCAAAAGCAGGCAATATTTTGAGCACCGTAATTATATTGGTGCAATACATTGCAAGTTTTGTGTGCTCCCTCACAAAGCTCCCCGCCATCAGCCCGAGAGCATCTGTCACGGATTGGCATTAGTTTTGCTTAATCACCTCACGGCCCAATGTCCAAATGACGGAGCCGGCAGACACGACGGATGCAACGCTGCATCCATGACCACAGCACGTAACTCATTAGGCACATAAGATGATGAAAAAATTGATCATGTCTACGCTGGTCGCGGGCGCTTCTCTCTTGGCCGCGACGCAACAGGCCCATGCT
>NZ_LUTP01000079.1 GCF_002111585.1 Lonsdalea iberica
TTATCAAGTGTCAGCGCGCCCAATTTTGAGGGGGTGAAAAGTTGGCTCATACTTTTGCCTTCGTGGTGAGAATAAAATGACGGAACTGGAATCGTTCGTTGAGTAATCAGTGTAAGCCAGAATCATCAAGCGTCAGGGCCAATTCGGGCAATCCCATCACAACAATAGCCCTTTACCTTTCGCGAAATCGGGCAAGATCGGTATGACTTCCTATAATTAATGTTCAGTCTCATTAACAGGAGAGAAAGCATGACCATTCATAAGAAAGGGCAAGCCCACTGGGAAGGCGATATTAAGCAGGGTAAAGGTACGGTATCGACGGAAAGCGGTGCGTTGAATCAACAGCCGTATGGTTTCAACACCCGTTTTGAAGGTAAACCTGGTACCAACCCGGAAGAGCTGATCGGTGCCGCACATGCCGCCTGTTTTTCAATGGCGCTGTCGCTGATGCTGGGCGAAGAAGGTTTCAAACCGGACAGCATCGATACCAAAGCCGTGGTATCGCTGGACAAAGCCAATGGCGGGTTTGCCATCACTAAAATTGAGCTGGAAAGCGCAGTGAAAGTGCCGGGTATCGAAGAAGCGACGTTCGATAAAATCATCAACAAAGCCAAAGCCGGCTGCCCGGTCTCACAGGTTCTGAATGCCGAGATCACGCTGCAGTACACACTTAACTAATTGTAAATCGGCGTTGCCTCCGGAATGCGTCCCGGGGGCAGTGAACCCAATGCATTGTCATCCCCGGTATTGCTACTCTCCATCATTTCATTCGTTCCGCCATACACTTTCTCTGCCGTTGAATAAAACATCAGGAGAGTCATCATGGGTATTTATGTCGTCAGAATGGATCATCCGAATGGAACAGGATGGAACACGCATGTCGCGGAACATGTTCGATATCTTCAGGAACTGATCGAATGTGGCCGCCTGATAGCGTCGGGCCCGCTAAAAGATACGCCGCTCAGGGCCGGATTTCTCAAACGCTGGATGATGTGAAGGCAATGATTCATGCCGATCCGTTCTCGCGTGAGAATCTGATTGTGGGTTTGGACATACAACAGTGGGACCCCTTATTCGGCCAGCTGTCAGAGCTGTCGAGCTTGGATGTTCCCGCTGAGTTGAAGGGCGGTCAGCACTAATCCGTGGGGGTAGCTCCCCAGGGACAAAGAAGACGCCACTGTATCAGTAAAACAACTCCCCAAAATCAGTGCGCATTCTTGTGTGATGTATTGATACATCGCTGGGTGGGTTTGCACAGCGGGGTAGCAGCATAAAAAAAAGACCCGAAATCTGTCGCGGTATCCATGCTTATCAAACTCAATTTAACATAATATACATTATGCGAACCAAGGTGCGGGTGGGTGGAAACTGACGTTTTCGGTGCTGTCATCCTGACATCGGTCGCTTTTGTTTATACAGCCATATCGCCTTATAATCACCCACATTACACAGGGTTCCCCCCCAAAAAAATGCAAGGATGATAAATGACGAACCAGACTACGCCCGCCGGTAATAACACCACATCCACCCGACTGAAATTACAGTCCACCGGCGTCACGGCATACTGCTCCTTTGGGCCTGCACTCTACTTTCATCCCGACAGTGAAACCCTGATAGCCGTCGATGCCTGTGATAATGATGCTATTGAGCGGGAGCATGGCCGGCTGGAAAAGCTGCTGGCAACCCGTATCGATGCTCAGCTACGCATTGATGACCTGACAAAGCAGATGACCGCGCTGGACTGGCATCAGGTTGCGGAGCGAGATCGCCTCGAAACACAGCTAAATCAGTGATATCAGCAGCTGGACAGCGCTGTCACGGCCCTGCGAAACGAGCTTCAGGATCTGACGCCGGCCAGCCAGCTTCCTAAGGCGACACTGCTGGACGATAACGCCAAAAAAAGCGCCATCGGCATTATGGAGATGATCGAAATCAGGGGTGGTGGGTACCGTGGCGGCCGCTACACCTATGTCCGTTCAGATAAAATCCGTAGTCACTGGCGGCGCTATCGCCTGAACGACAGCGAAAAACAGCCGGTGACAAAGAGTTTTATTAAAACCGTCAGTCATACCGGCGAAGATGGCGTCACCCGAACGCGGCAGGAAGTCGATACAGAGAAGCTGAAATCACAGTTGGCAAAAGTAAGACCGTCCATGACCGTCTGGGAACAGAAGCTGATCGATGACCATGTCAACGTCCTGACGGACTGGGCCAGGGAACTGAATGACAGCCTGAAAAAACATGCTGAATCGGAAAGCGGCAACATAGTTTTTGATGGGCAGGCCCAGTTGATGCGCTGGACTTACGGTGCCGGCCTCAAAGGTACCCTAAATCCTTTCGAATACGACATCCGCACCGGCAAGGTAAAACCGACTGCCACGGCCAGCGGTAAACTGAGCGCCTACGCCAGTCTCGCTCTGGCTGAAGCCAAAAGCACCGCAAAAGTTTACTGGCCTGACCATGCCGGAACCCGTATCTGCTACCCACTGGACCCGGTGCGAATCCCCGGTGGCGGCATGGGGCTGCTCGGCGTTCTGCGCTTTGACCTTGAGCTGGCCCTGTCCGGCAGTATCGGAGCCAGTCTGGGGATCGAAGCCGGCGTCAGCTTCTCCGGGGATGTGGTGAAAGGTCTTCCCGTCAAAGCGACACCAACAGGCAAGCCCGGGCAATGGCGCAATGTTGATATTTCAAAAGCAGCCGAAGAAGTGAAGCCCGGTGCAGAACTGAGTCTGTTTGCCGGCGCGGAAGCCGGGGCCAATCTCTCCGGAAAAATGGTCTGGCTCAACCCGGACAAGTCAGGTAAGGGAAGTGACAAATTTAGCTCTCTGGCTAAAGTGGCTGTAGGTGTTACAGGACAGGCTGGCTGGGGAGTCAGCGGTTGCGTGGAACTCAGCTGGAAAGACGGGAAAGTCCGAATCCGTGTCAAGGGTGGAGTCTGCTCCGGCCTCGGTGCAAAAGGTTCTGTCACTCTGGAGGTGGACGGCAAAGCAATCATGACTGAGTTTATGCCCTGTCTTGCCTATATGCTGCGCAATGCTGACTACACCCGTTTGATGGATGTAATGACAATCAAAGACTACGGCTATTTTTGTGCTATTCCGTTGCTTACCGGGATGTACAGCCTTAACAGAGCGATTGACGCAGCAGAAGGAATCAACGATGTACTGGAAAGGAGCTGGATTAATAAAGAGGCCCGTGTAAGGTTGATGGAAAGAATCCTTGCCGATGATGAGTATCTGAAGTACTCCCCTCCTGAAAGCAAAGGCGCCGCTATCGCCGCCCTGATAGAGAAAAATTTCTGGGATGAGGTTGCCAGCCCGGCCAGCCACCCCACCCAGCACGGACGATAAACCATGACCGGACAGACTCTTTCACGCTTAACCCTGACAGCACTAGTACTGGTTGCCATCACCGGCTGTCATGATGAGCAGAAAATAAAAGCCGACCAGGACGCACTGGTTCGTACCTCGCTGGATAATCTAGTGACGGTGAAAGGCGGCAGCTTTCAGATGGGCAACTTTAGTTCATTAATGACTGAAAATGCAGAGAACCGCCCTTACGATTTCGATAATGATGCCCCTCTTCATCCAGTGACGCTTTCCGACTTTCGTATTGGAAAATATCGCGTTACTTGGGGAGAGTTTAACCGTTGGCTATCAATACAGGGCCGAGATAAAACAAAGTATTACAGATCGATAACAGATCTAAAATCCCCTGATTCTCAGACCGATAAAATTTCTATTAACAACTCTTATCCTGCAAAATCTAATTGGCACGATGCCCGCAACTACTGCCAGTGGCTAGGTAAAATCAGCGGCCGCAATATGGACCTCCCCACCGAAGCTCAATGGGAATATGCATCCCGCAATCGGGGACAATTTATTGCTTACGCGAACAGCGATAATAAATGGCATGATCACTCTGATAAATCACGAAATTTTGTCGACGACTTTCGTACTGATAACTCGTTTAAAAAACCGGTAGGCAGCTATCCCCCAACCCCCCTTGGTTTGTACGACATGATGGGGAATGGCGCTGACTGGATAAAAGACTGGTATGCAGCAGATTACTACCTCCACAGCCCAAAAAAAGACCCACAAGGTCCTAAAAATGGCACGAAAAAAGTAACAAGAGGAGAGAATCGCAACGAAGACAATTCTTACACTATAACTCGTGGAAGTTGGGATCCTGATAATGAGTGGCTTTCCGGTATCCGTTGTGTGGAGAATAGCCCTCTAAAGTGATCGGCAGCCCTGCAATTAAGCCCTGCGGGGCTTTTCTCGCTGGTATGTACAACCTGAACAGGGCGATCGATGCAGCGAACGCTATCGGAACCACCCTAAAAACCAGCTGGGCCGACAAAGAAGCCCGCGTAAGGCAGATGGAGAAAATACTCGATAATGATGAGTATCTGAAATACTCCCCTCCTGAAAGCAAAGGCGCCGCTATCGCCGCCCTGATAGAGAAAAATTTCTGGGATGAGGTTGCCAGCCCGGCCAGCCACCAAGGGGAAGTCTGCGAGGGAGGCACCACCTTTGCCAGCCGTAAGCGTGCCATTCTCGCCGTCCTGCGCTGGGTGCAGTCAAAGCGTGAGTACGAAAATATCATGCAGCACCTGTCCACCACGATTGGTGACAAAGGCGACTGGAAAACCAACGAAGCCCGCGTTATCACGTTTCTTGCTGAAGGTGAGCAACCACGCGAGTACGGATACGATGCCAGTTTCATTCCGGGCGCACAGAAGGTCATCATCACCCCCAGCCACTATGCGGAAAACCTGCACGCCATTTACACCCATTTGCCTGATGCTCCCGCCGTTTCACCGGGTCATCCGAACGAATTCATGCTCCCCCTTACGCCAGTGTCGCCGTCATTCCTGCACAGCTGCACCACCTACATCACCACCCAGCACGGACGATAAACCATGACCGGACAGACTCTTTCACGCTTAACCCTGACAGCACTGGTACTGGTCGCCATCACCGGCTGCCGCGATGAGCAAAAAATAAAAGCCGACCAGGATGCGCTGGTTCGTACCTCACTGGAAAATCTGATAACGGTGAAGGGTGGTGAGTTTCAGATGGGGGATTTTGGCCGATTGGTAGATGAACATCTTCCTTTCAATCCAGACCAGGACACCCCCCTTCATTCCGTCACACTGTCAGACTTTCGGATCGGAAAATACCGCGTCACCTGGGGAGAGTTTAACCGCTGGCTCGTTATTCAGGGACGGGATAAAAACACCATCTACCAGACGATTTCTCAGGGAAAATATTTCAGTAAACAGGACAAAGAGGCGCTGGGCGAAACATATCCTGCAACGGCAAGCTGGCAGGATGCCCGCAACTACTGTCAGTGGCTCGGTAAAAATAGTCATCGCAATATGGATCTCCCAACTGAAGCGCAATGGGAGTACGCTGCCCGTAATAGGGGTCAGTTATTTATTTTCGCTAACGCCGATAACAAAAATTACGTCTGGAATGATAAAAACCGTAACTATGCGTCATCCAGCAAAAAAAAACCTGTCGGTAGTTTTCCAGCTAATCCGTTCGGTCTCTACGACATGATGGGGAACGGCGCTGACTGGGTAAAAGACTGGTATGCGGCAGATTACTACCTCCACGCACCAGAAAAAGATCCACAAGGTCCAGAATCAGGAGAGAAAAAGTCAGTGCGAGGCCGCACAGGCTCAGGACATACCCTGAGCATTGAACGCAACAGCCTCAAGCCAGATAACGAATGGGGATCGGAGTTCCGCTGCGTGGAGAACAGCCCTCTAAAGTGATCGGCAGCCCTACAATAAAGCCCTGCGGGGCTTTTTTGCAGCGGCTTGCTCCCATCATCTCGCCAGCGCAACTGTGCCGTGTCCGGCATATCGCTTTTGTACAAGAACACCGGATAGTGATAAATTTTGCCGCCTGGACTAACGCACGACAGCGATGCTGTAATAACAAGAACTCGTTCTCGCGAATGAGGCAAGCGTGCGATATTTACCTACACTGCATATTCTGCATCTGAGCGATTTTTGCATCTGGCAAAGGACGATGACTATTCTTACCCGTGGAGTTGATAACCAAATGGTAAATGATGTCGTAAACAGTAGTAATTTTCTTTCTGTCTTTGATTTCGACGGAACACTTACCAAGCGTGACAGCTTCGTCCCCTTTTTACGTTTTGCCTTCGGGAAACGTGTTTTTGCACAGCGCCTCGTCAGCCTCGTCGTCCCCACACTCAAATGTATTGGACGCAGGGTCACTCGAGACGAACTGAAAGAAGTCTTGATCAAAACCTTCCTCTCCGGCATTGAAGAGCGCTGGGTTGAGCACAAAGCCACTGAGTTTTGCGAGAAATATTGGACGCGCCTGATGCGCCCTTCCGGCCTGATTGCCGTGGACTCTCAAATCAACTCCGGGGCGATCGTGACGATCTGCTCAGCCTC
>NZ_LUTP01000080.1 GCF_002111585.1 Lonsdalea iberica
GATACGGATGCTGTTCTTAAGGCTAAGATTGCAAAAGTCAGACAACAGACAGCCCCAAAAGTCATTATGGTGATGCCAGATAATTGTGTGAATAAACAGCAGCAAGCCACATTGGCGGCTAAGCGCTCGGAAGAGGATCGGAAACTACAGCAATGGGTCGCACAGCAAAGCTTAGCGGAATTGTGTCGTCGCACAGGCAACTGCTGAGCACTTCCCAAAAGCCACGTCCCAAATGCCACTGAAGGAAAAGAACGATGGAAAAGGATTGTCAGAAAGATATAGATATACCTTCTTTCACAATAGTAAGGGTATGGGCAAAACCTAGTTACAGCAAAATCATGCCACTCGTCAGCCGATTGGCTAAAACCTTACCTGCCATTGTCGTTTTAATGCTGTGCCATCCGTCATCTGCTTACGCAGATGAACAACGCTATATCAGTATCCGCAATACCGATACCGTGTGGACTCCCGGTAATATCTGTGTGTATCAGTTCCGTCTGGATAATGGTGGTAGCGGTGTGGGTTTTGGCCCTCTGTCTGTTTCGCTGGGGCTGAAAGACAAGGCGGGCAACACGCTGGCGACGGGAACAATGGACGTAGCCCCCTTTGGAGACAGCGATGCTACTCGTTCTCAGGAAGCTTTTCTTGAGCATGAATGTGTCGAAAACGTCAGCGCTATTGAAATCATGAATGCGACCGAAGAGCGCAACGGCCATCAGGCTAGGCTGCCACTGTCCGTTTTCGACCCTCAGTATTATCAGCCACTGTCAGTATCGGTTGCTGTGAATAAGGCATCATAACTGGCTTAGACTTAAATCTGCCAGACTTCAGACTCACAACAACATCAGGCCATGCCTCCTTCGGGAAGCATGGCCTTTTCTTTTTTAATCGCCAAAAAGGAATTAATCATGATCCGATTAGCCAGCCGCTTTGGTGCGGTTAATGTTGTACGCCGCGACCGATACACTTATATCCCAACAATAACCCTGCTCGATAATCTGCAACGTGAAGGTTTCCAGCCTTTCTTTGCCTGTCAGACCCGAGTGCGCGACCAGAGCAAGCGCGAACACACCAAACACATGCTGCGTCTTCGCCGTGAGGGCCAAATCACTGGCAAGCAAGTTCCGGAAATTATTCTGCTCAACAGCCACGATGGTTCGAGCAGTTATCAGATGTTGCCGGGATTATTTCGTTCAGCCTGCCAGAATGGACTAATTTGCGGTGAGAGTTTTGGTGAGGTTCGTGTACCTCATAAAGGCAACGTGGTGGAGAAAGTCATTGAAGGGGCTTACGAAGTGCTGGGAATATTTGACCGTGTAGAAGAGAAACGCGATGCCATGCAGTCGCTAATGTTAACTCCGCCAGCACAGCAGGCGATGGCGAAAGCGGCATTAACCTATCGCTTTGGTGAAGAGCATCAGCCGGTGACGGATTCGCAAATCCTATCCCCGCGCCGCTGGCAGGATGAAAGTAACGACCTGTGGACCACTTATCAGCGCATTCAGGAAAACCTGATTAAAGGCGGTCTGTCTGGACGAACCACCAAAGGCAAACGTGCCCATACTCGTGCTGTAAAAGGTATCGACGGTGATGTGAAGCTTAACCGTGCTCTGTGGGTGATGGCTGAGAATATGCTGCAGCTTGCCTCATGAACCTTTTTATTATCCCTTCCCTCAGGCCTTGCCAATAAACCGGCGAGGCTTTTTGTTTTAAGGAACAAAAATGTCTGTATTTAATTTATCCCTGGTATTTCCTGCAAACGAGCAACGCGTCATTCATCGGGCATTACGCCTGCTGGAGAAATATCAGCGTCAACCGAGTGAGCCATTTACCTCCACCAGCTTCACTAAGACCTGGCTGCAATTACAGATGGCTCATCAGGAGCGTGAAGTTTTTATCGTGATGTATCTCGATAATCAGCACTGCCTACTGGGATGCGAAACTCTATTTACCGGCACACTCAGCCATACCGAAGTTCATCCCCGCGAAGTGGTTAAATTAGCTCTGAAACACAATGCCGCTGCGGTAATTCTGGCGCATAACCATCCGTCAGGTACGACAGAAATCAGTCAGCAGGACAAACACATCACTCAGCGGATAGTGAAAGCGTTAGCACTGGTAGAAGTGCGAGTGCTGGATCATTTGGTTGTTGGGAACGAAGTGGTGTCTTTTGCTGAGCAGGGTTTGATTTAAACGGAGGTTTTCATGTCAATCACACCACCTCATGAATGGGGTCTACAAAGCGATATCACCCCTCGATTTGCCGCAAGATTAGTTCAGGAAGGCAACCGGCTGTATTACCTGGCTGACAGGGCTGGATTGACGGGGAGTTTTAGTCCAATGCACCTGCAGAAATTAGATCTGGCTTTCCCGCTGTTTGTCGAACAACTGGAAGATATGCTGTGTGCTGGCGAACTAAATCCACATCAGCAACGTCAGGTGAAAATTCAACTTGCGAGTTTAACCTGTATAGCTGATACCCTTGGTAGCTGCGGTTACGTTTACATTTCTATTTATCCCACACCGTAACACCTTCTCTTTTCTTCTTTTATCAGGATTCTACCCATGCACATTTCAACTGTACCGGCCAAGGTGCCGGTTTCGTCACGTCCGTCGCCCGTGCAGGTCTGGCAGCAACTTTTAACGTATCTGCTGGATCACCATTACGGCCTGACGCTTAACGACACACCATTCCATGACGACGCGGCCATCGAGGAGCATATCGATGCAGGAATCACGCTCGCCGATGCTGTTAATTTTCTGGTGGAACGTTATGAACTGGTACGCATCGACCGCAAAGGGTTTAGCTGGCAGGAACAGACTCCGTTCCTGACCGCGACTGATATTCTCCGAGCCAGGCGAGCTACCGGATTAACAAATACTTAAATTCTTCGAGCCTCATTCCTGATTTTGGCTTCTGAACTTCCCACCTTTTTTATTCATCGCATAATGCGCCTGCCATTCCCGGCAGGCGTGTTTGCTTTTATGGACGATTAACGATGCAAACAGAACCCGACGTGTTGACGGAACACAATGAACTCATTCTTTCGACCAGTATCGAGCGTGTTGTCACGGGCCGCGATACCGCACTAAAACGGATCGAACAACTCATTCAGCAGCTTGATGCCATTTCACGGCTGACCTCAGAAATTGGCGGTGGTACAGCGCAAGACTGGGCGATGAAGTCCGGGCACCGCTACGATAGCTGGCTGACTGAAAAGGCTGATAAAGCAATGCCTGCCGTCACCCGCAATATAGATCGCAGTATCTGGCGCGATTTGATGCTGAAGTCTGGCATGATGGCCTTGATGGATGCTCAGGCTCGAGACCAGTGGCATAAGAATTTGGAGGAGGGCGATCTTCCTGAGATCAGTGAGGCGAATATCCTCAGTACTTTTGAGCAGTTACATTTGAACAAAATGGATGTCTTTGAGCGCGGGATCATCAACGTGTTCAAAGGTCTGTCATGGGATTACAAAACTAATAGTCCCTGCTGCTTCGGTAAGAAGATCATCATTAACAATCTGGTGACGCATAACCGCTGGGGCTTTAGCCTTAACTGGGGTTGGCGACGGGATCAACTGGCGGATCTGGAGAGAATGCTGTTTCTACTGGATGGCAAACCCATCCCTGACAACCGGGGTGATATCTCTACCCGATTGATGGAGCATATTCGTGATAATCCGGCTAAGAATGTTTATGAAGATGAGTTATTCAGCATTCGTTACTATCAAAAAGGTACGGCGCACTTGACCTTCAAGCGTCTGGAGTTGATTAAACGTATGAACGATATCATAGCTAAACACTATCCGGGAATGCTGGCTGCGAGGTAAGTGAGTTGTCGTATGTTTGCTGTTAAAAGTGTCGTATGTTTGCTATGATAAAGAAACGAACAAAGGAGGATGACATGACCATAAAAGCTCGAATTCAGTCACGGCTGAAGCGCTCAAAGCGTTATGTTTTCACTCGTGACGATTTCAAAGATCTTGCTGGCTACGATCAAATAGGCAGAGCACTGCGTGAGCTGATGAAGGAAGGGCAGCTACTGAAAGTAGGCTATGGCGTCTACACCAAAGCGCGGCAAAATGCGATTACCGGTAAGCTGATGCCTGCTGCTCCCGGAGGTTCTGCTGCGGTAATGATTGGGGCGTTGGAACGTCTGAAAGTGGATTACCGTCTGGCAGGCGCAACAAGCGCCTATAATAGCGGTAAATCCACCCAGATCCCTGCGTTAGTGGAAATCAAAACCTCACCACGTTTTAAGAGAACATTGTCAGTAGGGAACAGCAAATTAAATGGCTGATTTAATAAAGTTATTCCCTGATGTTGCCGATGCCCTGGGCATTGAATCAGTTGCAATTGTAGAGAAAGATTATTACATCGTTGAGTTATTGCGATTGCTCCAGCCTCTGGCGTTTGACACGCATCAACTGGTTTTTGCCGGTGGAACGGCATTGTCAAAAGCGGGGATATCTTTGAACAGGATGTCGGAGGACGTGGACATTAAGCTTGTTCCTGTCGCCGGTATTTCCCAGCAATATTCCAGAGGTAAGCGTAAAAGCATTCGTAAGGGTATTATTCAGACCATTATCGAAACGATTGCAGCCTCAGATACGTTTCGCATGGATGAAGAGTATCCAAAGGTTACTCGTGATGAATATCGCTATAATGAAATTCCGGTACGCTACCCGCAGGAATATGCACAAATTCCCTGTTTAAGGCCATTTATCAAACTGGAACTGATGGAAACGGATTTGCTTGAGGCTGCGGAAAATCGTGCTATTAGCTCACTGGTAATGGATCTAACAAAGAAGGGCGAAGTAGTGAGGGCTTTTCCCTGCGCAACTATCGGTAGCACGCAGGCTGAAAAACTGATCTCGATGATGCGCAGAACGGCTGCAAGCGTGCGTAATGTGGAGCGTGCAGTGGATGAGTCACTGGTGCGTCATATCTACGACAACTTTTGTATTGTCAGAGAAAAAGGTGCTGACGTTCCTGTTTTGAAGCGCTTTGTGCAGGAATGTATTGAGCAGGATATCCAACGTTACGGTGCTCAGTATCCTGAATTCTGCGAGTCGCCTGTTGAAGAACTAAAAATGGGGTTGGAAGAACTGGCGAGCAACCCTGTTTATAAGGAACGCTATCTGCAGTTTGTTACACCAATGGTGTTCGGTGAAAGCCACGTTTCCTGGGAAGAGGCCCATGCCTGTTTTCGCATAACGGCATTGGATGTGATTGATGCATAGCGCCAGAGATACGCTCGATGGTGAGCATTTTCCAGGTAACTCTTGCCCCGATTCGAGTCCCAAAATCAATGATTTAATGTGTTGGTATCGATGTTGGTACATTAACTAAATATTATTTTTAATTCTTTTAAAATCAAAGGATTAATTATCATGTTCGAGTCCGGCCTTCGCACCATCGTATGAAAATCAAGTCACCTCAGGGTGGCTTTTTTTATGTCCATAATCGTCCACTTAAGTCCATATCCATCTGTAAAATAACAATTTTAATTTAATTCCTCTCTCTGCGTTTTTGTCTGTTTTATCCACGCTGGTCTTTTTTCGTCCATTGACATCCAGATAATTTGGGGGTCAAGATGAGGGTCAATTCACTTCGATTAGGGGTTGACCCCCAATTATGGCGCTGACCGACGTTGTTGCCCGTACTGCCACGCCCCGCGAGAAAGCCTACGAACTCGCGCACGCGCACGGCCTGTCTCTTTTGGTGAGACCTAACGGCTCTAAGCGCTGGTATCTCAAGTACCACTTTGCAGGTAAGGAAAGCCGGATTGCGTTTGGCTCCTATCCGCTGATCTCGCTGGCAAAGGCCAGAGAGAAACGTGATGAGATTCGGTTGCTGCTGTTGGAGGGCATTCACCCAACGGAAAAGCGCGAAGAAGAAAAAGAAGAAGCGCAGGCCGCACTGATTACCTTTGCGAAGGTCGCGCAAGACTGGCACCGGAACATCAGCCAAAACCGCTGGTCGGAAACGCGCGCCGGACGGGTATGGCGCGATATGGAACGGAATATTCTGCCTGCTACCGGGCATCGCCATATTGCCGATCTG
The DNA here is from genome assembly GCF_002111585.1 of Lonsdalea iberica. Taxonomy (GTDB): domain Bacteria; phylum Pseudomonadota; class Gammaproteobacteria; order Enterobacterales; family Enterobacteriaceae; genus Lonsdalea; species Lonsdalea iberica. Next base: position 6,070 of record NZ_LUTP01000080.1, read on the forward strand.
AAGACTAAAGACTTGCTTGAGCCGCTTAAACCAGTGGAACAGAACGGCCATCTTGATTTGGCGTCACGACTACGTCAGAGTGTGACCGATATTATACGATACGCGGTATAGAACGATCCGATAGAGTGCAACCCTGCGCAAGACCTCTCCGGGGCGATAGCCGCGCCAAAAGCCACCCACCGGCCTGCGTTGAAGCTGAA
>NZ_LUTP01000081.1 GCF_002111585.1 Lonsdalea iberica
TTTTTCAGCGGCAGCTCAGCCTGGAGCAGCGCCAGCGTTCTCAGCGCCTCCGCGGGCAACGCGCTGTCGTCGCGGTGATATCCTTCAACGATCAGCACCATTTCGCCTTTGCGACGGTTATCGTCCTCTTCTACCCACGCCAGAAGCTCGGCCACCGGCGCGCCATAAATGGACTCCCAGGTTTTAGTGAGCTCACGCGCCAGCACGACATAACGCCGCGGTCCCAGTACGGCGACCATATCGCGCAGGCTGTCCAGCAATCGATGCGTGGACTCGTAGTAAATCAACGTCCGCGGCTCTTCCAGCATCGCCTGCAACGTGTCTTTTCTCGCCTTGGTTTTCGCCGGCAGGAAGCCTTCATAACAGAAACGATCCGACGCCAGCCCCGCCGCGGACAGCGCGGCAATCGCCGCACACGCCCCCGGCAGCGGCACGACCCGCACACCCGCTTCGCGGCAAAGCCTTACCACGTGATAACCCGGATCGTTAATCAACGGCGTTCCCGCGTCCGACACCAGCGCCACGCTCATTCCACTTTGCAAACGGCTCAGCAATTGCTCTGCTTTCTGTTGTTCATTGTGATCGTGCAGTGCGAACAGCCGCGCATTAATTGCGAAATGCTGTAACAATAAACCGGTATGCCGAGTATCCTCTGCCGCAATGAGATCGACGCTCTTCAGAACGTCCAACGCGCGCTGAGTGATGTCTCTCAGGTTGCCGATAGGCGTCGGGACAATGTAAAGGGTGGAGGCAGAAATCTCCGCTTGTTGGTCTTGATTCATTGTTTCATCCGGGTTGCCGATTTAATATTGAGCATCTCTGAATTTATCACTGGATACAGTATGCTTCCCTTAAATTCTGTCCGCGCCCATACAGGCCGAGTTATTCCTGTCATGCTGGCGGCGCTCGTTCTCGCGGGCTGTCCAAGCCAGGCGCCCCAAAGTCCGTCGAACCAGCAGGTCGCTATCAAGGCTGGCGCGACATCTGATTATTACCTGCAGCAGGCGCAGCAAGGCGGGGATGATAACAAGGCTGACTGGCAATTACTTGCTATTCATGCCCTGATCCAGGAAGGCAAGCTGCCTCAGGCCCTCGCGCAATGGAGCGCCCTGCCCGCTTCGCTCAACGACCGACAACAGCTCGAACAGCGTCTGCTGAACGCGGAACTGGCGGTTGCTCGCGCTGATATGAACGCCGCCAACAGCACGTTGTCCCAGTTGGATGTCAAAGCGCTTTCCAGCCAGCAACAAGAGCGCTACTACCAAGCGTTGATTAGCGCCAATCAGGCACAGCCATCGCTGACGCTGATCCGCGCTTATATCGCTCAGGAACCGCTGTTACAGGGCGATGCCCATCAGCGCAACATCGATATGACCTGGTCTGCGCTCACTCGCCTTAGCCCTCAGACCCTCAGCTCCATCGCGATCAACGCCGACGAGAACACCCTGGCGGGTTGGCTCGATCTGCTAACAACCTATCAAAGCAAAGTCGCAGCGCCTACCGAGCTGAAAACGGCGATTGCCGACTGGCAAACGCGCTATCCACATCATCCGGCCGCGAAAACATTGCCGACGGTGTTAACACAACCGCAGGGGACAGGACCGAATCTGTCGACCTCCGGCGGTATTGCATTGCTACTGCCGTTGAACGGTCAGGCGCAGGTCTATTCGAAAGCCATTCAGGCTGGTTTCAGCGCAGCACGTGACGGCCAGGCCATACCGAACGCCCCGGTGCAAACGCCAGCCCCCGCAGCCCCTGCGCCGGGAGACTCCGCGCCCGCCGCGACGGCGAATCAGGCGCCAACATCGCCGGCGCAGGAACAACCGGCTTCCGATACACCGGCACCGGCGCCCTACAGCGCAGCCGCTGCGCCTGCTCCAGCGCCCAGCAATGTGGCGGTGAAGGTCTACGATACGACCGGACAGCCGTTAACCAACGTCATTGCTCAGGCACAGAAAGACGGCGCCACCATGATTGTGGGGCCGCTGCTGAAAAGCGACGTCGAACAATTACCGGCGACCCAAACCACGCTGCAGGTGCTGGCGTTAAATCAGCCGGAACACGTCCAGCCCAGCCCCAACATCTGCTATTTCGCCCTGTCTCCGGAAGATGAAGCGCGAGATGCGGCGCAATTTATTCACAGCCAGGGCAAACAGCAGCCACTGGTCCTGGCGCCGCGTGGTGGGCTGGGCGATCGCGTCACGACCGCTTTCGCCGCCGCCTGGCAGCAACAAGGCGGCTCCACGCCGCTGCAGCAGCGCATCGGTGGCACCGCCGAACTGAAGCAGGCCATCAATAACGGCGCAGGTATCTCGCTAAGCGGTCAGCCGATCGTCACCGCATCAACGTCACCTCAGCCACAGTCAGGCACCACTATCGGCGGCCTGAACATCCCGGCGCAGGTGCCGCCAACGCCAGCCGATACCAGCGCGGGTGGCGTTGACTCGGTCTACATCATCGCTACGCCTGACGAGCTGTCATTAATCAAACCCATGATCGACCTGCGCAACAAATCACGCGTTCGCGCCGCGCTCTATGCCAGCTCACGCAGCAATCAGGCCGGTATGGGACCTGATTTTCGTTTGGAGATGGAAGGGCTGCAGTTTAGCGATATTCCGCTGCTGACAGGCGCGAATCCGTCGCTGATGCAGCAGACGACCGGCCAGTTCCGCAACGACTACTCGCTAGTGCGCCTGTTTGCCATGGGGATGGACGCCTGGACATTGGCGAACAACTTCGCCTCTCTGCGTCAGCAGCCGGGCTATCATCTGGAGGGTTCGACGGGGCAACTGAGCGCCACGCCGGATTGCGTCGTGAACCGCAAACTCACCTGGCTGCAGTTCCGCCAGGGGCAGCTGGTGCCGGCATCCTGAAAACCCGAGAAACCGGTAACGATTACGAACGACAGGCTCGGCGCTATCTTGAGCGCGCCGGCCTGACGTTTGTTGCGGGCAATGTCACGCTACGCGGCGGCGAGCTGGATTTGATCATGCGCGACGGCCCGATATGGGTTTTCGTGGAAGTACGCTACCGGCGCAATGCGGACTTTGGCGGCGCAGCCGCCAGCGTAACCCGGCGCAAGCAGCAAAAGTTACTGCAGGCGGCCGCCGTGTGGTTATCGCGTCACGGCGGCGGCTTCGACCATACCGACTGTCGTTTCGACGTACTGGCCATCACCGGCGACCAGCTGGAGTGGTTGCCGAACGCGTTCGGCAATCAGGAATAATTGGTTAATTCCGAAAACAAAAGAATAGGTTACCCAAACGTGCTGGATAGAATTAAAGTCTGTTTTACCGAAAGCATCCAAACCCAGATTGCCGCGGCAGAAGCTTTGCCCGATGCGATCTCGCGGGCAGCCGTCGCGATGGTGCAATCTTTGCTGAACGGCAACAAAATCCTGAGCTGCGGGAACGGCACTTCCGCCGCCAACGCCCAGCATTTTGCCGCTAACATGATTAACCGTTTCGAGACGGAGCGTCCCAGCCTGCCCGCTATCGCGCTGAATGCCGACAACGTGGTGCTGACGGCGATTTCGAACGACCGGTTGCACGAGGAGATCTATGCAAAACAGGTTCGGGCCTTGGGGCAAACGGGGGATATCCTCCTGGCGATATCCACGCATGGAAACAGTCGTGACATCGTCAAAGCAGTAGAAGCCGCCGTGACCCGCGACATGACCATCGTCGCGTTAACCGGCTACGATGGCGGCGAACTTGCGGGTCTGCTGGGACAACAAGATGTGGAAATCCGCATCCCGTCGCACCGCAGCGCTCGCATTCAGGAAATGCACATGTTGACGGTAAACTGCTTGTGCGATCTGATAGACAACACGCTTTTCCCACACCAGAACGATTAAGGAGTACCTCATGAGGATATATTCTTGCATTGCCGTGCTGTCCGCCGCTCTGCTGCTACAGGGTTGTATCGGCGCGGTCGCTATCGGCAGCGCAGCCGTCGCGACCAAAACCGCGACCGATCCCCGTACGGTAGGGACTCAGGTTGATGATGGTACGCTAGAAATGCGCGTTTCCAATACGCTGGCAAAAGATCAGCAGTTGAGTAAGGAAGCCCGCATTATCGCGACGGTGTATCAGGGTAAAGTCCTGCTGACCGGTCAGTCGCCGAATACCGAGCTGTCCAGCCGAGCCAAGCAGATTGCGCTGGGCGTGGAAGGTGCGACGGAGGTGTACAACGAAATCCGCCAGGGGACGCCAATTAGCCTGGGCACCGCTTCAATGGATACCTGGCTCACCACCAAAGTGCGTTCTCAGCTGCTGGCCAGCGATCAGGTCAAGTCCTCCAACGTCAAAGTGACCACGGAAAACAGCGAAGTCTTCCTATTAGGTCTGGTCACTCGCCGCGAGGGCACCGCCGCTGCGGAAATCGCCAGCAAAGTCAGCGGCGTCAAACACGTCACCACGGCATTTACCTATCTGGAGTAGCCTACCCTCTCCCCATCTTCCTGACCCGCCTTAACGGCGGGCTCAGGCCCTTACAGCCCCACCTGGCGACTCACGCCGAGCCATACTTCTCTTTACCCCCGTCAAAACAACCTTCGATGCTCCTTTTTGCGCTCCGAAGCATCGCCTGAAAACTCCGTTAAACAACAGAACATCATGCTGGATTTGCGAATACATTAGCTTGGCTATTGTTTTTTTTGGCGCTCTCAGCGCTATCTATAGCGAGGGGAAAGACTAACCCGGCCGCAAGCGCTCATTTTTTACAAAACAGAACCGCAGCATTATCGCAACTTATTGTTTTTAAGGAAGGCTTCCCCACCGATCTGGTTCATTTGTCGCAGTATCCATTGCTGACGACGGATCACATAACCTGATGGACGATCGACGCGAAACCGGATTGGATTAGGCAGCACTGCGGCCAAAAGCGCTGCCTCGCTGGCGGTTAAACGACTGACAGACTTGTGGAAAAAATGCCGGGAAGCTTCTTCAACGCCAAAGATCCCCGGGCCAAACTCTGCGATATTCAGGTAGACAGTCAGAATCCGACGCTTGGTCCACGCCAGCTCCATCACCGTCGTCAGGCCGGCCTCAAGTCCCTTGCGCACCCAACTGCGCCCGTCCCACAACAGCAAATTTTTAACTGTTTGCTGAGACAGCGTGGAAGCGCCGCGAATGCGTCCTTCATTTTCCTCGTTATGTCGCAAAGCGGCATCAATCGCATCGAGGTCGAACCCCCAATGTTGTGGAAACTTTTGGTCTTCCGCCGCGATGACAGCCAGAGGCATGACATAGGCGATCTCATCCATCGAAACCCAGTCGGAATGCGCGACATAGGAAAAGTCGCCGCGCAGCCATGCGCTGATCTGACGGTCTATCATTACTGCCGAAAAGGGCACTGGCAGGAATGAAAACAGCGCAATCGCCAGCAGCCAGGCCCCCAGCACGACCACAATGCCTCGGACGATCGTGCGTTTAAAACCACGGACAATGGGGCTTAGGACTCGGCCTGATTTCATTCAGTCAATTCCAAAACATGGGCAACCAGTTTCTCAATCCCCTGAGCCACTTCGCCGATGGAATTCGCCAGCATGTAGGCCGGCGTCGTCACCACCTTGTGTTCGGCATCCACGACAATGTCGTCCACCGGACAAGTCACATGCATTCCGCCCATCGCTTCGATGGCTTCAGCGGTATCAATATCGTTACCAATTGTAAGTCTGACAGGAAGACCCAG
>NZ_LUTP01000082.1 GCF_002111585.1 Lonsdalea iberica
CCCTAAGCCAAATTGATCATTTGCTGAACACCCTTATCCCATAAGGCCTGAAGTGACTATGCAAGAAAATTACTATAAATCAGAAATATGATCGGTGATTTTTAAAAAACATAAATATAAAAAAACTGTTACATATTTTCGTTTCCGATCTGGCAGGGAACGTTCATAAACTCCGGCCATTGGGTATTATCCGAAAATTTCTTATTTAAGAAAAATACTCAAAAATACAGTGTCGACATGCTGGTGGATGGAATGCGCCCGCTTTTAATTCCGGGATTTTTGTTTTTCGTCGGATGATGCGAACCGGAAAGTTGTTTTGGCAGGGTAAGTTTTTCTTATTTATTTCTCACTGGCATTGACCGTTTCTATCACTCCATAGAACAGGGACAGCCATGTCTAACTCTTCCTTTCAGTCTGAAATCCCTAAAGCGCGTATTAATCTGAAACTCGATTTGCATACGGGGGGCGCGAGCAAGAAAACGGAGCTCCCTCTGAAATTACTGGTGGCGGGCGACTTCGGTAATGGCCAAGAGGCCGCGCCTCTGTCAGAGCGAAAAAAAGTTAGCTTGAACAAAAATAATTTTGACTCTGTTCTTTCCGAATATTCCCCCAAAGTCAATCTGACCGTTAAAAACACGCTCGCTGATGACGGTAGCGAAGACAACATCAGTCTGACATTCCAGAGCATGAAGGACTTCACTCCGGAGCAAGTCTCCCGGCAAATCCCCCAGTTGAAGGCGATGCTTTCCATGCGCAATCTTCTTCGCGATTTAAAAGCGAACCTGCTGGATAACCAGGCTTTCCGAAAGGAGCTGGAAAAAATCCTGCTCGACCCGGCGTTAAGCGCAGAACTCAGAGCCGAACTTTCAGCCTTGGCACCTAAACAGCCATAACGGTCACGATGATTTAACGGATTAATAAGGAAGATGTTGATGTCTGTAAAAAATGATAATGCCGCAGGTAGTGAGAGTGTCGTGCTGGAACGTCCTGCTGCGGGCGGGGTTTATGCGTCCCTGTTTGAAAAAATCAACCTGAGCCCGGTGTCTGAGCTGAGTGCGCTGGATATCTGGCAGGACGCGCAGGCGATGTCGGATGCGACCGCGGATGAACGTTTAACGGCGGGGATGCAGGTGTTCATGGAGTGCCTGAAAAAATCGGGCTCAAAGGTTGAAAAACTCGACAAAAACCTGATTGACCACCATATCGCGGAGCTGGACTACCAGATTAGCCGTCAGCTGGATGCAGTAATGCATAGCGAAGAATTCCAGGCGGTGGAGAGCCTGTGGCGCGGCGTGAAATCGCTGGTCGACAAAACCGATTTCCGTCAGAACGTGAAGGTTGAGTTGCTGGATATGTCAAAAGAAGATCTGCGTCAGGACTTCGAAGACAGTCCGGAAATCATCCAGAGTGGACTGTATAAACATACCTATATCGATGAGTATGACACTCCGGGTGGAGAGCCTGTCGCTGCGCTGATTTCTGCCTATGAATTTGATGCGTCTGCGCAGGATGTTGCTCTGCTACGCAACATTTCAAAAGTGTCTGCCGCAGCGCATATGCCGTTTATCGGCTCTGCCGGACCGAAATTTTTCCTCAAGGATTCGATGGAGGAAGTGGCGGCCATCAAAGACATTGGTAACTACTTCGACCGTGCGGAGTACATCAAGTGGAAATCCTTCCGCGAGACGGACGATGCCCGCTATATAGGCCTGGTGATGCCGCGCGTGCTGGGTCGCCTGCCGTATGGCCCGGACACTGTGCCGGTTCGCAGCTTCAACTATGTGGAAGAAGTGAAAGGCCCGGATCACGACAAATACCTGTGGACCAACGCCTCGTTTGCGTTCGCATCCAACATGGTACGCAGCTTCATTAACAACGGCTGGTGTGTACAAATCCGTGGCCCGCAGGCCGGTGGCGCCGTCCAGGACCTGCCTATTCATCTGTACGATCTGGGTACCGGTAATCAGTCAAAATCCCGTCAGAAGTGATGATTCCGGAAACCCGCGAGTTTGAGTTTGCGAACCTGGGCTTCATTCCGCTGTCCTACTACAAAAATCGCGATTACAGCTGCTTCTTCAGCGCTAATTCCACCCAGAAACCGGCCCTGTATGACACCGCCGATGCAACGGCCAACAGCCGCATCAATGCCCGTCTGCCGTACATCTTCCTGCTGTCGCGTATCGCGCACTACCTGAAGCTTATCCAGCGTGAAAACATCGGTACCACCAAAGATCGCCGTCTGCTGGAGCTTGAGCTGAACACCTGGGTTCGTGGTCTGGTGACTGAAATGACTGACCCCGGTGACGAGCTGCAGGCTACTCACCCGCTGCGTGACGCCAAAGTGATTGTCGAAGACATCGAAGACAACCCGGGCTTCTTCCGCGTCCGGTTGTTCGCCATCCCGCACTTCCAGGTGGAAGGGATGGACGTCAACCTGTCACTGGTTTCTCAGATGCCGAAAGCCAAATCATAAGGCGAGGGGAAGTCAGGGATGAAAATTTACCGACCACTTTGGGAGGATGGGGCCGCTCTGGCCCCGCAACAGTTCCAGCAGCAGGCCCGCTGGAATGAACACGTTGCCGACATGGTTGCCCGGATGGGTATTTCACATCCCTGGGGCGTGGTTGCGGCAGAATTTGATGATGCTGCACTGGCGCTCTCTCGCCTGAACGCCAACCGTCTGGTGGTGCGCTTTCAGGACGGTACCCTTGTTGATACCGACCTGGCGGACACGCTGCCTCCGGTCTGTGATTTGTCTGTTGCCGCTGGCCGAGAGGCTGTTGATGTGGTTGTCGCGCTGCCGCTGTTGAGCGCCAGTGGCGGCAACCTCGATAACGGCCTGGATAATGAGCGCCCGCGTCGCTGGAAAGCTGAGCGTGTGGTGGTGCAGGAACTGGCCGGACATGAAAGCGGGGAACTCGCGATCCTGCGTAATGCGCTGACCCTGCGTCTGTCCAGTCAGGAAAATTCGGCATACCTGACCTGTCCGGTTGCCCGCCTGGTGCGTAATGCGCAAGGGCAGTGGAGCCGCGACCCGGCCTTTATCCCGCCAATGCTTTCCATTTCTGCAAGCCCGCAGTTGACCACCGAACTGGGTGACCTGCTGGTCCGTCTGCAGGCACGCCGCCGTCGCCTGATGGCCATGCGCCGTGAAAGCAATGAGCGGATGGCCGACTTTGCGGTCGCGGATGTCTCCCTGTTCTGGCTGCTCAATGCCCTGAACAGCGTCGAGCCGGTGCTGGCGGAGCTGCTGCAGACGCCTGAACGTCACCCGGAACTGCTGTATCGGGAGATGGCGCGTCTGGCCGGCAGTCTGCTGACGTTCTCTCTGGAGCACGAAGCCGGGGACATTCCGGCTTATCAACATGATGCCCCTGAACGGGTCTTCCCTCCGTTGCTGACGTTGCTGGACAAACTACTGGAAGCCAGCCTGCCATCGCGCGTGGTCAGCATTCAACTGGAACATCACGACCAAATCTGGAAAGGGGCTCTGCACGATGCGCGCCTGCGCGAAGGGGCTGATTTCTGGCTCTCGGTACGCTCCTCCATGCCGAACCATGAGCTGCAGGTGAAATTCCCGCAGTTGTGTAAGGCGGGCAGTTTTGAGGATGTCTCGGAGGTGGTGAATGTAGCCCTGAGCGGGATGACCATCAAACCTGTCAGTCATGTCCCGGCCGCAATTCCGCTACGTCTTGAGAACCAGTATTTCTCGCTGGATCTGAGTTCGGAGGCGGCATGGACCATGCTTGAGATGGGGAGTTGCACCTTCTATACCCCGCGCTCACTGGGGGAGGTGAAACTTGAACTCTTTGCGGTGCTGCGCACATGAATACACCAGAAATGAGTCAAATTGAGCGTGTTTTCTACCCTGGCTGGCTGATGGTCAGTCAGTTACGGGGCGGACAGGAGGTCCGCGACGGGGAAGGGCTCTACCGCCGGGCCTGCTGTCTGGTGCTGGAGGCGAAAGCCGCGCTGAAGGAGGCGGGCTACAGCGATATCAGCCGTGACCATATGGTGTATGCCCTGTGTGCGCTGCTTGATGAGAGCGTGCTGAACCGCGGATCCACAGATGACGGTTACCTGACCTGGCGGCGTGACCCGCTTCAGGCGCACTTTTTTGGCACGCTGAATGCAGGCGAAGAGTTGTGGGAGCGTATTCGCAACCTGCTCAAAGAAACGGCGCCAGACATCGCGGTGCTGACCTGTATGTACCGCACTTTGCAATTGGGCTTTGTTGGCCAATACCGGGCCGAAGACGATGAGCGACGTGACGATGTGGTGCGGGCGTTAGGTGAGCGGGTGCCAGCCTTTACGCTGGCACAGGACGCCCCCATTGTTGCCCGGGCATCACGCCTGCGTAGCGGCCGTCGCGGGTACTGGCTGACCTGGGTTGTGGCCGCTGTCGCCCTCGTCGCCCTCTGGTTCTTCCTTTCGTCTTCGCTTGCCGAACTGGTAAGCCAGACTGTCAGGCCGGGGTAAGCGATGCGGGATGCGTACCAAAGTCTGTTAACTGCTCTGGGTGTCGTACTGGCACTGTGGATCATCCTCGGATTCTGGCCATTGTCCACGGGCAGCCGTGTGGCACTCAGCCTGCTGGTTGTTCTGGTGTCCGGGGTGATGTTCTGGCGCCAGCGTGGGGCTTCTCAGGCGCGGACGACCGCTGTCAGTGAGATTGTAGATGAAAACCTGCCGCCGGAAAATTTTCAGGGGGCGGTTATCCTCGTCTGTGGCGACAATGCACCACTGTTTGTGTCTGGTTCCCGTCACCGGGAAACCCGGCAGGGCTGGTATCTGCGGGTGAAGGATGCGGAACAGCTGCCACTCTTTGCACAGCACCTGAGCCTGGTGCGCCCGGCCCTGGTGTCGCAAATCTCCGTCATGCTGGCGGTGGTACCTGAACAGCATACCTCCGGTGATGATTTTACCCAGTCCCTGCGGGGCTGGCAGCGGGCAGTCGTCCAGTGCCGTGTGGCATTTGGCACTCTCCCCCCGCTGTGGACCGTAAGCTGGGTATCGCCCCCTGTGGCCTGCGCGGAGGCTGAGCCCGTCTGGTTTACCTCGGTAAGCCAGCGGGCAGGTATTCAGGTGTATCAGCCCGGTCAGGGCAATGTGTCACTGACGGAGTGGGCCAGCGAGAGCGGATCAGACGGGCGTCTTTCGCGTCTGAGTCAGTGTCTGTGGCTGGAGAGTCTGCTTGCCTGGCAGAACGGCGCGGTGAATGACCTGCTGTCGGTACGGCAGGGCGAACTACCGGTGATGAAGCCCTGCGTGCAGGGTATGTGCATGGTGCCGGTGAGCGGTATCGCAGGCGATCTCTGGCAACAGCACATAACGTCCATGACGGCGCTGCCACCGGATGTCGTCGTGACCACAGAGCCACTGCCTCTGCCTGAACTGCTGCTGCCGGCGTTGCCGCGCCGACGTGGCGTGAGCCGCAGAATGGTGTTCTGGCGTTATGCCGGATTACTGGGCGGGATTTTCCTCGCGCTGGCTATGCTGGCGTCCTGGATGAATAACCAGCGCCTCATCCGTAATGTGGGCGATCACCTTGCGTTATATCACCAACTGACGGGTAAGCCTGTTGCCCCGAAACTGCGTGCGCTGCAGCGTCTCAGG
>NZ_LUTP01000083.1 GCF_002111585.1 Lonsdalea iberica
GGCGCCACGCTGGATGCCATACAGAAAAAAGGCTTTGTTCAATGCGGTATCAGCGATGGCTTGCCGGGTTTTTCCTATGCCGATGCCAGCGGCAAATATGCGGGTATTGATGTCGATGTTTGCAGGGGCGTCGCGGCTGCCGTTTTCGGCGATGCCAATAAGGTAAAATTTACCCCGCTGACCGCCAAAGAACGCTTTACGGCACTACAGTCAGGCGAGGTAGACCTGCTGTCGCGCAACACGACATGGACCTCTTCGCGGGACGCGGGCATGGGTATGCTGTTCACCGGCGTCACTTATTATGACGGCATCGGTTTCCTGACCCACAATAAAGCCGGGCTGAAAAGCGCGACAGAGCTGGACGGCGCGACGGTTTGTATTCAGGCGGGGACCGATACTGAACTGAACGTCGCTGACTATTTCAAAACTCATGGCATGAAGTACACACCGGTGACCTTCGACCGCTCCGATGAAAGCGCCAAAGCCCTGGAGTCCGGACGCTGCGACACGCTATCTTCCGACCAGTCTCAGTTGTATGCACTACGCATTAAATTGGCCAATCCCAACGAATATATCGTGCTACCTGAAGTTATCTCCAAAGAACCGCTGGGACCCGTTGTTCGCCGTGGGGACGAGGAGTGGTTTTCCATCGTGCGCTGGAGCCTGTTTGCCATGCTAAATGCAGAAGAGATGGGCATCACCTCCCAGAACGTTGACCAGATGCAGGCTAAACCGACCACGCCGGATATGGCTCACCTGCTCGGCAAAGAGGGAAATTACGGGAAAGATCTCAAATTACCCGCTGACTGGGCCTACAAAATCATTAAGCAGGTCGGTAACTACGGTGAAGTCTTCGAACGCAACGTCGGTTTGGGCAGCGAGTTGAAAATCAAACGCGGACTGAACGAATTGTGGACCAAAGGCGGTATCCAATACGCGCCCGCTGTTCGCTAATCCCCCAAGTAAATCGGGCACGGCCTGACCGCCGTGCTCCCGTTTGACCGCTACCGAGGCTTCATCATGCTGCAACGCCCAACCGTAAAAGGTGATTTATCACTGACTAATCCTGCGGTGCGCGCCTGGCTGTACCAAATCGTCGCTGTCATCGCTGTACTGGCTTTCGCAGCCTATCTATTGCACAACACGATCACCAACCTGGCGCAGCGAGGCATTACGTCCGGCTTTGCTTTTCTGGATAACGCCGCCGGATTTGGCATTGTTCAGCATCTCATCGACTATCAGCAGGGCGATACTTACGCCCGCGTCTTCATCGTCGGCTTGCTGAATACGCTGTTGGTGTCGGCCATATGTATCATCTGTGCCTCCTTATTGGGGTTTATGGTCGGCCTTGCCCGACTGTCAGACAACTGGCTGCTGCGTAAGCTCTCCACCGTCTATATCGAAACGTTCCGCAATATTCCCCCTCTGCTGCAGATCTTCTTCTGGTACTTCGCAGTACTGCGCAATCTACCGGGGCCTCGCCAAGCGGTAAGTGCGCTGGATGCCGTGTTTCTGAGTAACCGCGGATTATATGTTCCGGCAGCGGATTTCGGGCCTGGCGCCTTGCCGGCCCTACTCGCCATAGTAATGACCGCAATCGCAACCGGTCTCATCATTCGCAGGAATCAGCGCTATCACCGCGAGACTGGCATCCATCGCCGAAACTGGCCGTGGCCACTGCTGCTCCTTGCGTTACTGCTGGGTCTGGCGCATATCGTCTTCGGCCGTGCATTGAACTGGGAATTCCCGGAATTAAGAGGGTTTAACTTCAACGGCGGCATGGTCATGATCCCGGAACTCGCCGCGCTAGCGCTGGCGCTTTCGGTCTATACCTCATCCTTCATCGCCGAAATCATCCGTTCTGGTATTCAGTCGGTATCACATGGCCAGCATGAAGCGGCGTTATCGCTTGGCCTGCCAAAAACGGTTACTCTGCGCAAAGTTATCCTGCCTCAGGCAATGCGCGTCATCATTCCGCCGCTGACCAGCCAGTACCTGAATATTGTGAAAAACTCTTCCCTCGCCGCCGCGATTGGCTACCCGGATATGGTGTCGCTGTTTGCCGGTACGGTTCTGAATCAGACCGGTCAGGCGATTGAGACGATTGCCATGACAATGTCGGTCTATTTGATTATCAGCCTGCTCATTTCGCTGCTGATGAATATCTATAACCGCAAAATCGCCTTAATTGAGCGCTAGAGGAGCAGGGTTAACATGATTTCACATACACCAAAGCACCCGGCGCCTGTTAGCAGCGCCATCGCATGGGCTAGACGAAATTTGTTTTCCAGCATCCCCAACAGCCTGCTAACTATTCTCTGTTTGTGGCTACTGTGGAAAGGAGTGCCGCCGCTTCTTAACTGGGCGATCCTCGACGCCAACTGGGTGGGCGCAACCCGCAATGACTGTACCCGCGAAGGAGCCTGCTGGGTGTTTATTCACGCCCGCATCGGCCACTTTATGTATGGCCTCTATCCCCCCGAAGAGATTTGGCGAATCAACTTCGCGCTGGTGCTGGCGCTGTTGAGCATTTTCCCCATGTTCTGGAAACAGATGCCGCATCGCGGCCGTTATATCGCCGGATGGTGCATTGTCTACCCATTCATCGCTTGGGGGTTGCTGTCCGGCGGATTTGGCGGGATACCTCACGTAGAAACACGCCAATGGGGCGGACTCACACTCACGATCATCATCGCCGCAGTGGGGATTGCGGGCGCTTTGCCGCTCGGGATATTGCTGGCGCTGGGCCGACGCTCGGACATGCCTATCGTCCGTATGCTATGCATTGGATTTATTGAATTCTGGCGTGGGGTGCCGCTGATCACCGTGCTGTTTATGTCCTCTGTGATGCTGCCGCTGTTCCTGACGGAAGGAACCAACATAGACAAACTGTTACGCGCCTTGGTGGGAGTCATTCTGTTCCAATCCGCCTATGTGGCGGAAGTGGTACGCGGCGGTCTTCAAGCGTTGCCGAAAGGGCAGTATGAAGCAGCACAGTCGCTAGCATTGGGATACTGGCGAATACAGTTTCTGGTCATCCTGCCTCAGGCGCTAAAAATGGTTATCCCCGGTCTGGTCAATACCATTATTTCGCTGTTCAAAGATACCAGTCTGGTGATCATCATCGGGCTATTCGATCTGTTCAGCAGTATCCAGCAGGCTACGGTCGATCCCGCCTGGCTGGGAATGTCTACCGAAGGCTACGTCTTCGCCGCGCTGATCTATTGGATCTTCTGTTTCAGCATGTCGCGCTATAGCCAACATTTGGAAAAACGGTTTGATACCGGACATAAGTCTCATTGAGGTCACCCATGAATCAGAATGCGTTAACACAATCTGCTGACTATATGATTACGTTGGAAAACGTGAATAAGTGGTACGGTCATTTTCACGTACTGAAAGACATCAACCTTCAGGTGAAACAAGGTGAGCGCATTGTTCTGTGTGGCCCATCAGGGTCGGGAAAATCAACGACGATCCGCTGTATCAACCATCTGGAAGAACATCAGAAAGGACGAATTGTTGTCGATGGCATTGAGCTGAACAACGACAGCCGTAACGTGGAAAGGATCAGAACGGAAGTCGGCATGGTGTTTCAACACTTCAATCTTTTCCCGCATCTCACCGTTTTGCAAAACTGTACTCTGGCGCCTAGCTGGGTACATCGCATGCCGAAAAAAGAGGCCGATGCGCTGGCAATGCATTATCTGGAACGCGTTCGCATCTCGGCCCATGCGCATAAGTACCCGGGACAGCTTTCCGGAGGCCAGCAACAGCGTGTCGCTATCGCGCGTTCCTTGTGTATGAGACCCAAGATCATGCTGTTTGACGAGCCCACCTCGGCGTTAGATCCTGAAATGGTCAAAGAGGTGCTGGATACTATGCTTGGTTTGGCCGAAGACGGTATGACTATGCTGTGCGTGACCCATGAAATGGGATTCGCGCGTACAGTCGCTAACCGAGTGATCTTTATGGATCAGGGTGAAATCGTCGAACAGGCGCCGCCGGAGATCTTCTTCTCCAATCCGCGATCGGAGCGAACTCAGTCTTTCCTGGCGCAGATTCTGCACTAGCCTTTTACCGAGGCTCATGCGTCGAATGGGCCTCGGTTCATCAATATTTCAGCGAGGAAAAAGTACACATATTCATCGGGGGAGCCGGTGAGCTAAGAAATTCACGTGGTTAGCGCCCGTTTGCCACCCATTGAGTATCCCACGTTGCTATCGAATTCAGCGCTGACCTGATCAGACTGGGCACGGTACAGCTGCGACAGAGTTTGGATTGACGTCATGAGATCAGCCACGATGTTGTCGACCCGACCCGTACAACCCTTGTCTTTGGGACTCTCCGTACGGCGTCTTATGTCTACCCCTTCATTTCACGATCAATACCTGGGCTGAGTTTGGCTTGGAACCAATAGCATGACCCGCCCGGCAGTACCGTATGGCAACTTTCTTTCTGGTTGGTCCTTCGCCCGGAGCTAAATGTCACCGCCTCGGGACATCCGATGATAAGTGAGCCGGGGATAAATGCAGCGTCGTTCAGGACAATGCTGGATACCGAGGAGGAGGAGGAGGACAAGGAGAACAAGTACAGGGTCTGGGCAGGCTCAGGG
>NZ_LUTP01000084.1 GCF_002111585.1 Lonsdalea iberica
GGGACAGGTGCAATACTACGCCGATGGCACCCCGGCGCGGGAAGTGCAGTGGGTATATGAGCCCGGCAGCTTCCGCCCGCTGGCGCAGGTCGAGCGCAAGGGAGACGACACCCGGTTGCACTATGTGGTAACGGACGTGGCGGGCACGGCGCGGGAGCTGTGCAGCGAAAGCGGGGAAGTCCACTGGCGCGGTGAGCAGGGGCTGTGGAACGGACACCGCGAAGACCGGCTGCCGGTGGGGCTGAAGCGCTATCTGGGCGACGCGGCAAACGAAGAAGTGTACTGCGAGCTGCGTTATCAGGGGCAAATCTACGACGCGGAAACGGGACTTTACTACAACCGACATCGTTACTATGATGCGGACAGCGGGCAGTATATCTCGCCGGACCCGATAGGATTGGCGGGTGGATTGAGGCCGCAGGGGTATGTGCATAACCCGTTGGAGTGGGTTGATCCGTTTGGGTTGACGCCGAAGGAAGGGAAAACTAAAGGATCTGGAACGATACATGAATTAGATCCTAAAGATATTCGGTTTAGCCAGAGCTCTGTAAATGGCGCTGCTGATTTAACTGAAAGTATGAAAAATAATGGATGGGCGGGTGACCCGATTGATGTTGTCAGAATGAGTGATGGAAAATTGACAACTATCGACAATACTAGGGTTTTAGCTGCCTCTAGAGCTGGGGTTAATGTTAAGGCTAAAATTCACGAAGCATCAGATGCTTTGCCAAGTGATTTTGTTGAGCGTTTCACAACGAAGAAAGGAACACCGTCAAGTTGGGAAGAGGCAATAAATCTCAGAATTGGGAAGCAAAGTGCAGGATATAGAAATCAATATCCTAGTGGTTCACCTGTAATAGGATCTATGGATTAATATGGAAAAGTTGTTTATACAAAATGAATTGCCTGAGTGGTTTTCATACCCTTCTGAATTTACAAGAGTAGTTGAACAGGGATTGCTCGATTTTGATCCTTGGATCATTCTTACAGAAGAGCGTTTGAGAACCAGATTTAATGGTATTAAAAATAGATATCCATCAAGAGATTTAATTCCTTTCGCTCGTCGGGAGGATAATGATGACATTGCGTGTTGGGAAAAAGGAAAGGACGGTAAAGTTATTATTATTCACGACTTCTCTAGCGATGGATATGAAAATGTTCGTGAATTTGATCATTTTTGGGACTGGTTTAGAGATGCGGTTGAAGCAACGATCTCTTATGATGGTGAGTAATTAAATAAAAGCCGGGAGCGATCTGACGAGGGAGTGTTAGAAATTCTGTGTCATTCCAGTAATATACGATCAAAAAGGAATGACACATGTCCCAGCCCTTCGATTTCGATTAAGCCCTGAAAGCACTTCAGGATGGTCAGGCACTAACCGGCAAAGATGGCATCTTAACGCTGTTAATCAAACAGTTAACTGAGGCCGCTCTGGCTGCTGAACTCGACTCTCATCTCGCTCAGGATATTGCCGCTAACCGTAAAAATGGTTCGTCCAGAAAAACGCTCAAAACACCAACCGGTGCCTTTGAACTCACCACGCCCCGCGATCGTTACGGCACTTTTGAGCCTCAACTCGTGAAGAAGCATCAGACCACGCTTTCCGATGAGATCGAGCGTAAGATCATCCGTATGTTCGCACTGGGCATGAGTTACAAAGATATCAGCCAGGAAATTGAAGACCTGTATGCTTTCAGCGTCTCCAGCGCCACGATCAGCGCTGTCACCGATAAAGTTATTCCTGAGCTGAAACAATGGCAACAACGCCCGCTGGAGGCGGTTTACCCCTTCGTCTGGCTGGATGCCATTCACTATAAAATCCGCGAAGACGGGCGCTATCAGAGCAAAGCCGTGTACACCGTTCTTGCACTGAATCTGGAAGGCAAGAAAGAGATCCTGGGCCTGTATCTTTCTGAAATTGAGGCCGCAGGGGTATGTGCATAACCCATTAACTTGGGTTGATCCGTTGGGCCTGACTCCTGCGAATACACCTGGCTATAACGTTTATGGCTTGTTTGATAATGACGCGACCAAACCTTATTACGTCGGTATTACTAATAATCTCGGTACAAGGGCTGCCCAACACCGTGCATCTGGGCGATTGACGCCGGGTGCCAATATGCAAGCCCTTGACCGGAATGTAACCTATGGTGAAGCTAGAGGTTATGAGCAATATTATATTGAGAAGTACGAAACGAAAACAGGAATAATAGGGCAAGACATTTCGCCAACGAATCGTGGTAATAAAATAAACTCTTATAACCATGATAGCGAGACACGTGATGCTGATAGACAAAAATATTTTGAAGATGCCTATAATAGCAAGAAAAAATGTGCGAAAAAGTAACAGTCTCTATTTATTAAAAGAAGGTGATATATGAATCAGTTAAATTTGTGGGGGTGGGATAAAAAGAAACGAACGATGCTACGTTTTATCAAGCCTGGTGATATATTTTGTTTTAAGCTGGGTGAGGGTAAATATTACTTTGGTCGAATTATTTCTAGGCTGGATATCGGGGATGTTGCCGAAATATTCAATTTTTCATCATCCAGTCCTGATATAACAAGTGATAAAATATTGCAATCAAAGCGCCTTGTAGGCCCTATTGTTATTGATTCATACTCTTTGTTTGACAGAAAAATAGAGCAGGATACAGATTGGCGTTTTATAGGTCATCAAGATGATTATATCCCTGAGAATATAGAGGGTGTGTATTTCGTTTATGGGGTAGATTGCTGGTGTAAAAAAGTGGACGTTTTCGGTAACGAAATTAGTATAACGCAAGAAGAAGCGAAAAAGTACCCACGGCAAATCCCTCATAGCAATTATGATATAAAAAAACTTATTATTTCTCACTTATAAAGTAAAAATCCGGAAGCGATCCAACGATCCTTCCGGCCTTTATATTGTTAGCTTTAAATTCCCTCCCCGGTAAGTAGTTATTGTTTCATGGTCTTTTTTTGAAGTTGATATAAGCCTTAACAATAATCCTTTCCCTCTCCACTGTGACGGTCACTGGCATCCCGTTTATAAAGTTTGGATTGGACCTGACGTTATGCAAGTTCAAGTTACAGTCCATACCCCGTAGTTACTTTGTGTATTTCATGTGTTCCCTTTTGGTTGTAACTGTCTGGCAACGCCGATGCCTGCGTGGAGTACGCTTATAACCGCTCCGGTCAGGTCATCTCCGAGCGGGTCAACGGGCAGGAAATACTCTGCGATTATGATGCGAGCGGTTACCGCGCGCAGGTCGACGGGTTGTTGGCGCCGCTGCAACAGCAGTGGCAATCAGGGCGGTTATCGGCGCTGGGGGTCGGTTCGCATCAGGCGTTGTCGTTCAGCCATACGGACGCGGGTCAGGAAAGCCTGCGCAGCAACGGCGCGGGCTTCGCGCTGTCGCTACGACGTGCTGGACCGTCTGGTGGGAATAAAAGACGCTCACTGGGGCGAGCAGGATTTCCGTCTGAACGGCAACGGGCAGGTGACGGCGGAGCGTCGCAATGGGCGCTGGCGTCAGGCGAAACTGTTCGGTTACGACAGCGAACAGAACCTGTGTGAAGTGTCGGAGATTATCGCCGCCTCGGGCGTGCCGCTGTCGGTA
>NZ_LUTP01000085.1 GCF_002111585.1 Lonsdalea iberica
CCGACACCCGACACCCGACACCCGACACCCGACACCCGACACCGCCCATTCCCCGTTCGCTTTCTGCGATATCCGCGCTTTCCGTTGACGGTTCCCCCATCGTCAATGCATCCGCATCATGAGATCGCCGAGTCCGTTGACGTCGATGGACACTCACGTTTGCCGTTAGCCGTTTGCCCTTTGCCTTTTTCGACCCTTTTCCCGACGCGTTCTCGCCCGTTTGCGACCTGTTTCGTGTCGTGAGTTTCACGCTCGCCGGGCGTTTTCTCACTATTTCCCTGTCGCGCCATCCGCCTTGAGGAAGGACGAAAAAAACGCGACTTTCCGCGATGAATCGTTACCTGCCTTTAACTGTGTTTACAAGCCCTGGCGCGGGCTGGCGGGGATACTGACCGTATGAAAACGAACTCAATCTTCTGGCAACCGGCACTGCAACACCCCGGCGATTTAGTCGAGGGCACCGCCGATATTGCTCAATCCATTTTCATTATTCTGCGCACCCCGCGCGGTAGCGACCCACATCGTCCGGAGTTCGGCAGCGATTTGCATCGCTACCTCGACTACCCGATTGACCGGGCTATTCCGCACGTGGTGCGGGAGTCGGTTGAGGCCATCAAACGTTGGGAGCCGCGCTGCAAACTGCTGGGCGTGAAACCCACGGTGGACGGCGAACATCTGACGCTGCGGGTGCAGTGGCGCACGGTTGCAGGCGTGGAACAACAAACGGAGCTGGTATGGCGTTAACAACAGAGCCTGTGTTTATCGAACGTGATGCAGAGGCGATCACGGCTGAAATGATTGCCCGCTACGAGGCGGACAGCGGCAAAACCCTTTACCCAGCACAGGCGGAGCGTCTGCTGATTGACCTTATCGCCTATCGCGAAATGCTACTGCGCAGCGCCATTCAGGACGCGGCCAAGCAGAACCTGGTGCGCTACGCGCGTGCGCCGATGCTGGATTATCTCGGCGAGCTGGTGGGCGTTTATCGCCTGGCCGCGCAGTCTGCGCAGGCGACGCTGGCATTTAGCGTCGACACCGCGCCGCTGACCGACGTGCTGATCCCGGCCGGGCTGCGAGTCAGCGCCTCCGATAGCGTCATCTTTGCCACCGACACGGACGCCGTGCTGAAAGCCGGCACGAACAGCATCACCACCACGGCGACCTGCACTGACGCGGGCACCGTCGGCAATGGTTGGCAGCCCGCGCAGATCAGTACCTTGCTGGACGATGTGAGCGATCTCGTCGACCTGACGGTCAGCAACCTGACGGCCACCAGCGGCGGTTCCGAGCAGGAAGATGACGAGAAGCTGCGTGAACGCATCATGCTGGCGCCCGAAGCGTTCAGCACCGCGGGTTCGCGGCTGGCGTACCGCTATCACGCGCTGAGCGCGCACCCGGACATCGTCGATGTCGCGGTGGTGTCGCCGATGCCGGGGACGGTCGAGCTGTACCCATTGATGTCCGATGGGCTGCCGGATGAGGCGGTGCTTACCGCCGTCGAAAGCCTGTGCTCGGCAGAGAAGGTGCGTCCGCTGACCGATACGGTCACCGTCAGCGCGCCGGAGCGGGTGGATTACGCCATCCATGCGCAGCTGGTCATCAAGCGCGGCGAGTCCGCCGAGTCCGTGAAAGCCGCGGCCGAAGCTGCCGCCGCCGTCTGGGTTAAGGCGCGGGCGGCGACGCTCGGCAAAGATATCGTGCTCAGCCAGATCATGGCCGCGCTGTCGGTAAGCGGCGTCTACGACGTTTCGCTGACCTCGCCCGCGCAGTCGCTGACGGTGGAAGAGCATCAGTGGGCGCACTGCACCGGTATCGAGATTGTCGCGACGGGGGTGTCGGATGAGTGATCTGCCTCTTCCGCCGCCGCTGGCGGGGGACGCCAGCCTGACCGCGCTGGCGAATCTGGCCGAGCGTTGGGATGAGCTGGATCTGTCGGCGCTGATGGTTTACCTCGTCGATATCGTCGACAGCAGCGCGCTGGACGCGTTGGCCGAACAGTTTTCGCTGAAGGAAGACGGCTGGGTGCTGGCGGAGTCGGAAGACGCGCGCCGGGCGATGATCAAAACCGCTATCGAAATGCATCGCTACAAGGGCACGCCCTGGGCAATCCGCGCGGTGATCCGCAGTCTGGGCTTCGGCGAGGTCGAGCTGATCGAGCATATCGGACGCCTCAGTTACGACGGCGAACGCCGTTACAACAACCTGTTCGTGTACGGCGACGCCAGCAAATGGGCGGTTTACCGCGTGCTGTTGCAGCAGCCGATCACCAACGATCAGGCGCAGATGCTGCGCCGCACGCTGGAGGCCATCGCCCCCGCGCGTTGCCATCTGGCCAGCATCGAATATACCGCCGTGCCGATTCGCTACAACCGCACGGCAATCTATGACAATAGTTACAACTACGGGAGTGCCTAATGGCAGAGTTAACAGAAAAAGCCGAGTGGACCGACGGGATATATCAGTTGGAAACCTCGGACCCGGTGGTAGGCGGCCCCGGCGGGATATCCAACCGTCAGGCGCAGGAACTGGCCTACCGCACGCGCTACCTGAAAGACAATTTGGAGGCGACCAGCGCCGGTCTTTCGCAGCACGAATCCGCGGCCGACCCGCACACCCAGTACGCGCCGAAGCTGAACCCGACCTTCAGCGGCATGCCGAAAGCGCCCACGCCCGCGAGCGACAGCAACAGCGATCAGCTGGCGACGACGGCGTTTGTGAAAAGCGTGGTGGCCGCGCTGGTCGATGGCTCTCCGGCGGCGCTGGATACGCTGAAAGAGCTGTCCGTCGCGCTGGGTAATGACCCGCACTTTGCGACGACGATAACCAACAGCATTGCGCAAAAGGCCCCGCTAAACAGCCCAGCGCTGAGCGGTATTCCGACCGCGCCGACCGCCGAACAAAGCGTGAATACCACGCAGATTGCGACAACGGCCTTCGTGAAGTCGGCCATCAATGCGCTGGTGGACGGTTCGCCGGAAGCGCTGGACACGCTGAAAGAGCTGTCAGCGGCGCTCGGCAACGATGCCAACTTCGCCGCCACGGTGACGAACTCGCTGTCCGGCAAAATGGAAAAAGGTCAAAACGGCGCGGATATCCCGGATAAAGCGCGTTTTCTCGAAAACCTTGGTTTAGGGGAAGGTTCTGCGCTACCGGTAGGAACGCCGATCCCCTGGCCGTCCGCGACGGTGCCTGCTGGATGGCTCCAGTGCAACGGCGCGACGTTTACAGCCGCCCAATATCCGAAGCTGGCGCAGGCCTATCCGGGACTTAAATTACCGGATCTGCGCGGCGAATTTATTCGTGGTTGGGACAGTGGGCGTGGGATTGATGGCGGGCGAAGCCTTCTCACTGTACAAGAAGCCAGCTGGATACAGCCCAACATTGAGACGAATACAGAAGCTACAGCAATAGGGTTTGGTGATGGCGAGCGTCCATTTAATACCGGCGAACAAGGAGCCGTGTCAGCAGTATCTATTGGAGGTAATAATGGGTCGCGTGCTCGCGCCTATGTTCG
>NZ_LUTP01000086.1 GCF_002111585.1 Lonsdalea iberica
TGTTGGGTGGGGACAACAATTACGGGTATGTGCCAAATCCAATCTGTTGGATAGACCCTTTAGGTTTGGCAAGTTTGTTTGATATTGGAACATATGGAAGCCTTAATAGCTCGAGCAATGTCGGTGATGGATTACAGGCTCATGAACTCATCAGGCATGAATTTTTAAAACAGTCAGGATTAGCGGGCGATTCACGTTTGAGTGGTAATCCCTCTATAGCGCTGGATCTTGATCACCATACTAGGGGGCCTTTAAAGGATACTCGTAGTATTGGTGGCGTTCATTATCATGAAAATGTGGTTAGGGCCCAAAATGGTTTAGGACCAAACCAATTCGCTTCAACGATTACAGGTGAATTGGATATCACATCCGAAGCAATGAGGCGGGCAGGTGTTCCTAACGAAGTGGTTGCTGAATTAAGAAAAAGATCCGAAGCTTTTTATATAAAACTTGGTAAATGTGGAAGGTAGAGAGGGGGGATACAATGATTGTTCATAAATTAACACATGAAAATTGCGGTAACGATTATGAGGTTATTCTCGGCGGTAGGCCCTCGCTGGGATGGCCCCAAAACCCACTAGGAGAAGATCTTAAACTAGTGATGACAATTGACAATGATCGTTTAAATAAAAAACTAAAGGGCTTTAATTTCCCTAATGGAAAGTTTATGTCCATTTTTTCGACATATTCTGAATCTAGATATTTTTTGGATGATGTTGTGTATTTTGGTGATTCGATTGAATTCGATTATATAAAGAAAGGTTTTACCAAAGTAGTGCTCAGTGACTCTTCATTTTTAGACGAAAGTTCCCAAGAGGAAGCAAATTATTTCTCACTACAGCCTCACGAAATAAGCGATTATGATTACCCAGCCTTCTCTTATTTCTCGAAAGAGTTACCAAATGGCCTTAAAGGCTGCGATAAGTTGTTGGACGAATATTACTTTGTTTGCCAAATTTACTCTTCTGATGTCCCATCAAAAGACGGCGGTGCTTTGGGCTTATCCGATTCTATAGGGTATCTTTTTCTGAAGAAAAATATTTTAGATGATTCTGATGCCGGTTTTTTCTTTGTGCAAACAGCGTAACATTATGAAAAATATTTTTTACACACATTGCAAAATTAACCATAAGTAAATTTTATCTTTTTTAATGTTTAATCAATAAATAAAATATATCCACAGTTCAGGTTTGGAGTGTCTTGACCTTTTTTTATTTCAATGCTTGGATGAAATAAATAATCTAAATTTTGCAGACACTAGTCCCTCTATATCGACTAGTTATTTAGTGGATAATCGAATCTGGGCAGGTTGTATTCACTGCCGCTAGAGTTTAATTTTTCCTAGAGTATTGTTCAGTAAAAAGAAACGATATAATTCGAGACACTCATCCTGAAAAAGCCCCCCTTTGGAGACTATAACAAAGGGGTATGCGCAGGCTTTTTGAGCTTGGAGTGGTCCCTCGTCATACTCTTTTCATATGCTCATTGATCAACTCGCAACCAACCAGCTGACGCCTTGAAACGACCATTACCGGGCATGGGTGCGTTACGCGTAAAGCGGGCTGTGCTACAACCGATTTCGGTACCACGACCCCACCGGCGGGGGGTATATCTCGCCGGACCCGATAGGGCTGGCGGGTGGGTTAAATAACTACGCTTATTCGCCGAATCCGCTGGGATGGGTGGATCCGCTGGGATTAACTGGCTGTTCAGTTACCAGAGATAAGGCGAATAAATTACTAGATAGCGGCGAGGTTAAAGTCACTGTCAAATCAAGAAGTGACGCAGAGCAGCTATTCATGGATAGATATTTAGGGTCCGGCTATAAAAATATGACGGGAGAGTCAGGTCCTAGCACAAAAAACATAATGGAATATCTCAAAGGAAATAAAACGAAGTCAGGAACCTATCATTGGGATGACGTTATGGACCCTAATAACAAAAATCGTGTTATGGGACATGGACCCAATAATCCTGACGGTGATCTTCCGCACTTACAAATTCATGAATTTGATGGAAATATAATTCATATATTTTTCCCGTGGTAGAGAGGGGTAATCAGATATGGAAAGTAAAAACCTTATAAATCTATTGCAAGGAAAGATCTTGATAAAAGAGTTCAATGGCGGAGATGATGACTATCGCTCTTGGATTGAATTATCTTTACAAGATAATCTAAGGCCCAGCTATTCATTTAGAACGGAGCCGGGAGCAATGCTAGGTGGTTCTCCTTATGCAAATTCATGCAATGAGTCTGACGCTAAATTTAAACTCAGAGTTTCTCACTTTCTAGCGGAAGATATAGAGAATGAGCTAGATCCATCTTACGATAGAGTCGGAAGTTACACTTATCTTGATTCAATAGATGAACTTATGAAACAACTATCAAAATACGGTGTGGAATTAAAGGATTTTATTGATATAAATAAAGTTGATGACTATCCATTATAAAATGAAGCCGGAAGCGATCCTAGCAATCCTTCCGGCTTTATTTTACCTGTCGTTCAGTCGCAGTTATTTACTGATTGAGTATCCCCGCCAAATCCAACCCGCCGGGAAAGCGGTTAAGCCAGTCGGCGGCGGCGCGTTCATCAAACGGCTCCCGGCTTAATCCTTCCAGACAGCGCCACAGTTCCCGAATATCCTGCACGGTGATGACGATACACCCCGGCATGACACTCAGCTTGAGCGGTTGCCCGGTGCCGAACCCAGCTTCCTGTAGCCACTTGCCGCTGATATTGATGGCGGGCGTGGAGGTGCCTCTCGCCGCGGCGAAGGCGAGCAGCATCGCTTCCAGTACGCGGCCGCGGCCTGCTAATACAGGAAACCTCGCCGGAAGAGACGGTGCACTATCGCTACGATGCGGTGGGACGGCTGACCGAGGTGACGTCCTCCGTCAGTCACGCGCAGCAGACGCGGGAGTACCGCTACGA
>NZ_LUTP01000087.1 GCF_002111585.1 Lonsdalea iberica
GAAAGCACCTAATCCTTGCGTTGCTGGAGCCGACGCAATGAGCGTTCTCGCCGACTGTGTTCTCGGTTCAGTTCCAGCAATATTTCCTCTATAAACGCCAGATGGCGGTGTGAAGCTTCGCGCGCCTGCTCCGGCTCACGAGCGACTATCGCCTCAAATATTCTGGCGCGATGACTACTCACCTTGGCCAAGACTTCTCGACTCAGGTAGAGCAATTCGAAATTCTGTCGTACGTTCTGTTCCAGCATAGGCCCCATGCATCGCAATAGGTGCAGTAGGACGACGTTATGCGTCGCTTCCGTCACCGCAACCTGATAGTGCATAACGGCTTCCGCCTCCGCGACGAGATCGCCGGATTCACGTGCTTGTTCAATCAAAAAATGGCATTCCCGAATGCGTTGCAAATCGGATTCAGTACCGCGTAAAGCCGCGTAATAAGCTGCGATGCCTTCCAATGCATGACGGGTTTCAAGAAGATCGAACTGTGATTCAGGATGATTGCTGAGCAGCTCTGCCAGCGGGTCGCTGACGCTCTGCCACAAATTGGTCTGGACAAACGTGCCGCCGCCCTGACGACGTAGCAACAGTCCTTTCCCTTCAAGCCGTTGAATGGCTTCTCTAAGAGAGGGACGTGACACCTCGAACTGTTTGGCGAGCTCGCGTTCCGGAGGAAGTTTTTCACCGGGCCGCAAAGTCCCTTCGAGAATCAGAAACTCCAGTTGCTGTTCAATCACATCTGATAGTTTGGGCTGACGGATCTTGCTGTATGCCATGGCGAAATTGTCTCGGCGAAAAGCGCGGAGTTAATTGGTAATACCAATTTAAAAAACGTGCCGTCAAAGTAACAAAGTATTCACCTTCTGTCTATATGATTACTATGACAATTGCCCTATCGCTATTGTTTTTAACAACAAGGGCAAACCAATGAGTAATCACGCTAATATGTCATTGGTATTACCAATATTTCCGGCGTCGGCGCTGTAACCTTTTATGAACAAAACCCTCACGGCTGAAACGATTAAACCTTCCCAAAAAGAATCAAAACGGCATTTTCTGCATAAAAACGCACAAAACAGCCGGAATTAAACTATTCGCAGTCAAATTAAATGTTAAGTATTGCATAACAATGAGAGGATAGAACCTGTGGTGAGTACCGAAAAGTCGATGAGGCTTTTTCGGCTTGGCTTTAGGCCACACAACGAATAAATCAGTGCATTTATCGACGCTTATCACTATTCTCTGACCAACGGTAGTGGAAAGGTCATTTTATTCTCTCCGTAGTCGTAAACTTAAAACAACACCAATGTAAAGCGGCCAGTACTCTGGCAGTGCTATCAAGACTTTCATTTAGATCGGCAGAAGGTAAAAGCCATGCAAAATCAACAAGACGGAACGCTAAAGCGTGGATTGAAAAACCGTCACATACAGTTGATTGCCCTCGGCGGTGCAGTGGGAACGGGACTGTTTCTCGGTATCGCACAGACAATCAAGATGGCGGGACCCTCGGTTCTGCTGGGATACGCCATTGGCGGTATTATTGCGTTTTTCATCATGCGCCAGTTGGGAGAAATGTCGGTTGAGGAACCTGTAGCAGGCTCGTTCAGCCACTTTGCTTACAAATACTGGGGGAACTTTGCAGGCTTCGCCTCAGGGTGGAACTATTGGGTGCTGTACGTACTCGTGGCCATGGCCGAGCTCAGCGCCGTCGGCATCTACGTTCAGTATTGGTGGCCAAGCATTCCGACCTGGGTTTCCGCCGCCGTCTTCTTCATGGTCATCAACGCCATCAACCTCGCTAACGTGAAGATTTACGGGGAAATGGAATTCTGGTTCGCCTTGGTCAAGGTGAGCGCCATCATCGGGATGATCATTTTCGGCGGCTGGTTATTGCTCAGCGGACATGGCGGCCCGGAAGCCACGGTAACAAATCTGTGGAATCAGGGCGGATTCTTCCCGAACGGGATCATGGGTCTGGTCATGGCAATGGCGGTTATCATGTTCTCCTTTGGCGGGCTGGAACTGGTAGGAATCACTGCCGCTGAAGCAGACGACCCCGAAAAGAGCATCCCTCGCGCCACCAATCAGGTGATCTACCGCATTCTGATTTTCTATATCGGCTCCCTGACGATTCTGCTGTCGTTGTACCCTTGGGGTAAAGTGGTAGAAGGCGGCAGTCCTTTCGTCATGATTTTCCACGAGCTGAACAGCGATGTGGTCGCTACCATTTTGAACATTGTCGTGCTGACTGCCGCGCTATCGGTTTACAACAGCTGCGTTTATTGCAACAGCCGCATGCTATACGGTCTGTCTAAACAAGGTAATGGTCCCAAAGCGCTTAGCACGGTGGATGCACGTGGTGTACCTGTCGTCGCTATTGCTATTTCAGCACTGGCGACCGCCTTTTGCGTACTGATCAACTACCTCATTCCCGGCAAAGCTCTGGAACTGCTGATGGCCCTCGTCGTCTCGGCTCTGGTCATCAACTGGGCTATGATCAGCTTGGCACACATCAAGTTCCGCCAGCATAAAGATCGGGAAGGCGTTAAAACCAAGTTTAAGGCGCTGCTTTACCCCTTCGGCAACTATCTGTGCCTACTCTTTATGGTGGGTATTCTAGTGATAATGGCCCTGACGCCGGGCATTCGTATTTCAGTCATCCTGATCCCAATTTGGTTAGCGGTACTGGGATGCGGTTACTGGCTGAAACAACGTAGGCAGTCTAAATAAAGCTTTCGTGACTCCGATGTCGCCTGACCCTGCGGGCGACATCAATTGATACTTACATTTAGAACGCACAACTGCCTCTCTGACCACATTGATTTTTTTCCTCCTCAACTGCCCTGCTGTTTTCCTCTTCATCACCCACCAACGGTTCGACACTCCCAAAGTTGCCAC
>NZ_LUTP01000088.1 GCF_002111585.1 Lonsdalea iberica
TCGGCATGCCCTGGGCAGTCAACGTGCGCGTAGTGACGAGTCGGGGTATCGTATTCAACGTGAGACGTGTTGATGGTGATACCACGCGCTTTTTCTTCCGGCGCGTTATCGATCTGATCGAATGCGCGAGCTGCACCACCGTAGGTTTTAGCCAGTACGGAAGTGATAGCAGCGGTCAGCGTTGTTTTACCATGGTCAACGTGGCCGATAGTACCGACGTTAACGTGCGGTTTAGTACGTTCAAATTTTTCTTTAGACATCGATTGTCCCTCTAAGACACGGATAAATCGGTGATATCACCACATCAACCAAGCAATTACTTGCTGAGCTTAACAAAAGGAAATCAGGAGGAAGATATAAAGGAGTGGTGCTGATAGGCAGATTCGAACTGCCGACCTCACCCTTACCAAGGGTGCGCTCTACCAACTGAGCTATATCAGCACATCTAATATGGAGCGGGCAGTGGGAATCGAACCCACATCATCAGCTTGGAAGGCTGAGGTAATAGCCATTATACGATGCCCGCATCCTGGAACTCGGCTACCTGATTTCTTTATAGAGTTAAAACCCCGGCACATACTACATCCACGCCGCGATTTTTTCGATCCAATCATTGAAGCATCAGATCGTTTTGATCCTGTTTCCAGGATCGAATTGAGGGTGGGAGAAGGAAGACTTGCCACGCAACTCCTCACCTTTACTGACATGATATCTGTTACTTGATCACATCGATTCAGCCATTTTTCATGGCTTGAATTGGTGGTGGGGGAAGGATTCGAACCTTCGAAGTCTGTGACGGCAGATTTACAGTCTGCTCCCTTTGGCCGCTCGGGAACCCCACCTGGTTGTGTACTTGATGGTGCCGGCTGCCGGAGTCGAACTGGCGACCTACTGATTACAAGTCAGTTGCTCTACCAACTGAGCTAAGCCGGCATCAAGTGCTGCGCATTCTAGGTAGAGTGGCCGGTCTATGCAACAAAAAAATTGCCTAAAATGCACTGTCGCTTAGATTTTGTGCATTTCTGGACATTGTTTTGCATAAACGTTAGCAATTCGTGCAAATATGCACCATACCTGCGGCATTCGCTGCATTTTCCATAAGGTCTAATCTAGCCGTCTTCTCTCCATTTCGTCATCATTTATGCCCCTCAATGATGGCCTGGCTAGCCACTATCGCTACATCGCCCGCGTGAAGCCCAGTAGATCGTGTAGAAAGCGGTATGTTTTTTGCTCACTAATAGCCAAGAAGCAATCCACCGGTGCTTGCTTTTGCAGGAGATATTTAATGAAAACCGTTTTGCTCTCCACCGACACTTTTTCTTTATATCGGCATGCGTTGGCGGAATTGCTGATTGATGCAGTCGATAATGGCAGCTCAATCGGATATCGAACGCCCTCATGCCGAAAGTTATTTCGATAGTCTGAAGCCTTCTATTGCGCAAGGAGAACGCCGCCTTTGGGTTGCGCTTTATGAAGGAAAGGTAGTGGGAACCGTGCAACTGGAGCTTTGCCAGAAAACGAATGGGCAAAATCGTGCGGAGATTCAGAAAATGCTTGTTCACAGCCAATATCGACGCCCGATGATAGGCCATCATCTTTTGCACGAACTCGAAGCAGCGGCGTTTAGCCTGCAGCGCGGGCTGCTTTATCTTGATACGGAAGCAGGCTCCACTGCGGAACTATTTTACCAGTCGCAGGGCTACACCAAACTGGGAGAAATATCCGATTACGCATGCTCCCCTAAAGGGATTTATCACCCGACAGCGATTTACTACAAACGTCTTTTTAGTGTGAAGTCATGCGCGCTGGTTATTGCTTACTAAAATAAACCTGTTGCCTTTATAAGGCATCGCGTCGCTTTGGATTTCTTCTTCTTTTCTTTACCCGCATGGTGGTAATCTGCCCGTCATCATTTAATTTCCCCCAAGAAAAGGTGAGCAGTCTTTTTTATCTGAAGGTTTTTAAGACCGACATGACACCTTTTAACGCTGTACTGGCATGTAGAAACGTATTTATGAGAGATAGCGAACAATCCTTGGCCACACCATATCTGCAATTTGATCGTCAGCAGTGGGCGACGTTGCGGGATTCGGTCCCGTTAACGCTGACAGAGAAAGAAATATTAAAACTTAAAGGCATCAATGAGGATCTATCCTTGGATGAAGTTGCAGAAATTTATCTGCCACTATCCCGTTTATTAAACTTTTACATCAGCTCTAATTTGCGACGTCAGGCAGTTTTGGAGCAGTTTTTAGGCACTGACGGACAAAAAATTCCCTACATCATTGGGGTCGCCGGCAGTGTGGCTGTGGGGAAAAGTACGACTGCGCGCGTATTACAAGCCTTGCTCAGTCGTTGGCCGGAACATCGCACGGTTGAATTGATCACCACCGATGGCTTCTTGCATCCTAATAAGGTTTTAAAAGAAAAAAACCTGATGAAGAAAAAAGGGTTTCCCCAGTCATACGATATGCACAGCCTGGTGAAATTCGTTTCTGAAGTGAAGTCGGGGGCTCCTAGAGTCGTCGCACCGACCTACTCTCATCTGACCTACGATATCGTCCCTGACCAGCATCAGGTCATCGAACGGCCTGATATTCTCATATTGGAAGGGTTGAATGTTTTACAAAGCGGCATGGACTATCCTCATGATCCACATCGGGTCTTCGTATCCGACTTTGTGGATTTCTCCATCTACGTCGATGCGCCAGAAGATTTCCTAAAAAGCTGGTACATCAATCGCTTTCTGAAATTCAGACAGGGTGCATTTGCCAACCCGGACTCCTACTTCCATAATTATGCGAAAATAACGGAAGAAGAAGC
>NZ_LUTP01000089.1 GCF_002111585.1 Lonsdalea iberica
TTGGCGAGCGTCTCAGCCAGAGCGGCAGCCTGCTGCTCGGTGCGTGCTGACAAATCAGTGTTCCCGACGGCGATCTTGCTGGAGCTGCTGTAAATGGATGCGGCGCTGTCACGCACGGAAAATACGGTGTCATAAAGCGATTGCTGCATCTGCTGGATATTGTTACCCAAAACACCGATTTCATTTTCACCGGTCGGGATATTCGGTTGAGTTAAGTCCCCATGTGCAATGGCCTGAACGCGGGAAACCCAATACCGAGTAGGATTGATAATGACGCGGCGAATAATGATAAAGGTCATAAAGACGAGGACCAGCGTCAGTATGAAGGAAGCGCCCATCAGAACATAACTCAGCCGTGAATTGCTTTGGGCATTGTCGTTGATCGCCTTTTCTCTTTCGACACGGTACAGATAAGAGGCTTTTAGCGGCACATCATATTTAACGTCTAAATCATCGACGACATCAGACTCGAAATTATTGATCTCCTGAGCCGTTCCTGTTTTAGCCAGATTAAACATCGGGGTGATGCCGATGTTAATGTAGTCATTGTATCGGCTTTCAAGTTCGCGATCGCGAGAGAGCTCGGATTCAGCACGATTGCCTCGTTTGATATAACCACTGAACATTTGCTGCGACATCGCAAGGCGCATCTCCGCTGCGCTCATGCTGGCATTATAACGATCCATCTGTCCGTTATTTCTGCTGTTAGCAGCATGCATGAGGTTCATTCGCGCCGCGCGCATATGGTTTGCGCTGTCAACCAGCTCCATACGCACATTCAGTTCCCGGTTGGAATCATCCAGGGACAACTTGCCCTGCCACAAAAAATAAGACGCCGTGCCAATTGCCGCGGCGAACAAAACTAAAACGACGGAGAAGACGAGGATGAAGAGCGGGGTCAGTCGTAGATTTTGCCTACTACTCAACGCGACTTTTTCCTTGCCATCCGCGTCTCCCTCGACGGACACCCATTCCTTAAGATCATGACTCATATTATTTTCCCACAAGATTGTATATTTAGGCTTGGTTATGAATATTGGATATTTCCAAAATCAATATCGGCATTCGAACGAGGAAATTGATTTTTTCTTTCACTACGATGAAAAACCCTTTTTTATCAATGGTTGTTGTTAGTCACCTCAATAATTGCAATGTGACATTTTTTATAATGAATAATAATCCGTAGCAATAGATACAATACGAAATAGGGTGTCGATTTTTCTGAATGCCGCGTTCTTTTCCACTATAATGGCGGTCCAATCCTCACGCGGAATGAGAGCTATGACCAGATTAACGCAGAAAGACATGACCGAAAGCGAGCAACGTCAACTCAAAACCCTGCTCGACCAGGAAAGGAAGAAGCACGGCCGACCGCTGACCAACTCAGAAAACAACCACCTGAAGGACGAGTTCATCGATAAGCTGATGCGAGAAAGGGAAATGGTCGCCAAACAAGCCCGCGCAGAAAAAAAGAAAAACAAATTTAAACCTGATACCTCCGCAACTTATCAGTGGTCTGCAAACACTCATCTTCGTGGTCACCGTTAAATGATTATTGAGCCATTTAACGCTCAATAATATCGTTCTCAACAACACAAAAATAATGCTCCTCCTTATCAGTGGAGGGGGGGTGTTTTTAGCCATTTCATATTAAGATAAATAACCTTGATTGAGTCCCTTCTCTGTTTTATAAACCTAGCGCCCCAAAGGATTATATAAATGGAAGGCGGGATTTTAGTATGAATACACCCCCTAAATATCTCGTTTAAATATTTCACTTTGGGTTTCCATTATTTTCTTAATAAATTCATATCGGACGTGAACATGAAAAATAAAACACTTCTATTAATTTCCTTATTAATATCGCTTTCGTCAACGGCATTCAATAATGCGCACGCCTCTTGGGGCATCAACGATGTCTGTCGGGGCAATGCAACGGCAACCGGCTCTGGATATTCCGGCGGCGCTCTGCTGTTGGATCCGATATCCAGCGACATGGAAATTACGGCACTAAATAGCAATCAGCTGAACTATAACGGCATCAACGCCGCTATGGCGGGGGCTTATCTCAAAGTGACCGGTCCTAAAGGCAGCACGACGGTGTATGTCACCGACATTTATCCTGGGTCCAGTGATTGTGCATTAGATTTATCTTATAACGCCTTTCAAAAAATAGGTGACTTGCAGGACGGCATAATCAATGTCGAATGGCAACTGGTGGAAGCGCCGGTGTCAGGCAACGTTATTTATCGTATCAAAGAAGGTTCCAACCCTTATTGGGCTGCCGTACAGGTGCGCAATGCCAAATATCCTATTATCGCAATGCAATATATGAAGGATAACAATTGGGTGACCGCCCCCAAAATGAGCTATAACCACTTCATCCTGGAGAATTTGGGAAACAAGGTTACTCAGATTAAATTTACCGATATCAAGGGGCGTCAGTTAGAAGATGTGTTGCCGCAACTGCCGGAAAGCACGTCTCAGGCCTATATGGTGGTCGGCAACGTTCAATTGCCCTAATGCGCGCAAAGTGTCGATGAACTTAAGGGTTATTTGACCCTACTCGACACTCGCCCTTTGATGATGGCCAGGCAGGCTCCCTTCCCGGCCATTTTTATTGCCCCCCGTCAACGCACTCTGCGGTCGATCGTTTACCCTTATGCTTTCCCGTTTTGCGTCTGACCCAAAGTCTGTGAAAAAATAGACATCATCTTGTTCTCAAACTTATTTTGAAGCGTGTTACACGCCGGAGATTC
>NZ_LUTP01000090.1 GCF_002111585.1 Lonsdalea iberica
ATGTCGCCTCCGTTCAGGAAGCCATCGCGAAGGGTCTTGACCCGACTCAGTCACTCGAAGCGACCGCCGCTGGCGGTAATGCCACTGCGACAGATATCGGTGAGGCCGGCGATGGCGGCGGTCATCGTGAGAACGTCGTATTGGACCTGACAGGTAACGTGGTAGATCCGACTTCTGGTTACGAGACCGGAACGCTTACTTCTGCATCAGATGTTTCTTCCGAAGACACTTCCGGCGGCACACGTAGTTCAACTTTGTCGACAGATACTTCTTCTGAAGCGGCTTCTGCCGATACCACGGCTCCCTCGCTCGTCATTACCTTCGCCGAAGATGGAAAGGTAGAGTTCAAATTTTCAGAAACGCCGAAAGATTTTGACCTTACGGACATAACTGTTGATCACGGTTCTATCACGGGCCTAACTCAGGACCCTAACGATCCCACGCATTGGGTCGCGATTTTGACGCCGGAAAGCGATTACGAAGGTTCGGTATCTGTTACCGTGCCTGACGGCAGCTATACCGATGACGCGGGTAACCCCGGTCAGGGATCCCAAGGAAACGTGACGGTCGATACCCTAGCCCCGGAAGCGACCATCACGATCGACCCAATCACTGCTGACGACCGCATCAACCAGGCCGAGTCCGGCGAAACGCAAACTATCACCGGGCGTGTTGGCGGTGAGGTTAAAATCGGCGACACCGTGACGGTGACTATCGGTGGCAACACCTACAAAACGTCGGTGGTTGATGATGACGATGGCAACAACGTCTGGAGTGTGGATGTGGCGGGCAGCATCCTGGCCGACAACTCACAGATCCACGCTGAGGTCATCACCACGGATGACGCGGGCAACCTGACTACGGCAACCGACGATCGCGGCTATGAAGTCGACCTCGTGGCGCCGGAAGCCAGCATCACCATTGACGACGTGACTGGTGATAACACCATCAATATCGCCGAGGCGGGTCAGAACCAGAACGTGACCGGACGCGTAGGTAACGACGTGCAGGTCGGCGACACGGTGACCGTGACTATCGGCGATCAGGCTTACCAGACCACCGTCACCGCGTCGGATAACGGCAACGTATGGAGCGTCTCGGTACCGGGCGAGGTGCTGGCCGGTAACAACGAGATCCATGCCGAAGTCACCACGACAGATGTGGCGGGTAACCCGACCACGGCGGGTGCTGACCACAGCTACGCGGTCGATACGGCCGCGCCGGAAGCATCCATCACCATCGACGACGTGACTGGTGATAACACCATCAATATCGCGGAAGCGGGTCAGAACCAGAATGTCACTGGGCGCGTCGGCAACGACGTGCAGGTGGGCGATACGGTGACCGTGACTATCGGCGATCAGGCTTACCAGACCACCGTCACCGCGTCGGATAACGGCAACGTATGGAGCGTCTCGGTACCGGGCGAGGTGCTGGCCGGTAACAACGAGATCCATGCCGAAGTCACCACGACAGATGTGGCGGGTAACCCGACCACGGCATCTGCCGATCACGGCTACGCGGTCGATACCGCGGCGCCGGAAGCCAGCATCACTATTGATGATGTAACGGCCGACAATACGCTGAATATCGCCGAGGCAGGTCAGAACCAGAACGTGACCGGCCGCGTCGGCAACGATGTGCAGGTCGGCGACACGGTGACCGTGACCATCGGCGATCAGGCTTACCAGACCACCGTGACCGCTTCCGATAACGGCAACGTATGGAGCGTTTCTGTGCCGGGCGAGGTGCTGGCCGGTAACAATGAAATTCATGCGGAAGTCACCACCACCGATGCGGCGGGTAACCCGACCACGGCGGGTGCTGACCACAGCTACGCGGTCGATACGGCCGCGCCGGAAGCGTCGATCACCATCGACGACGTGACTGGTGATAACACCATCAATATCGCCGAGGCGGGTCAGAACCAGAATGTCACTGGGCGCGTCGGCAACGACGTGCAGGTCGGCGATACGGTGACCGTGACTATCGGCGATCAGGCTTACCAGACCACTGTCACGGCGTCGGATAATGGCAACGTATGGAGTGTCTCGGTGCCGGGCGAGGTGCTGGCTGGTAACAATGAGATCCATGCCGAAGTCACCACCACCGATGGTGCAGGCAACGCCACTACGGCGGGCGCTGACCACAGCTACGCGGTCGATACCGCCGCGCCGGAAGCGTATATCACCATCGATGACGTGACGGCAGATAACACGCTGAATATCGCGGAAGCGGGTCAGCCGCAGGCCATCACCGGGCGCGTCGGTAACGACGTGCAGGTGGGCGATACGGTGACCGTGACCATCGGCGATCAGGCTTACCAGACCACCGTCACGGCGTCGGATAATGGCAACGTATGGAGTGTCTCGGTGCCGGGCGAGGTGCTGGCCGGTAACAATGAGATCCATGCCGAAGTCACCACTACAGATGCGGCCGGAAACCCGACCACCGCATCTGCCGATCACGGCTACGCGGTGGATACCGCCGCGCCGGAAGCGTCCATTACCATCGATGACGTGACGGCAGACAATACGCTGAATATCGCCGAGGCGGGTCAGCCGCAGGCCATCACCGGTCGCGTCGGTAACGACGTGCAGGTCGGCGACACGGTGACCGTGACCATCGGCGATCAGGCTTATCAGACCACCGTGACCGCTTCCGATAACGGCAACGTGTGGAGCGTCTCGGTACCGGGCGAGGTGTTGGCCGGTAACAAT
>NZ_LUTP01000091.1 GCF_002111585.1 Lonsdalea iberica
TGTGGCATTCGCGTCTCAGGTGTGGAATGAAATCAATGGGTTAAACCTGAAGAAAAATATTCTGCCAACGCGTGAACGAGCCAGTTTAATTATGACAAAAAGCGCCAATCATGCTGTCGAACGCGTTACGTTACGTAAATAAGGTCGTAAGGGGATATCACATCCCCTTATTATTATGATGCGCCGCGCAGCGAGATTTCCCCTCCGATGTAGGGTATCAACACGCCGTTTTGCTCCAATAACAAAGCCCCTTGATTATCAATTCCTTTATCGACTCCGATGATCTCTTTATCGCCCATCAATAGTTTTACCGGCCGATTATAAAAATTATCCAGCGACTTCCAGCGGGGAATGAAAGGAGCCAATCCATGCTGTTCGAAAGATATCAACGCCGCTCGTAATTCGGTTATCAAGCGAGCCGCCAACGTGTTGCGATCGATAGCGATCCCCGCTTCCTGCAGATTAATCCAGCCTTGATTGATCATTTCCGCGCCCGGCTCCCGCATACGCAAATTGACTCCGGCGCCAATAACAAGGTGAGCTGCGTCGCCAGTTCTGCCGTTGAGCTCAACCAGAATTCCA
Organism: Lonsdalea iberica; assembly: GCF_002111585.1. Classification (GTDB taxonomy): domain Bacteria; phylum Pseudomonadota; class Gammaproteobacteria; order Enterobacterales; family Enterobacteriaceae; genus Lonsdalea; species Lonsdalea iberica. Next base: position 583 of record NZ_LUTP01000091.1, read on the forward strand.
GCTAACTTGCGATCGTTCAAATAGAGATCGTTGGGCCACTTAACCCGTACGCCTTTCGCACCCAGGTCATGCAGCACCTCCGCCATGATGATACCAATGACCAGACTCACTCCTATCGCAGCCGCAGGCCCTTGTTCTAAACGCCAATAGAGCGATAAGTAGAGATTCGCTCCGAAGGGGGAGAACCATCTCCGCCCTCTCCGGCCGCGTCCCGCCTGCTGATATTCAGAGATGCAAACATCCCCCGATGAAACCTTATCGAGGCGATCCAGCAAATACTGGTTGGTGGAGTCAATGACGGGTAACACATCAATATTCCCACCGCTGGTGAGCGTCCGGATTTTTTCAGCATCCAATAACTCTATGGGAGCGGGTAATGCATAGCCTTTACCGGTTACGGTATAAACATCAAGGCCCCATTCACGAATCGTGTGTATGTGTTTGTTGATTGCAGAACGGCTCATGCCCAGGCGCTCGCCAAGCACTTCACCCGAATAGAATTCGCCATCGGATAAAATAGAGATCAGCTTGAGGGGGACTGTATTATCTCTCATGCCAATACCTCGACCGCGTTAACTTCGCCCTGACACGCGATAAATCGCACTTCAGGTTCCAACCCAATACCAAATTTATCAGCCACCTGATTGCGCACATAGCGCGCCAAGCCAACAACGTCTTTGCTGGACGCATTTCCGACGTTGATAATAACCAAAGCCTGATTCGCATGTACCGCAGCATCGCCAATGCGGTAGCCTTTAAGCTCACATTGGTCGATTAACCACCCGGCGGCGAATTTCACCTCGCCATTAGCCTGGGGATAATGCGGCGCATGGGGGAAGCGACGTAGTAGCTCGTTCGCTTGAGCGGCGGGAAGTACTGGATTCTTGAAAAAACTGCCAGCGTTCCCATTCACAGCAGGGTCGGGCAGCTTGCTCTTGCGCATAGCGCACACGAGATCGAAAACCTGCTGTGGCGTCACGGTCTGAAGATTGAGTCGCGTTAGATCTCCATAGTTCAGCACCGGCTGCCAGGTTTGGGCAACGTTAGCCCGACGGCCGTAATCGCATAGCCATCCCGGTATTCATGTTTGAAGATGCTTTCACGGTAGGCAAACTGGCAGTCATCCTGTGCCAACCGCGTTAGTTCGGCGGTATTGAGGTTCAAGACATCGACGTAGGCACACACGTCTTTCAGCTCAACGCCGTACGCTCCGATATTCTGGATCGGGGCCGAGCCAACGCAGCCAGGGATTAATGCAAGATTTTCTAACCCGGAAATGTGGTGGTGTAAGGTGAATTCAACCAGGTCATGCCAGACTTCGCCAGCACCGACATGAAGGTGCCAACATGTGTCTGTCTCTTTAATCTCAATCCCTCTCAGACGGTTCAATACAATACACCCAGCAAAATCTTCGAGAAAAAGGACATTGCTTCCACCGCCTAGAATTAGCACTGACTGTTCTGAAATGGTCGCTTTTTTCCAGGCGTAAAGAAGATCTTCGACTGTTTTGGCTGTAATCACGTCGTTGGCTGAAACAGGCAGGGAGAATGAATTATAGGGCTGTAATGCGGCGGCACTCGTCATAGTCGTCTTCATGCTCGATATATATTTAATCGCTACAGTTTACTCGATCCAGACATATTATTGAGCAGTGATTTCTGAAGTGTACCCTCGCCGCATTTTCGAAGTATCCGTTGTTCCAAAACCCAGCGCCGGTTTATTCACTGCTTAAGTAAAGACCAGAAATAGAGGGTTAGGCCTTATTTACATGCGATTGCTCGAAAGATGCAACGCAGACGCGGCTGGAGGGGATTGGGCTACTCTCTTATCCAACCTTGTACGCCAGAGGCAATCCACCTCGGGCTGACAGCACCAAAGGCTTCATATTGGGGCGACTAACATCTTGAAAAACCATGTAGTTACCGCATCACCTCGGCATCCACGGGTTAAGTCCACATACAACCAATGGGCTGTCGTCTCCCAGAGGAAAATACACCGATGC
>NZ_LUTP01000092.1 GCF_002111585.1 Lonsdalea iberica
CGGCCGTATCGACCGCGTAGCTGTGGTCAGCACCAACCGTGGTGGCGTTGCCTGCGCCATCGGTGGTGGTGACTTCGGCATGAATTTCATTGTTACCAGCCAGCACCTCGCCCGGTACCGAGACACTCCATACGTTGCCATTATCGGAAGCGGTCACGGTGGTCTGGTACGCCTGATCGCCGATGGTCACGGTCACCGTGTCGCCCACCTGCACGTCGTTACCGACGCGACCGGTGATGGCCTGCGGCTGACCCGCCTCCGCGATATTCAGCGTATTGTCGGCCGTTACATCATTAATGGTGATGCTGGCTTCCGGCGCGGCGGTATCGACCGCGTAGCCGTGATCGGCAGATGCCGTGGTCGGGTTACCCGCCGCGTCCGTGGTGGTCACTTCCGCATGGATCTGTGAGTTACCAGCCAGCACATCGCCCGGCACAGAGACGCTCCACACGTTGCCATTATCCGACGCCGTGACGGTGGTCTGATAAGCCTGATCGCCGATAGTCACGGTCACCGTGTCGCCGACCTGCACGTCGTTACCGACGCGACCGGTCACGTTCTGGTTCTGACCCGCCTCGGCGATATTCAGCGTGTTGTCATCGGTGACATCGTCAATGGTGATGCTGGCTTCAGGCGCCGCAGTATCAACCGCATAACCGTGATCGGCCGTAGCCGTGGTCGGGTTACCCGCCGCATCGGTCGTCGTCACTTCCGCATGGATCTCATTGTTACCGGCCAACACCTCGCCCGGTACGCTGATGCTCCATACGTTGCCGTTATCCGACGCGGTGACGGTGGTCTGATAAGCCTGATCGCCAATAGTCACAGTCACCGTGTCGCCCACCTGGACGTCGTTACCGACGCGGCCGGTCACATTCTGGTTCTGACCCGCTTCCGCGATATTCAGCGTATTGTCGGCCGTTACATCATCAATAGTGATGCTGGCTTCCGGTGCCGCGGTATCCACCGCGTAGCCGTGATCGGCAGATGCGGTGGTCGGGTTACCGGCCGCGTCCGTCGTCGTCACTTCGGCGTGGATCTCATTGTTACCGGCCAGCACATCGCCCGGTACGCTGACACTCCACACGTTGCCGTTGTCGGAGGCGGTCACCGTAGTCTGGTAAGCCTGATCGCCGATGGTGACGGTCACCGTATCGCCCACCTGCACGTCGTTGCCGACGCGACCGGTCACGTTCTGGTTCTGTCCCGCTTCCACGATATTCAGCGTGTTATCACCGGTCACGTTATCGATGGTGATGGACGCTTCCGGCGCGGCGGTATCGACCGCGTAGCCGTGATCGGCAGATGCCGTGGTCGGGTTACCCGCCGCGTCCGTGGTGGTCACTTCCGCATGGATCTGTGAGTTACCGGCCAACACCTCGCCCGGTACGCTCACACTCCACACATTGCCATTATCCGAGGCGGTGACGGTGGTCTGATACGACTGATCGCCGATGGTGACGGTCACCGTATCGCCGACCTGCACGTCGTTGCCGACGCGACCGGTGATGGCCTGCGGCTGACCCGCTTCCGCGATATTTAGCGTGTTATCACCGGTGACATCGTCGATGGTGATGGATGCTTCCGGCGCGGCGGTATCGACTGCGTAGCCGTGATCGGCAGATGCTGTGGTCGGGTTACCGGCCGCATCTGTCGTCGTCACTTCCGCATGAATCTCATTGTTACCGGCCAGCACCTCGCCCGGTACGCTGACGCTCCACACGTTGCCGTTATCCGACGCGGTGACGGTGGTCTGGTAAGCCTGATCGCCAATAGTCACGGTCACCGTGTCGCCGACCTGCACGTCGTTGCCGACGCGGCCGGTCACGTTCTGGTTCTGACCCGCCTCGGCGATATTCAGCGTGTTATCACCGGTGACGTTATCGATGGTGATGGATGCTTCCGGTGCCGCGGTATCGACCGCGTAGCCGTGATCGGCAGATGCCGTAGTCGGGTTACCCGCCGCATCAGTGGTGGTGACTTCGGCATGGATCTCATTGTTACCGGCCAGCACCTCGCCCGGCACGCTGACGCTCCACACATTGCCGTTATCGGAGGCGGTGACGGTGGTCTGGTAAGTCTGATCGCCGATGGTGACGGTCACCGTATCGCCGACCTGCACGTCGTTGCCGACGCGACCGGTGATGGCCTGCGGCTGACCCGCCTCGGCGATATTCAGCGTATTGTCTGCCGTCACGTCATCGATGGTAATGGACGCTTCCGGCGCGGCGGTATCCACCGCGTAGCCGTGATCGGCAGTTGCCGTGGTCGGGTTTCCGGCCGCATCTGTCGTGGTCACTTCCGCATGGATCTCATTGTTACCGGCCAGCACATCGCCCGGTACGCTCACACTCCATACGTTGCCATTATCGGAAGCGGTCACCGTAGTCTGGTAAGCCTGATCGCCGATAGTCACGGTCACCGTGTCGCCGACCTGCACGTCGTTGCCGACACGGCCGGTCACGTTCTGGTTCTGACCCGCCTCGGCGATATTGATGGTGTTATCACCAGTCACGTCGTCGA
>NZ_LUTP01000093.1 GCF_002111585.1 Lonsdalea iberica
TTAGGCGTGCCGGGCGAGCTGTATGTCGGCGGCGCCGGGGTGACGCGCGGCTACCTGAATCAGCCTGGGCTGACGGAAGCGCGATTCCCGCTCGACCCGTTCAGCGGTGAAGTGGGGGCGCGAATGTATCGCACCGGCGATCTGGGCCGCTGGCGGGAAGACGGCTCGGTGACGTATCTCGGCCGTAACGATTTTCAGGTGAAGATCCGCGGGTTCCGCATCGAACTTGGGGAAATCGAGAATCGATTGGCGGCGCATCCGCAGCTGGATAATGCCGTGGTAGTGGCGCGAGAGGACGGTGACCGAGGCACGCCGCTGGTCGCTTATTACATCCCGAACGCTTCGGCTGGCGTGGATGAACCCAGCGCACAGACGCTGCGCGATTTTCTGTTCCAGAGCCTGCCGGAGTATATGCTGCCAGCCGCCTATGTTCGTCTGGCGAGCTTGCCGTTGACCCAGAACGGCAAGTTGGATCGCCGCGCGCTGCCGTCGCCGGAGGCGGATGCGCGCGCCATGCGGACTTACGCCGCGCCGCAAGGGCCGGTAGAAGGCGCGTTGGCGCGGATTTGGGAAGACGTGCTGGATCTGCGGCAGGTCGGCCGCCATGACAATTTTTTTGCGCTGGGCGGCCACTCTATGCTGGCGGTCGGGCTGATGCGCCAGATGCGGGCGATCGGTCTGAATGCGGATGTCCGCGTGCTGTTTGAACAGCCGACGCTGGCGGCGTTGGCGGAGGCCGTCGGCGGCACGCATGATGTCACCGTGCCTGACAGCGCGATCCCGGCAGGATGTACGCGGATCACCCCGGCGATGTTGCCGTTGGCGGTGCTCTCACCAATCGAGATTGATCGGATTGTGTCGACGGTACCCGGCGGCGCGGCGGCCGTGCAGGATATCTATCCCCTCACGCCCCTGCAGGAGGGGCTGCTGTACCACTCTCTGACGTCTGAACGCCAGGATCCTTATCTGCTGCATATCCTGATGGCATTCGATAGCCGGGCGCGGCTGGATAAATTCATTCAGGCGCTAAATCTCGTCATGGCCCGTCATGATGTACTGCGTACTTCGATGTGTTGGGAAGGCGTCCATGAACCGATGCAGGTCGTGTGGCGTACGGCGACGCTGCCGGTGAGCCTCGTTGAACTCAACCCTCTCGGGGGATGTCCCGTCAATCAACTGATGAACGCACGGCCGGCCCGGCTTGAGATTGACTGCGCTCCGCTGCTGGCGGCGCAGATCGCTGAAGATCGGCCTAATGAACGGTGGCTGATGACCTTGTTGTATCACCACGTGGTGGATGACGCGACGTCGTTGCAACTGCTGGTCAACGAAGCGCTGGCCTTTTTGCAGGACGACGAAGACAAGCTGCCGACGCCATTCCAGTTCCGTGGCCATGTGGCGCAGGTGCTTCAGGGGCGTAACGTCACGATGGAGGAAGCGTTTTTCCGACGGCTATTGGGAACGGTGACGGAGCCGACGCTGCCGTACGGTTTGACGGATAATCAGCAGGACGGTCGCGAAATCCGCGAAGCGATTGCTCCATTGCCTGCCGAGCTTGTCGCCGCATTGCGTGAGCAGGGAAAAGTCCACGGCGTCGGCGTCGCCAGTTTGGTGCATCTGGCCTGGGGACGCGTGGTTAGCGTGCTCTCCGGCCGTGACGACGTGGTCTTCGGCACGGTGCTTATCGGGCGTCTGCGGGGCGGGGCGGAACAGGCGCTAGGTATGTTCATCAATACGCTGCCGCTGCGGATAACGCTGGCGGACTGTTCGGTGGCAGAGGCGCTTAGTCAAACGCACACGCGATTGGCCGGGCTATTAAGGCATGAACATGCGTCTCTTTCCCTGGCGCAGCGATGTAGCGGGGTCCCCGCCCCGACCCCTTTATTCAGCGCGCTGCTGAACTATCGTCATACCGATATCAATCCTCACGATAAGGTCATGACGTTGGCCGAGGGAATCGAAGTGCTGAGTGCGGACGAACGCACCAACTATCCTCTGTTGCTGAATGTCGACGATCAGGCGTACGGTCTTACTCTGACGGTGCAGTCCTCTTCGACGGTCAATGCCGCGCGGGTGGCCGACTATATGCAAACGGCGTTGGAAAATCTGACCCAGGCGCTGCGGGATGATGCAACTCAGCCTGTGTGTGCGGTAGACATTTTATCGGTCGCGGAACGGACGAAGGTCATCGCTGAAGGCGGCGACGTTAGTTCGACCCG
>NZ_LUTP01000094.1 GCF_002111585.1 Lonsdalea iberica
CTCGTATAATGACTGCCTTGATCGCTGTGGAACATCACTCCGACGGGCTTACCACGCGTTTCCCATGCCATTTCCAGCGCTTTCATGGTAAGTCTGCTGTCCGGCGAGAACGACATTGCCCAGCCCACTGGTTTTCTTGCGAACAGATCGAGAACAACGGCGAGGTACGCCCAGCGCTTACCCGTCCAGATATAGGTCACATCACCGCACCACACCTGGTTTGGCTCCGTTACGGCGAACTGTCGCTCAAGATGATTCGGGATGGCAACGTGCTCATAACCGCCACGCTTATACCGGTGAGTCGGCTGCTGGCAACTGACCAGCCCCAGCTCTTTCATGAGCCTGCCGGCAAGCCAGCGCCCCATCTGATAGCCTCTCTGGGTTACCATGGTGGCGATGCTTCTTGCTCCGGCCGAACCGTGGCTGATGCCATGCAACTCAAGTACCTGACTGCGTAATACAGCCCGTCTGCCGTCTGGCTTTTCAGGACGGTTTTTCCAGTATTTGTAGCTACTGCGATGAACCCTGAATACGTGGCAGAGTGTGGCCACTGGATAACGCGCCCTGAGTTTCCCGATTAACGAGAACTGTTCAGGGAGTCTGACATCAAGAGCGCGGTAGCCTTTTTTAGAATATCGTTTTCCATTTCAATACGTTGCAGCTTTTTCTTTAGCTCACGTATTTCGATTTGTTCCGGCGTTATCGGGGATGCTTTTGGCGTTTTGCCCTGACGCTCATCACGCAGTTGTTTGACCCATTTCGTCATCGTGGAAAGACCAACATCCATTGCCTTAGCAGCGTCAGAGACGGTGTAATTTTGGTCGACAACCAGCTGAGCTGATTCGCGTTTGAATTCAGGACTAAAATTTCTTCTTTTCATTGGTGCACCTGTGTTGTTCTGAGGTGAGCATATCACCTCTGTTCAGGTGGCCAAATTCAGTAAACCACTTCAGTTTTAGGGGCCGGGGTTTTTCTAATTATTCAACGAGTAAGCCTTTAAAAAATCGTTATACGTTTCATGAAGATGATAGAATTTCGCATCGGGATCATCTTTTAATTCCTCATATCTGTCCATTAGCTTTTTGAATAAACCTTCTGGTACGGGATAAGGATCTGTCTCATTTTTTGCACAGTAAAAATAGAACAGCGCTTTTCCAAGCTCTGCAATAGTTATATTGTATGCATTACCTTTTAAATACTCAAAGGCGTAAGACCACTGCTCTGACAACAATAAAAAATTTAGTGCCGAACCTTTAATAAAAACACCATCAATATTATTTGAATTAATTATTTTTTTACAAAAAAACAGACAACACTCCTGGTCTTTAACGAATAAATCACTGAGGCACTCTAATGCATCATCCTCTGGATCATTAAAGGAATCAGGCTCTACATAGCCATTAGTCAAGTAGTTTTCCAAACCTTCAATATTTTTTTCGGTACTATTCACCTTTATCATTTGAATGCTCCCGTATTAACAGTTGAAAGTCTTTGCGTGCCATCAGGTAATATTGTCCATGTAGCATAAACCCTTACGTTACCGTTAGATCCTGATACAACAACAGATGTTTGTCTATTTGCAGACGTAGCACCCTGCGCAGAGTCCAATAACTTATCCATTATCATGCTGTTATTACTAACAGTATTCACTATACCTGCTTGATCTAATACACGAGCCATATCTTGAGAGCGCTCAATATTATGGATTTGTTTTTCTAGCGTTTCCATCTTTTTCGCATTATTTGGGTCTTTTGCAAATTCTTTTTGGCTGCTAATTTTTACATCTTTTAAAGAATTATATTCTTTTTGCAAAGACTCAAGGTCACCAGAAGCTTTTCCACGCATATATAGTTCAATCTTATCGACAGGTATTTTCGCATCACCTTTTACAGCAGTGATGTGATTTTTCCCATTAGCATCTGGAAGTGAGCTAACCTCAAAACTATTAGACAACCGTTGTTTAGCAGCCAGCGCCTCCATCTTACTGGCTGCTGCCGAACCTATTACAGGCGTCATCGAAGCAGCAACAATCTTTATCCCGTCATAGGTCGAGACATACTGCTCCGCTGTCGCCTTGTCC
>NZ_LUTP01000095.1 GCF_002111585.1 Lonsdalea iberica
CACAGCGAGTTCAATTTCACTGAGTCTCGGGTGGAGACAGCCTGGCCATCATTACGCCATTCGTGCAGGTCGGAACTTACCCGACAAGGAATTTCGCTACCTTAGGACCGTTATAGTTACGGCCGCCGTTTACCGGGGCTTCGATCAAGAGCTTCGCCTTGCGGCTGACCCCATCAATTAACCTTCCGGCACCGGGCAGGCGTCACACCGTATACGTCCACTTTCGTGTTTGCACAGTGCTGTGTTTTTATTAAACAGTTGCAGCCAGCTGGTATCTGCGACTGGTATCAGCTCCGGGAGCAAGTCCCTTCACCGACGCCAGCGTGCCTTCTCCCGAAGTTACGGCACCATTTTGCCTAGTTCCTTCACCCGAGTTCTCTCAAGCGCCTTGGTATTCTCTACCTGACCACCTGTGTCGGTTTGGGGTACGATTTCGTGTTACCTGGAGCTTAGAGGCTTTTCCTGGAAGCTTGGCATCGGTCACTTCATCACCGTAGTGACTCGTCATCACGCCTCAGTGTTAATGATGTTCCGGATTTACCAAAAACATCCACCTACACGCTTAAACCGGGACAACCGTCGCCCGGATAACCTAGCCTTCTCCGTCCCCCCTTCGCAGTAACACCAAGTACAGGAATATTAACCTGTTTCCCATCGACTACGCCTTTCGGCCTCGCCTTAGGGGTCGACTCACCCTGCCCCGATTAACGTTGGACAGGAACCCTTGGTCTTCCGGCGTGCGGGTTTTTCACCCGCATTATCGTTACTTATGTCAGCATTCGCACTTCTGATACCTCCAGCAACCCTCACAGGTCACCTTCGCAGGCTTACAGAACGCTCCCCTACCCAACAACACCTAAGTGTCGCTGCCGCAGCTTCGGTGCATGGTTTAGCCCCGTTACATCTTCCGCGCGGGCCGACTCGACCAGTGAGCTATTACGCTTTCTTTAAATGATGGCTGCTTCTAAGCCAACATCCTGGCTGTCTGGGCCTTCCCACATCGTTTCCCACTTAACCATGACTTTGGGACCTTAGCTGGCGGTCTGGGTTGTTTCCCTCTTCACGACGGACGTTAGCACCCGCCGTGTGTCTCCCGTGATAACATTCTTCGGTATTCGCAGTTTGCATCGAGTTGGTAAGCCGGGATGGCCCCCTAGTCGAAACAGTGCTCTACCCCCGAAGATGAATTCACGAGGCGCTACCTAAATAGCTTTCGGGGAGAACCAGCTATCTCCCGGTTTGATTGGCCTTTCACCCCCAGCCACAAGTCATCCGCTAATTTTTCAACATTAGTCGGTTCGGTCCTCCAGTTAGTGTTACCCAACCTTCAACCTGCCCATGGCTAGATCACCGGGTTTCGGGTCTATACCCTGCAACTTAACGCCCAGTTAAGACTCGGTTTCCCTGCGGCTCCCCTATTCGGTTAACCTTGCTACAGAATATAAGTCGCTGACCCATTATACAAAAGGTACGCAGTCACCCTGATTAATCAAGGCTCCCACTGCTTGTACGTACACGGTTTCAGGTTCTATTTCACTCCCCTCGCCGGGGTTCTTTTCGCCTTTCCCTCACGGTACTGGTTCACTATCGGTCAGTCAGGAGTATTTAGCCTTGGAGGATGGTCCCCCCATATTCAGACAGGATAACACGTGTCCCGCCCTACTCATCGAACTCACAACTCATGCCTCTTCGTGTACGGGACTATCACCCTCTGTCGTGCGACTTTCCAGACGCTTCCACTAAGACACAAACTGATTCAGGTTCTGGGCTCCTCCCCGTTCGCTCGCCGCTACTAGGGGAATCTCGGTTGATTTCTTTTCCTCGGGGTACTGAGATGTTTCAGTTCCCCCGGTTCGCCTCGCAACACTATGTATTCATGTTGCGATAGTGCAACGGATTGCACTGGGTTTCCCCATTCGGGTATCGTCGGGTATAGCGGTTCATATCACCTTACCGACGCTTTTCGCAGATTAGCACGCCCTTCATCGCCTCTGACTGCCTAGGCATCCACCGTGTACGCTTAGTCACTTAACCTCACAACCCGAAGGTGTCTC
>NZ_LUTP01000096.1 GCF_002111585.1 Lonsdalea iberica
TCTGTTTTCAGCCGCGGTGGGCACGGAGCGAGATGCATCGAAGAATATTCTTTCGCCATGGGCTGGTAAGGTACCTCCTTGTCCACCCAGTCCTGGAGCATCTAATATTTCCGTATTATCTTCGTAGACACCTTGATTTGAGTTTTTACCATTATTGTAGAATGCGCCTACGGACTTTCCGTTATAAGGAACGCTAAGTGACTGTTCTCCCGTTATATTCCTAATAGCATCGCCTTGTGCTGCGAGTAATGCCCGCCCGCCATCAATCCCACGCCCACTGTCCCAACCACGAATAAATTCGCCGCGCAGATCCGGTAACGTGAGTCCCGGATAGGCCTGCGCCAGCTTCGGATATTGGGCGGCTGTAAACGTCGCGCCGTTGCACTGGAGCCATCCCGCAGGCACCGTCGCGGACGGCCAGGGGATCGGCGTTCCTACCGGTAGCGCAGACCCTTCCCCTAAACCAAGGTTTTCGAGAATGCTTATAGCGACGCGATTTGCCACAATCCCCCGTCATCACAGTCGTTAATTGGGAGGGGAAATGGCAAAAATCGGCTATATGAGGGTGTCAACAATTGACCAATCCAACTATATTACAGCGCGATGCGTTAATTAGCGCAGGGTGTGACCAGATTTTCGAAGACCGAATGAGCGGCAAGGTCGAGAACCGACCTGGACTGAAACGTGCGCTGAAGTGCATGGAAAAGGGCGATTCGCTCATCGTATGGAAGCTGGACCGGTTGGGGCGTAGCGTAAAAAACCTCATTGCGCTGATTTCCGAATTGCACGAGCGGGGAATACATTTCCGCTCCCTGACCGACAGCATTGATACCGGCACGGCAATGGGGCGTTTTTTCTTTCATGTGATGAGCGCGCTGGCTGAGATGGAGCGAGAGCTGATCGTCGAACGGACGCTGGCGGGGATGGCCGCGGCGCGCGCGCAGGGGCGGGTAGGGGGGAGACCGAAGGCGTTGTCTCCGACGGACCGCGAGATGATCGCCCGACTGCTGGCCAACGGGTATGACCGACAGCAAATTTCGCTCACCTACGGCATCGGGCGCTCCACGCTCTATCGCTATTTCCCGCGGGGAAAGACAGAGGGCGCCTAATCGCCCAGACATTCGTGCTTGTGGGCGCAGGAGATGTTTCTATCGTTAAAACAATGCGCTGCCGGTGTCAGGAATAGGAAAAGCCTCCTGTGCGATAGCTACGTTCCCGTCAGCACAAGCGCTCTCAACGATGATGTCGCGAAGTCACGGTGCCGTTTAACTCGCTTCTGGGCGCAGATGACCGTCGGTGCCTTGTCGTTCAATGAACCGCCATTTCTACTCACTATGCGGCTCCCGTTAGCGAATCGATAAAAGCCTTTACGTTGCCATGAAACAGCAGGGGGAAACGTGGGGGAGATTACACGTGCGAAGACACAAAGCCCCAAAGACGGCGGAAAACGTGAAAGGGATATTCCGCACCCCACTCATTCTCAGGCTAAAAAAACACCAGAAATCCGTTTCAACTACGGAAAAACCGGCAACCAACAGTTATCGCACTTCCACCTAGATAATTATTGTGGCTGGGGTCATTAGAAGACGGTTCTATATGCTGAGTAAGGATACCAACGGATTTTCCTCAAAGCCTATTGGTCGTAAGCCGTGAGCAAACAGGAGGGGCGGAGTCGGCGCTGTAAGCGAGAAATATTTTTGTTGGGTGCTGGCGACTGATACGTTGAACGCGGGTGCATTAATATAATGCATATTAATCAGGGCATTAATGTTTGATCGATGAGTTGTGTTGATGAGGGGAGAGTCGATTGCTAGAGCACGTGTGCCCGGCGTCATGTGCTTTTGGGAACGAACAAAAAACCAGCCATACCCTCGCTATCGCGAGATAAGTACGATTCAGGGTTTTGAATTGGGTACTGAAGAAACTTCGAGGATGGTGGGTCGTGCAGGATTCGAACCTGCGACCAATTGATTAAAAGTCAACTGCTCTACCAACTGAGCTAACGACCCGCAG
>NZ_LUTP01000097.1 GCF_002111585.1 Lonsdalea iberica
CATATGCCGTTCCTATTTACCAAGGAAATCGACTCATCCAGCCCTTATCTGTACAAGGCTGTGACCACCGGGCAGACCCTGAAATCTGCAGAATTCAAGTGGTACAAAATCAACGACGCAGGCCAGGAAGTGGAGTACTTCAACACCAAACTGGAAAACGTGAAGTTGGTCAGAGTGGCTCCGTTGATGTACGACATCAAAGATGCGTCCAAAGAGAAGCACAATCATTTGGAAACAATCGAACTGCGCTACGAAAAAATCACCTGGACCTATAAAGACGGCAACATCATTCATTCCGATGCGTGGAATGAACGCGCCACCGCCTAGTTTAACTGAAAGGCAGATTATATCTGCCTTTATTAGGAGCATATTTTGGATTATTTCGATTGTGCATCAATTGGGTATGACCCGACAGGCAAGTCACTGGCAACAAATACTGGTATACCTCAGCCGGCACAGCAGGCTGTTATTCCATCTGTCGTGGCTGAAAAAATAGCCCAAATACAAAGTGGAGCCGAGTTATCCATTAATGTCTGGAAGGACTCAATGGGTGTGATTTATATCCTGGATGGACAGCATCGCTTTGTGGCTGCGTGTATTGAAAAGAAAAAAATAAAGCTTAACTGGAAAAAAGTGGGGTTCCCCGGATTTCGCAACGGGTGGGGAGCGACAAAACACGAACAAGTTATTCCAGCAAAAGAAAGACTAAAGCGGAAATAGTATTTGATTGTTCAGTATGGGGTGTCTCAGTGGCACCGCATACTTCTGATGTTAAAAAACCTTATGCGCCTCGGTTAATGGCGAGGGGCGGTAGCGTGTCCAGGAACCAATAAAGAGAGAAACTCATGGAAAATCCAGCCATCCTGCTGCGACGTCTGAACCCTTACTGTGCTCGTGCGATGGAAGGGGCGGCTTTGCTCTGCCAGACCCGCGCCCATGCGGAAATTTTGCCGGAGCACTGGCTACTGAAGCTGCTCGAGCAGGGGGAAGGTGACCTGACGGTGCTGGCACGCCGCTACGAGTGGGACATGGATGCACTGTGGCAGGATTTGCTCGGCTGGCTGGATAATCAGCCGCGCTCGGTACGCAGTCGCCCGCAGTTATCCGCAGATATTCAGAAACTGCTGCAGGAAGCCTGGCTGATTGCTTCGCTTAATGGTGAGGAACAAATCCGCAGCATCCATCTGCTGATGGCGCTGGTTGATAAACCTAAACTGGCGCGCTGTGACGGTCTGTGGCCGCTGCTGACCCTCGGGCAGAGCCAGCTTGAGCGTCTTCGCCCGCTACTGGATGCACAATCTGATGAGCGCCCGGAGATGCAGCAGGAGGCAGAATTGGCCCAACAGGGAAGCGATGTCGAAATGGTCGGTCGTCCTGCTGGGGCAGAAGTGAAAGAGGGGGAGCTAAACCCGGCCCTGCAGAACGCGCTGGATAAGTTCACCCTCGATGTCACGGCCAAAGCCAGAGAGGGCAAGATTGACCCGGTCTTCGGCCGCGATACTGAAATCCGCCAGATGGTCGATATTCTCTCGCGCCGCCGCAAGAACAACCCGATCCTGGTCGGTGAACCGGGCGTCGGTAAAACCGCCCTGGTGGAAGGCCTGGCATTGCGGATTGCCGAGGGCAACGTCCCGGAATCCCTCAAGCCGGTCATCCTGCGCACCCTTGACCTCGGTCTGTTGCAGGCGGGCGCAGGCGTGAAAGGTGAGTTTGAACAGCGTCTGAAAAACGTGATTGATGCAGTCCAGCAGTCGCCGGTGCCTGTCCTGCTGTTTATTGACGAAGCCCACACCATCATCGGTGCCGGTAATCAGGCGGGGGGCGCGGATGCGGCTAACCTGTTGAAACCCGCTCTGGCACGTGGCGAACTACGCACCATCGCCGCGACGACCTGGTCCGAATACAAGCAGTATTTTGAGCGCGAC
>NZ_LUTP01000098.1 GCF_002111585.1 Lonsdalea iberica
CTACTTGGTGGGGAAAATAACTACGGCTATGTCCAAAATCCCATGTGCTGGGTTGATCCGCTGGGGTTGAGTAAATGTAAACCTGACTTTTATGTTGGGCCAGCTGGACCGAGTGCGACAATGCCTGCTACTGCTTATCGTCATATGAAATATATGGAACTTGATGGTTCGATCAACAAGTTTGTACCCTCGACATTAGAAAATAAGGCTGCGCCTGTTACATATTTCGGATTTGATAAATATTCTTCTGGCAGTGCTGCCAGAGATGGATTTCAGATTGCCCCAGCCTGGAGTGATGCGCG
Organism: Lonsdalea iberica; assembly: GCF_002111585.1. Lineage (GTDB taxonomy): Bacteria > Pseudomonadota > Gammaproteobacteria > Enterobacterales > Enterobacteriaceae > Lonsdalea > Lonsdalea iberica. The sequence continues at coordinate 303 of NZ_LUTP01000098.1, forward strand.
GATGCGCGGAACTTTCGATACTTTGCAATTGTATAAAAATGGTAAACCTACAGCTTTCGTTCCTAAATGGGATGGTAATACTCACCCTACAAAACTAGAGCCATTTGCTTCTGCGTATCCTGAGTACGGAAGCGGCGGTGCCGTACAGTTGCATGCAGGTGGACAGATTATTAATTTCGACTCAATTAAAATATTACCGGATTAATCAAATGTATATCCTCGAAAAAAAAGATGCTGAAAAAATGTTGTTTGAGCTATTAAAAAGAACCTTGAAAAAACAGTCGGATATTGATTTTTTAATGGATTTAGCTAGGAAAAATGAACATTCTATTCCTATGAAAGGTATAAGGAATAAATACGATGGCATGGAGAAAAATATGTTAACCGAAAAAGATTTGGATGATCTTGATACATTAATGCATTTTTATGGCCCATGATTTTAATATATTAAATGTTTTTCGAAATCATAATAATACGGAAGCGATCCCTGTGATCCTTCCGGCTTATCGCACAGCGAGCGCACCCCGCAGCAGTTGACAACCCCGCAGAACCTGCGTTATCAGGGGCAATGCCTTGACCGGGAAACCGGACTGCATTATAACCTGTTCAGGTACTACGACCCGCAGTGCGGTAGGTTTACTCAGCCGGATCCGATAGGGGTACTTGGTGGGGAAAATAACTACGGCTATGTCCAAAATCCCATGTGCTGGGTTGATCCATTTGGGTTGGCTGGATGTAGTGCCTATAAAGGGAAGTTAAGTGTAAAAGCGTCTTAAATGAAACCGCTGGTTAAAGGTTCGAAGGAATGGAATCAGGCGGTAAAAGATGCCAAGCTTGCTACTTCTAATAGTGAGAAATTTCAAGTTAAAGTTAGAACAAGCAGTGATGCTAAAGCCTTTTTAAAAGAGACACAAGGCAATATGAATCGCTATAAAGCCCATACTCAAAGTGGTCGTGCTGATGGTGTTGCAAAATATCCTAAAGGGTATGAACAGCATATGGGGCCTGAAGGCGGTTTAGGCGATAACCCCCATATCAAGTGATATAATAACGGAACCGATGGCCATATTTTTTATGACATTCCGAATTGATTATGAAAAATAATTACTCTTTTAATGATCTTTTAGAAAAAGAACCCTATGCACTCATGGATAAAAATGAATTATTTTTTAAAATGAGGGAATTAACGATGAGAGGGAGTATTTCTCGTCTTAATGGCATTAACGAAACAGAGTGTAACTTTAGCGATGAGTTTTATTTCATAATACATAATATAGTTTCTTACAAAGGGAAAACCCCTTTTTTGAAGGGGCTTTTTTTTGTAACGCCTAAAAAATCGTTAATCAATTTCTTAGCGAAATCCATAGAGCGTGATGATTTAAGGGATCTACTGATAGCACCTAAGTTTGAGACTGAACCTCGTTATGTAATACAAGTAAATGACGGTGCATTTTATTTGTGTAAATAAATGAGCCTGACTTAATAGCCGGAAGTGATCCCCAAGATCCTTTCGGCTATTTTTTACCTGCTGTTTATTGCGTGCAATGTCAGAGATTAATCTCA
>NZ_LUTP01000099.1 GCF_002111585.1 Lonsdalea iberica
TGCCCCGCAAAACGGCAAGCCCAACCCGCCGTCCGCCATCAACCTTAAAGGCCGCTGGCTGGAAGAGTTGGGTTTTATGACGGGGATGCCGATCACCGTGACGGTTGAGCGGGGAAGGATAGTGATTGAGACGGAGATTAATCTCTGACGCCTTGAATTAAACAGCAGGTAAAAAAACAGCCGGAAGGATCGTTGGGATCGCTTCCGGTTTATTACCTATTTTTTAGGTTTCCATGAATAATAATCAGAAACTCTCATTTCTTTCAGAATAAGATTCAAAGGAATGTGATCTATATCATCTGCTATTTCATCATATGGCTCAGGAAGATCAATTGAAAAACCAAAGTCATCATTTATTATAATACAACCATTAAAGATACGTTGTTTATCAGTCAATTTAATTATATCGGACATTCTCATTCCAGTATGCAAAGAGTTCATGTAATGACCTCTGTATCTCTCATTGCATCCGACAGATATAATTAAACCGTTAGATAATGTAGCTATCGTAATTGTTCCATCAATAACATACGCAATTCTTTTTTCATCATCAGGCAAAAAATAATCGAAAATCCTAATGGAATGATTTAAATACATTTTACTGAAATATTTTTCAACATTATCGCCTAAAGCGATATTTCCAATCGATTTATTGGAAATAATATCGGCATTGATATCGATCATTTATAACCCACCATTCATTAAGACACCATCAATATAAACTGGCGAATCTGTAATAAGATCATAATTTTCAAACCCACCGTGACCTATTCGACCATAAACGACATCTTTACCATTAGCATCACGATAAACTTTCCAGTAGTCATTCCCATGAATATTCTTCTGAGAGCCAGATCCACCTGGATGATAGTCTAATTTATAAGTAGTGCCTGACTTTGTTGTTTTAACATATTGAGTATGCTGGATAGCGCCTGGCTTGCCAGCCTGAGGATATGTTCTCGACCAGCCTTTCGACGTTAAATAATTATGAACATCCGCAGGTTTTTTCCCTGTCAAACGATTAGTCCAGCGACTGGTAATTCTATCTCTTTTATTAAATCCTTTAGATGAACAACCAGCAAGCCCCAGCGGATCAACCCAATCCAGAGGATTCTGCACATACCCGTAATTATTACCACCCCCCAAAACCCCTATCGGGTCCGGCGAGATATACCCGCCGCCGGTGGGGTCGTAGTACCGAAATCGGTTATAGCACAGGCCGCTTTCGCTGTCACGGAGCTGTCCGGCGAACGCCAGTTCCGGGTCTGCGCTCTCCGTTTTCGCGACCCACGCCCGTCAGGTTGCCCGCGCCGTCGTAGCGATACTCCCGCGTCTGCTGCGCCTGTAGCCGTCCGTCGTGCGCCTGACCGCTCATCTCGCGCGTCAGCCAGCCCATTGCGTCGTACTCGCGCGTTTGCAGGAAGCGCCCGCCCCGGCGTTCGCTCTCGCGCCCGGCGGCGTCGTGATTTATTGTCAGTTCCGCGCCGTCCGGCAGCAGCACCTGTTTGAGCTCACCGGTCCGGCTGTAGCGGAAGGTGCTGGTCAGTCCTTCCTCTTCCTTTTCTTCTTCCGACCACAGCAGGGTGCGCGTGACGCTGTGCTCATCGTAGGCTCTGCGCACTTCCGTGCCGTTCTGCCACTCGCGCACCACCCGGTCGCGCAGGTCATAATATTACCTGCTGGAAGGGGCGACGGATGAAGCAACTAAGGCAAGATTTGAAGACCGCGAGTTACTGCGGCAGTTTCAGGAAGTCGAGCAGTTGCCCGAAGAGGATAAGGAAGTGATTAAGAAATTGCTGGATGCCTTTTTAATCAACAAG
>NZ_LUTP01000100.1 GCF_002111585.1 Lonsdalea iberica
CGCATCGGTGCGCGAGCGCAGCAGGTCGAACGCGCCGTAGCACTGACGCCACATCGCCCCGTTGCCGTCCACGTAGCTCAGCAGGTTTTTGTGACGGTCGTACTGACGCTGCTCCTCGCGCGCATCCGGGCGCAACAGCTGCTCCGGCAGGCGCCAGCTGGCCCGCCGATAGCCAAACTGATACGCCGCGCCGTCCGGGCGCAGCCACTGCACCACCCGGTCCTGCGGGTCATAGCGCAGGTGCTGCCTGCGGCCTTCCGCATCCGTGGCGCTCAGCAGGCGCTGGCGATGGTCGTACTGCAGTCGCGCCTGCACCTCGCCCGTTCGGTCGCTGACCTGGGTCAGCAGCCCGTAGCGGTTCCACGTAAAGTGCACTTCGCTGGCGTCAGGGCCGGTCAGCTGCACCGGGTCGCCCGCCGCGTCGTATTCCCACGCCCAGGTGCGGCCCAGCGGGTCCGTTACGCCGCACAGCCGCTCCTGCGCGTCATAGTCATAGGCCCACGCCTGGCCGCTGCCGTCGGTGAAGGTGCTGACCAGCCCGGTCTGCTCCAGATAGCTGAAGGCGGTGACGCGGCCCTGGGGCGAAATCTCCCGCAGCAGGTTGCCGTGTTCGTCATATTCGTAACGGGTCTCATGGCCCAGCGGCGAGCGCTGGTAGCTCATCAGCGACAGGTCGTTAAAGCCGTACTCGCTGCGATGCCCCTGACCGTCGGTCATGATGACGCGGTTAGGGTAATACTCGAACCGTCCGGTCAGAAAACCGTCGGCGCAGGTAGTGAAGACGCAGCGTCCCTGTTCGTCATACTCGTAACGCGCCCAGGTCTGGTCGTGGTCGTCCCAGCGCGTCAAACGGTTGGCCGCATCGTACTCATAATAGAGGTGGTACAGCTGGGTGGCGTCCGCCTCCATCAGGCGCCCCGTTCGTCCTGACGGTATAACGCCAGCTCGGTGTGCTGGGCGCCGTCGGTACGAATGAGCTGATGCACGAACTCGCCCTGCCACACCAGCCGTATCTGGATGCCGTCGCTGTGCCGTACCTGCTGCAGGCGACCCTGCCTGTCACGCAGCAGGGCGATGTGGTTGTCATGCGTGTCGCGGATTTCACTCAGCAGCCGCGCATCGCCTTGCACCACGCTGAACGCGCGCCAGGTCTGGCTGTCCCGATGCCACAGGCTGAAACCTTCGCCGCGGCGGTAGAGCGTAAAAGCGGGGTAGAGCGGGCAGAACACCGCCTGGATGTCCTGATGAAAGGTGAAATCGATGTCATAGCCCTGCGCCAGCGTGATGACGACATGGGTATTCAAACCCTCCTGACTGACCCGGGCGACTTCGCTCCAGCTGTCGTGCCAGCCGCGTCCCAGCAGCCCGGCATGCGACGAGGCGGAGCGGTAGGTCCGTTCGAACACCAACGGCAGCGTCTGTCCCAGCGCGATATCCTGCCGCGACTCAATCACGTCACCGCTGGCGATATACACTGGGTCTTTCAGGAACGCTCTTACCGACTCCTTGACGCGCGCCAGGCCTTTGCTATCACGAAAAGCGCGACTGGCGCACCCCGCGATGCGTTTTAACTCGCGAGCGGTCATCAACGCGCCGGCATACATGCCCCTGAGCGCGGCCCGGGGGTGGGTCAACAGTCTTCCCAAGCCTTTGAACAGGCCACGGCTCGGCGGCACCAAAAACTCCACCGCGATGAGCAGCCCTTTTTCCCACCAGCTGAATTCATCCTGAATATCCAGGCAGGTTTGCTGTCCCGCACCGAAATAGACGGTGGACGCCCCCTCTTTCAGGGTACCGCCGCATA
>NZ_LUTP01000101.1 GCF_002111585.1 Lonsdalea iberica
CTTTTTCATCAGACAATCTGTGTGAGCACTTCACTAGCACTTCACTTTGGTAAGGAGGTGATCCAACCGCAGGTTCCCCTACGGTTACCTTGTTACGACTTCACCCCAGTCATGAATCACAAAGTGGTAAGCGCCCTCCCGAAGGTTAAGCTACCTACTTCTTTTGCAACCCACTCCCATGGTGTGACGGGCGGTGTGTACAAGGCCCGGGAACGTATTCACCGTAGCATTCTGATCTACGATTACTAGCGATTCCGACTTCATGGAGTCGAGTTGCAGACTCCAATCCGGACTACGACGCACTTTATGAGGTCCGCTTACTCTCGCAAGTTCGCTTCTCTTTGTATGCGCCATTGTAGCACGTGTGTAGCCCTACTCGTAAGGGCCATGATGACTTGACGTCATCCCCACCTTCCTCCGGTTTATCACCGGCAGTCTCCTTTGAGTTCCCACCATTACGTGCTGGCAACAAAGGATAAGGGTTGCGCTCGTTGCGGGACTTAACCCAACATTTCACAACACGAGCTGACGACAGCCATGCAGCACCTGTCTCAGAGTTCCCGAAGGCACCAAGGCATCTCTGCCAAGTTCTCTGGATGTCAAGAGTAGGTAAGGTTCTTCGCGTTGCATCGAATTAAACCACATGCTCCACCGCTTGTGCGGGCCCCCGTCAATTCATTTGAGTTTTAACCTTGCGGCCGTACTCCCCAGGCGGTCGACTTAACGCGTTAGCTCCGGAAGCCACAGTTCAAGACCGCAACCTCCAAGTCGACATCGTTTACAGCGTGGACTACCAGGGTATCTAATCCTGTTTGCTCCCCACGCTTTCGCACCTGAGCGTCAGTCTTTGTCCAGGGGGCCGCCTTCGCCACCGGTATTCCTCCAGATCTCTACGCATTTCACCGCTACACCTGGAATTCTACCCCCCTCTACAAGACTCTAGCTTGCCAGTTTCAAATGCAGTTCCCAAGTTAAGCTCGGGGATTTCACATCTGACTTAACAAACCGCCTGCGTGCGCTTTACGCCCAGTCATTCCGATTAACGCTTGCACCCTCCGTATTACCGCGGCTGCTGGCACGGAGTTAGCCGGTGCTTCTTCTGCGGGTAACGTCAATCAGCGAACGTATTAAGTTCACTGCCTTCCTCCCCGCTGAAAGTACTTTACAACCCGAAGGCCTTCTTCATACACGCGGCATGGCTGCATCAGGGTTTCCCCCATTGTGCAATATTCCCCACTGCTGCCTCCCGTAGGAGTCTGGACCGTGTCTCAGTTCCAGTGTGGCTGGTCATCCTCTCAGACCAGCTAGAGATCGTCGCCTAGGTGGGCCTTTACCCCGCCTACTAGCTAATCCCATCTGGGTTCATCCGATGGTGTGAGGCCCGAAGGTCCCCCACTTTGGTCTTGCGACGTTATGCGGTATTAGCTACCGTTTCCAGTAGTTATCCCCCTCCATCAGGCAGATCCCCAGACATTACTCACCCGTCCGCCGCTCGCCGGCAAGGAAGCAAGCTTCCTTCCGCTGCCGCTCGACTTGCATGTGTTAGGCCTGCCGCCAGCGTTCAATCTGAGCCATGATCAAACTCTTCAATTAAAAGCTTGATTTGCTAAGTTAATAGCGATGCTCAAAGAATTTACTGTTCATTCGTAATGAATTAACTGTTGTTCACTCTTCAAGACTTTTTCGTATCTAGTTGCGATAGTGTCTTGTGAGTGCCCACACAGATTGTCTGATTAAATTGTTAAAGAGC
>NZ_LUTP01000102.1 GCF_002111585.1 Lonsdalea iberica
GGTAATCTTCCAGCCCGAACGACTTGATCATGCGGATGCTGGTCAGACTTTCCTGCGTCTGGTTATTCAGCATAGAAAACGCGGCCTGAGCGGCTTTGAAGCGGTGGTGCAACTGCGTGCCGTAGTGTTTGATGATGATGGCCATAATCGGCATCGGTGCCAACGACAGCAGCGTCAGCTGCCAGCTAAGCTGTGTGCACATCACCACCAAGACGGCGCACCCCATCATCAAAGAGTCGACAAACGTCAGCACGCCTTCACCGGCGGCAAACACCACGCGGTCTACGTCGTTGGTGGCTCTCGCGATCAAATCTCCGGTGCGGTGACGTAAATAAAAGGCAGGATGCTGACGGCTCAGTTGACGGTAAAAGTCGCCACGTAACTCCACGGCCAATTGATAAGACGCACCAAACAATAGAATGCGCCAGAAATATCGCAGCAGGTAGGTCAGAACCGCGGACAGCGCCATGAACCCAATCCACCCCATCGCGGTAGCGGCTGGCATCTCATGTTGCGTTACGCCATCGACGACAATCCCGACCAGAGCCGGAGGCAGCAATTGCAGTATTGCGATAACGATTAAGAGGATCACCGCCCCCAGATAACGCTTCCATTCACGGCGGAAATACCATCCTAGTTGAGCAAAAAGTCTCACGCGGTCTTCATTCCAAAGCTAGTAGCATCATTATTATTGCGAGCAGAACAGTAGTATACATGATTGCCCTAATGGATAAATTTAGACCTTAATCGGCAGTGCTGTTGTGTGTTTTATCTCTTCCATCGCAAAGCTGGACGTGACGTCTACCAAACTTGGAATGCCTTTAACGAGACGCTTGTAGAAGTTGTCATAGTTTTTCATATCCTCTACCTGGACCTGCATCAGGTAATCATACTCACCGGCCATGCGATAAAAGGACAACACTTCGGGCATATCGGAAACAAAACGGCAGAAATCTTGATACCAGTCGCTATTATGTTGCTGAGTTTTCAGGAGCACAAAAGCCGTTAACCCCAATCCCAGCCGTTCGTTATCCAACAAGGCAACACGTGCCTTGATATACCCAGACTCTTCCAAACGCTTCAGCCTTTTCCAACACGGTGTCGACGTAAGATTGACAGTCTCGGCCAATACCTGCAGCGAGAGCGTACAGTCACGTTGTAGAAGAGAGAGCAAAGCGCGATCAATTTTATCTAGCATATGGGATAGCCATGGAAAAATTTTCCATAATTTAGTCCAAATAAAGAAAATTATGCAATATTTTTTCCTCGTGACCACGGTAGTCTAAGCGTATCCTTCAGATACAACGGAAGTTCCTTATGACTAACTCATGGGTTAAAAATGCCGTCAGCGCGATTGAAGCTGATTTTCAACGTTCCGCAGATACGCACCTCATCCGCCTGACGCTACCCGCCTATCCCGGCATCTTTTTTTATCTGAAGGACGAAAGCACCCACCCCACAGGGAGCCTTAAACACCGGCTGGCACGCTCGCTGTTTTTGTACGGCCTCAGCAACGGCTGGATTAAGGAAGGCACGACGATTATCGAAGCCTCCTCTGGCAGTACCGCTGTCTCCGAAGCTTACTTTGCCCGCCTG
>NZ_LUTP01000103.1 GCF_002111585.1 Lonsdalea iberica
AGACAAGGCGACAGCAGAGCAGTATGTCTCGACTTATGACGGGATGAAGATTGTTGCTGCTTCGATGACGCCTGTAATAGGTTCGGCAGCAGCCAGTAAACTCAGTGCGTTGGTAAATGAAGCTAATTCCAGTAATGCAGCGTTATCCGTATCTGAAAGAGTCAAAGAAAATATTGCGGTCAGCGAAAAGGCGCGAGAGTCGTCTAATTTTGGGCAGTACAGCAAAGCTGAAGGCGGGGTTCAGGAAACTCTGGGAATTTGGCCACCGAACCGTGGTGCGTATGGGCCGGTTGAGAAAGTTATATTGCCTACTGGGGAGCTAATTGACAGATATGGTTCAACGAAAGGTACGTACACTTCTCCTGCTGGAGTTCCCTTTGAAAATCGGGCATTACCATCTTATTCAGCTAATGCGCCGTATAACGTTTATGAAATATTAAAACCGATAGATGATGTGTCAAAAAGTAAAGTTTTACCTTGGTTTGGACAAAAAGGTAAGGGAACTCAATATGAATTACCCAAGCCTGTTCAATGGTATATAGATAATGGATATCTTGGGGAAAAGAAATGACAAGAGAAGAGCTATTGCTGGAGTTAGAAAAAAAGAATGTGCCAAAAGGTATTTATAGCCTTGATGGGATTAAGGACGGAGAATGTTTATGTATTACCCATCAAGGGGATGCTTGGGAAGTAATATATAATAGCAGAGGCAAGATTACTTACAGGGAGGCGTTCCGAGCTGATGAAGCGGCCTACAGTAAGTTTTACCAAATAATGAAAGAGGATTTTGGGTGGTAGTTTATTTATCCTCTCTCCTACGAAGATCCCGTTTAGCGCCGGGAACGCCGTTTTTAGCGCTTAGAGCCTAATCTCCGCCTCAATGACCAGTTTACCATGCTCAACGGTGACGATAAGCGGCGTATCCGTGCCAAATCCCGCGGCTTCCAGCCAGTCGCCCTTGAGGTGGAAGCTGCGGCTGTCATAGCGTGTCATATCCTTGCGGTATGCGTGGCGGAGGGGGCGACGTGTGATGCTGCCTAGCCATGGTAGCTATCCTCATTAGTTGCTTGTGGTGAGCGTCGGCAGTGAGGTGCGAACTCATTGCCGGCGCGTTAAAAATCATGTCCTTTTATTAACCGTTCGTTCCTGCTTTTTTGCCAGAGTCATCACGGCGCCGAGCATCTCTGATACCGGCTTTTTCTTGCAGCTAGGTAACTAGCTAATAACCCGAATCGGCCGTTCCAGTGGCGGTTAAGGTGAAGGAAATCTCCACGGATAACACGGATTACAGCACGCTGACGGAAACGCAGAAGCTGAACAACCTGATGGCACATGCGATACTGGGAGGCGTGATAGCGGAGCTGAGCGGTGGCAATGGCACTGCGGGAACCATAGGCGCGGCGACAGGCGGGTAAGAATGCGGTTGAGAATAATTATCTGAGTGTGTCTGAGAAATCAGAGCTTGAGATAGCGAAGCAAAAACTCCGTAACAGCAAAGACCCGGCAGAGCGGGAGCAGGCCGAGAAAGACGTTGCCCGGTTAACGGAACTGGATATCTCAAGGGATGGCGCT
>NZ_LUTP01000104.1 GCF_002111585.1 Lonsdalea iberica
AGGGATGACATCCGATGGAGAACGCGCCTGCCTGCTCTGCGTCTTTACCGTGAAATCATCGAGGGCTTACGCGGCGCAGTAGGCTGGCGGTCATGATCAATACGGAAGGTGACCCTAGAAGAGAATACGTTCACGATCCGTCTCCCGGTTGGGATGAGAAAAACGGGGAGGTGAGTCCCCGTTTTCCGTCTTCAAAGTGACCCGATGCTAAACAGCGTTGACGCATTTAACTCGTATAATGAGGTGAATGTGATGAACCAATATGTTGAACGCACGCAACGTGATGACTTCCCGCCAGGCACAACAACGCTATGGTATTCAGGGCAGCCACACCGTTATGGCGTGGCTACGCACAGACGGTCAACTCGACTGGCATTCCACCTCTCCTGCCAGAAAGTGAGGCGTTAACATGCCCAAAACACCTCTTACCCTTGAGCCGCCGAATTAAAGAGCTTGAACAGCAACTCGCTGAATCAGAAGTCAAAGCACAGTTTTAGAAGCGGTTGTGAAGGTCATAAACACTGAGTTTAGGGCCACACTGACAAAAAAACAGTTGGCCACATAATGACGCAAGCACAAGCGACGGGACTCATAGCAATGCGCATGTGCCGGTTCATGGGAATTAGCCGACAAGCGTCGTATCAGTCTTTGCAGCGTGGGCGAGCACGAGAAATTCAGGCCCAAAATATTCTTGAACAAGTGACCACTATCCGGTTACAACAACCTCGGTTGTGAACACGCAAGTTGCATGACTTCTTGCGACAGCAGCCCGAACCTGCGCTGTAGGTTGGCCGGGACTGCCTGTTCGAGATATTACGTTGCTCGTGGTTACTGGTTATGCCTAAGCGGGCTTACCAGGAAACGACAAATGGCCATTATCGTTTTTGTCGTCACCCTACTTATTGAAGTATTTATAAAATAATGATGTTTCCAACCAGCCGGAGCTGGTGTGGGTAGTCGATATCACCTACCTTCCGCTGCGTAAGGGGACGGCGTATGCCAACCTGGTGACTGACGCCTGATCGAGAAAAATAGTGGGATACTGTGTGCATGAGAGTCTGCATATGCATCATGTTGCGAGAGCATTCAAAATCGCCGTGACGAACGGGCTCACCGCGGTGCATTACTCGGATTGAAGCATCCAGTACTGCTCCACAAAATATCAAAAAACACATGAACGACATGGCATCATCTGCTCAATGACTTAGGGGTATGAGTGTTATTAGAATGCATTGGCAGAACGCGTTAATGAGATATTGAAAATGGAATATTTGCTCGTTAAGCCGGAAGATATCAGGCAGGCAAGCAAGATGGTCAAAGAATCGATGGAAATCTACAACCCCCGGCGTCCGCACCGGTCGTTAAATACAACACGCCCGATCAAGTTCATCGGGGTGTTAGAGCTGAAAAGTGTCAACTTATATCATGACCGCCAGCCTACTGCGCCGCGTAAGACCTCGATGATTTCTCGGTAAAGACGCAGAGCAGGCAGGCGCGTTCTCCATCGGATGTCATCCCC
>NZ_LUTP01000105.1 GCF_002111585.1 Lonsdalea iberica
CACGACATCCTGAGCCAGAGGCTGATTCAGTTGCATCATGACAGCCGGAGGACTTACGGTATCCGGCGCCTGCAACGTGATTTACACGATGAGCAACGATTTCACGGCAAGGCACGTATCAGCCGCCTGATGAAACAGTCTGGTCTGAAAGCGGCGAATCAGGTTCGTTACAAAGTGACGACGAACAGCCGGCATGATTATCCGGTAGCGCCCAATCTGCTGAACCGGGCGTTTAATCCGTCAGCGGCGAATACCGCGTGGGCTTCGGATATCACGTGTAAGTATCCCTGCAATCCGGCCCATTCACTTTTAGAGATCTTCCGGCATACTGATTATGTCGCCTGAGGAGATCGCTATGCGTAAAGCCCGATTCAACGAACATCAGATTATCGCCGTCCTGAAGTCTGTCGAAGCAGGACGGACCGTCAAGGATGTGTGTCGCGAGGCCGCTATATCTGAAGCTAGCTATTACAATTTGAAGGCGAAGTATGGCGGGATGGAAGCGGCAGATATTAAAAAGATCAAAGATCTGGAGGACGAGAACCGGCGGCTCAAACAAATGTTTGCCGATCTGAGCCTCGAAAACCGGGCACTGAAGGACGTCATAGAAAAAAAGCTTTAAAACCAGCGATAAAGCGTGAGCTTGTCAGCTATCTGACGACGCAGTTTACGATGAGCATACGCCAAGCATGCAGGACGTTATCGCTGAGCAGGACGGTGTTTCGTTATCAACCGGATACGCGACGTGATGAACCGGTGATCCAGAGCCTGACTGAGGCGGCTGAACGCTATCCCCGCTACGGATTTAAGAAGCTTTTTCAGGTGCTTCGCAGGCAGGGCCACGTCTGGAACCACAAGCGTGTACACCGGATTTATGGTCTGCTAAAACTCAATTTTCGTCGTAAGGGCAAACAACGCCTGCCGGTGCGTAATCCGGCCCCCCTGTCCACGCCGGAAGCCCTTAACCAAAGCTGGTCGATTGATTTTATGCACGACGCGCTAACATGCGGCCGACGTTTTAGGACTTTCAACGTCGTTGATGATTTTAACCGCGAGGCCCTCGCCATCGAAATTGACCTGAATATTCCGGCACAGCGCGTTGTGCGGGTTCTGGACAGAACAGTGGCAAACCGTGGATATCCGCTGAAGATGCGGATGGATAACGGACCGGAACTGGTATCACTGGCTCTGGCGCAATGGGCTGAGGAGCATGGCGTAATGCTGGAATTTATCAAGCCTGGCAAACCGACGCAAAATGCATTTATCGAACGGTTTAATCGAACGTACCGGACAGAAATACTGGATTTTTATCTGTTCAGGACACTGAATGAAGCCCGGGAAATAACGGAACGCTGGCTGAATGAATATAACAGTGAGCGGCCTCATGAATCCTTGAATAACCAGACGCCGGAAGAATACCGGCAGATGACTGAGAAACCGGAAATCTCAAAAAGTGAGTGGAACTAAAACGGGTGTGCTTACA
>NZ_LUTP01000106.1 GCF_002111585.1 Lonsdalea iberica
GGCTATCCGGCGACGATAAGAACCGATCGGGGCCCGGAATTTACCTGCCACGCGCTCGATCAATGGGCCTTATTGCATGGCGTGGAGCTGCGACTTATCCAGCCCGGTAAGCCGACACAGAACGGATTTATTGAGAGTTTTAACGGACGCTTTCGCGATGAATGCCTGAATGAACACGGGTTCAGTGACGTCTGTCATGCCAGGGAAACTATCAGTGAATGGCGTCAGGATTATAACGAGTGCCGCCCGCACTCCGCACTGAATTATCAGACGCCGTCTGAATTTGCGGCGGGATGGAGAAAGGGTAATTCTGAGAGAGAAGGAGCCGACATTACTAACTGAGCGTTGTATCTAATCTTGGGGGTAGGTCACGGGCAACTGGTGATTGAGACTGAGCTAAGGTTCTGACCGGTAAAAAAAAATCCCGGCGTAAGGCCGGGATCGTTATTTTTACATCTGTAATTTCCAAAAATTCATACCATTAATAAGCCAGTATTGTTCTTTGTCTGGAACTAACAATCCAAAATCACTATTCGCCTGAGCGTTCCAATCAGATGGTACAGACGATTCATGACTTCTATCCCAATCAGTATGGCGATATATTTTTTTGTCAAAATTGATATAAAATTTAGGTAACCGCATTCTCCAGCCATCCCACTCAACTGATACTGGGTCTGTTAGCGTAGATAAAAATCGCTCAATATAATCATAAAAACTTATAAGGCACTCATCATCTCTGCCTAATTTAAAGAATGACCTCATCCAGTCAACGTTATAAACAGCAACATCATTTCTAGTTATATAATCTTTAAAGGTATCCTTAGATAACACAGGCACCCCATTCCTGAATGAACTAACCGCCTCGTCATAGAGAGACTCTTTCATCCATCCTTTAGCTATATATAGCTTATATTCCGGCCTAACATCGATGCAATAATTATCCTTATTATCAACAATATAATAATGAATGCCATCCACAACAAAGATAGCTATATCTTTATCACCATTAAAAATGGCATCGAGTAAATTCTGATAATCATTTGTTAAATTCATTCAGAAATTCCTCTTTCGTTAATACTCGATATTTTGATGAGTTTTGCTCTATCAATCTATCTCATACCTTAGGTAATTCAAGAGACACACTAGGCTGACCTTTTGTAGGATCGACGCTCTTCGGAGCGTTTGGATATTTCGGTACGCCAGGAATAGGCCTTTGAGGAACGGCTGATTCCATTATTTGTTTATGAAGAGCAACATCCACTTCAAACACAACAACACTCCCATCCTGTCTTTTATATGTTAGTGTAGTGGTCAACAAAAA
>NZ_LUTP01000107.1 GCF_002111585.1 Lonsdalea iberica
GGATGTGCCGCTGCTGCACCACCAGTTCCCAGCCGTTGTAGACCCAGTGTCGCCGCGACGTTAGTTGCCCGTGACGGTAATGGCGCACTTCCGCTATCTGGTCGCCGTCCCACAGGTAGCGCACCTCTTCGCCGCGCTCGGCGCAGCGTTTGCTGACCCGACGCTGCATGAAAAAATCTAGTTAATCGTCAAATTAGGTAGTACACAGTTTGACACAAGCTTAGTGGAATATATCAAAACGAAATTCCTGAAAATATCCCTTTGCAGTAACCGCTACCTGTTGTAGATCAGCATTGGACTTAAGATAAATATTGAGTTTGGATCAAGCACGCCAAGAAATAGTGGATGCACTAATATCATCCCTCATATATGCAGATAAATACTCAGCGAAATTCTTATACCTTGACTCCCCATTTGCATCGTAAACCCAAAACTCAGGTTCAACCTCATCGTCAAGCCATAACAAAAATATCGCTTCATTTCCTATATCACTGCCAGCAAACAAGGAGAGTCGCTCATTTTTAAATAGCCCAAATGCATTATTTGACCAATCATCTCTTAAGCATTCAGCTTGAAACTTAATTGAGTCGATTAAATCATCGTGAATTACATCTTGCCATAAAATTTCCATATCACTAATGCTCAGCCAAATACCATGCGTTGCATTTCCCCATCGGCCATAAAGGTTGAAATACTCAATAAGCATTGGACTTGCATCTCTATAGATTCCTTTCAATAGAGTAGGTATTCTCCCCTGAAAAATTGGTTCAGGACTATCAGGCATTAAAAAAAAATCGCCATCAATTTTTATTTTCTTTTCAATTGCAAGATTTATTTTTTCTTTCATAAGATATCCTATAAATTTTAAATAAGAATAACTTTGAAATAGGTAGTACCAACAGGAACGGCTTGTGTAGCACCACCTATGTAGCTATTCACTCTAGACAATAGCGGAATTATTGGCCCTTCAGTTGCACCGCCCCATCCAACATCAGGGGTATGACCTGGAGCTGTTCCTTTTGGATATAAATTAGGGGTAGCTCTTTTAGCTGCATTAGCAGCATTGTTAGCTGAAGCCCGCATTTGAGGGCTTACTGCCTGCCTCGTCATTGAGCCACCGCTAGCTTGGATCTGCTTATTCCAATCGGCAACATGCTTCTTCAATGCTAGATCCTCAGCTGAACCTGGGGTGAATTTATTTTTAATACTAAGAATCCCATGTTCATCGACACTCGCACACCCAGCTAGACCAGTGGGATCAACCCAACTCGATGGATTATGCACATAAACATAATTGCTTTCACCCCCCAACA
>NZ_LUTP01000108.1 GCF_002111585.1 Lonsdalea iberica
TGTTGGGGGGAGAAAGCAATTATGCTTATGTGCATAATCCATCGAGTTGGGTTGATCCGTTTGGCCTTTCGAGCTGCACTTTAGGTCGAAATATGGGAGCAAGAACCGGTGATGGTATGGCGAATCACCACCTTATTCCTGAAGAATTAATGAAAGATAGGAATTTTAAATCTATCTTCGAACGCCTTAAAAAGATTGGCTGGGATGGTGATGGAGCCTCAAATGGTACCTTCTTACCTGGCTCAAAAGATCTTGCTAGTACAATGGGAATACCAGGCCATTGGTCTAACCATAATCAATATACAGCTGAAATAAGAAATAAATTATCCCAACGTGCAAGCCAAGCCAATAGATTGAGTGATACACAGTTGGCACTAGGGGTAAAAGAAATTCAAGACTGGGCAAGAAAAAGTCTTGATAGTAATTTATTTAGAGTAGATTCTAATACAGGCAGATTATTATGACTCATAGTGAAAGTGAATTTTTTGTTATCGAATACTCTCCTAATGATGAAGGGATACCACACTTTATGGATAAAAAGTGGGTGCCGGAATTACCTGATTATGATCTTTTTACTGCACCGCCATCGCCAGATGATTTTGCAGATGGCTATACAGTTAAAGTAAAATCATACAAGTTAGATGGTGATTATTTCCCAAATGATAACTTAATATCATCTGATATGTTAATGTTACTCTCTGAGCTGAATGTGAAATGTATCAGTATCCCTACTGCGGTTGGGTTATATAAGAGCAAAGCCCCATCAAAAAGGTATTACTTATTTTATATTTTGAGCTACTTATCTATAATGGATGAGTCTGAATCAATATTCACCATATCAACGGATATAGAAACAGGTGAGCTTAACACACCAGAGGCAAAGGGTTTAGATAAAATTTATTATGAAAAAATAGATAAATTTAAAGTTAAGAGTGATATAAAAGAACATCTTTTCTTTTGCAGAGAGATATCAAAACCCGTATGCTCATCAACATTTAAAAGTAGGTATGAGTCGCTTAAATTAAGCGGTGTAAAATTTAAGAAAATAGATGGCAATTATAAATATGATGCTTGGAGTGGCTGGTAAATATTAGCAGTGAATTTACTGTCCGCTGCTATGACTACATATTACTCTATTGTATCTGAATCGTCACCTTGCCGGGCATCACACTAATCACTGAGGTTGCCTGGTAAGACTGCACTGCGTTAGTTAGTCTCTCGCCTAATACAGCTTGCCTTTATTTCATACCCAATTTCCTTTGATATTATATAGTTAACGTTTTTCTATCGCGCACCGACGCA
>NZ_LUTP01000109.1 GCF_002111585.1 Lonsdalea iberica
TATTGCATTGATTAATGAACATCACAATGTTAATACTCAAATGGCATAAGGCAGGTAGTAATGAAAAATAGAAATGTAGAAAAAACATTATTGCTCCTTGTTTTCACAATTGTTGCTTGTGATGGTTCATCAAAAAAATCAGAATTAGCCAATAAACTTATTGATAAATCAATTGCAAACATGGTGAGTGTTAAAGGCGGCGATTTTTTAATGGGAGACTTTGGTCCATTAGTTGGAGAGAAATTACCTTTTAGTATTCAGCAGGACGATAAAGTACTTCATAAGGTCGTTCTTGGAAGCTTTATGATCTCGAAATATAAGGTCACAAATGCCGACTATAAAATATATCTGGAAGTGACAGGCACACCCTCCCCGCCTGTTGACATTCTTGCCAAGAACTCTCCAATGCTTCTGAGTGATGATTACTCTTTGAGTGTTACCTGGCAGCGAGCAAAGGATTATTGTATATGGCTAGGGGCGCAGTCAGGGAAAAAAATAGATTTACCGACAGAAGCTCAATGGGAGTATGCCGCACGTTCAGAAGGCAAATATTTACCCTTTGCAACTGATAATGGAAAGATTGAGCGTGGCAGAAATTATCCAACTTATGATGAGTTAGATAAATATACTGGTGGGTTAGGGCTTCCAATTTATCCAGTTGGTAAATATCCACCAAATCCTTTGGGCCTTTATGATATGGGATTAAGTGGAAAAGAATGGACCAATGACAGGTATTCATCAGATTACTATTCACATTCTCCAGTCAAAAATCCTCAGGGGCCAGCCAAAGGAGAAAGGAAAGTTCTACGCGGAGCTGTAGGTGGGGATGACCAATACGCGTTAACGATGTTTAGGCAATCTTCACCACCAAGTCCAAAATCAGAAGACGATCATGATTATGACAATGGTGTTTTTCGGTGTGTGATCAATAAATGATTATCCATATTTTCAGGTTTTTTTTAACTTTAAGTCTAATGATGCTTATATGAATCGAATATCGAAGCTATGTAAGGAGGAACGGGACGGCATATAAAAATATTCTGCTAGTCAGAAAAGTCGTCTGGATAACGTGAGTAAAAACACTGTCGTCAACGGAGAGCATGGTCCTCAGGTTTATTTTCACCCGGGTAGTGCAACGTTACTTTGCGTTGATGCAAAAGATAATCGCTTACTCATACAGGTACAGCTGAAAATGACAGCGTTGCTGGAAAATCAGAAGAAAGCGCAGATTGCTCTGGATGAGCTCAATTTCGAAATGTTGACTCAGGCAGG
>NZ_LUTP01000110.1 GCF_002111585.1 Lonsdalea iberica
CTTCTTCCGACCACAGCAGGGTGCGCGTGACGCTGTGCTCATCGTAGGCTCTGCGCACTTCCATGCCGTTCTGCCACTCGCGCACCACCCGGTCGCGCAGGTCGTATTCCAGCTGCACGTGGCTGACCGACGACGTCACCTCGGTCAGCCGTCCCACTGCATCGTAGCGATAGTGCACCGTCTCTTCCGGCGAGGTCTCCTGTATCAGCAGGCCGCGGCCGTCGTACTGGAAGCGACGCTGCTCGCCTTCGCCGTTGCGAGAGGCTCCTCCACTCCCGCCATCAATATCGGTGGCGAATAGCTACAGGAAGCCGGGTTCAGTGCTGGCCAACCGCTCAAGCTGCGTGTCATGCCTGGCTGCATTGTCATTACCGTGCAGGATTTGCGGGAACTCTGGCGCTGTCTCGAAGGACTCAGCCTGCAACCGTTCGATGAACGCGCCGCCGCCGCCTGGCTTAACCGCTTTCCCGGCGGACTGGATCTGGCAGGGATTACGAGTAGTGAATGACCGATAATAAAAAAGCCGGAAGGATCGTTAAGATCTCTTCCGGCTTGTTTTTATAAAAGCACTAATACTTTGTTTATTTTTTCTTTTAATTCAACTAAATTTTCAGCATTCGCAGAATATATTGGTGAACTCCAATCATAATCTTTAATTAATACGATGTGGAACTTACCATCTATTTCAAAAGAGGGTCTCCAACCGACATCTAATACATACTCTTCTGGGAATTCAACTTGCAGCATATCTTCTTTCAAATCATCAATGTAAACTTCCAGCTGATACCCTTCTTTAATAGGAAAATCATCAAAGGTTACGACTCCACCATTAAGTGAAAAATCAATATCAATCATTTAGTTAACCTTAAATATTCTTTTAGAGAAATAGGGTGACCATGGATTGTCCCACCACTTTCTTCTACCCTCAACCATTGACTAGTTTTACCTTCACTGGCACCAATTGTTTCACCCATATCCTGAACTTTCCAAGGTTTTCCATTCGTTACAGGTTGACCATTTTTATATACAGAACGTTCCAGTGATTCTATGTCAGTTCCTGGTTTATATTTAGCAGGGCCTGATTTTGTTGAATTAATAGTATCTTTCCATGAAGCATTTTTAGGAGCGACATGCTTGTAACCGTGAGGTGTCCAGTTTGGCTCTTTACCTTGTGGGCACTTACTCAATCCCAACGGATCGATCCAAGTTAACGGATTAGGAGCGTATTGGTAATTGTTTAATCCACCAAGTAG
>NZ_LUTP01000111.1 GCF_002111585.1 Lonsdalea iberica
CTGTGACGGCGCCAGCGATTGTAATCACACTCGATATAATTAAACACCGTGCTTCGCATTATTTCACGGCTGGCGAAGTGTTCACCGTGGATGCATTCCACCTTCAGTGAGTGAAAGAAGCTTTCTGCACAGGCATTATCATAACAGCAGCCTTTTGCACTCATACTGCCGCGCAGATTATGCCGTTTCAGTAAAGTCTGGTAATCCGCTGAACAGTACTGACCGCCTCTGTCTGTATGAACAATAACCTGTTCCGGCCGCTTCCGACGCCACAGCGCCATCTGTAACGCATCGCAGACCAGCTGTGCCGTCATCCGCGAGGACATCGACCAACCGATAACTGACCGGGACCACAGGTCGATAACGACCGCAAGGTAAAGCCAGCCTTCATCTGTTCGTCAGTACGTGATGTCACCCGCCCACTTCTGGTTCGGGCCGCTGGTGATAAAGTCCTGCTTCAGCAGGTTTTCCGATACTGGCAGGCCGTGCGCACGGTAGCTGACCGGACTGAACTTCCGGCTGGCTTTTGCCCTCAGCCCCTGACGACGCAGGCTGGAGGCAACGGTTTTCACGTTGTATTGCGGCAGTTCGGCTGCAAGACGCGGCGCACCATATCGTTGTTTTGCCGCACTGAATGCCTTGCGAACAGCATTATCGCAGTTAAGACGGAACTGCTGACGCGGGCTGACCTGATAACGGCGCAGACGCCAGGCATACCAGCCGCTGCGGGCGACACGCAGAACCCGGCACATGGCCTTGATGCTGAACTCAGCCTGATATTTTTCGATAAAGACATACTTCATTTCAGGCGCTTCGCGAAGTATGTCGCGGCCTTTTGGAGAATGGCCAGCTCCTCATCCCGTTCTGCCAGCTGTCACTTTAACCGGGCATTTTCTGCGGCCAGTTCACTTTCACGGACTGAAGAGGTCATTTGTTGCTGTTGCTTGCTGCGCCAGGTATAGAGTTGAGATTCATAAAGACTGAGCTAGCGGGCAGCAGCAGCGACGCCAATGCGCTCAGCCAGTTTCAGGGCTTCATCGCGGATTCAGGCGTGTGTTGTTTACGGGGCTTCTTGCTGGTTGATGTCGATTTTGTCATGAGTCACCTCTGGTTGAGAGTTTACTCACTTAATCGCGTGTCCACTATTGCTGGGTAAGATCAGTTTG
>NZ_LUTP01000112.1 GCF_002111585.1 Lonsdalea iberica
CCACACCCCGTTCCTGTTCACCAAGGAAATCGACTCATCCAGCCCTTATCTGTACAAGGCTGTGACCACCGGGCAGACCCTGAAATCTGCAGAATTCAAGTGGTACAAAATCAACGACGCAGGCCAGGAAGTGGAGTACTTCAACACCAAACTTGAGAATGTGAAAGTGGTGAAAGTAAATCCTGAAATGTACGACATCAAGGATCCTTCCAAAGAGAAACATAACCACCTGGAGTGCGTTGAACTGCGTTACGAAAAAATCACCTGGACTTACAAAGACGGCAACATCATTCATTCCGATGCGTGGAACGAACGCGCCACCGCGTAAGACTGTGTTCACACTGCATTGCGATCCCTTTGCGTATCGCAATGCGGGTATAGGAGAGATCTATGTCTGTTTCACTCGCGAACTGGGCGACTAATTGGCAGAAAGACCAGCGCTTTAGCAAAAACTATACGGCGCGTCTTATTGAAAAAGCCTGTGGGTTGGATTGTCAGTTAAACAATGCTTATTGCAACGGAACTCTTATGGTGATTGCCGGGCCGCATCGTAAAGCCGGGCCGAATGGTGGCGGTGATGCTCGGTGGCATATGACATTACGGCCCAACAGCAGCAGTTCCTGCTGGCATGTCATTCTGGATAACAGTGTGACCAGACCTATCGAAATTAATAAACGTGAATATCTGGGGCACCGTTTTTAATTTGCTCCCTGTTCAGGTCCGTCACGCGGACCTGAATGGATTTCTTCGTTAAGCGACTGTCGATATGGGCATTCAGCAAAGAAATTCACCATCTGCCTGCCCGACCACATGCGCTTTGGTCCCCTGAACGGGAAACAGCGAGGGGCGGTAGCATGCCCGGAATCCCTCAAGCCGGTCATCCTGCGCACCCTTGACCTCGGTCTGTTGCAGGCGGGCGCAGGCGTGAAAGGTGAGTTCGAACAGCGTCTGAAAAACGTGATTGATGCAGTCCAGCAGTCGCCGGTGCCTGTCCTGCTGTTTATTGACGAAGCCCACACGATCATCGGTGCCGGTAATCAGGCGGGGGGCGCGGATGCGGCTAACCTGTTGAAACCCGCTCTGGCACGTGGCGAACTACGCACCATCGCCGCGACGACCTGGTCCGAATACAAGCAGTATTTTGAGCGCGAT
>NZ_LUTP01000113.1 GCF_002111585.1 Lonsdalea iberica
AGTCTGTACCTTTTGGTTAATCCAAGCGGTTCACGTCTCTGGTATCTCAAATATCGTATCAATGGCAAAGAGTCTCGCCTCAGTTTAGGCACTTATCCCGATGTATCGCTGACCGATGCCCGGCAACAGCGCGACGGCATCCGCAAACTGCTGGCTCTAAATATCAACCCTGCGCAGCAACGTGCCGCTGAAAAGGCGGCGCCGTTCACCGGCAAAGAGTTTCAAGACTGTGGCGTTAGGCTGGCATAAAAGCAACAGAACCTGGTCGGAGAACCATGCCGCCTGCTTGCCAGCCTGAACAATCATGTTTTTCCGGCGATCGGTAATCAGCCGATAACGGAACTGAAAACCCGACACTTCACTGCCCTTCTGAGAGGTATTGAGGAAAAAGGTTTGCTGGAAGTAGCGGCACGTACTCGACAGCATATGTGCAACATCATGCGTCATGCCATACATCAGGAGTTGATAGAGAACAATCCGGCAGCAAATCTGGACGGTATAATCGCCGTCCCCGTCAAACATCACTACCCAGCCCTTCCCCTTGAACGACTACCCGAACTGTTGAGCCGAATTGATGGTTATCATCAGGGACGGGAATTAACCCGGCTTGACCTGCTCCCCGTTGATTAGTACACCCCGATGTTAGTAATGTCTTCATAAGCCACATGAGGACATCCCCATGAAGAAGCGTTTTTCCGACCAACAAATCATCAGTATTCTCCGCGAGGCCGAAGCCGGGGTATCCGCGCGTGAACTCTGCCGCAAACACGCCATTTCCGATGCCACGTTTTACACATGGCGTAAGAAGTATGGCGGTATGGAAGTGCCTGAGGTTAAGCGCCTGAAGTCGCTTGAGGAAGAGAACGCCAGACTCAAGAAGCTGCTTGCCGAAACCATGCTGGATAAGGAGGCGCTTCAGGTGGCCCTGGGCCGAAAGTACTGACGACAGACCAGAAGCGGGAAGCCGTGGTGTTGATGTGTGATGCGACCGGTCTGTCGCAACGTCGTGCCTGCAGACTCACAGGTTTGTCCCTGTCGACCTGCCGTTACGAAGCGCAGCGCCCGGCATCGGATGCGCATTTATCCGAGCGCATCACCGAGCTGGCACTGGAGCGCAGGCGTTTGGGCTACCGCCGAATCTGGCA
>NZ_LUTP01000114.1 GCF_002111585.1 Lonsdalea iberica
ACTGGCCGAGCAAGCCTTCCTGCGCACCCGTGCCTATAGCGCGCTGCTGGATATCCTGCCCGCCATGCGCAAAACCCAATTGCACGATGAAGCCGAGCTGGCGGCTCTGCAACAGCAGGCGACACTGGGTCTGATGAATCAGGCGATGTCGGAAGGCGGCAGCGAAGGGTTGAAACAGTGGTGGAAGAATCAGAGCCGCCGCGTACGCAGCGAGCAGGCGCTGCAGGTTGCGATGGCGGAGCATTTGATTGAATGCGACGACCACCAGACCGCGCAGCAAATCATCGTCGACGCCTTAAAACGTCAGTATGACGAAAGACTGATCCTACTGATGCCGCGGCTGGACGCCGGTAACCCGGAACAGTTGGAAAAAATTCTGCGCCAGCTGATCAAACAGCATGCCGACGTTCCTTTGCTGCACAGTACGCTGGGCCAGCTGCTGATGAAACACGGCGAATGGGAACAGGCCGCCGAAGCTTTCCAGGCTGCGTTGGCGCTGCGTCCAGACGCCTACGACTACGCCTGGTGCGCCGACGTCTACGACCGCCTGAAAAGGTACGAGGACGCCGCCACACAGCGTCGCGAAGGGCTCCTGCTGTCATTGCAGTCTACGCCAGCTGCTGAGGTTGAGGCCTTGCCAACGCCGCAGGCCCAATAAATCCCACCTCAGGCGCAGACTTGCTCTGCGCCGTCCTCCTCCATCCTCGTTTGCCTTTCTGCTTCTACGGGAAGGCAAGCGGCGCACTCACCGACCTCAGACATAATGTGCAATGCTACGGCGTTCGCTCTCGCCCGGCGGCAGCATGCTGCCGGTAAGGCTGTAGGCAGGTGCTGGGCAGTCCTTCTTCTTACTATTCCAACCACCGCAGGGTGCGCGTCACGCTGTGCTCATCGTAGACTTTGCTAACCTCGCAACTTCGTACCGGTCTGCCACTCGCGCACCACCCGGCCGCGCAGGTCATAATATTACCGGCTGGAAGGGGCGACGGATGAAGCGGCTAAAGGAAGATTTGAAGACCGCGAGTTACTGCGGCAGTTTCAGGAGGTCGAGCAGTTGCCCGATGAGGATAAGGAAGTGATTAAGAAGTTGCTGGATGCCTTTTTAATCAAGAAG
>NZ_LUTP01000115.1 GCF_002111585.1 Lonsdalea iberica
TTAATGCCTGGCAGTTCCCTACTCTCACATGGGGAGACCCCACACTACCATCGGCGCTACGGCGTTTCACTGCTGAGTTCGGCATGGGGTCAGGTGGGACCACCGCGCTATCGCCGCCAGGCAAATTCTGTTTCATTCCAGCCGTTACACCCTATTCCGTGTAACCACCAGAACCAATCTATGAACAAGCTGAATCCGTCTCTCTAAAAACACCTTCGGTGTTGTAAGGTTAAGCCTCTCGGGTCATTAGTACTGGTTAGCTCAACGTATCGCTACGCTTACACATCCAGCCTATCTACGTCGTCGTCTTCAACGGCCCTTCAGGGGACTCGAAGTCCCAGGGAAGACTCATCTCGGGGCAAGTTTCCCGCTTAGATGCTTTCAGCGGTTATCTCTTCCGCACTTAGCTACCGGGCAATGCCATTGGCATGACAACCCGAACACCAGTGGTGCGTTCACTCCGGTCCTCTCGTACTAGGAGCAACCCCCCTCAATCTTCCAACGCCCACGGCAGATAGGGACCGAACTGTCTCACGACGTTCTAAACCCAGCTCGCGTACCACTTTAAACGGCGAACAGCCGTACCCTTGGGACCTACTTCAGCCCCAGGATGTGATGAGCCGACATCGAGGTGCCAAACACCGCCGTCGATATGAACTCTTGGGCGGTATCAGCCTGTTATCCCCGGAGTACCTTTTATCCGTTGAGCGATGGCCCTTCCATTCAGAACCACCGGATCACTAAGACCTGCTTTCGCACCTGCTCGAGCCGTCACTCTCGCAGTCAAGCTAGCTTATGCCTTTGCACTAACCTCCTGATGTCCGACCAGGATTAGCTAACCTTCGTGCTCCTCCGTTACTCTTTGGGAGGAGACCGCCCCAGTCAAACTACCCACCAGACACTGTCCGCAACCCCGATTAGGGGCCCACGTTAGAACATCAAACATTAAAGGGTGGTATTTCAAGGTTGGCTCCATGCAGACTGGCGTCCACACTTCAAAGCCTCCCACCTATCCTACACATCAAGGCTCAAGGTTCAGTGTCAAGCTATAGTAAAGGTTCACGGGGTCTTTCCGTCTTGCCGCGGGTACACTGCATCTT
>NZ_LUTP01000116.1 GCF_002111585.1 Lonsdalea iberica
TGCTGGGGGGTGAGAGTAATTACGGATATGTTCATAACCCAGTTGATTGGATAGATCCGTTTGGGTTGGCGAAGTGTCCAACCATTACGCGTGGTGCAAATGGTGAGATCGCCTCAGCACGGGCTACTGTATCGCCAGCAGATTTAAAAACAGGTACAGCCGTAAACTCGAGTGCGAGAGATGCTATTAAAGCTATAGGTCTGCCGGGCGACGATGCTGGCCATATCCTTGGTAAAGTACTGGGTGGTCAAGGCGGCAAGGGAAATCTGTTTCCTCAGCTATCAAACATTAACCGTGGCGATTATCGGATGTTTGAGAAGTCGGTCAGGGATTATATTAGCCAACATGGTGCCGTAGATATTGAATGGACGTTTAAATATGCCAACGGTGGATTGCGCCCCACGGGGGTTCAATATGATGTCTATCAAAATGGCTCTAGGGTATTAGGCGACTTCTTTAGGAATATATGATGAACACATCAGATGAACCGATAGATGTACTATTGAATTTTTTTGCTGCTATGAATCAATGGGAGAAAAATAATCTCATTCCTATGAGAGAAGGAGGCATTGAAGAACAAAAAAAAGCACAGGAGGAGATAGATGCTATCTTCTTAAAGTTCTGTACTATTAGAGATAGAAAAATAGGTAGGCAGGCATCATTACATTGCGGGGAACCTCCTGAGTATGATGCTGATAATCAGCCTATTGAGAATGTCGAAACCAAAGGTAAGAAAGTAGTTATTTATACTGATCAACTAAATCGATTAAAAAATAAATACCGTTACACACTTCATTATAAAAATGATGAGTGGCGCGTTGATAAAAAAGAACGATTTAGCCCAGTTGAAGATAAATGGATAAAAGATAGTTTGTAGATATAAATAAAAAGCCGGAAGTGATCCCAACGAGCCTTCCGGCTTTATTTTACCTGCTGTTAAGTGCAACGATCAGACATAAATCTCCGTCTCAATCACCAGTCTGCCCCGCTCCACCGTCACGGTGATCGGCATCCCGGTCATAAAGCCCAACTCCTCCAGCCAGCGACCTTTAAGGTTGATGGCGGAC
>NZ_LUTP01000117.1 GCF_002111585.1 Lonsdalea iberica
TTTCTCCACACTGTCTCCATGAGCTGTTCGAACAGCAGGCCGAGGCGCGACCTCTGGCAGCGGCGGTCAGTTTTGAAGGCGACACGCTGAGCTACGGCGAACTGAACCGCCGCGCCAACCCGCTGGCCCGCGCGTTGCTGGCGCAGGGCGTGCAGCCCGACAGCCGAGTGGCGATTGCGCTGCCGCGCGGCAGCGATCTTATCGTCGCGATTCTGGCGGTGCTCAAGGCGGGCGCGAGCTATGTGCCGCTGGACCCGAGCTACCCGCGGGCGCGTTTACAGTACATGCTGAAAGACAGTGCGCCCGAAGTATTAATTACCCACAGCAGCAGCCTGCCGTCGCTGGGCGAGCTGCCGCAGACGTTGTCACAGATAGTGCTGGACGGCGACGCCCTTCCCTGGACACATTATTCGGATGAGAACATCCCCGCCGCCTCGCTGGGTCTGACGCCGCATCATCTGGCCTACATCATCTACACCTCCGGCTCGACCGGCCAGCCCAAGGGCGTGATGGTTGAGCACCGTAACGTCACCCGGTTGCTGACCTCAACGCAGGCACTCTTCGACTTCGACCATCGGGACATCTGGACGCTGTTCCACTCTTACGCCTTCGACTTCTCGGTGTGGGAAATCTGGGGCGCCCTGCTGCACGGAGCACGTCTGGTGGTGGTGCCGCAGTCGGCGACGCGCTCGCCGCAGGCGCTGTATCAGTTGGTGTGCCGCGAAGGCGTGACGGTGCTAAACCAGACGCCGGGGGTATTCCGCCAACTGACGGCGGCGCAGGCGGACAGTCCTGAGCGTCACGCGTTGCGTTATGTGATTTTCGGGGGAGAGGCGCTGGACGTGGCGGCGCTGATGCCGTGGTATCGGCAGAACCCGGAGGCGGAAACGCAGCTGGTGAATATGTACGGCATCACCGAAACGACGGTACATGTGACGCACTGTCCGCTGTCGGCGGGGATGCCGGCGGGGGAAAGCCCGATAGGCAAGCCGCTGCCGGACCTGCGGCTGTACATACTGGACGGTCATGGCGAGCCGGTGCCG
>NZ_LUTP01000118.1 GCF_002111585.1 Lonsdalea iberica
TGAAGTGGTTTACTGAATTTGGCCACCTGAACAGAGGTGATATGCTCACCTCAGAACAACACAGGTGCTCCAATGAAAAGAAGAAATTTTAGTCCTGAATTCAAACGCGAATCTGCTCAGCTGGTTGTCGATCAAAACTACACCGTCTCTGATGCCGCCAAGGCTATGGATGTAGGTCTTTCCACGATGACGAAATGGGTCAAACAACTGCGTGATGAGCGTCAGGGCAAAACACCAAAAGCCTCCCCGATAACGCCGGAACAAATCGAAATACGTGAGCTCAGGAAGAAGATGCAACGTATTGAAATGGAAAACGAAATATTAAAAAAGGCTACCGCGCTCTTGATGTCAGACTCCCTGAACAGTTCTCGATAATCGGGAAACTCAGGGCGCGTTATCCTGTGGCCACACTCTGCCATGTGTTCGGGGTTCATCGCAGCAGCTACAAATACTGGAAAAACCGTCCTGAAAAGCCAGACGGCAGACGGGCTATATGACGCAGTCAGGTACTTGAGCTGCATGGCATCAGCCACGGTTCGGCCGGAGCAAGAAGCATCGCCACAATGGCAACCCAGAGAGGCTACCAGATGGGGCGCTGGCTTGCCGGCAGGCTCATGAAAGAGCTGGGACTGGTCAGTTGCCAGCAGCCGACTCACCGGTATAAACGTGGCGGTCATGAGCACGTTGCTATCCCGAACCATCTTGAGCGACAGTTCGCCGTAACGGAGCCCAACCAGGTGTGGTGCGGTGATGTGACCTATATCTGGTCAGGTAAACGCTGGGCGTACCTCGCCGTTGTTCTCGACCTGTTCGCAAGAAAAACAGTGGGTTGGGCAATGTCGTTCTCGCCGGACAGCAGACTCACCATGAAGGCGTTGGAAATGGCATGGGAAACTCGCGGTAAGCCCGCTGGGGTGATGTTCCACAGCGACCAGGGTAGTCACTATACAAG
>NZ_LUTP01000119.1 GCF_002111585.1 Lonsdalea iberica
TCTTGTACATTACGTTCACCTTGAAACCATTGTCAGTTCTCTACACAACGGAAACCATCACCAGGCCCCTCATAATCAGGTTCACTTTTTCCGCGTGTAATGTCATACAATCCAAACATGGATCCCAAGTAGCCTCGGATAACTTTTTTGTCACCTTTTTTTGGCCCTTGTGGGTTTTTCTCGGGCGAATTTTTATAATACTCATCAGAGTACCAATCGCTCACCCATTCATTTCCATTCCCCATCATGTCATATAAACCTAGGGGGTTTGGAGGATACGAACCGACAGGAGCCGCGTCATGAGTGAAGTTAAGTTTATCATCTGGATCGTCAGGATTATATTGATTGTCACTATTTGCAAACTGGAAAAACTGACCTCGGCTACGAGCTGCATATTCCCATTGAGCCTCGGTAGGTAAAGTAATAGATTTTCCTGATACTTTCCCAATCCATTTACAGAAAGCGCTAGCGTCATTCCAACTCACTGATGCAGGGTAATTGTCACCAATATTGCGTAGCATTTTTTTATCATATTCATCTTCAACCTTTCTAGCCTTTATTTTCTTATAGTATTTATTGTATTCTTTTTTATTTAAATTCAACCAAACATTAAACTCTCTCCAAGTAACTTTGTTTTTTGTTATTTTAAAATCAGAAAGCTCGACCCAATGCAATGGTTTATTATCCAACCCAGGACTAAAAGGTAGTTTTTCGCCAACAAGCGGCCCAAAATCCCCCATTTGAAACCGCCCCCCTTTAACTGTCACCATGGAATTGACAATATCGTTGGCTAATTGTTGTTTATTAGTATCATTTTTAGCATTATCACATCCAACAAGAATAGTTCCAATGAATGATAAAGTAATTAATGCTCTATATTTATTCATTGCAATCACAACTCCTGTTCACCAACAATTACACGAGTACAACA
>NZ_LUTP01000120.1 GCF_002111585.1 Lonsdalea iberica
GTATGTCATTCAGCATGTCGACTCCCTTCAGGATGCGCTTTTAAAGCTCTCCACCACCGCTAACATCGCCGTTTTCTGCTCTTCCCGCAGTTCGCCCGCCGCCGTGACGGTAAACGTCAGCAGCCGCTGACCGCGCACCTGCATCACCACCACCTGATGCATCGGCCCCTCCGTCGAGCGCCAGGTGTACTCCAGCGCGCGCGCCGGCTCGCCATCCAGCGTGAGTTCCCAGGCGGCGCGCTCTTCATAATTTTTCAGGTGCGCGGCGAACTGCTCCAGCGTCTGCTGATAGACCGTCTCCGGCGTCAGGCCGAATTCAATCGGCGTGCGGTTGACCACCAGATTGGCCGTGTCGCCCGGCAGCACAAACACATGGAGGGATTCGTCGCGCCAGTCCGCTGGGATCGCCAGCGTGCCTTCATTCATCTGATACATTGCGTTGCCGTCCTTTAGTTCAAATCGATGCGGGTGCCGTTGAGTACGATGTTCTTGCCCACGATATTGATGTCGCCATCCTGAGTGATGAGGATATAGCCGCTGCGGGTGCCAATCTGGATGCTGCCCTCCAGCGACTGAAGGGTGATGTTGCCCTTGACGTTCAGCGTCTCGGCCTCGTTCACCACCGTGCTGCGGTTTTTCGTCACGGTTATCGTCTGCTGTCCCTGGATTTCCGTTACCTGATCGCCCTGTACCGACACCGTCTGATTGCGCTGCACCACCTGCGTCTGGTCGCGCCCGACGTTCTCGCTGTGATCGACGTTGACCGAGGTGCTGCGGTTATTCAGTACCACGGTGTTCATGTCTTTCTGGGCATGCAGGAACAGCTCTTCCTGCCCGGCCTGATCTTCAAAGCGCAGTTCGTTGAAGCCGACCCCTTTGTGGGTCGAGCTCTTGATACTCATGCGGGTCTTGTGCGCCGGCAGCT
>NZ_LUTP01000121.1 GCF_002111585.1 Lonsdalea iberica
GGAAGCGGTGACGGTGGTCTGATAAGCCTGATCGCCGATGGTTACGGTCACCGTGTCGCCGACCTGCACGTCGTTGCCGACGCGCCCGGTGACATTCTGGTTCTGACCCGCTTCCGCGATATTCAGCGTGTTATCACCGGTCACGTTATCGATGGTGATGGATGCTTCCGGTGCCGCGGTATCGACCGCGTAGCCGTGATCGGCTGATGCCGTAGTCGGGTTACCCGCCGCATCGGTGGTGGTGACTTCGGCATGAATTTCATTGTTACCGGCCAGCACCTCGCCCGGTACGCTCACACTCCACACATTGCCGTTATCCGAGGCGGTGACGGTGGTCTGATACGACTGATCGCCGATGGTCACGGTCACCGTATCGCCGACCTGCACGTCGTTGCCGACGCGACCGGTGATGGCCTGCGGCTGACCCGATTCCGCGATATTTAGCGTGTTATCACCGGTCACGTTATCGATGGTAATGGATGCTTCCGGTGCCACAGTATCGACGGTGTAGCTGTGGTCAGCACCGGCCGTAGTGGCGTTGCCTGCACCATCGGTGGTGGTCACTTCCGCATGGATCTCGTTGTTACCAGCCAGCACATCGCCCGGCACGCTGACGCTCCACACATTGCCGTTATCGGAGGCGGTGACGGTGGTCTGGTACGCCTGATCGCCGATGGTGACGGTCACCGTGTCGCCCACCTGCACATCGTTGCCGACGCGGCCGGTCACATTCTGATTCTGACCCGCCTCGGCGATATTGATGGTGTTATCACCAGTCACGTCGTCAATGGTGATGCTGGCTTCCGGCGCGGCGGTATCGACGGTGTAGCTATGGTCAGCACCCGCCGTAGTGGCGTTGCCTGCACCATCGGTGGTGGTGACTTCGGCACGGATCTCATTGTTACCAG
>NZ_LUTP01000122.1 GCF_002111585.1 Lonsdalea iberica
GGGATTAACCTTTAGGCAATGGGTAATAAAAAGCCGGAAGGATCGTTAAGATCGCTTCCGGTTTTGTTTATTTAAGTGATAAATTTTTAATTCCTAATTTTCTTACCAAAGATAGCGTTTCCTCTTCTGTTCGCTTCCTGCGTTTTATTAATATAAAGCATATAAGCTTTTGGCTTTCTTTACTTATATATAATTTAAAGAAGTAAAGTTTATTTTTACCCGCTAGAATGCTAATTGTTTCACTGTTTAATTTTGAGAGTGCATTAACGGATACTTCACCACCAACAATAGACAGTCCTGTATCTTTAGCGTTCTCAATGTGAATTTTTAATTCTCGCAGTTCATCATCTTTATTTCTTTGATAAAATTTTGAAAACAGCAACTCAGAGGAAAATACTTCATTTTTAATCTCATTTGGTGAAAATTCTTCCAATAAAGATAACTCATTAAATTCTTTCATGGTAAGAACACCTCCACGTCACCACTCCGGATACCTTTAAGTAATATTTCCCTTTCAAAATAGTCATCAATAGATATATCCCATGACCACGTATCACCAGACTTAGGAGCTCCTGTTTTAACTCTTAAGATAACACCATCTTTACCTGCGAATCTTCGCGCAATATTTGGATCATCTGTCCATGAAGTGTAAGGACTATTTGCCGAAAAACCACCGAGATTATGCTCTTCTGCTGATAGTTTAGAGTTCACATTACCCGGAACCACTTTTCCTTTCATAGCATTATTCCATTCAGGATGGCCTTTATGTATCCCTCTATAGTTATATTGCCCGGGTTCTGCATCGGGTAATCTTTTTGTTGGCTTACATGGGGTTAATCCCAACGGATCGATCCAAGTCAAGGGGTTCGGCGCATAAGCGTAGTTATTCAACCCACCCAACA
>NZ_LUTP01000123.1 GCF_002111585.1 Lonsdalea iberica
AATACGGGTACCGGTCAGTTTGCCGGTATTGTTATCGGTCGGGATGTACAGGGTATGCTCCTGAGCGACAACTTCGATGCTGCCTTCACGGTCTTTAACGTCTACGGAACCCTTAATGTCCGCACCGCCGTCGTCTTTCAGCCAAAGATAAACAGGAATTGCCATGGAATTATTCTCCATTATGTTGTGATGCGTCATCATCCTGCGATGACGCCTGGGTGTGGCCCGGTATCTGGCAGGCGTTCGCCTGCGGTACCAGACTGATTTCGACACGTCGGTTGAGCGCGCGCCCATCCGGGGTGTCGTTAGTTGCGATAGGGCGGCTTTCGCCATAGCCCTGCACCGCAAAACAGCTTTCCGGTACGTCACCGGTATCACGCATCCAGTCACGCACCGCTTCAGCACGTTTCAGGGATAGCGTCTGATTGAGCTTCGGGTTACCGGTGTTATCGGTATGGCCGGACACGACAATCAGCCAGCCCGGCTTCGCCTTAACGCCGACCAGAGAATTCACCAGCATTTTGGTGGACCCGGTTTTCAGCGACGATTTGCCCGAATCGAACAGAGACATGCTGTCGAGGCGAATGGTTTTCGGGCCCTGAATAATTTTCTTAATAACCGGTGGAGGCGGTGGCGGAGGGCCCCAGTCACTGACGGCAGCCTCAACGGGCAGAACCAGACGCAGCCCCTGATACAGACCCAGGCGATAACGCAGTGGCTCCCCGCGACGCTGCCAGTCATCCAGCAACGCGCCATCGGC
>NZ_LUTP01000124.1 GCF_002111585.1 Lonsdalea iberica
CCGGGGTCTTGAAGCTGTAGTCTTTTAGCTCTACCTCCGCCGTGCGCACCGCTTCCCGGTAGCTGAACTGCCGCACGTAGGCGCCTTCCGACAAGCCCTGACTGGCAAGGTTAAAGAACAGGTCCGGGCCTTTCACCAGCGCCACCGCGTCGTCCGCGAACACCACCCGGTGTTTGCCCGCCTCGAATTCGTGGAAGTAGAACAGCCCTTCCTCCGCCGCCAGACGGTCGATAAACGCCAGGTCGCTCTCGCGGTACTGCACGCAGTATTCCCGCTGGGCGTGCTCGTTACGCAGCGCAAAGGCGAAGTCGGTGATACCCGCCTCCTGCAACAGCACGCTGATAATCTCCTCC
Source organism: Lonsdalea iberica (assembly GCF_002111585.1). Taxonomy (GTDB): domain Bacteria; phylum Pseudomonadota; class Gammaproteobacteria; order Enterobacterales; family Enterobacteriaceae; genus Lonsdalea; species Lonsdalea iberica. The sequence continues at coordinate 354 of NZ_LUTP01000124.1, forward strand.
GGCTTCTGCGCCTGGAAGATGCGGGCGTTGGTGCGCAGCCCCAGCCGCCACAGCGCCGGACGCACCACCGCCTGATAACGGGTGCGGCGAAAGCCGGTGTCGCCCTGACCGAACTCGCTGACGATACCGCTCACCCGCCGCTGCAGCTCGCCGTCGTACCACACCAAAGCTCGCACGGCTGGTCCAGCACCGCGCCGAAGTCCATCGCCGGCAGCGCGCTCGCCAGCGACAACCCCAGCGCAAAGGGCTGGTTCAGCCCTTCGTCCAGCTGAAAATCCACCACCGAGAAGGTGCTCTCCGGCAGTGCGCCTATCGTTACGGTAAACTGAAGCCCGGTCATGCTTGCCACGTTATCCCTCTCCTTTTTCCCTGTCGCCACGGC
>NZ_LUTP01000125.1 GCF_002111585.1 Lonsdalea iberica
GCCCGGGTGGTCGGCATTACGCTTCGACCGGCGCACGCCAGTCATCGGAACCTGAAGTCCCGGCGACGGTGTGTTCCCAGTCGATTTTGCGGTAGGACATGGACACCTGGATAAGCTGGGTGTAGTCCAGTTTGGACGGGTCCTGGCAGTGCGGCATCTGGCAGTCGATGTCCACGATGGTGGCGTCGGTCAGCGTGGTGGAGAAGAAGTGCTCCTGCTTGCCTTCACCGAGGTGCGGTACCATTTCAGGGTCACGGTCGGCAGCATTTCGCCGGACGCCAGGGAGTTGTACATCAGCGGGACGGCTTTGTTCAGCGCCACGGTGAATTTGAACGGCTTGTGCACACGCTGGCCGGACGGCTGACCGGACTGCGGGTCAGTCGGGACGGTGACGATGTGCTTAAATTCCTGCACCAGCATTTCATCTTCGTGGCCCTGCACATAGATGTTGCCGACGGAGTCGGAAGTGAAGGCACCGGCGGTGATGTTGCCCTGAGTTTTCCCTTCAATGCTGATATAACATGGGGTTGGCATAGTCATGCTCCTTGTTGTTGAACGGTTTTTACTTTCGCCCGCTTAGCAATGCAATGGCTATGCCAACTTTTATCTCACTGTTTTATAACGGAATTTAAAATACAGGATTTTCCCTAACCAAAACTCGCGCAAAATATTGCGCAAGATGCGCAGATCGTTTGCAAACATTGCGCAAAAAGTGATTTGTGCT
>NZ_LUTP01000126.1 GCF_002111585.1 Lonsdalea iberica
CCCCCGCAACATCGCATTTAACTACATCGTGAGGGCAGCGTAATGTCTAAAGCTGAATTGAATGATGACCTGATTGCCGTGGTGGCCGGAGACATTACCGTCTACCACTTTGATGAATTAACCGGTGAATATCATTTCCCGACCACGCAATATCTGCCGGTGGGCGTCGGCTTGCCCGCGCATTCCTGTTTCGATGCCCCTCCGGCTCCCAAAGACGGCTTTGCGATCCGTCGGACGGCCGACGGTTCGGCATGGGAATATCTCAGCGACCATCGCGGCGATACGGTTTACAACACGCAAACCCGGCAACCCGTGACGCTGACGACGCTGGGAGCGTATCCGGAAAATACAACGCCGCTGGCGCCCGCCACGGAATACGATATTTGGGACGGGACAAACTGGGTGTTGGACGTGGCAGCGAAGCAGACTGGCGAGATCGCGGAAGCTGAACAACGCCGACAAACGCTGCTGACCGAGGCAGATAACGTGACGTCGGACTGGCGGGTCGAGCTTATGCTCGGAGATATCAGCGACGATAATAAAACCAAACTGTCGGCGTGGATGGCCTATAAATCCGCGGTCAACGCTGTCGATGTGTCAACGGCCCCTGACGTGAGCTGGCCTGCGCAACCAGATAAGTAATTTGTCCATCAGCGCTCTATGTGGGCCAGTCTGGAAACAGGCTGGCCTTTTCGTTTGAGTGATAACGCTGTCCGTTCATCGC
>NZ_LUTP01000127.1 GCF_002111585.1 Lonsdalea iberica
GCCGCACTGGAACGCCGTTTCCAGATGGTGAAAGTCGACGAGCCGGACGACGACACCGCCTGCCTGATGCTGCGTGGCCTCAAATCCCGCTATGCCGAACACCACAACGTCCACATTACCGATGATGCCGTGCGTGCGGCCGTTACGCTGTCCCGTCGTTACCTGACGGGTCGCCAATTGCCGGATAAGGCCGTTGATTTGCTGGATACCGCCGCCGCGCGCGTCCGCATGAGCCTAGACACCGTGCCTGAACAAATTGTGCGTCTGAAAGCACAGCTGACCGCACTCGAACTGGAAGAGCAGGCGTTGCTGGAAGATATCTCCGCCGGCAGCAACCGTCATGGTGACCGTCTGGCTGTCATTGAGCAGCAGCGGGTTGAACTGGATGCGCGTATCGAGGAGCAGGAAGCACGTTTCAGCACTGAAAAGGCGCTGGCACAGCAGCTGATGGCCAGCCGCCAGGACATCAGCCAGCAGGCTGAAATTTCTGACCTGCAACAGCAGCTGGAGCAGGCACAACAGGGCGACGTGCTGGTTCAGGTGGATGTGGACACCCGCACGGTCGCCAACGTGATTGCCGACTGGACCGGCGTGCCGCTGTCTTCCCTGATGAAAGACGAGCAGGCCGAACTGCTGACGCTGGAAAATGAAATCGGAAGCCGTGTCGTCGGTCAGGATGTTTCCCTTGAGGCTATCGCTCAGCGCCTGCG
>NZ_LUTP01000128.1 GCF_002111585.1 Lonsdalea iberica
ACGTAAAAAACATGATCACCGGTGCTGCCCAGATGGACGGCGCGATCCTGGTAGTTGCAGCGACTGACGGCCCGATGCCGCAGACTCGTGAGCACATCCTGCTGGGTCGTCAGGTAGGCGTTCCGTACATCATCGTGTTCCTGAACAAATGTGACATGTAGATGACGAAGAGCTGCTGGAACTGGTTGAAATGGAAGTTCGTGAGCTGCTGTCTCAGTACGACTTCCCGGGCGACGATACTCCGGTAATCCGTGGTTCTGCTCTGAAAGCGCTGGAAGGCGAAGCTGAGTGGGAAGCGAAGATTGTAGAACTGGCCGAAGCACTGGACAGCTACATCCCGGAACCAGAGCGCGCCATCGACAAGCCGTTCCTGCTGCCGATTGAAGACGTATTCTCTATCTCTGGCCGTGGTACTGTAGTAACCGGTCGTGTAGAGCGCGGCATCATCAAAGTGGGTGAAGAAGTTGAAATCGTGGGTATCAAAGACACGACTAAAACGACTTGTACCGGTGTTGAAATGTTCCGCAAACTGCTGGACGAAGGCCGTGCGGGTGAGAACGTTGGTGTTCTGCTGCGTGGTACTAAGCGTGACGACGTTGAACGTGGTCAGGTACTGGCTAAACCGGGTTCAATCAAGCCGCACACCCAGTTCGAATCAGAAGTTTATATTCTGAGCAAAGA
>NZ_LUTP01000129.1 GCF_002111585.1 Lonsdalea iberica
CAGGGCCGGACCTGGCGCTACGGCTACGACCCGGAGACGCAGCAGCTGACGTCGGTCACTGCGCCGGACGGCAGCCGCTGGCAGTGGTGGCTGGATGCCGATGGGCGAGTCATCCGCGAACAGGATATGGCCGGCACGGTCACCCACTACGGCTATGACGAAGACGGGCACTGCATCGAGGTGCGCAACGGCGAAGGCGAGCAGCGTCGCTTCCAGTACGACGGCCGTGGCCTGCTGATACAGGAGACCTCGCCGGAAGAGACGGTGCACTATCGCTACGATGCGGTGGGACGGCTGACCGAGGTGACGTCTTCGGTCAGCCACGTACAGCTGGAATACGACCTGCGCGACCGGGTGGTGCGCGAGTGGCAGAACGGCACGGAAGTGCGCAGAGCCTACGATGAGCACAGCGTCACGCGCACCCTGCTGTGGTCGGAAGAAGAACAGGAAGAGGAAGGACTGACCAGCACCTTCCGCTACAGCCGGACCGGTGAGCTCAAACAGGTGCTGCTGCCGGACGGCGCGGAACTGACGATGAATCACGATGCCGCCGGGCGCGAGAGCGAACGCCGGGGCGGG
>NZ_LUTP01000130.1 GCF_002111585.1 Lonsdalea iberica
AGCGGCAAGGCGTTCAGCGGCCACCGGCTGGATGCGCTGCGCGCGGATGCGGTCACCGGACAAGGCGCGTCAAACTGCGCGGCGCTGATGCCCGGCGGCACATTCACCCTGACGGAGCACCCGAACCTGACGCTGAACATCGGCTGGCAGGTGGTAACCGTCAGCCACATCGGCACCCAGCCGCAGGCGCTGGAAGAGGAAGGCGGCGGCGAGCCGACCACGCTGACCAACACCTTTGGCGTGGTGAAAGCCAGCACCACGTGGCGGGCGAAAATGCCGCACCGCCCGATGGTGGACGGCCCGCAGATTGCGACGGTGGTTGGCCCGGCGGGCGAGGAGATTTACTGCGACGAATACGGCCGGGTGAAGCTGCAGTTCCCGTGGGACCGCTACGGCGCGAGCGACGACCAGAGCTCCTGCTGGGTACGCGTCAGTCAGGGCTGGGCGGGCGGTCAGTACGGCATGGTCGCCATCCCGCGCATCGGTCATGAGGTGGTGGTGAGTTTTCTGGAGGGCGACCCGGACCAGCCGCTGGTGACGGGAAGAACGTTCCATGCCACTAACCC
>NZ_LUTP01000131.1 GCF_002111585.1 Lonsdalea iberica
TACGTTGCCGTTGTCGGAAGCGGTCACCGTAGTCTGATACGACTGATCGCCGATAGTCACGGTCACCGTATCGCCGACCTGCACGTCGTTGCCGACACGACCGGTCACGTTCTGGTTCTGTCCCGCTTCCACGATATTCAGCGTATTGTCGGCCGTTACATCATTAATGGTGATGCTGGCTTCCGGCGCCGCGGTATCAACCGCATAACCGTGATCGGCCGTAGCCGTGGTCGGGTTGCCCGCCGCGTCCGTGGTGGTCACTTCCGCATGGATCTGCGAGTTACCGGCCAACACCTCGCCCGGCACAGAAACGCTCCATACATTGCCGTTATCCGACGCCGTGACGGTGGTCTGATAAGCCTGATCGCCGATAGTCACGGTCACCGTGTCGCCGACCTGCACGTCGTTGCCGACGCGGCCGGTCACGTTCTGGTTCTGACCCGCCTCGGCGATATTGATGGTGTTATCACCGGTTACATCATCAATGGTGATGGATGCTTCCGGCGCCGCGGTATCGACCGCATAACCATGATCGGCAGTTGCTGTGG
>NZ_LUTP01000132.1 GCF_002111585.1 Lonsdalea iberica
CTGTCTTATCATCGATGCGCGCCGCGGGATGCTGATTGACATACACGGTGTCGCTGCCCTGAGCTATCAGCTGCGGCGAATTGTGTTTGGTGCAGGCGACCGTATCGACTTCGGCACGAGACGCCGGGAGTTTTTCGACGAAGACATTGCCGGAACCGGTGACCACCGGGCCAAAGGGCGGCGTCACGCTGTCCACCATCGCGGCGACGCCGCCGGAAATCGCGGCAATCTGATCTTTGAGCAAATAGGTGAGCCCGAACCCGGCCGCCAGCTTGACCGCTCCCACCACCAGCGCCAGTCCCAGCCCACCGGTCAATCCGAGTCCTACGACCACCGCCGCTACCGCTGCGGCGGCCACGGCAAAGGCCGCCGCAGCCACCAGTGCGCCAGCCACCGCGCCCAGCAGCGCGCCCAGAAAGCTGGCGTGTTTGATGGTCTTGCCCGGCGACGTCGGCGGTTTGCCGTGACACGGCTGTGGTCGTTCCGCCGGAGGAACGGGCTGACTCCCCGCATGCATGGCCCCCACGCGGGCCACTCGACTCA
>NZ_LUTP01000133.1 GCF_002111585.1 Lonsdalea iberica
CGGCGCGGGCAACCTGACCGGCGTGCGCACCAATCGCGACAGTGAAGGCTACCGGTTGGACAAGACCGGCCGGGTGCTGTCGGTTCTGACCGGCGGCGCGGGCAGAGCGCCGACTGCCGAGACCGACTACCACTATACCCGCACCGGCCTGCCGCAGGAGCAGGGACGGCTGACCGAGTGGGAAGCCGGCCGTCTGGTACAGCGCGACGACATGTATTACACCTACGACCGGGCCGGCCGTCTGGTGCGCCGACAGCAGGTCAAGCCGGGGTTCCGGGCGCAGGTGTGGCACTACCGCTGGGACAGCCGCAATCAGCTAAGGGCGGTGGACACCCCGAGCGGCGAAACGTGGTTTTATCGCTACGACCCGTTCGGACGTCGGGTCAGCAAACGCTGCGCCGAGCGCGGCGAAGAGGTGCGCTACCTGTGGGACGGCGACCAGATAGCGGAAGTGCGGCACTATCGTCAGGGACAACCGACGTCGCGGCGACACTGGGTCTACAACGGCTGGGAACTGGTGGTGCAGCAGCGGCACACCG